>NZ_JAENRR010000019.1 GCF_016612505.1 Carboxylicivirga marina
CACTTAGCATTCCCTGCAAACCCTTGTTAACTAAGAAATCCATGAGATAGGCATCTGTATTATGGGGTAACTCCAATTATTATAGTAGTTGAAGTTGTACTCATCCTTTTATAACTTTATCAGATTTTAAAAACAGCATTGATAGATAGTAAGTTTGTTCATTATGCAATTTTAAAGGAGTGAGGTGTGGGTTGAAAACATGACAAATTACACTTGCTTACAATTTTCGACTATTTTGAGCATCTTGTTTTGGTGATATATGTCATGAAGTGCTAAAAAACATATTTACACATTTCTTAAGGTGCAGGATATGAGTGTTATGTGGATGTGGCAAAATTATTGAATTTTCCTTACGATTTATAATGAGGTTTTAGAAAATTATATACTTTTGAAACCATAATAAACAATTAATAGATCCAACATTTAATACCTTTTATAATATGGAAGCTAAGATGAAGGAATTCATGGACAGCGTTAGAGTTAAGAACCCTGGCGAAGACGAATTTTTGCAAGCAGTGCAAGAAGTAGTAGAAACAGTTTGGGATTTCTATCAGGAGAACCCTCACTATAAAAAAGCTAAGATACTGGAACGTATGACTGAACCTGAAAGGGTAATTATGTTCCGTGTGCCTTGGGTTGATGATAGTGGCGAGGTTCAGGTAAACCGTGGTTTCCGCGTTGAGTTTAACTCAGCTATCGGACCTTATAAAGGCGGTTTGCGTTTCCACCCTAGTGTAACACTAAGTGGTCTTAAGTTTTTAGGATTTGAGCAGACATTTAAAAACAGCTTAACAACCCTTCCGATGGGTGGTGGTAAAGGTGGTTCTGACTTCAATCCAAAAGGAAAATCAGATAACGAAATTATGCGTTTCTGTCAAGCTTTCATGAGCGAGTTATTCCGCCATATTGGACCTAATACTGATGTGCCTGCTGGTGATATTGGTGTTGGTGGCCGCGAAATTGGATACCTGTTCGGTCAGTATAAGAAACTTCGTAACGAGTTTACAGGTGTATTAACTGGTAAGGGTGCTGAATTTGGTGGTTCATTAATTCGCCCTGAGGCAACTGGTTTTGGTACTATCTATTTCGTACGTGAAATGTTAGCTACTAAAGGCGAAACAATGGATGGCAAGACTGTATCAGTTTCAGGTTTCGGTAACGTAGCATGGGGAGCTGCTTTAAAAGCTGTTGAGTACGGTGCTAAAGTGGTAACTATCTCTGGTCCTGATGGGTATATTTACGATCCGGAAGGCATTTCAGGTGATAAGATTGATTACATGTTAGAGTTACGTGCTTCTAACCAGGATATCGTTTCACCATATGCTGAGCGTTATCCGGAAGCTACATTCTACGCAGGTAAAAAACCTTGGGAGCAGAAAGTAGATATTGCTATTCCTTGTGCCATTCAAAATGAGTTGAATGAGGAAGATGCAAAAACTTTGATTGCAAGTGGTTGTCAGGTGATTGCTGAAGCATCTAATATGGGATGTACGGCTGAAGCGGCCTATTTAGCAACTGATAAAATTGCCTTTGCACCAGGTAAAGCAGTTAATGCTGGTGGTGTAGCTGTATCAGGTTTAGAAATGACTCAAAACAGCATGCGTTTAAACTGGACTGAAAAAGAAGTAGACGATCGTCTGGATCAAATCATGACCAGCATTCACAATGCATGTGTTAAATATGGAACTGAGCCAAACGGCAAAGTAAATTACATCAAAGGAGCTAATATTGGCGGTTTCGTGAAAGTGGCCGATGCAATGATTGCTCAAGGTGTTGTTTAAATTTTTCTGGATGCAACAATATAGGCCGTCTCCTCCCCGAGACGGCCTTCTTGTAACTGGTGGTGTGGAAGAAATCATACTTTTTGCTGCCCGAAAATCCATAAACATTGGTATTTTTGGGCTCATAAAATTGATAAGAAGTGATAGATACGCATTCGCACATATATTTGTCTGATTTTGACGAGGATAGGAGTGAAGTAATTAATCGGGCAAAAGCTGTAGGGCTTGAGAAGATTTTATTACCCAATGTTGATGAGGAAACATTTGATGCTATGCATCAATTGGAAGAACAGAATGACGGGTTTTGTTATGCTATGATGGGCATTCATCCAACTTCGATCAAGTCAAACTATCAGGAATTATTAGCTCAGGCAAAGCAACATATTAATGAACGACCGTATATAGCAATCGGCGAAATTGGTATCGATTTATATTGGGACAAAACTTTTCGTGCTGAGCAAATGAAAGCATTTGAGGAGCAAATACTATGGGCAAAAGAACTGAATTTGCCTATCGTTATTCATTGTAGAGATGCTTTTCCGGAAGTTTTTGAAGTATTGGAAAAGCAGCTGGATGATAAGTTGATGGGGGTATTTCATAGTTTTACCGGTGATGAAGAACAGGCTAAACGTATTTTAAGTTACAATGCCTTTATGATAGGGATTAACGGTGTGGTTACTTTTAAGAATACACACCTTCGTGAAGTAGTAAAGGAAATACCACTAAACAAACTAGTGCTTGAGACAGACGCGCCTTATCTGGCTCCGGTGCCCAAACGGGGAAGACGTAATGAGCCTGCTTACATCGAAAGAGTCGCTGAAACAATTGCTATGGTTCACAATGTTGGTATTGATGAGGTAAAACAGCAAACAACTATTAATGCTAAAAGCTTATTTGCTTTGTAAACATAGATGAGGATGGAAGAAAGAAAGATATTGATTATATATACTGGAGGTACTATTGGTATGGTTATCGATCCCGAAACCAATTCATTGGTGCCATTTGATTTTGAAAGTATTTCCAAGCAAGTGCCTGAATTGCGTCGATTTGACTTTCAGGTAAAGAGTATCTCTTTTGAACCCCTTATTGACTCATCCGATATGCATCCAGATATTTGGGTGAAGTTGGTTGGCATTATCGAAGAAAACTACTCTGCATATGATGGATTCGTCATTCTGCATGGTACCGATACTATGGCGTACACAGCGAGTGCATTAAGCTTTATGTTGCAGAATCTCAGAAAGCCGGTAGTACTTACAGGAAGTCAATTGCCATTGGGTACTATTCGAACAGACGGGAAAGAAAACTTGATTACGGCTCTTGAAATTGCCGCTGCTCAAAAGAATCGACAGGCTTTAGTGCCGGAGGTTTGTATTTACTTTAAAGATAAACTGTTTAGGGGTAATCGTACAACCAAATACAATGCAGAGCATTTTCACGCTTTTCGCGCAGATAACTACCCGCCACTTGCTGAAGCTGGAATACATTTAAAGTATAACTATCCCTATATTCGATACACGACATTAAACGGTACTTTTAGAGTGGCCAAAAAGATGGATACCAATGTGGCACTTTTACGTATTTTCCCTGGTATTAATAAAGACGTTGTGAAGGCAGTACTAAATGCCCCTAATATAAAAGCAGTAGTTCTTGAAACCTACGGTTCAGGTAATGCACCTACCAAACAGTGGTTCTTAGATGCTATAAAAGAAGCACTTGATCGTGACTTAATTATCCTTAATGTTACTCAGTGTCTGGCCGGTAGCGTTGAAATGTGGCGATACGAAACCGGGGTGCACCTGTTGGAGCTGGGAGTTGTTGGAGGTTATGATATGACCACCGAAGCGGCCGTAACAAAGCTGATGTACCTTTTGGCTAATTGTTCTTCAGCCGATGAGGTAAAGAAGGCTTTGAATAAATCGCTACAGGGGGAGATTCACGTATAGAAATAGGGACGTCGTACTTTTATCACACTAAGTAATCTTTTAATGTTTATTATTAATATTTAGAAGATTACAAATGTTTTATGTGTTATTTTTACAGTTCTTTTTGTGATATTATTAATGGAAGTAGTTCAATGTGTTCGCAATAATGAAAATTAACAGTTCAAAGTTTGTAATTGACTTTTTTTTTGTAATTTGCAACCCTGAAAAATTAAAGGGTTTGAACCTTTTTTGATACTTGATATTAAGGAAAGAAAAGGGGACAACATTAAACTATTTTGAGTATTAACAATACTAATACAAATCAAAATTTTTAGCAGACTATGAAAAAGCTATTTGCGTTTTTAGCAGTAATTGGAATGCTGAGCACAGGTGCCAATGCCGTTTATGCTCAGGAAGAAGAAAATGTAGCTGGCGAAGCTACAGAACAGGTGGCTGAAGAAACAGCACCAAGTGAAGAACCTGCAATGGTTGTTGAGGAAGAAATGGCCGAAGCACCAAAAGGTATTCACAAACAAATCAAAGCGAAATTTATCGAAGGTGGAGCCATCTTTATGAGTTTTGTATTGTTATGTCTAATCTTCGGTTTAGCATTAGCAATTGAAAGAATTATTTACTTGAACCTTGCTTCGACTAACACGAAGAAGTTGCTTCAGAACATCGAGAACGCGTTGAACGACGGTGGTGTAGAAGCTGCTAAAGAAGTTTGTCGTAACACAAGAGGTCCTGTAGCTTCTATTTTCTACCAAGGTCTTGATCGATTCGATGAAGGTGTTGAAGTAGTTGAGAAGTCAGTTATCTCATACGGTTCAGTTCAAATGGGTCTTTTAGAAAAAGGTTTAACTTGGATTTCATTGTTTATCTCGCTTGCTCCTATGCTTGGTTTCATGGGTACTGTAATTGGTATGATTGAAGCATTTGACAACATTCAGGCAATGGGTACTATTTCTGCAACAGCTGTAGCAGGTGGTATTAAGGTGGCGTTGATTACCACTGTATCTGGTTTGATCGTAGCTATCATCCTTCAGGTATTCTACAACTACATCGTATCTAAAATCGATGGTATTGTAAATACAATGGAAGATGCTTCTATCTCTCTACTAGATATCTTGGTAAAATATAACATGAAAAAATAATTGTCATTATGACTAAGCTTTCAAAAATTTTAAATATTGTATTATACCTGTTGCTAGCAGTAACCTTGGTATTTGCCGGAATGTTCTTTTTCGGTGGAGATGTACCAGGTGAGACTTACAAAACACCAGTTTTTACAGAGTCATTCTTGGACTGGGCTAAGTTGTTAATTTACATTGCAGCAGGTGTATCACTATTATTTGAAGTATTTCACCTTGTTGTTAACCCAAAGAATGCAATGCGTTCAATTATTTCAATGGGTATACTAGGGGTGATTGTATTAGTGGCTTATGCAATGTCAGATGATACACCACTTCAATTAATAGGATATAATGGTCCTGATAATGTTCCTAGTATGTTAAACCTAGCTGGTACCATGTTATATGGAACTTATCTTCTGTTTGGAATAGTAATTTCTGCTATTCTTTATGCAGAGTTATCACGTCTGTTTAAATAATGGCCCGGCTCCTGCATTGTTAGGAGCCAATAAATTTAATTATCTATGGGTAAAAGAGAAGTACAAGAAGTTAATGCAGGGTCAATGGCAGATATTGCTTTCTTGTTACTTATCTTCTTCTTGGTAACCACTACCATGGATACTGATACTGGTTTAGCAACACTTCTTCCACCTCCGGTAGAAGAAGAACCTGAAGATACACCGCCTGTTAAAGAGCGTAACGTATTTACAGTGCTAATTAATAGTCAGAATCAGTTGTTGGTTGAAGGTAAACCGATGGAGATAAGGGACCTAACAGAAGCAGTGAAAGAATTTATCGTTAATCCAATGGACGACGAGAACTTACCTGAAAAGAATGTCAGGGAAGTAGAATTCTTTGGTACTGTGGAAATTGGAAAGGGCATCATATCGCTTCAAAACGACCGTGATACAGAATATCAGACTTACTTAATGGTTCAGAACGAGATGTCGAGAGCTATTAATGAACTGAGAGAGGATTTGTCCAAAAGGAAATTTGGTAAGTCTTATGATGAGTTAGAAAAGGAAGAGCAAAAAGCTGTTCGTACAATCTATCCACGTAAGATTTCTGAGGCAGAACCTAAAAATATAGGAGGAAACTAGCATGGCAAAGTTCAGAAAAAAGAAGAGCGGAGGCCAACAAGCTATTAACACGGCCTCATTACCAGATATCGTTTTTATGTTGCTTTTCTTCTTTATGGTATCTACTACTATGAAGGAGGTTGACTTAAACGTTATTGTTAAGCCAGCACAAGCAACTGAATTGGTAAAGCTTGAGAAAAAAGAGTTGGTGACATTTATTTATGTAGGTGTTCCGGCTAAAAAGTATCAATCTTTATACGGTAGCGAACCACGAATTCAGTTAAACGATCAGTTTTCAACGGTTGCCGATATTCAAAGTTACATTGCACAATCGCGTGATAACATGAGTGAAGCAAACCAGTCAAAAATGATTGTTTCAATCAAAGCTGATAAAGAATGCCCAATGGGTATCATTACTGATATCAAGCAGGCATTACGTAAGGCTGCAGCTCTGAAGCTTAATTATTCAGCTGCTGAAATGGTTGCAGACAGATAATTCATTTGAATTGAAATATAAGAAAAAGGGAAGTCGAAAGGCTTCCCTTTTTTTTTGTTTGGCATAAACGGTATGCTCTGTTTGCTCTGTAACTCATGTCAACTTCGATAGTTTGCCAAGTTCTGTTCGATGGTTTATTGAACCTCCTTAGTTCCTCCTTCGTACAATGTTCGGCATAACCTCGCTCCCAGCGAGGTTGATGCGTACCAGATACGACCATGGTATCTAACAGGGGCGATTAATAAACGAATAAAAACTAATTCATTAGCGAGTACTTGATTTTGAATATTTTTCTTCCCAATAGGGTTTAAATCGCTCAATAATAAAGTGCTTCCAAACATTTTCTATTACTTCGGGCCATTCTTCTTTGAATTCGCCGGCACCATGTACTTCTACTTTTAAATGTGTTGAATCATTGACTGTGGATAGGTGGTAAGTTGTGACCAAAGTAAGGGCATGACCCGCTAACCCCAATGGTCCTTCCATCCGAAGAAGTTTACCCCTGTGGGCTCCTGTTACCACAGCGTGACGAACGCCGTCACCCGATTCATCGAAAATCTCATAAAACCCACCACCAGGTTTGGCCTCAATGTATAATTGATGCGGTTGACCCGAAAATGTATGATCCCACCAGGGGCTGATATCACCAGTCAGCTTATCGTAAACAAGTTCTGGTTTTCCGGGTAGTGTTGTTTCAATGGAAAATGAGAAGGATTGACTATGACTGTGTTGTATTAATTAGTTTTGACAAGAAAGAATCGCCAGGAAAGAAATTAGAATCAAATATTTCATAGACTACATTTTAAAATAACGAGAGTTAGATGTGAAAAATTAGTCTAATTGGCTGAATGTCAATTTTAAGACACTCTAATACAACGCATTAGGCAATAATACATCTTACAATCCTTCGCCTTGAAGAGGCAGTTTAAAATTAAACTGGGCTTACAGCCCGTTCTATACATCAAATAGCTTAACCAATGCGTTGCATTGGGCTTTTATATACTGCACTTTCAGTGCGACAATTAAATCGAACTCCGGTTAAAATATATAAAACGCCCGATAAACCAGTTTGTTTATCGGGCATTGTTATTCATTATTTTACCCAGGATTCGAAGTGACAAATTAAGGAGTTAATATTCCCTTTTAAGGAGTACTTCTCCTCATCTAAGGCACCAATTTCCCTAGTTAAGGAGTGCTTCGTCCCATTTAAGGAGCTGATTTTCCCAACCAAGGAGTGCATCATCCCGTTTAAGGGGTGGATTTTCCTGGCCAAGGAATGGACTTACCCTGTTATATTTATACAGCACCTTGAGCCATCATAGCATCTGCTACTTTAACAAAACCTCCAATGTTGGCCCCATCCACGTAATTAATAAAACCATTCTCTTTGGTTCCGTATTGGCAACAGGTGGAGTGAATGCTTTGCATGATGCTTTGTAGTCGTTGATCGATCTCTTCTCGTGTCCAGTGAAGGCGCATACTATTTTGCGTCATCTCCAAACCCGATACGGCTACACCACCGGCATTGGCAGCTTTGCCCGGTCCAAATAAGATGCCTTTTTCAATAAATATCTGAATGGCTTCAGGTGTTGATGGCATATTAGCACCTTCCGAAACGCACATGCATCCATTGCCAACCAATGTGATGGCTTCTGTTTCGTTAATTTCATTTTGTGTAGCACTCGGTAGAGCAATATCTGCTTTTTCAGTCCATGGGCGTTCACCTTCTACATATTTGCAGCCATATTTATCAGCATATTCTTTAATGCGACCACGTTTGTTATTCTTCAGGTGCATCACATATTTTAATTTTTCATCATCGATGCCATCAGCATCAAATATATAACCACTTGAATCGGATAAAGTCACTACTTTTCCTCCCAGGTTGTTTACTTTTTCTACAGTAAATTGTGCGACATTGCCAGAGCCCGAAACCAGTACAGTTTTGCCCTTCAAACTCTCACCTCTGGTTTTTAGCATTTCCTGGGCAAAATACACATTGCCATATCCAGTTGCTTCGGGGCGAATAAGGCTGCCGCCCCATTTAAGTCCTTTCCCGGTAAGCACTCCTGTAAACTCATTAACAATACGTTTGTACTGGCCATACATAAAGCCTATTTCGCGTCCCCCAACGCCGATGTCACCTGCTGGTACATCAGTATTTGGTCCAATATGTCGATATAGCTCCGTCATAAAACTCTGGCAGAAGCGCATGACTTCATTGTCCGACTTGCCCTTCGGATCAAAATCACTACCGCCTTTACCACCACCCATTGGTAAGGTTGTCAGGCTGTTTTTGAATACCTGCTCAAAGGCCAGAAACTTAAGAATGCCCAGATTAACAGTGGGATGAAAACGCAAGCCGCCCTTGTATGGACCAATAGCACTATTCATTTCGATGCGAAAGCCTCGGTTAACTTGCATTTCGCCTTTGTCATTCACCCATGGAACGCGGAACATAATGATGCGCTCAGGTTCCACGATGCGTTCGAGTATACGCGCATGTTTGTATTTGGGGTTTTCATCTAAAAAGTGGTCAAGCGATTCAACCACTTCGTGAACGGCCTGATGGAATTCAGGTTCGGCCGGATTCTTCGCCATCAACTCAGCCATAAATGCTGAGATGCCTAATGATGAAGTGTGTGACATAGTTACTGCATTTAAAGGGTTATTAATAAAGTGATATTAACATTCGATGTTATTCAAATATATGCTCCCTCTTTGCATGTTTTCTGTCAATAAATCAGGATTGGATATGGTTGCTTTTTCACGATAAAAGTTAAGAAATTTATTATCCAAACGCGATGATAAAGGCTGATAAAACCTGAATTTATTTTATTTCTAATCAGGTCGATATACAAGCACTTGAATTTCTTTTTCCGTAACTTATAGCAATTGATGACCTCATAATCATGTCAATAAATCGTCAACAAATAGGAACTTCAGAAACTGGTTCTCAACGAGTATTGAAAACTCTTGAGCAAATTAGTGAGATTATTCAGGCGGAGAATGATATCAAACATACATTAGAAGATGTCACTGCAAGCCTTATTAATGGATTCAAATATAAGGATGCAGAAGCACGAATCCGTTATAGAGAAATGGAGTTTACAAGTAGCAATTTTATGGCATCTCAGTACGGACTGACTGAACGTTTCGCAACAATTGATGGTGAGAAAGGTGTGATAGACGTGATTTATAGAGAACAGCACCATGATTGGGATGAAGGCCCTTTTTCACGCGATGAACGCGCATTATTGAATCAACTGGCACGGCTTCTTTCAGGTTATATTAATCGAATTGTGGCCGAGCGTAATCATTCTGAATCAATTGAGCGACTGAAGGAACTTTCCACCATTAATCGGACAACCCGAATAATTAACGAAGGTAAATCGGTTGACGATGTATTACAACAAATCGTTTTCACCTTGCCACTGGGCTGGCAATATCCAGAGTATACAGTTGCGCGCATATCTTATCGTTCAAAAGACTATCGCAGTGACCAGTTTATAGAAACGGAGTGGGTTCAAACACAACGCTTTCAAACAAGTGATGGAGAGCTAGGTGCCATCGACGTGTTTTATATCAAAGAATTTCCATCGCTTGGTGGCGATCCATTTCTAATTGAAGAACGTGATCTGCTTATAAACTTATCGCGTTTGATAAGTGATTTTATAAATAGCCTGATTGCTGTTAAAGAAAAAAATGAGCGTCAGGAACGTGAAAAAGAACTACATGCCATCAATGAAACATCGCGCATTATAGCGCTGAATATGCCGATTAATTATACCCTGGAACACATTGCACAGAAAATACCACTGGGAATGCAGCATCCCGATTATTCGGTGGCCCGCATAACATTTCATAAGCTTGAGTATTTAAGTAGTGGTTTTGTTGAAACGCCCTGGCTATTACGGCATCAGTTTGAAACCATCAATGGTGAAAAAGGGATGATTGAAATATATTACCTCAAAGAACTGGCTAAGACACAAGAGGAGCTATTCTTGAACGAGGAAAATGATTTGATTAAGAATTTGTGTAATCTTATTGTTGGTTACCTAAATGGAGTGGCGGCACGAAACCTGATGGAGAAAGTTAGGCGCTCATCACGACAGGGTACCTATAAATCACAATCAATTGATAAACCAGAGAGTATACACAGCAAGCATTTGCTCCAAAACTTCATGCATCGAAATAATGCGGTTCGCGATATTTATCACGATTTAATGCCTTTTCGGGTGAAAGAAATATTGCTTGTAGCCACATTATATGATGCTTATGCCATCGAAAATGAGGGGCGATTCACTGAACAGGTAATGGGAGGGTTTTACCAGTTGCACCTTTCTGAATTGCCGAGAGTTACAGGTGTTACTACTTATAAGGAGGCTATTGCCAAACTGAATGAAAAGCATTTTGATTTGATAATCGTGATGGTGGGTGTAGAGAAACAATCTCCTATTGATTTGAGTCAGATGGTGAAAAAGGAGTTTCCTTATATCCCCATTTTTATGTTGCTTAATAACGATGCTGATATACCTTTTTTTGAAGCACGTCAGCGCGAATTAGGTGTATTGGATGAAATTTTTGTGTGGAATGGTGACCCAAAAGTATTTTCATCCATGGTGTTTCATCTCGAAGATAAGGTCAATGTTGAGAATGATACAGAAATAGGACTGGCACGTGTGATATTGCTCGTAGAGGATTCAGTCCGATATTATTCAAAGTACTTACCGCTTTTATATTCAAGTGTGCTGGAGCAAACCAAACGTTTGATTGAGGATGTAAAGGAAGATGAATTATATGCCGTGCTTCGGCTTAAAGCGCGACCTAAAATATTACTGGCGCAAAACTATGAGGAGGCTCAGGAACTCTTCGAGAAGTACAAGGAATACCTCTTGTGTTTAATATCTGATGTGGAGTTTTCAAAAGGTGGTAGGCTGGATGCCAATGCGGGTTTTGACCTGGTTAACTATGTGAAAACACAAATAAAGGATTTACCGGTAATACTGCAATCGTCAAAAATTGAATATTCGCAAGATGCTTATGAGCTTAAAACAGTATTTATCAACAAGTATTCCGAGAGTTTAATACAGGATATTAAAACCTTTATCAGACATTACCTGGGATTTGGCAATTTTGCGTATAAGGATGCCAATGGTCGTACTATTGCTGTAGCAAGAAATCTTAAGGAGTTTGAACGAACAATGCGTAAGGTACCTGTTGAATCCATTGTTTATCATGCACGTAAAAACCATTTCTCCCTGTGGCTGATGGCTCGTGGAGAAATAAAAATAGCCCGTCAAATTGCACCTGTTCGCATCACTGATTTTGAAGAGGCAGAATTAATACGCTCTTATCTTTTAGAGGTTATTACGCGTCACCGTGAGGAGAAGAATCAAGGAAAGGTAATCGATTTTGATGAGCTCGATACTGTCGAAGAAACTAATATTGTGAGCTTATCTGGTGGCTCATTAGGTGGTAAAGGACGCGGCTTATCGTTTATTAATACTTTGCTCTTTAATTTTGATTTTGAGGCGCACGTGCCAGGCATTAATATTCGTGCACCACGGACGACAGTAATAGGTACCGATGAGTTTGAACTGTTTATGGAACGTAATGATTTTAGAGAACTCATTTTCCGTAACCTTACCTATCATCAGATTAAGAAAATGTTTTTAGCTGGTGACTTATCTTTTTCACTAATTCAACGCCTCAAGCGCTTGTTGTCTATTTTTACCACACCAATTGCTGTGCGTTCATCGGGCTTATTGGAAGATAGTCAGAAACAACCATTTGCCGGTGTGTTTGAAACATATCTCTTACCCAATAATGCCGATTCAATAGATGAACGATTAAACGAATTATGCAATGCTGTTAAGCTGGTGTTTGCATCAGTGTTCAGTGATACAGCTAAAGCTTTTACGGAGGCAGTTGATTTTAAAATAGAAGAGGAAAAGATGGCTGTTGTGATTCAGGAGGCAGTTGGTAAGCCGTTTGGTAAAGTGTTTTACCCACACATTAGTGGTGTGGCTCAATCCTATAATTACTATTCCTTCAGCCATATGAACCCCGAGGATGGTTTCGCGGTGTTGGCTCTTGGTTTTGGTAAATACGTAGTGGATGGAGAGAAGGCTTTGCGGTTTTGTCCGATTTATCCTGATTTGGATAATAACTCGGCTAAAGATCAATTGAAGAATTCACAAACAGAGTTTTATGCGATTGATCTAAATATCAAAGATCTCAACCTTTTGGAAGGTGAAATGGCAGGATTAGTCCGACTTGACATTGATGATGCTGAGATGCATGGAGCCTTAGGACATCTGGCATCGGTGTATAACCCCGACAACAATACCATTGAGGCTGGAATAGCCACGGCCGGTCCCAGAGTTCTTAACTTTGCCAATATTTTAAAGTACAATTATATACCTCTGGCACGCGCTATTGCGGTGGTGCTTGATGTAGTTAAAGAGGCGATGGGAACTCCTGTTGAAATTGAGTTTGCTGTAGATTTATCAAAAGACAGCCAGCGAAGAGCAACTTTCTACTTGCTGCAGATAAAACCGTTAATGGGAGGTGAGCAAAACTACAGTATCAATATGGATAGGGTGAATGAAGAAGAAATCATCCTTCAATCATCTCAAAGCATGGGAAATGGCAAAAACAAAACCATTACTGATATTATATATGTTGATGTCGATGCCTTTGATAAGTCAAAAACCAGAGATATGACTCTGGAGATTGAGAGTCTTAATGCAAAAATGAAAAAGGAAAAGCGCTTCTATGTTCTTATTGGTCCGGGCCGGTGGGGAACCCGTGATCCTTTTATTGGTATTCCGGTTTCCTGGTCGCAAATATCAAATGCCAAGGTGATTGTAGAAACTGATATGAATCATTTTCCACTGGAGGCTTCAGGTGGTTCGCACTTCTTTCATAATGTTACAACCATGCAGGTTGGCTACTGTTCAGTGGTAGATGGCGACAAGGAATCATTTATTAAATGGGACAAGTTGACAAAAGGAAAAGAGATTGAAAAAACAACTTACTTCAGGCATGTTCGCTTTGATAAAGCTCTCGTTATCCGTCTTGATGGCAAAAAAAGAAAAGCAATTGTTACTTTAGAGAACTAATTTATTCAAAACCTTACGTGCAGTAAGATGTTTTGAACTTGTAGTAAATAGTTACGAATCTATGACGAAACTAACAAATATACAGCAAACCAATTATTTCTCTGAAACACCTTTTGGTCACCTGATGCAAAAGCGTATTCATAAAGTACTATTGATTTGTAGTGGTTATGATGCTTTTATGCTTGATGAAGATGGGCGCATCGATGAGCAGATTTTTAATGAGTATGTATCATTAAACCTGCGTTATCCGCCTCAGTTTATCCATGTTGAAACATCAGAAGAAGCTTTGCAAGTGCTCGGATATGAGCAGATTGATTTGGTGATTACCATGCTAAGTATCGGAGGTATGGATCCATTCTCAATGGCTAAAAGAGTGAAGGAATCATATGGTGAAACACCAATTGTTGTATTAACGCCATTTTCACGTGAGGTATCGGTGCGTATGAGTCGCGAAGATACGAGTGCCATTGATTATGTATTTTGCTGGTTAGGCAACGCCGATATTATGCTCGCCATTATTAAGCTCATTGAAGATGAGATGAACGTGGAACACGATGTTGAAGAAGTGGGTGTGCAAACTATCTTACTGGTAGAAGATTCTGTTCGTTTCTATTCAAGTTATTTGCCATTGATCTATCGTATCATTCTTAAGCAGGCCAAGAAATTTATGGATGAAGGCCTGAATGAGCATCAAAAGATGATGCGAATGCGCGGACGTCCTAAGATTTTATTGGCACGTACCTATGAAGAGGCTGTTGAATTGTACGAGAAATATGAGGAGAATCTTTTGGGTATTATTTCGGATGTATCCTACAATAAAGATGGGGTGAAAGATACCGAAGCAGGCATTAAACTGGCCAGGCACGTCAAGGGACGGAACAAATACATGCCTTTCTTATTGCAATCGTCCAACCGTAGTCTGGAGCCCGTAGCTAAGGAATTAAAAGTAGCTTTTTTGTTTAAACATTCATCATCACTGTTACGGCGATTAAAGCATTTTATTAATAAATACCTGGCATTTGGGGACTTTGTTTTTGTCGATCCTAAAAGTGGCCAGGAAGTAGGACGGGTAAGTAACTTAAAGGAACTGCAAGAGAAGTTATTTCAAATACCAGATGAATCGCTTTTTTATCACTTTCAGCGCGATCATGTGTCCAAATGGCTAAATGCCAGAGCCCTGTTTGCAGTGGCCGAGGTCATAAAATATTTGAAAGTTGAGGATTTCAAGGACTTGGAAGCCACCAAGCGGTTTTTATTTGATACAATTGCTAATTTCCGATATAGTAAGGCTCGTGGTATTATTGCCAAGTTTTATCGCGAAAAATTTGATGAATACCTCACTTTTACGCGTATTGGCGAAGGTACAATTGGTGGTAAGGCACGAGGATTGGCATTTTTGAATCTGCTCATTAAAAAGTACAATGCTTTTCATTCGATAGATAATGTGGTTGTGACCATCCCACGTACGGTGGTTTTAAGTACTGATGTGTTTGATGAGTTTATGGAGGTAAATGAATTGTATCCATTGGCTTTGTCAGAAGTTTCAGATGAAGAAATATTGGATGTCTTCGTTAAGGCTCACTTACCGGAGCGTATTCATGGTGATTTATTTAAGTTTATATCTATTGCCAAGGGACCTATTGCTGTTCGTTCGTCCAGTGTATTAGAGGATAGTCACTACCAGCCATTTGCAGGCATTTACTCGACCTACATGATTGCCAATAGTGGCGAGGAAAATATTGTGCTTGAGCAATTGAGTAACGCCATTAAGTGTGTATACGCGTCAGCTTTTTATAATTCGAGCAAGCGATACATGGAAGCTACCATGAATGTGATTGATGAAGAGCGTATGGGTATTGTTTTACAGGAAGTGGTGGGACAAGAGCACGATGGTGTTTTTTATCCAACGATATCGGGTGTTGGGCGTTCAGTTAATTTTTACCCCATAGAGCCTGAGAAAGCAGAAGATGGAACTGTAAATGTGGCCATGGGGCTCGGAAAACATATTGTTGAAGGTAGTGCATCATTGCGATTTTCTCCAAAGTATCCGCAGAAGATCCTGCAGCTATCAAGTACTGATATGGCAGTTCGTGAAACACAAAAGAATTTCTTTGCACTCGATTTAAAGTCGTCAAGTTTTGTGCCTTCAGTGAATGACTCCATTAATATTATGAAACTGGATTTGAAAACGGCCGAGCAACACGGTACTCTTCGTTGGCTAGGTTCGGTATATGACTATAATAATCACATGATTCGTGATGGCTTAATGGCTAAAGGCCTGCGACTTGTCACCTTTGCGAATGTGTTAAAATACGATGCATTTCCTTTGGCTCCTATTATTGAAAAGGTGCTGGAGATTGGGCAGAAAGAGATGAATCAACCGGTAGAGGTGGAGTTTGCAGTTGATTTGCAGGTGCCGAAAGGTGAACCACCAGTGTTTTATCTGCTGCAAATACGTCCGATTGTAGATTCCAAAGAGTCAATTGTCGAGAAGTTGGAAGAGATTAAACCAGAAGAAACATTAGTTCATTCAAAGTCTGCTTTAGGTAATGGTGTTATCGACGATGTTGAGGATGTGATTTATATTAAAACCAGTACATTTAATCCCGCCAATAACACCAAGCTTGTGCCAATTATTGAACAATTAAATGCGCCGTTTCATACCAATGATAAGTCTTATATTTTAATAGGTCCTGGCAGATGGGGCTCGCAGGATTCGTGGTTAGGTGTACCTGTTAAATGGACCCAAATATCAGCTGCTCGCCTAATTGTTGAAATGGGGCTCGAAAACTATCGTGTTGATCCAAGTCAGGGAACGCATTTTTTTCAAAACTTAACCAGTTTAAGAGTTGGGTATTTTACAGTAACACCATCCATCGGAGATGGTTATGTTGATATGGATTACCTGGATAGCTTGCCGGCTGTATATGAAGATGAGTTCGTTCGCCATGTTAAATTACCGGTACAGTCAAGTGTTAAAATAGATGGGCAAAAAGGGATTGGAGTGGTGATGTCTTCGGATAAAGTAAGCAATGCGTCCGGTGATGATGATTCAGATTTTAATCTGCATTAATTAACCTGAAAAACAGAACGCTATGAATATCGAAAAATTCCTTTTAGAATTAGAAAAAAGCAATTTAAGCGAACCTGAATTTACGCAGAATGTTAGGGTGTTTTTAGCTTCTGTTCAAAATTATATATGTGATGATTTCAGGTTAGACAGTGCGGCGGTCATTGCACGCCTGTGCGAGCCCGATAAAGTCTTTATGTTTAAGGTGCCATGGATCAATGATGAAGGGAAAGTGATTGTTAGCCGTGGTTATCGTGTGCAATATAACAATGCATTAGGACCGTATAAAGGTGGACTTCGTTTTCACCCGGGAATAACCTTAGGAACAATTAAAATGTTAGCATTTGAGCAGGTGTTCAAAAACAGCTTGTCTTCATTACCATTGGGAGGTGCTATGGGAGGTGCTAATTTTGATCCTAAAGGAAAATCGGACGCAGAGGTGATGCGTTTTTGTCAAAGTTATATGCTGCAGCTATGGGATTTGCTTGGTGATGATGTGGATATTCTAGGTGGTGATGTGGGAGTTGGTAGTCGCGAAATTGGCTATCTGTTTGGTATGTACAAAAAGCTTAGTCATCAGCACAATGGCACTTTTACAGGTAAAGCACCGTATTGGGGTGGAACGCGTTTAAAAGGCGAATCTAATGGGTATGGTGTGGTGTACTATTTAAAGTCGCTATTAAAAAGACACAATGATAGCCTGGATGGAAAAAGGATTGCTGTTTCCGGATTTGGCAATTTGGCTTATGGAGTTATAAAAAAAGCAACAGCATTAGGTGCAAAAGTTATTTCCATCTCTGGTCCTGATGGGTATATACACGATCCGGATGGCATCAACGGGGATAAATTAGAGTATCTTTTAGAATTACGTGCTACCTCACAGGATTTGGTTCGTCCATTCTCAATGGAATTTCCGGGAACAATGTATTATGAAGGAAAGAAACCGTGGGAGCTTGAATGTGATATAGCCATTCCATGTGCTATTCAAAACGAAATTGATTCAACAGAAGTGCAGCAGTTGCTCAAGACTAAATGTATGTACATGATTGAAGGAGCCGATCAGGCATGCACTGCTGATGCTGTACAGGAGATATATAATAGCGATCTGGTTTATGTGCCGAGCAAGGCAGCAAATGTTGGAAGTGTGGCCATCTCAAGCCTTGAACTGGCACAGAACAATATGAAAGTATATTGGTCGGATTCAGAAATTGAAACGCGACTGCAAGATATTATGGAGCGAACCTATAATCTGTGCCGTAAGTATGGGCAAGACCAAAAGGGTAAAGTAAATTATTTACAAGGCGCTAATATTGCCTCTTTTAACCGGGTGGTTGAAGCAATGATTGATCAAGGGGTGGTATAAAAAAAGACCAACATGCGTCGGTCTTTTAATAATGGTTTGTACATCTTTTATTCACTCTTTGTAGGCACAATTAATGGCATGCCTTCGTGCAATGAAGCCGAAATATGCGTATAGATATAAGCGTCTATTTGATAAAACTGGGCTGCAACCTTAATGCTTAGCTGTTTTTTTAGCGTTTTATAATATTTGTAACGAAGACTAATTCTTTTCTTGTTAATCTTGACCCCTAGTTTTACTTTGTCATCCAGCTCATCTTCTGTGAGTTCGCCGCCTTTTTCAATTAATGATTTTAGAAAATCAATACGCTGATTACTTAAGGGCTTAAGCTCATTTTCATATTCATCATAAATAGACCAGAATGTCTCTGCTTCACTAGTTGATAATTCCATATTTTGAGCAAAGAAGACCTTTACCTCTGATTTTAAGATGGAGCCTATCAATCCAATTTCCTGATCCGTAGCTTGAGCTGACGAGTTTAAAAATACACCTATGCACAAGGCTGTAGCAAATAAAAACTTTTTCATAGTTTAATGTTAATTGATAAATTAGATTCGTATTTCAAACAATAAAGCTAAATGATTGTTTTATATTTGAATTATAAATGAAGCGTTTTATTGATAATAGCTCGTCTGTGAACGAGTTATTTATTTTTAACCCCTAATTAAATACTTATGAAAACAAAAGTGAGTTACTTAATCGCTATTGGTCTGCTTACCATAATGTATTCCTGCTACCCTGGAGGAGCAGAATACGTTGATGAATTGGATACCTCCATATCGAAGTACAGTCCTGATTATTTTGATGAACCATTGACAGGTAAATATTACTATCTGCCCGATGAGATATTGCATATTAAAGATGGGGAAGAAGTAGAAGATCCTGATCGTACACATGACGATGCCATACTGGCACAGGTAAATCAGCATTTACTTGATCTTGGAATGCAGGAGGCTGTTGCAGGTATAGATACTTCTATAGCCATCGCTATTTCGGCCATTGAGCAAAATAATTCAGGAGCAGCCTGGATTCCCGGTGGTGGATGGTGGGGCGGTTGGTATCCATGGTATCCCGGATGGGGATGGGGTGGATATTATCCTTGGTATCCTGTTTACTATAACTACAAAACAGGTAGTGTTCTAATTGAAATGGCAGATTATGAGTTAAAAGAAACCGAAGAGCCTCCTTTGATTTATTTTGGTGCTCTTGATGGTTTGTTGCAAGGTAGTGATGCCTATATAGGAGATCGACTTGAGAGAGGAATAGATGAATTATTCAGTCAAGCTCCCTTTTAACTAACATTTACCTCATTAAAAATTGTAGAAAATGAAATTACTAAAGTATATATTCATAGTTGCACTTACAGTAGTGGGTTTAGAGGTAAGTGCGCAGTCAAAAACCAATGCCTTTTATGGTATGGCTATGCCAGCAGGCGATACCAAAGATTATGTTGATCCAACAAGCTTTAGAGGTGCTAATATTGAATTCGAACGACTTGTTAGACCAAATATTGGTGTTGGTATTTTAGTTGGATGGAATACCTTTTATGAAGCAAAAGACCGTGCGACTTATAGTCTTGATAATATTGAAGGAGAAGCTAATGGTGCAATAACAAGTAATCAATACCGTTATTTAAATGCCATACCAATTCAGCTTACGGGAAAGTATTATTTAGGAAGTGATGATGCTATTATAAGACCGTTTATTGGTTTGGCAGGTGGTACTTATTATATGGAACAGCGGACAGATAATGGTTTATTCTCGACTTCATACAAAGGGTGGACCTGGTCAGTAGCTCCAAAAGCAGGAATATTGGTACCACTTAGTTATAATGCCAGCTTGGCTCTAAGTGTCGATTATAGTACATCCTTTAAAACTTCGGATTTGGGACAACAAAACTGGCTTGGTATTAATGTCGGTTTTAGCTGGGACTATTAAAATCATTTCTTGATATAACAAAAAAGCGAGTCGTAATTTAACGGCTCGCTTTTTTTTTGTTAATTCTCAGCATAAAAGAAGAGGTTGCACGGGGCAACCTCTATACACACAGGAATTGTTGGGAGGAAAATAACTCTCATAACGGTGTCAAAGGTCTTCTTTTAGGCCAACTAGCTAGTTACCTCTTTGTTATTTATAGATTAAATAAAGATTATCAAGTGATATTGGAACATCAATGCCAAAGTGGCACTGATTTTTCTACACTTAAGTCAAATTGACATGCGTTAAGTGTAAGAGACTGACAATCTGACTCATACCTCCTATTGGCATCATCATTGAACTACTGGGTGCAGAACTTAAAACAATTAAAAACTTAAATAATAGGAGATTTTAACATGAGACTAGTAAGATTTAACAACAGGTACCCGCAAACAGGAAGTTTACTGAATCACTTCTTTGGAAATGAATTATTACATGATTCTGACTTTTTAAAAGGCGGTCAGCATTTTAATACGCCAAAGGTGAACATTCAGGAATCGGATGACACATTTAGTATTGAAGTTGCAGCTCCCGGGTTTGATAAAAATGATTTTAATGTGGAGTTGGAAAATAATGTTTTGACCATTGAAGTGTCTAAGGAGGAGAAAAAAGAAGAAAAGAACTACTCTCACTATGAGTTTAGCTATGGTTCGTTTAAGCGTTCATTTACCCTGCCAAAGGATAAAGTGAAAGAGTCTGGTATTTTAGCAAAGTACGAGAACGGTATTTTAAATATCGAGATTCCTAAAAAGGATGAAGCTAAACCGAAACCAAAGCGATTAATTGAAATTGCTTAATGTTTCAGAGAATACTTTTCATAATGATGTGATAGGGGCTGCCATGTTGGTGGCCCTTTTTTTTGTAGGTGTTCAATAGTGTGAACTTGCCCTGATCGTTATCCTGCTAAAAACACATGGACAGAAATGTAATGCATGATAACGATTAATACAGTCGTCTCTTTTTGCGTGTATACTTTCCACCTACACTATTGAGTGGGTTGGCGCTTTCGCTGCAAGGCACAGCAGGGCGTCTTCCTCCCGAACGCATTCGCGTACGTTGATTAAATTCAAATATAAGAGATAGTTCATGAGCTCCTGCGGTAGACCATCCCAAGCTGCCAATGGTTATATCGTAACTATAGCCAACTCTGATTGGCCCCAGATCATAAGCCAACAAGGCAATGATGGCATCTTGATTAACAGCAGCGCTTTTATCAACTTTATTAATGAGTGGAAGACCGCGATACCAAACTCCAATCTCAAGAGGTGAATTGTGCCAGTATAAACCTAAATCCAATTGGTCAAATTCGGCCTGACGCTGATAACGAAAACTTGTAGAGAAGGCTCTGTTGGTTTTTCCGCGTCTGCGCTCACGCCAGATATTCATGCCGCCAAAAACGGTGTATTTAAGTTCAGCTTTTGACTCTTCATTCAAAAAAGTATAATTAGGTTTAGCCAGATGGTCAACAGTAAAACCTACCCAATACTTTGGTGAGTATAAAAATACCGAACTGGCTAAGTCGATGTAATGAACCTGTTCATTGGATAATCGATTATATGCCCCTGTTGAGCCTCCGCTAATTGGTGGCTGATCAGGAAAAATAGCTTTTGAAAAATCAACGGCTTTATTACCATAAGCAAACTGAACCGCTGGAATAATTTGCCAATAATCGGATATAATAAGGTTGTAAGAATATTGAAAGGCAGCATTGGTGGTTGTTAGTCCGGCACTTCCTGCCTTATCTTGCATCAGATAAAAACCAATACCACTATTAAATGAAGGGAAGAAATTATCAAATGAAATAGCATAAGTCGAAAAGGCATTAGATACTTCGGGCCACTGATTGCGATAGTTGACAATTAACCGACCACCATCGGTTGCGCCTGCTAATGACGGACTTAAATACAGTGGGTTGGCATAGAATTGTGAGAAATGTGGATCCTGTGCTTTGGTAATCACTGTCGATAACAGCAATAATATGTATAGTGCTTTTTTCATTACCTAAATAGTGTTACATCACCAGTTTTAATTTCAATATTACCGTTTGAATAACGGCACTTTACTTTCCAGATATATACGCCACCTGCACATATTTTATCACGATGATAGCCATCCCAGCCGATATTAATATCCTGACTTTCAAATATCATTTCGCCCCATCGCGTGTAAATTCTTAACTCATATTCAACTATACCTTCATGTACAAATGGATAAAACACAAAGTTATCAGAGGAACCTGGTTTGTAATATCCGCCTGATGAGCCAGCTGGATTTGGTGTAAAAGCATTCGGAAAACTGATGCTTCCGGCTTCTTCGGCAATAACCGCTTCCCGAATGACGAATTCATCAGAACAGCCTTGGTCGTTTGTTGCCAGTAGGGATGCATCATAAACACCAGCCTCTTCATACTGATATTGTATCGAATGCTCAGTTGAACTTTGACCATCACCAAAGTTCCATAAATAGCTGGTCGCACCTTCCGACAGGTTAATAAATGAAACTGTCTCAGGTAGTTTTACCAGGGTTGGTCTGACTTCAAAATTAGCCAAGGGTTTCTCATATACCCATACTTCTACCTTATCCGACTCAATAAGTCCACCTGGTCCTTCGGCCATGAGTTTAACTTTATATTTGCCAGATGTATGATACGTATGTTTGGGCTCTTTTTCAGATGAAACATTACCATCACCAAAATCCCAAAAATAGTTATGTGCATCGATGGTATTGTTGTAAAATTGCACATCGAGTGGCGGACAACCTTCAGCATCGGGACCATAATCTATAGCTGGTAAGGTTGGGTAAATGGTGACGAGTTGCATCAACGAATCGGCACAATGCTCCCCATTCACTTTAAGCCATACTTCATACTCTCCGGATACAGCGTAGGTATGTGTGCCAGGATTTTTGGTGTCGTTGGATTGAGTGTCACCAAAATGCCAGTTGTAGTTCCAGTTGCTGCCTTTTGTTAAGTTTTCAATATAGATTGTTGACTCAGGCATTTGTAATTCAGTTGGATTAATGGTGTATTCGGGTACTGGACGACGGTGAACAGTCGCGCTTGTGTATGTGGTGTCGCTACAACCGTATGATGATTCTGCAATCATTTGCACTTCATAATTCTGATCAGTCAGAGTGCTGTTAATGTATTCATTATGTCCGTTAAACGCACTCGATGTATTTCCATCTCCAAAATCCCAGCTAAACTGGTTAGCTCCAATTGAGTTGTTAAGCAGGCTTTCGAAATAGGGTGTACAGCCAGCAGCGCCATCGGAAATAGAAGCAGTTACTTTTGGAAATACATTTAAATGATGTGTACTCGAATCCTTACAGCCATATGCATTCTCAACCAATAGGCTTGGGGAGAAAGAAATAGGAGCCAGTTCTGGATTGCTATAAGTATGCGATATGTCAGAAGAACCATTTTCTTCTGACATTTCGCCATTATCAAAATACCAGGTGCTTGTGTTGGCACCAGATGAATGGTTAGACAGTAAAACATTTAGTGGTGAACATCCTTCGTTGTCTGATAACTCAAAAGCACAGGTTGGTGAAGGCAGAACTTTTATGCTTGACTCTGAGGAATCGCGGCAACCAAAGGCTGAACTTGTGTGTAGCTTAATTGTATATTCTTTAGGTTCGGAGTTGGTGTTTTCAAAAAGATGTGTTGCAATATTGGCGCCATCGAGTGTTTGGCCATTACCAAAATCCCAATGGTAAGAGTAAGCGCCAGGTTCGGCCAACATATCTACTTTCAATGGATGACAGCCTTCTTGCGGCGATGTTTCGAAGTTATATTTCACCAAAGGATAAACCGTTATAAATTTATCTAAGGTATCGCGACAACCATAATTATTACTGGCAATTAATTCGATATTAAATGATTGAACGTAATGCTCTTTGTTAACAAATGTATGGCTCGTATTTTCTGTTATGGCGCTCTCTCCATCACCAAAATTCCATCCGTACGAATTGGCACCTTCCGATTGATTGATGAAATCTATTTCGTGAGGGCTACAGGCTGGTTCTTCATCATTATTGAACTGTGCAATTGGTGTTGGTAATACGTTAATTGAAAATTGGCCAGTATCTACACACCCAAAACTATTTGAAGCTATCAGCTCTATGTTATAATCGACCGGTTCAAAAGTGTTGTTTGTAAATGTGTGTTCTGGTGCTTCTTTGTTGGAGATAAAACCATCACCAAAATCCCAAAAATATGTTTCAGAATTGGCTGAAGTATTATCGAAAGAAACAACAGCAGGACTACAAATACCTGAATTAAAAGGCCCAATACTTGCATTGGGAACAGGGTAGAAATCTATTGTTACAACATCTTCAGAGATACAGCCATTGTTATCTTCAACCCATTGGAATTCATACTTATCGGGAGCAGAAACACTTACTGATGTTAAGGAAAGTGAAGCATCATCAAATGAGGCTGTTCCTCCGCCAGAAAGTTGTAACCATGTTCCTGTACCAATGCTGGGTGTGGCTATTAGCTCGTACTTGAGTGCGCAAGTGTCGGCATCTTCCATAACCGTTGGTTGCGGGATTTCAATAAAAGATATGGTAACTTCATCAACATCAACACAACCATTATTTTCCTCCGACCAGGCAAACACATAGTCTCCATATTGATCAACGGTAACCAGTGTGTTAGGCTCGTTTATATCATCAAAACTAACAGAGCCAGCACCTGTTGTGAGACTCCATTGGCCAGCACCTACATTAGGTACTGCTTGTAATGTATAGCTTAAGCCGCATGCATTATCGTTGGCTCCAGCCTGGCTTGCAGGTTGCTCATGCACATATACATATACGCTGTCGATATCTTCACAGCCATAAGAGTCGCGTACCATGTATTGATATTTGTACACGCCCGGGCTTGTTGAGTTGAAAACTGGGTTTTCGATGTCAGTGGCCGAAAGCAGATCGCTTCTGTCGCCACTCCATTCGTGAAAAACAAATGTGCCTGAACCGCCACTTGGATTCGGATTTAATGTTTGAGTCAACCCCGAGCATAAGGTTATTTCTTTATTCAAAAACTGAATGCTGACAGAATCTACGCCAATTGTAATATTTTGCTCATCGTAGCAACCATTGTTGTCGGTAACACGATAAGTTAATACATAAGTACCTTCGTCAACCGTTTCGAATATTGGATTATCAATAGTTGTGTTGTTCAGTGGGCTTGTATCTCCCTGCCAAAGATGTGTGTATGGGAGTTGTCCTTGAGTTGGATTACCATCTATTGGTAATTGGGTTCCAGGGCATAAATGAGCTTCAGGTCCCAGTGAAATATTCGCTTCAGGGGAGTCTAATACAGTAATTGAAACGGTTCCTGTGGCACTGCAACTATTTCCATCCTCGACATAATAGCTGATTATGTGCGTGCCGGGTCCAGCATCACTTGGTGAGAATTCACCTGCCCATTCATCCGTGATTCCATCGCCCGACCACTGCCCGCCAGGAGTAGCTGGAGTTAAGGTGATAGGATTGTCATTTTCACAGAATGGGCCCACGGGCGTTATACTTCCATCAGGATCGTCAACGATTAAAACTATTGCTGTGGTACTAACTGGATCGTACCCCTGGTCATAAGGGTTACAATAGTTCCAGTTATTTAAAGTGATCTCAAACTCATCGCCCACCGCTCTGTCATTAGGTACGAATATTGGCATTGCTTCATTCCATGGGGCTGTTGGTGCTAATATTGGTTCTGAGGTAACATCAATTGAGCCGGAAAAGGGGTAAGTTCGAACTGATCCATTGACTCTGGCGTTATCGATAAAATTACCAGCTCCACTGTTGGTGCCGTATATCCATTGAATCCACCTTTTGTGGTCATTAGGTAAATCATTTTCATCAGGCGGAACACAGTTCCACTGGCTGTTGTCCATAAAGGTAACACTGCCACTATTGCCTACGCATATTGGATATACCCGAGGGTCAATTGAGATTTCACCACCATTCTTATCATCCATATCCCATACAGTAACAATTTGTTCCTGCATGGTGCTGGTACATACTACACCATCAACTACAAGTGCAACGGTGGGGTGATAATTGCACTCATCGCCACCTATAGGATATATATGATTAAGAGAAACGGTCCACTCTGCTAGGCTAACATCAGTGAGTGTAGCATCAATAGTTTCAAGAGCAGTGCCATCATTCCAGTCAAACTGCATTTGTACATTACCTGTACCGCCATCGTTGACGCCCCTGTAAACGACGTCCCACGTTACCGATACTGGTGCGCAAAGTTTGTCTGGTATAATATCATTAGCTTTCGAGGTAATATTGCACGTTTGTGCATAGCCACGAATACTAACAACAACCGACAACACTATTAAAATTGCTTTAATTTTACCGTCCATAAGCATTTTTAATCCAAGTTGACCTGTTATATTATTAGTTAACAGGAATATGTTATTTTATTGTTCTATTACGATTTATATCATTATTTATTGCACTGATTTATATCACGCATTGGATGGTTTTGGTCAAAAGGTGAGTTTAATCATTTTTTTTCTTCGAAAGTGTTCCAAAATTTACATTTCTGAATTCAAGAATTACTCCCTGAGAATTCCAATATTGCTATTGACTTACTGTCGGTACTACGCATTCATTTGCATTTAGGTTCCGATAAATGGCAACTTTTTCAGAAACAAACTAAAAGGAAATCAACAATGATGAATAAATTAATTGCAAGAACACTACCTTATTTTCCGAAGAAATTCGTGTGGATTTTTTCAAAGAAATACATTGCAGGTGAGACGATTGATGAAGCGGTATTAGCTTCAAAGCAACTGAATGAAAAAAACATGATGATAACTGTTGATCTCCTTGGTGAATTTATTACCAATATGGATCAGGCGCGTGCTAATAAGGATGAATATCTGCAGATTATTGAGCGTTTTGAGAAGGAAAAAATCGATGGTAACTATTCTTTAAAACCGACGAGCTTTGGATTGTTGTTAGATAAGGAGTTATCCTGCCAATATATACGTGAGATTGTGGAAAAGGCTGCCTCATATGGCAATTTTGTCCGTGTCGATATGGAAGACTCTAAATGTGTTGATCTTGAATTAGAATTATTCCGAAAGTTAAAGGCTGAATTTCCCAAACATGTGGGCTTGGTATTTCAGGCGTATTTGCGCCGTACTTTAACTGACCTTGAAGATTTAATGGATATACATACCGAAGAAACACCGATTAATTACCGTTTGTGTAAAGGTATTTATGTTGAGCCAAAAGAGATTGCTTTTAAAGATTATCATGAAGTAAATGAGCACTACCTTAAGGACCTGGAGTATCTACTAAAGAATAAAGTATATGTAGGTATTGCAACACACGATCGTAAGCTGGTTGAAGGGGCCATTAAAATTATTGAAGAAAACAATATTCCTCAGGAACAGTTTGAGTTTCAGATGTTATATGGTGTAACACCGGAATTACGAAGTGAAATATTGAAGAAGGGTTTTAAAATGAGAGTGTATGTGCCTTATGGGAAGGATTGGTTTGGATATAGTACACGTCGTTTAAAAGAAAATCCAAAGATGGCCAACCACATTATTAAATCGTTATTTATAAAGGGGTAATTCTACTAATATAATATTGACAATGGCATCCAGAGCAATAGATGCCATTTTTTGTTTATGTGCGTTGCGACTACTGTTTGAAGATTCCCAGTTTCTTATAGAATACACTTTGAAAAAGCCCACGACCCAACATAAAGCAGTTCATAGCTAACCATAAAGCATGATTGCCAATGCTTTCTTTCATGGAGTAAAAAAGCAAGAAGAAAATAACTGTTGCAAGGAGCATGGTGTTGCGCATTAATCGCGAAGCTGTGGCGCCAATATAAATACCATCCCATATAAATGACGAAAAACCTGTAATTGGTAAAATTATTAGCCAGGGCAAATAGGTTTGAGCGGTATTCATCACATCTGGCTGGTTTGTAAATAACATTAGTATGTACTTTCCGCCGATACCGTATATGCCTATAAATACTAATGCGAAAAAGGCTCCCCAAGCAAATAAATACTTGACGGTTCTCTTAACTTCCTTAATATTTCGGCTCCCTGTAAATTTTCCAACCAATGCTTCAGCGGCATAGGCAAATCCATCGAGGAAATAGGAGAATAAAAATAGGAACTGTAATAAGGCACTGTTGGCCGCCAGTATTAAGTCGCCAGTGCCCGCCGATTTGGAGGTGAAGAAGGTAAAGACGACAATGATGCACAAGGTGCGTAAGAAAATGTCACTACTGACATTCAGAAAACTCAATAAGCCTGTCTTATCTAGTATATCTTTAAAACTAAATTCAGATAAAATGTAGCGGTATTTTTTTAAGAAAAGTGCGATGGAAAGAGCAAATCCAACAATGTTAGCGATAACAGAGCCAAGTGCCACACCTTCCACTTTCATTCCTAATATTTTAACAAAGAAAAATGAAGATAGGATATTCACCGCATTAATCGTTATTGAAATAATCATTGGGTAGATGGCATTCTGCATGCCTAAAAACCAGCCATTAATTACCATTAGTGATATGGCAAGGGGGGCAGCCCATATTCTTACGTAAAAATAATCGGCAGCTAATGCCTTTACTTCCTGACTACCTTCCAGAATATTAAGACTGAGAGAAACCACACCTTTTTGTAGAAGCAACAATAGTAATCCTGCACTCATCGCTAAAAACAAGCCTCTGAAAAGCATCATGGCCATCTCTTTTTTGCTGTCTCGTCCAAAGGCCTGAGCTGCCATGCCACTTAAGCTCATTCTTAAAAAGGCGAAACCCCAGTAGACGAAATTGAAAATAACACCACCCAGAGCAACGGCTCCCATAAATACAGAGGAATCCTGGTAGCCCATCAGGTGCATGTCAACCATGCCCAGAAGCGGAACGGTCAGGTTGGTTAATATATTCGGAATGGCAAGCTTAAGTATGTCTTTATTCATAGTGTGAGAACTCTGAGGACGAAGATAGTTTTATTTGGTGAAAATAAGAATGAGAATAAAAGGCTAATAACTAAGCTGTTTAAAAGAAATATCAAAATAAAAGACAAAAATATCCTTATTTTATTTGGACTAATTCCAAATAGTTTTTAGATTTGAATCGTTATTATAATTTTAAACCTAGTAACTACAATAATATGGCATTCGAATTACCAAAACTTGAATATGCATACGACGCATTAGAACCGCATATCGATGCGCGTACAATGGAAATACATTATACAAAGCACCACGCAGCATACACTAATAATTTAAATGCAGCTTTTGAAGGAAGTGACTTAGCAGGAAAAAGTATTGAGGATATTTTAGCGAATATTTCTCAACACTCGGTTGCGATTCGTAACAATGGCGGTGGTTTTTATAATCATAATTTATTTTGGACAGTGATGTCTCCAAATGGAGGTGGCGCACCTAATGGTGAATTAGCAGAAGCAATAACTAAGGCTTTTGGCTCATTTGATGCCTTTAAAGATACATTCAATAAAGCCGCAGCAACGCGTTTCGGCTCAGGCTGGGCGTGGTTGGTAAAGCAGGCTGATGGTTCATTAGCTGTTACGTCATCGGCCAACCAGGATAATCCACTAATGGATATTGCTGATGTAAAAGGAACTCCAATTTTAGGATTGGATGTATGGGAGCATGCTTATTACTTACACTATCAAAATAGACGTCCTGACTATATTGGCGCGTTCTGGAATGTTGTCAATTGGGACGAAGTAACAAGACGTTTTAAAGTTTAGTTTGTTCATTTTGTCTGGGAAAAAAAGGGGATTCAAACGTGAATTCCCTTTTTGTTTTTTTATTAATTAGTCAAAACATAACTTTGGTGAGTTTGTTTAATTCGCAGACAAATATTTAAAACGAACAGATATGAACTTTGAATTACCAAAATTGCCGTATGCGTTAGATGCACTTGAGCCTGTTATCTCGAAGAAAACCATGGACTTTCACTATGGAAAGCACCATCAGGCCTATGTTAATAACTTAAATAAGCTGGTTAAAGGAACTGAGTTTGAAAATGCCGATTTAGAAACAATAGTGAAAAAGTCAGAAGGTGGCATTTTCAATAACGGAGCTCAGGTTTGGAATCATACATTCTACTTTATGTCTTTCAAACCTAATGGAGGAGGCGTGCCAACAGGTGCACTGGCTGAAGCTATCAATTCTTCATTTGGTTCATTCGATAAATTTAAAGAAGAGTTTTCGGCAGCAGCAGCTACTGTATTTGGTTCGGGGTGGGCCTGGTTGGTTAAAAAAGCTGATGGTTCACTGGCTATCGTTAAAGAAAGTAATGCGGGTAACCCATTACGTGATGGCTTAACGCCAATTTTAACCTGTGATGTTTGGGAGCATGCTTACTATCTTGATAAGCAAAATCTTCGTCCAAAATATATTCAGGAGTTCTTTGATATTCTTGACTGGGACCTTGTGTCGGCAAGATACTAATACCTGTAATTTAAAACGATTATAAGCGAGACTTGAAAACAAATTTTGTATATTAAGTCTCGCTTTTTTGTACCCTATAAACAATAACTAAAAATTGATTTTATGCTTAAAGATTTAATTCTTAAGAATCGGAGTTACAGACGGTTCTATCAAGATGAAGTGATTGAGATGGAAACATTACATGAGCTCGTCGATCTAGCTCGTCTGTCACCTTCAGCACGTAACGCCCAGCCCTTAAAATATTTTTTATCTAATACACCTGAGCTAAATGATAAGATATTTCCACACTTATCGTGGGCCGGCTATTTAAAAGATTGGCAAGGGCCAGATAAAGGAGAACAGCCTGCAGCTTACATCGTAGTTCTTAATGATACCGATATTTCAGCCAATTATTTTTGTGATGATGGTATTGCATCTCAAAGCATATTGTTAGGTGCTGTTGAAAAAGGATTAGGCGGTTGTATTATTGGTTCGTTAAATCGTTTACAGTTACAACGAGAACTACGTTTGTCTGATAATTTAAAAATAGTGCACATTATTGCTATTGGTAAACCGAAAGAAGAAGTTCAGATTGAAGAAATGAATGAAGGCAATATTAAGTATTGGCGCGATGTTCAAAAAGTCCATCATGTTCCAAAGCGTGAGCTGAAAAATATTATTGTTTAAGCCTTATATTATGTAATTGTAAAGCCCGGTACTCAATTGTATCGGGCTTTTTCTTTTGATTCATTTCCAACCAAATAGTAGTCTGGTTTGTTGTATGTAATGTAGTTGTTTTTTGTTCATCATAAACTTAAGCCATGCGAATTCAATACCTGATTGCCTTAGTTGTGTTTTTAGTGCCAATCACTTTATTCTCACAAATAAATAAAACAGATTCGGTACGTATTACTGGTGTAGTATTTGAGCAGGATAGCCTCAATACTCTTCCGTATTCACGTTTTAATTTGGATGCAAAGAGCTTTGCTTCTGATGAAAAAGGACAGTTTTCATTTTGGGCACAACAAGGCGAGGTTGTCAGGTTCTCGCACATGGGTTTTAAAGATACTTACATTCAGGTCGATGATTCACTCAAGCATAAGAACTACATGTTGGGTGTTTTTCTTACACGCGATACATTTCTTATTAGTGAGGTAATTGTGATGCCTCGATACGAGAATATTGCTTTGCAGGCTAAGACCATGCCTTTAGTGATTACACCTGAGCAAGCTTATGCTACAAATAATATTCGTTCATCAACTCATCAGGCGCTTACACAAACGCCCATCCGTATGGATGCAGAAATGAACCACCGTATGGTGCTGCAAGAACGAACCTGGAGCACGGTTTATAAAACACAGATTCCTCCAGGAAAAACCATTGGGGTAAGCTCAGAAAATATGGCACAAATGCGTTTGTTTATTCCACAAAATGAGCAACGCATTCAAGAGATTACGCTTCAGCCGCTTAATCGTAATGAGTTGGACCTAATTCTGAGAATTTATGAGCAGCAACAAGCTAAAAATGTGCCTGTCGAATAACATATATTTATAATGCTACAAAATCAGATAAATATCAGTAATAATTTAAAAGAAAATAATCACTTTTGCATTCCCAAAAGTTTGTTCGATCAAAAGCAATACAATGGAATTTACATTAAATGGAAATAAAGGATATACGAAAGTTGAATCATACGATGATGAAACAACTAAAGAATTATCCGACAACTATCATAAAATAATTGAAACATTGGGTGAAGACCCTAATCGTGAAGGTCTTGAAAAAACACCACTGAGGGTGGCCAAGGCCATGCAGTTTCTGACCCAGGGTTATCATATGGATCCTGAGGAGATTATTAAGTCGGCCATGTTTCGTGAAGATTATCGACAAATGGTTGTGGTGAAGGATATTGAGTTGTATTCTATGTGTGAGCATCATATGCTTCCTTTTTTTGGCAAAGCACATGTCGCTTATATTCCACGTCACCATATAACTGGTTTAAGTAAGTTGGCACGCGTAGTTGAAGCTTTTGCTCGTCGTTTGCAGGTCCAGGAACGTTTAACCACACAGATTAAAGATTGTATTCAAAATACGCTTAACCCTTTAGGTGTAGCAGTTGTGATTGAAGCACAACATATGTGTATGCAGATGCGAGGGGTTCAGAAGCAGCACTCAGTTACTACGACCTCTGATTTTACAGGTGCTTTTCAGAAGAACCTGGCGACAAGAGAAGAGTTTATGAAGATAATTAGCTCAGGACTTCATTAGGAGTTGCCCGAGTAAAAGAATAAATAAAATGGCCATCGTTTATCGATGGCCATTTTATTTATAGTGTTATCTATGATTTAGAAAAACAAGACAGCTCCAATCTGCAGGTATTCTGTTTTAGAGTCTGAATCTTCAATAATATCTACCAAACCCCAATTGTATTTGGCCTCAATACCAAATTTTAAAACTTTTACACCTAGGCCTAAGTGCATACCCGCATCAAAAGTAGAAACGTCCATGCCGTCAACTTCTTGGCCATTGACTTCAAATTTACCAGCGACTTTAATAGCTCCGCTTACTCCTCCTAAACCGTATACTGGACCTAGTTTTACACGAAGGGCAATGGGGATGTTAATATAATGAAGTTTGAGTTCGCCGACTATATCTTCATTAAATAGCTCTAATAAATTCTTTTTCCCATTTACCTGATAATATTCAATACCAGAATCAAGCTTTAAAATACTTACGCCAATGTTATTGCTCTTAAAGAAGCCGGCATAGAAGCCGTTTGAATCATCTGATAAGTCAACACCGTCAATAGCGATAAAACTACTTTGCCATCCTGCGCGTATTCCTTTTCCATCCGGACCTTCGCCTTTTACATTTGATGTAAAGCCTAGCATGGCAATTGCCAGGCAGATAAATAATACTCGTTTCATAGTTATCAAATTAAGTTGATTATTAATAATTCTTCAATATAATCAATCAAATGTCGAAAGTAAAGAGACTAAGGTGTTCATTTGCTATATTTTACTCAATAGATAGCTAAAAAGAAAGGCCAGACTTATTAAAGCCTGACCTGCTAGATTTGGGTATCTCGTTGTTTAGAACATATATGTCTTAGATGCCAAATAGCTTAAATCCTAATGAAAAAGTTAATACATCAGTTTTTTGACCAATATCTACTTTTGAAATATCCTTCATTCCCCATTCGTAACGAACATCTGCTGTAAGTCTCCAGAATTCTAATCCGGCACCAGCCTGGAAAGTCCAGTTAGCAGTTTCAACATCATCGTATCCTGGTAAATCGGTTTTTGTTTGAGCATTAAAAGATGCAACCGGACCAGCAACACCATATATACTTGCCACCTTTAAATCAAGCAAGCGAAGGTTGACTAATAGTGGAATGTCCCAGGTATGAAATGTTATTTTTTCGTTTGCGTTGACTATCTGATCAAGCTCTTGAGTCATGTAAGATATATCACTTTGCTTCTTAGCATAGTACAATTCAGGCTGAAAAGTAAGGTTGCCAATAAGCCTTAACCTACCATACGCACCAAACAAAAAGCCGCTATTTGCTTCGTTTTTAATAGTTTCTCCATCTGGTATATCACTAAGGTTTATCTTTGTTGAGTTAAAGCCTGTTTTTAAGCCAATGGCGATGCGATCTTGAGCTGAAAGTGTACTTACTACTAAGGTAATGGCAATAAGTATAATTGCTTTTTTCATTTTATAGGTTTTTAATAATTATCAAGTTAGTTCATAAGTATGACACCTGTTGAAAGAACTACACTTATGAAGTTTTTTGTAAGGATTCATATTAAATGACGACTGATGTGATAAAGGTTGAATTATCAAGTAATTATACTATGAAAAAAATATTAGTTTTTTTAAGTGTATTCCTGTTTATGGTAAGCAATGTTAAAGCCCAGGAAGGTATCGGTATTAATGAAAAGGCCCCATTATTTAAAGCAGAAGATCAGAATGGGCTAACGATTGATTTATCAAAGGAACTCGAAAAGGGGAAGGTTGTGTTGATGTTTTATCGTGGACAGTGGTGTCCTTATTGTAATCGTTATATGGCAGCATTGCAAGATTCCATTCATTTGATCAAAGATAAAGGTGCCCAGGTTATTGCTGTTACACCCGAACGGCATGAGGAAATTGATAAAACAATAGAAAAGTCAGGAGCAAGTTTTTCCGTTATCTATGATGAAGGACACCAGATAATGGATAATTACAAGGTGACTTTTACCATGAGTAAAACAAAGTTTACAGCTTATACCGCCTATGGAATTAATGTTAATAAAGCCAGTGGTAATGATGATAGAGCTTTGCCTGTACCAGCAACCTATATAATCTCAAAGGACGGCGTTGTAATTCATCGTCATTTTGATACAAATTATAAAAGCAGAATGACAATTAAGGAAATACTGAACTATCTTTAAGATGATTGTTGTTTTGTACGATATTGCTCATCAAGTTCAAGAACCAGGTAATTTGTGTTATTAATAAAGAGGATGAGTGATGTTGACTCAGGATCGCCTTCATAATGGCTTACCTTTTTGATTAAGGTTATCATGTAATAATCCCAGTCAGTTTCGCAGCAGTTAGATGAGCAATTTGTATTGGTGAAATTAATGGTGCCATCTAAATCAGCAGAGTAAGCACCTCCACATGAATGCGTTGATAAATGCAAGCTAAAGGCATCTTGCTTGGGAAAAGAAATTTTAACAGGGTTTTGCTCTTTTGTATCAGAAAATGGAAAATCAGGAGTGTTGACCTCGTTGACTGAATACGAATATTTAAAATGATTTTTTTGCGTTATATAAGTTGTTGGATCGCAACTTAGAAGCAGAACTGTGCAAATAAACAAAAAGGTCTTGGAGGTTGAGCTTAGCATGTTTAGGTTTTTGTATATATAGACAGTTGCAAATATAAACGGTTGCTTCAACAATGTAAATAATTATTTTTCAGGAGGTGTAAATCGAAGTTTTAATTTAATTGAATCCTCCACGGGGAAGCCTTTGTCAGTTGCTGGTTGCCAGTTGACACCATTGCGAATAGCTCGAATAGTTTCAATGGAATAGTTTTCGCCAGGACTTCGTTTTATTTCAATATTTTTGATGTCGCCACGATGGTTGATGCTAATGATCAGTACCACATGTTCTTTTTTGCCTGTGCCATTTTTGGGATACCTGAGATTTTCCTCAATTTTCTCAATGTAATTATCAAGTCCGCCAATTGGACTTGCATGGATGAATTCTTCTACTTTTTTCTTTTCATCATCCGACGCTTCAATGGTTATAACTTCACTGAGAGTAGCGTATTCCTCTTCCAGTAAAAAGTTGATTGAATCTCTCGTTAAGGCTGTCGTTTCCTGAGGCATAAAGCCTGCATAACTTACATTAACAGGCCTGGAAGAATCACTTGCGGGAATGTACATTTGATAATGCCCTTCATTATTGGCAATGGTGCCCAGCTCGGTGCCTTGTAGTTGAATGCTTGCACCAGGTAACGGTTTATTGTTTTTATCTGCGACTTTGCCTCTAATAACCATCAATTCGTCTGATTTTGATTTGCTGGCATAGCCTCTTATTTTTCCGCCTTCAAGTGTGCCGTAGTCTACGCTCATTACTTCTTGTTCAACTCTGCTTATACTGCTTCTGGAGTTTGGTATCTGAAGCCTTAGTTCTTCTTCTCTGTCAATTTCAAATTCTTTTTTAGTTGTTAATGGTTGCGAAAGATTATTCCGTTTTGTACTTATTATATCTTCTTTATTATCAGGAGTAACACTTGTTGATGGAGGTTCACTTGCACTATACACAATATCAGCTTCGGCATTATCACCTTTTTCAGCTCTGATATCTGCTGGTTGTGTTTGCTCCTCCAATTGTTTCTTTAAAATTGGCTCATCAATTGGTAGTGTGCTTTCCGAAACCATTACAGGGTTATTGGGTAAGAAAAGCCAGAGTGTACTTATTATGCCAAAAAACATAATAACGGATGCTGCAGCATAAAAAACAGGGCGTTTCCATTGTTTTCGTTTTTGCCTTGTAATCTTTGTGCTTAAAATGTTTAAATCTTCAGATAGGGTATTGTCATTCAGTGAGGCTAAACCTTCTAGTGCATCGGCTTCAAAATCATCATTCAGCAGATTGCGCTCAAAGTTATGTGCTTCTTTTGTCGACATCTCTTTATTCAGATATCGCAAGAAGTCACTTGAGTTGTGATTAGCCTTATGTTGTTTTTTATTCTTCACCGTATGATTCAATACATAGTTTTAAATTCCGCTTTCCGTTTTGAATATAACTCTTAACTTTTTTGATGTCGAGTTGTAAATTATTACTAATCTCTTGATAGCAAAGTTCTTTAAAATAAAACAATTCAATGCAGGCTCGTTGATGTTCTCTTAATTTATTAAGGCATTCCTGCAATCGCTTATCCATTTCTTCGGGCTCCCAAGCTTCATTAGTATGATGCATATTTGCCGCTGTTTCCATAAATGACAGCTCATTTTTCTCAAATTCTTTGACTTTTTTAATCTGCGATTGCTGACTTCTTAATTGCATTAAGCAAAAATTCTTAGTCACCACATATAGCCAGGGTTTAAAATTATCCACTTGTTTAGTTAGAAGTTCTTTGCCTAACTTCTCATAAACTTCTATTACCGCGTCTTGTGCATCTTCTCGGTTCTTAAGGTATTTCAAGCAAACACCATAAACTAAGTGCATGTATTTTTCAAACAGCACTCCAAGTATGTCAATATTCCCCGATTGCTGAAATTCATTCAACAATTCCTCATCGCTTTTCTCCTTGTTTTTAAACCACTTAATTGTCATGTATTGCTTTGTAGAACTTAAAAGTAGAAAAATATTTAAAAACTTTTATGGAATCCAACATCCTCTCGCATCTCAATAGCAAAGAGTTTACATTTAAAACCTTACTAACATGAAAAAGTTAAGAGTATTATTTATTGTATTGATGACTGTGTTAACTGCTAATATTGAGGCACAAACACGGACTGTGACTGGAGTAATTACTGATGAGCAAGGGTCTGCGATTCCAGGTGTTTCTATTATTAGTAGAATCACTAATCAGTCAGCAATTTCTGACGTGCATGGTAAGTACGCCATTAAAGTATCAGGAAATAACGATGTACTGCGTTTTGCTTTTATCGGTATGAAAGCTGTTGAGGTGAAGGTAGAGTATAAATCCAAAGTGGATGTCACGATGGAAGCTGATGTTTGTGAAATGGAAGAAGTTGTGGTTGTTGGGTATGGAGTTCAGCGAAAAATGAGCATCAGCGGTGCAGTTTCAGGTGTTAAAATCAGGGGTAACAAAAGCCGAAAGCGAAGAGATAAAGCACAAAATAGTCAGGTTGCCTATTTGTCGCCGCCGAATTACGTTCATGAGTGTAGTAATGAAAATTACGCGACTATTTCAGAGAATGGATATAAAGAAGCTGTTAAACAACCGCTTTCAACGTTCTCAGTTGATGTTGACCGGGCATCGTATGCCAATGTGCGCCGTTTTTTAAATAATGGACAATTGCCACCACATGATGCAGTGCGTATTGAAGAGATGATCAATTATTTTGATTACGACTATCGTGAACCAGATGGTGATCATCCTTTTGGAGTGAAATCCGAAATGGCAGAATGTCCTTGGAATGACGAACATTATTTGCTCAAAGTTGGCCTTAAAGGTCAGGAAATTGATAAGGATAATTTACCTCCTTCTAATCTTGTTTTCTTAATTGATGTATCAGGTTCGATGAGTAGTTACAATAAATTGCCTTTGTTGAAATCTTCATTTCGATTATTAGTGAATGAACTAAGGCCCGAAGATTATGTGTCTATGGTTGTGTATGCCGGAGCAGCTGGCGTAGTTCTTGAACCAACATCAGGTGAAAATAAACAAGAGATATTGGCTGCATTGGACAAGCTCGAATCTGGCGGTTCTACGGCAGGTGGAGCTGGCTTGAAGCGAGCTTATGAATTGGCCAAAAAGAATTATCAGAAACATGCTAATAATCGAATTATATTGGCGACTGATGGTGATTTTAATGTAGGCTTCCGATCCAACGAAGCAATGGAAGATTTGGTTGCTAAAGAGCGTGATAGTGGTATATACATGACCGTTCTGGGTTTTGGTATGGGTAACTATAAAGATGATCGAATGGAGGTTATAGCCAATAAAGGAAATGGCAACTATGCTTACATTGATAACCTACAGGAGGCACAGAAAATATTAGTAAGTGAGTTTGGAGGTACTTTATTTACTATTGCTAAAGATGTGAAGTTTCAGATAGAATTTAACCCTGCAAAAGTGTTAGGCTATCGTTTGATAGGTTATGAAAATCGTTTATTAAATGATGAGGACTTTAATGATGATAGCAAGGATGCAGGTGAAATAGGCGCTGGTCATACTGTAACTGCTTTGTATGAAATAATACCAGTAGGTGCGCGTGATGGCAAAAAATGGGTGAAAAAGGTTGATAAGCTAAAGTACCAGCAAACGCACGAACCTAAATTATCATTATCAGATGAATGGCTCACTTTGAAATTACGATACAAAAAACCAGATGCCAAAGAGAGTGTTTTGATAACGCAAACGCTTAAGGGTAAGATGAAGACATACAAAAACGCAAGTGAGGACTTTCGATTTGCTGCTTCTGTTGCTGGTTTTGGAATGCTGTTACGCGAATCGCCATATATGGGTGATATCAATTATAAGCGTATTTCAGATATGGCATCATTGTCAAAAGGTAAAGATGAAGAAGGCTATAAGGCCGAAATGCTTCGCTTAATTAATATTGCTGAATCGTTGAATGCCAGTATGGCAAGTAGATAGGCATATGAGATGGTAATACATTGGTGTTCTGTTTGGAAAAATAGAACCCTTCTGTATTTTTGTAGCCATCTATAACGAGATTAAACAAAAAGAATGGAAGCAACTGAGTATTTAGCATTTTTGCCTTTATTGATTTATGGTATAGCTCTGGCTGATTTGTTTGGTGAATGGAAGCGTTTGCTTGAACCCAAAGGCGTGTTTATCCCTTATTTGCTTTTTACGGTATTACTAACCGAAACGGCTGTTTATAATGTTTTTGCTTATGCTGAACTGGTTGGAGATCTTCAAAACCTGCATTATTACGATTATCTGGTAAAGTTGCTTCCGCCATTCTTGTTTATGCTGACGGTTAATGTGTTTACACCGGAGCAAGGCGATAACACGAAAACCTACTTCATGAAGCAAATGCCAAACTTCTTCTCAATGTTATCAGCTTTTATGGCCACACATTTCTTTTACGATTTTGGCGAAGATCAGTTGACGGTTATATTACGTGCTTTTGGTGTTGTGTTGGTACTCGGTGCTGGTTTTTCCAGAAAGATATGGATGAGTTATTTGGTGGTTGCTTTTTGGTTTATCTCCATCTATTTCAGAGCTGGTTTTACCATTAACCTATAGGATGGATAAAAAAAAGCGTTCTCCGATAAAGAGAACGCTGTATTGAATGCGATTTAATTTCTTTGTTTAAGGCTTAATCTTTAGTTTGTAATTCTTGATGTTCATAACCTGCCTGAGCAATGTCTTGCCAATAGTTTGGGTACGATTTGGTAATCACCATCGGGTTATCGATAAGTAAATTCGGGAACTTAATAACAGCAGGTGCAAAAGCCATTGCCATACGATGATCTTTATAGGTGTCAATTACAATTGGCTCTTCTGAAGAAATAGTTTCTTTTTCGCCATTCCAGCTTAAGTCATCAACATCATTTGTTGATAATTTATAGCCCATTTTTTTGAGCTCATTTATTAAGGCGGTAATACGATCTGTTTCTTTTATTTTAAGTGTTTGCAGGCCGGTAAAATGAAATGGTTTATCCATTAAACAGCAGGTGACCGCTAAAGTTTGAGCTAAATCTGGCTCATTAATAAAGTTATAGGTAAACTTTTTAGCTTTAGTCCCAATATTACTTAAGAATGTGCCTTTTTGTGAGAATTTCGTTTTGACACCAAGTACCTCAAACATGGCCTTAATATTTGAGTCGCCTTGCAAACTTATTTTCTTTAATCCCTTAAGGTTAATGCTTAATTCGGGATTTAGTGCTGCTATTTCATACCAATAACTGGCTGCACTCCAATCTGATTCAGCTGTTGCAACTTTTGGTTGATAGTGTCCTTCTGGAACGGTAATTACATTGTCTTTCCAATGGCTCTCAACACCAAAATCCTTCATTAGTGCTAGGGTCATTTCAAGATATGGCAGCGAAATAATATCACCTGTTAAAGTAAGTTTTAGTCCGTTTTCAATTGTTGGGGCAATCATTAATAGGGCTGAAATATATTGGCTGCTAACGTTTCCGGGAAGTTCGAGTTCGCCCCCTTCAAGGTTGCTGCCAAATATGCGTAATGGAGGATATCCTTCTTTTTCGATATATTCAATTTTAGCACCCAACTGGTTTAAAGCATCAACCAATGTTTTAATTGGCCGCTCTTTCATGCGCGATGAACCAGTTAACACCCATTCGCCAACAATCTTCGATAAAAAAGCCGTTAAAAAACGCATAGAAGTGCCAGCAGCTCCAACATCAAATGTAGTGCTGTTTGAGTTTAAAACCCCCAGCATGGCTTTAGTGTCATCACTGTCAGATAAGTTTTTAATCTCGTATGGACTGTAACTTAAAGCATTAAGTAATAATAAGCGGTTACTTATGCTTTTTGATGATGGCAATTGTATTTGTATATCTCCTGAAACCTTATTGTGTGCTAATTTATATTGCATGGCAAGTGATTGTTAATGTGTTAAAAGCGAATGTTCACTTTATCTCTGAATGGACTGGTTTAGCTTACAGTGTTATTTGATGTTACAGTAAAAATGTAAGGAATCAAATATTTCATCTTTACTGGCCTGACAATTAATTTGAATTTTCCCGATTTCCTCTAATAGTGTAAAGTTAATGCGGTTTGAATCATTCTTCTTGTCATGCGTCATTAGGCGATAAAGCTCGTCAAAGTGATCTTTTGTAAACTCAAAATGACCAAATATGCTTTCTAACTGATTGGCTATGGACATTACCTGTGGCATTGGAAAGCCAAGGCGTATGTGCGATAAATATAATTCGCAAATCATTCCAAAGGCTACTGCGTACCCATGTAAAACAGCACGATTTTCGTGCATGGCCAAACTTTCAAAGGCATGACCAAAAGTATGGCCAAAGTTCAGCGCCTTGCGAATATGGTTTTCTAAAGGATCATTCTGTACAAAGTGATCCTTTATACGAATCGAATCTGCAACGAGCTCTTTAAGTTGTGAGTAGTCCGGATTGAAAATGTCAAAATCCTTTAGCTGATCCCATCTGTCGGCTGAATAAATAAAGGCATGTTTAATCATCTCGGCAAAGCCCGATACGATGTTTTCCTTGTCTAAAGTATCTAAAAAACTGGTTTCAATAAGAACTGCAGTAGCCTGGTTAAAAACACCTACTTCATTTTTAAAGCCTTCGAAATTGATGCCGGTTTTCCCACCTATAGATGCATCAACTTGTGCCAGTAAAGTCGTTGGTATGTTTATAAATTGTATTCCTCTTTTGAATGTTGATGCTGCAAATCCGCCTAAATCACAAGGCATGCCACCGCCAAGGGTGATAAGTAGTGATTTTCTATCGGCACCGCCATGGCTTAATAGATGCCACACTTTTGCTAATGTCTCAACACCTTTATTGTGATCTCCTGAGGGTATAATAACAGTTCGTTCAGGTGATAAGCCCACAACCTCTTTGATTTTCGGATAGCACATCTCATAGGCTGTTTCATCTGATAGAAGAAAGACCTTGTCGTGTGGAAAGCCACTGATGAAATACTCAATATCTTTCTTTAAATCTTCAGCAATGAAAACATTCGACTCTTTAGATAATAAGGGAAACATTCTTAAAATTTAATGATAAAACAAGCTACCTGTAACAAATGTATGAGTTGGGTATCAAATCAATTTTTGTGTTTTGCTTTGATGCATGCAAAAATAGTTATTTTTAGCAATTGAAACGATGTTTTTACTTGTCTTTACCTAAAAGTATTAAACTGTGAGTTTAGATAGGTGATAAATGTCATATTGTAAGCTGAGCATCTGTTTTATTCATTCAAGTTAATTAAAAATGACCATCAAGTTTGACAATAAAAATAGGGCAAAAAGAATAAGTACAACATTACGAATTATTGTAATGATTGCTATTGTGGCAATTGGGGCTAATTATTTGTGGTTTGAAACCCGTGATAAAACCATTGAGATGTTGTTGTGGATATTTCTAATTGCCATTGTAGTACTGTATTACATTGGGGGTTTTTGTTATGTTGAAGTTGAGGGTGATCAGTCCAAACTGGATGTGAAATATTATAATTTGTTTCCTTTTTGGCGCGAATACAAACGTATTATGATTCCTGTCGATCGAATTAAATATGTTAAAGTACGAGGTGGATTAGGTATTGTTGGTGCAGGTTTATTAATTTGTGGTAGAATTAAAGGAAGAATAGCTATGTTTCCGACTGTGGGCTTAAGTGCTGTTGATAAAAAGCAACTTATCGAACTCAGGAGGTACGCAGCAATTGTTTCCAAGGCTTAAACAAAAAAAATGTTGCACTAATGCGAAGTGTTTTAATAGTAATAGTGTTGTTGTGTAACTGCTACCTTTTATCTGCGCAGTTTAGTAATTCAGACTGGTATATAAGTCCGAAAATATCTTTTGCTGACTTTAGTGATCGGCACGATTGGGATGGATACAGCATTAAAAAAGTGCCTCCAATTTCTATTGCAGCTGAAAAAGGACTTGCTGATTTTTTAAGCGTAGGTGGTTTAGTAGGTTATAGTCGCGATGAATATCAGAATGATACGCTTGCTGCTAACGTTCATATCTATTCTGACCTGGTTTTGGGAGGCAATGCCAATGTGCATTTTGCCGGCTGGATTGAAGAATGGACTGATTACAAGGTTTTTCTTGGCGATTGGGATTTTTACGCTGGTTTAAGTCTGCTTTTTAAATGGAATAGAGCGGAGGATAATATTTATTACCCTGTGGGGATAGATAATATTCAAACCGAAACATCAAAATCTTTTGATATCAAGATTAGACCCTTAGTGGGGGTGCGCTATTTTGTAACCGATAACTTTTGTATGTTACTCGAAGTTGGTAATGGTAATATAGGTGTTGTTACTACTGGTATTACTTTCAGAATACCCCAGAACAATTATTGATCCTCTCAGGCTAGCTTGACAACAATCGACCCTTATAAGGAACTATAGCAGTCATAGGTAAGGGATGATGATGGTATAGCGTAAGGAATATCATCGGTCAAGCATAAGGAACTGGCGTTGTCAATTATTTGGGATGATTTGCTTTCATATGTTGGAACTCTGCTTTGATTTTAAAGTAAGGTGGTGCTTTGATACAAGTAACATCACACTTTTTGGGAAGCATGCTGTTACTTCATAAAAAGTTGCCTTATACTTTTGTGAAAGTTAGGTGTTACTTTTTCTCAAGTATGACTAAGCTTTTATACTTCCGTCTTCCGTCATAAAACAATCTGTGTTTAATCTGCGCCATCTGCTGTTTCAAACAAAATCCGTTATGGAAATGGCGACTTGCGAACAAGCAGCGTTTGATTGTTGAACTTCATCCTACCGCCTTCGATGGCATACTTTCCCATTTTTTCTTTAAAAGGGAAACATTATTAACATGTTGTGAATTCTTGATGCTTTTCTGACTTGACTAAGTTGGGATAATTTTGGAGTGTTGATAACTATTTAAGTGATTTGCTAGCTTAAGTCATATTTTTTTCTACTTTAGTATCTGATAATCAAACCTTACATTGTCTGATCGCTTAAAATATCAAATTGGCATAAGCCTGATAAAAGGTATAGGACCTAAATTAGCGCGAAACCTTGTTGCTTATGTTGGCGATGAGCAGGCTGTTTTCTCTCAAAGTTTAAGAGCTCTTTCAAAAATTCCGGGTATTGGTAATGGATTGGCAGGTGGCATTAAGTCGTCTGATGTTCTTGACAGGGCAGAACAAGAGTTAGAATTTATAGAGAAGCACGGTATCCAAACTCTTTATTTTGCAGATGATAATTATCCTAAACGTTTGTCGTTTTGTGATGATGCACCAATCGTTTTATATACCAAAGGAGCTTCTAATCTGGATGCAAGCAAAGTTCTGGCAGTTGTTGGAACCCGCAAAGCATCTGATGATGCTCGTATTAATTGTGAGAAGTTAATTGAAGGTATTGCGAACCGTCATCCGGGCACTGTGGTCGTTAGTGGATTAGCCTATGGTATTGATGTGTGCGCGCATCAGGCAGCCTTAAAATTTGGTTTGCCAACCTATGGCGTGATGGCACATGGCTTAGATCGTATTTACCCTTCGTTGCATCGTAATGTGGCTAAAGATATGTTGTCAGAAGGTGGCTTGATAACAGAATTTACATCGGGTACTAAACCAGATAGGCCTAATTTTGTTAGACGTAATCGTATTGTGGCAGGATTGGCAGATGCCTTAGTGATGGTAGAGTCGGGGATTAAAGGGGGCGCGATTATAACCTCACGTATTGCAGAGTCATACAATCGTGATGTAATGGCATTTCCGGGAAAAGCCAATGATGAACTGTCGAAAGGGGGCAACTATTTGATAAAAAGAAATATAGCGGCATTGATTGAAGGTGTTGAAGATTTGGAATATTCACTGGGTTGGGAAAGTGAAGGAAAGGTAGATGCATTGCAGTCATCCTTGTTTCAGTCATTTAATACGAAAGAAGAAGAAGTGCTGTATAATACAATTGTTGAAAATAAAGAACTAACAGCTAATGAGCTGTGTGTGAAAAGTGGACTGCCTGTGAGTAAAGTCAGTGCCACCATGTTATCTTTGGAGTTTGCAGGATTGGTCAAGTGCTTGCCGGGTAATGCATTTAGGTTGGTGAGATAGTTGAAGTACGAAAGGTAGAGGGCAGCGTTGAGAGGTGAGAAATGTTACTGTGAGCAGTTTTGAGGGTGAGTAGTAGTGAAAACGACCCTTTTTTGTAAATCTTCAGTCAGAAAATCTTTTAGCAAATAGGGTTTTACCTATATATGAGCTGTAAAATAAAAATGTGGATAGAAGTAGGAACAAAAATGATATTTTTGCGTAAGTAAAACCGAGTGCACAAGGAGAGTAAATATATATAAAATAAGTTAGGGGATATGGGCGTAAATACCCAAGCGTTAGGAAAGTTAAGGCTTATAGGAAGGATTGCATCATTGATGTTAATCCTTAGTTTGTTGGTAGGAGTTGAAGCGATAGGCCAGGCCAATGTGAATGTTTGTCAGAATGGGGTTGTTCGATTAGCAGATTATCTAACACTAGATGCATATGTTGTGGATGATAATGGGGATCTTAATGGGGCTCCTAATGGTCACCTGGAAAAGGGTTATTGGAGTAATACCGCCGGATTAACTTTCTCAAACATTAATGATCCGAATGCTATTATCAGTGGTTTTGAAGGATATAGCTTTGGGGATACCTTTACTTTGACTTGGTATCATGGACCTGATCAAACTTACGATATAACTATAGAATTAACTAATATCGTATCTCCCGAATTTGAGTTGCGAAATGAAGCTAATACCACAAATGCTGTTTTGTTTTGCCCTAATGGAACGCCCAATTCATATACCTTCAATGTTGTAGAGGTTCCTGAACCAGGCACCGCTACCATTAACGCAGTGGATTATGTGCTTCTCCATAATGACGGTACGCAAAATGAAATTACAGGTGCGACAAATCCAGAAACTATTAATCTAAATGCAGGAAATATTGGGTATCAGAACGAAGATATATTCTTTGCTCTTGTTGAAAGTGGTTCATGTCTTGATATTACAACGAATAGAATTCAATTGGCTGAAGTAGATGCTGTTGCTGTTCAAATTCAGGGTGGAGGATCAGCATGTGATCCTGATGTCTTTGATGGAACTAATGTGCTGGAAGTATTACCATATGATCCGGGTAATTTTCAATTTGAATGGTTTTACGATAGTGATGCTGATCATAATAGTGGAAATGAATTTTCTATTGGCATTGATAATACCTATACCCTAACAGGAGCCGACTCGCCTGGTTACTATTACGTTGATGTTAGTGGAGATTGTGATAATAACGGTACCCCGGAATTAATTGTCAGGACAGCTGATGTTTATATCAGCAATGTGCCCTTACCACCAGTGAGTATTATTGATAATCCTTATGGTTCAGGTGTTTTTGGCATGTGTTTTACAGGAACGACTGCCATTAATCTGACTACAGAACTTGATGGTACAGTACCGGCGGGTATTACAGCACAATACAATTGGTTTCAGAATGGCCAGTTAATGTTTGAGAGTACAGGTTCTACATTTCCATTAAACAGTGATGAAAGCACTGCTGGCTATAATGCTTTTGGGCAATTTGTTGTTGAGATTTACAATGTGGATAACCCGGAGTGTGTTAGTGTCTCTGAACCGGTACAGGTCAATATTGTAAATGCACCGCTTGCTTATAATGTAACAGGTACTGATATATGTAAATTAGCAACTTCAACAACATCTATTAACATTGGTGTGGATAACAGTGAACCAGGTGTCAGGTACTTGTTATTACATAATGGAGTGGAAATAGAGTATGTTGATCGCAGTAGTACCGGATCTTTTATTTTCCCGACTGCAGTTAGTGCTTTTGGAACTTACACCGTAATTGCGCAATCAGGTACTTGCGCTGATGTGAGCATGACAGGTCAGGTTTCTATTTATCAGCAACCGTCTGTTTTCGATGTTAGCATACTCGAAGCTCAGCCGCATTGTGAAGGTACTAATTATACATTTGAGGTTTCAGGCTCAGAGACTAATGTGATTTATCGCCTTTTTAACGGAGCCACAGAAGTAGCTTCTCATATTGGAGATGGTAATCCCTTTAGTATTCCTAATATCTCAGCAAGTGGTACCTATTCATTGATTGGGTATTCAGCCATAGGTTCTTGTTCAACAACAATGAACCCTACTACAAGCATGACCATCAATGCTCTGCCAATACTATACAATGTCACGGGAGCAGATGTTTGCGAAGGTATAACTGTTGATATAAGTTTAAGCGCAACAGAAGCTGGTGTAAGCTACTCATTATATGTTGATAATGGAGTTGGAAATACACTTGTTACTTCTCAAGTAGGTAGTGCCAATTTTACTGGAGTAAGTGCTGTTGGTACTTATACTATTTTGGCTACTAATACCATAACAGGATGTGAGCGTTGGATGGATGGTGATGTAATTATTGATGCAGCACTTACCGATGTTTCGTTTCTTGCTGTTAGCCCTGGTTACGTATGTGGTACTGGTAATATCACAATACCGGTTGGAGAGAAAGATGTATTATATACTTTGCATATCGATATTGGTGGTGGAGCCATTCCGGACGCTAAATACCCTCCTATTCTGGGGAATGGCACAAATTCAGTGTCATTTAGCGGATTAAATGAAATTGCTAGTTATACCATTTTAGCAGAAAGAGGTACGTGTTCCCAGTTCTTGAGTGATGAACTGATTATTGAGCAGCAGCCTATTAATCAGAATGTGACCTATCCGGTGAGCGCCTATTGTCAGGGTTTTCCTGGTGTACCAATAAATATTGAAACTACTGAGTTAGGTATTAATTACTTCTTGGTTGATGATGCAGGAAATGAGGTAGACTTCGTTACAGGTGACGGTAACCCAAGAAGTTTTGCCAATGTAACAGAAGGATTATATTCAGTTGAAGCACGAACTTCGAGTTTAGGGTGTAATTTAATTATCGAAGATAACATTAACATCGTAGAGTTTGCCCTTGAAGCGGTTAATCCAAACATACCATCTGATTTATGTATTGATGATGGTCCGCAGCTTTTTACAGGGATGCCTAATCCTGGTCTTTCTCCTTCAACAACAGGTGAATACAAATTAATTGGCGCTGTAGGATTTGCTAGTCCACACAATATTAATATTTCCGCCGGTACCCTTTCTTTTGATCCAGCCGATGGTGCAGCAGGTACTTATATTATAGATTACTATTATACCGACAATAATGGTTGTTTGCAGGAATTAAAGGGAAATGCCTTAACCATACATGATTTAAATAACGGGGTACTAAACATCGTAAGTTCGATACCTGCTGAACCCTGTCAGGATGATAATACTGGTTATCCTTTAGTAGGTCAGTTAAATGGTTCGCCTGTGTCAGGTGTATTTTCATGTTCTACGCCTGCTGCTATTATATTAGATAGCGGTTCTTATAAGTTTAACCCATCTTTGGCTGGTAATGGGACACACACCATCTTCTTTGATTATACAGATCCAGTTACCAATTGTACAGGCTCGACCAGTATTATTGTTAATGTAGGTATACCAATTAGTATTGTTGGTTTAGCGAACGAATATTGTGCCAACGATAATACTGATTACCCATTACGCGGATACATTGATGGGGTGCTGCCTCCAGCCACTGTTGATAATTCGACTTTTGAAATTATAGATCCTGGTAATAATACATTGGCATCCGGTATTGTTAATAATACACAAAACTTCAATGCCAACCAATTAGTGACTTCAAATGGAGGAACCACAGGTGTGTATAAAGTGATATATCGCTACTATAGTGGATCTTGTTTAAATGAATTAATTCAGGAAATAACCATCACTAAGGCTCCTGATGCCTGGTTTACTTTTCCTAAAGATACAGACGGCGATGAAATTGATAAGTTCTGTATAAACCATGGGGGTGTTGAGTTAACAGCTGTTGATCCGGATATTGCGAATTATTCTTCACAGTTCTCGTTAAACGGTTCTATCATTGGAACTGGATTTAATACACTTACAAGCACACTTAACCTATTTCCTTCTGATAATACGATTACCCATCGCGTGGATAATAACGGTTGTATTGAAACAGTTACCAGAACTTTTTCCGTAAGTGAGCCGAACGAATCTATTATCGGCTTATGCAGTGCGTATTTTGAAAGTGATGCATCTTTTACGATTTCAGCCAGTGAGCTTGAACAGAGTGTGGGTGTAGCTTCATTTGAGATGTTTGCCAGTGATGGTAGTAATGTTAACTGGTTAAATGATAACGGTGATAATACAGCAACGATCGATCCAGATGGTCATGTTGGTACAAATTACCGCGTTGTGATGACTTTTGTGAGTACAGGTAATGGCTGTGAGCAGGTGGTTGAAGGGGCCTTTGATATTTATCCACAACTGGACTTCTTAGGTATTTTCGATGGCGATAAAATTTGTAATACTTCAGGAATCATTACATTAACAGGTGTTTCAATGCCAGCTGGTGCTACAGCTTCATTTACTGCCATTGCCGGTTTAAGCAATACGGTTAATGGTGTGGCTACGATTGATCCTTCAGCTATGAGTATTGGGATCAATACTTTGGAATATATCTTAACAGGGGCTGATGGTTGTACGCATACAATCAGTAAACAAATCGAAATTATAGAGACACCTTCTGTTTTATTTGATGTGATGGGGGGTGGAGTGTATTGCAGTCAGGCAACTGTAGCTGGTCAGACTATTGGTTTAAACGGATCGTCACCAGGTGTTTCTTATGAATTGTTGTTGAATGGTGGTAGCCTATCAATTCCTGCAACGTTTGTTGGAACAGGCAACTCATTTAATTTTACTGTTGATAATACACAAGGTGGTGCAGAGCGTTTGTTTACCGAAGAAGGAAATTATACAATAATAGCCAACATGGGAGGCTGTGCTGCTGTAATGAATGGCAGTGCAGATATTATCATTTACGAACTTGGTATAACTTTAGTTGATGTCACAGACGTGAGTTGCTTTGGAGGTTCTGACGGAACCATCACTGTAGATGGTTTTGGTGGTAGTGGAAACTATGAATATTCCATTGATGGTACAAACTGGCAAAGTTCTACTGTGATATCTGGCCTAGCTACAGGCGATAATCAAATTTCAATACGCGATCTTGATGTACCTGCTGCTAAGTGTTCGGAACATATTAATATATTAACCGTTACTATCGGGGAGCCTTTATCAGTACTCAATGCAAATATCGTGTCAACAACGAATGTTGGTTGCACGCCATGTACGGCAGGTGTTGACTGTGAAGGAAGTGCCACCATCTCTATTTCCGGGGGAACACCTGATGGAACATTGCCTGATGGCTATACGATTATTTGGTCGACAGGTGGAACAGCCTTAACAGAAACGGGTATGCCGGTTGGCAACCACAGCGTAACAGTGACAGATGCGAATGGCTGTTCTACAACGATTGGTGTAACAATCGATAGTAATGCTCCACTGACTCTTGCAGAAGCTGCCGACCCAGCATTACATAATGATAATGTTTGTCACGCTGGAGTTGAAGGTTCTTACACAGTAACTGCAACAGGAGGATCTGGTGTCTATGAATTTTCATTAACTGATCCGGCAACGACAGCTGAAGTTTGGCTACCAGCAAATGTTGGCACAGATGGCTATCGAGTAAATGGACTGTCAGCTGGAACTTATAACATTTGGGTACGCGATGCGGATCCCTTATATAATAGATGTATCACACAGCTTGCTGCTCCGGTAGTGATTACAGAACCAGCTGCCTTAACTTTAGTGGAAGAATCACAGGTAGGAATTACATGCAATGGTGCTAAGGATGGTAGTTTTATTGTGAGGGCTGCGAATGCTGCTTCCGGAACTTATGAATTTACAACAGATGATCCGGCTGTCGTAGCTGTACCAATTTGGAATCCTGCTAACAATGGAGTAGATGGTTATGAATTAGCACTACAAGGTGCAGGAAACTATACCGTTTATGTCCGCGATTTGGCTAATCCAACTTGTGGCTATGTTTCTGTTGATGTGATACTTATAGATGTTTCAGCCTTAAGTTATTCATTGGTTGAGCATTCGAATGTATCGTGTAATGCGGGTAATAATGGGCGATTGGAAGTTTTAGCTCAAGGAGGGAGTGGTAATTATGTTTATCAATGGTCCAATAACAGTGGAGTTGTAATTTCTAACGATGTTTTCATAGAAAATCTGGATGTTGCGAATGGTCCTTATGAATTAACTATCACTGATGTGCCAAATTCTTGTGGACCTGTTATTCAAACTTTTACTATTACGGAACCTGCTGTTTTGGATGTTAATACTGTTAGCATCACCGATGCAGATTGTGCCGGTCAGGCGACTGGTACTATTGAAGTAGATGTCGTGGGAGGAGCTGAACCTTATAACATTAGTTGGTCAAATGGAGTTGCGAATGTGGAAACCATCTCTGGATTAGCACCTGGTAACTATACAATTACTGTTGTTGATGATAATGAATGTAGCTATAATAATGTCGCGGCACCATATGTAATAGCTCAGCTTGATCCAATTACTTTAGAAATTCCAACTGTTGTTACCAACAATATATGTAACGGAGAAAGTAATGGAAGCATCTCTGTAAAAGTTGATGGCGGTTCTGGCGATTATCAATTCAGACTGGAAGGTCCTGTAATTATTGACTGGGCGAATTCAAGTTCAGCCACTATGGATGATTTTACTTTTACCGGCTTGATAGAAGGCAATTATAATTTGAAAGTTCGTGATGCCAATAATATCAACTGTGAATACCTGGTCGGTACTTATGCTCTTGTTGACCCTGCTCCAATTAGTTTAGTGTTAACGACTCTTTCAGATATCACTTGTTTTGGAGGAAATGATGGTTCAATAACGATCACTGCATCAGGTGGTTCTGGTACATATCAGTTTAATGTAGATAACGGCGGATATAATGCAGGTGATAATGCTGCAATATTTACAATAAATGGTTTAAGTGCAGGTAATCATACTATCTGGGTAAGAGACTCAAAAGCAATAGGTTGTGATTATCAGCTGCTCCCAATCATAACGCTCACACAACCTGAAGTTTTAGATTTGACAATTTCTTCATTTACGAATGCTTCTTGTAATGGTGAGTTGGATGGCGAAGTCGTTCTTTCAGCCACAGGAGGAAGTGGTAATTATGATTACTCTAAAGATGGTGGATTAACTTGGGATGCCGGTTTAGGGGCAATTCATACATATAGTAACTTAAGTGCTGGTGCATATGTTTTTCAGGTGAGAGACAGAGATGCTGTTGCTTGCGCTGTCGATACTGAAACGCATACACTTACGCAACCAACTGATTTCGCAACGACTTGTGTCACAACAGATGTTCAGTGTTTTGGAGAAGCGACGGGTCAATTAGCATTAACCACTGTTGGTGGTGTTGGTCCATTTGAGTATAGTATCGATGGAGGTACTAGTTGGCAAGCATCACCTATTACTGCATTGTCATCTGGTACATATGTTATTGATGTAAAAGATTTAGGAACTGGTTGTGAGAAAAGTAACCAGATAGCAGTTGCTGATGCTACTATTAATGAACTGGCAAATGCTGCCATAACTATTGGAGCTGAAAGCATTACACCTGTAACGTGCAACGGTGGTACCGATGGAATTATTAATCTTCAAGGAAATGTAAGCGGTGGAGACGTTGCTCCAGCCGGTGATTACTTATTTACCTGGTATAGAAAAGGGACACCTGATATTATTCATGATCAAGGTTATGGAATGGATCAGGTAACTAATTTATCACTAGGTACTTATTGCGTGATTGTTGAAGATGACAATGGCTGTACTGTGACTTCTTCAGATTATGTAGTTGCAGAACCATCTGCATGGAACGTAGCTTATACGCCGACTAACTTAACAAAATACAATGGCGGAGATGGCTCTATAAATGTACACACATGCAGTGGCAGCAATGGAGGCTATTCAATTACTTGGGAGCAACAAGACGGGACACCACTTCCTGCCTTTGATAATATTTGGAATGTAACAAACTTTGATGCTGGTACATATCGATTTACGATAACAGATAGTAAAGGGTGTACTTATACAAGTATTGACATAACTTTAAGTCAGCCATTTGAATTTACCGTAACTGATCCAACAACGACCAGTACTAATATTACTTGTTACGGCTTAAATGATGGTGTAATTATTATCGAGATAATTCAAGGTAATGGCGATTACACGATTGATATTGTTGGTACTCTTGAAAAAGGTGGTACTCCTTATACTAATAATTTCAATCAGAATACCAATACGTTTGTGATTACTGATCTGGAAGCTGGTTCCTATTATATTGAATTAACGGATAACATTTCTTCGGAAATCTTTATTTCAACGGTTGTTTTAGCACAACCAGATGAATTGACTATTGTACCTGTACCAACAGATATTATTTGTTATGGTGAAAATAATGGTGCACTATCAGTTGAACTTTCAGGTCACATTGACGGAGGAACTGTCTCGTGGACAGCTGATAACGGATACGCAGTAGGTCCTGAAAGTATTTTAACTGCAACATCAAACTATTCTAAAACTAATTTACAAGCAGGTACTTACACTGTTACTGTTACCAATGGTAATGGATGTCCGTCAGTGCAAGCTGTAGATATTATTATAAGTGAACCGAGTGATTGGAATGTAACAACCTTTGTTACACCAGTTACAACCTTTGGGCATAATGATGGTACGGTAGAAGTTGATTTTCCACCTACTGGTAATACGGCGCCTTACACTATCGTTTGGGATAATGATCCAACTCTAACTTCATGGTGGAGAAGTGGTTTATCAGCAGGCGATTATCAGTTTACTATAACGGATGCAACAGGTCTTTGTAAGTACACTGATATTTTAACCGTTACTGAACCGGATCAATTGCTGATCAACTTGGAAGGTGTTGATGCGACTTGCTATGATTTCAATAATGGTAGTATTGGAGTTGATATTATTTCAGGTAATGCTGATTATCAGATAGAACTGACTGGTAATGACTATGAAGGGAATTCAGTTAACCAGATAATTAATGGTCTGGTTAAGGGTAACTATATGTTTACCGATCTTAAATCCGGAAACTATGATGTTATCGTTACCGATGCTGCCGGACAGACTTTAAGTAAGTCAGTTACAATAAACCAATTTGCACAATTGGATGTTGCAGTAACTTCCTCGCAGAATATAATATGCCATGGTGGTAATGATGGTGAAATTGAGGTTGAAACCGTAGGCTACGCCATTGATGAAGCAAACTCAACCATTAACTGGACACGTACTGTACCATTTGGGTGGTCTGCTACTGGTTCGGTAGCAACCGAAAAACAGCAAACAGGTTTAGTGGCTGGAACATATACGATTAATGTACAGAATGAGTTTGGGTGTATGAGTAATCCATTGGTCATCACACTGACTCAACCTGATGCTATTAGTGCCAGTCATGCTCTTACACATGTTTCAACAAGTGGGGCAACTGACGGACGCATTCTGATAAATAATGTTGAAAATGCCATTGGTGCTTATTCAGTGAGCTGGTATAAGGATGGTGTTTTAACAGGAGTAACAGGTGCTGATAATACCAACATCGGAGCCGGCACCTATTATTATGTGATTGAAGATACTAATGGATGTACGTATACCAGTTTGGATATTATTATCACCGAACCGGGAGCGTTAGTAGTCAGCGTAACAGATACAGATATTAATTGTTATGGTGCTGAAAATGGAATGATTACAGTTAATATTACCTCTGGTAATGCTCCATATTCCGTAAGTCTTAACGGTGTGCCTGATGATGGTACTGCTTTTGTAGAACAAAACGAAACGCTGACAACCAGTGAGTTCACTGGCTTGAAGCCAGGTGTTTATCAGGTGACTGTGACAGATAATGCCTCTCAAACTTTTATAGAATCTTCTATAACAATCACACAAAACCCAGAAACTACGATTACACCGACACTGTCGGATATTACATGCCATGGTGGTGTCAATGGTAGAATTGAGATTGCTTTGGGTGGTCATGAAGATGGTTCGGAGACATGGCAGGTCATTAACCCTAATAGTGCTCCTGTACCTACAACAACGATTGCTGCCGGAGCAGATGCTACTATACCAGGTAACTATCAGGTAATTGTAACGAATCAGGATGGATGTACAATTACAGAAACCTATACGATTACTGAGCCTTCGGCCTGGGATGTTCACCATACTGTTACTCATGTGTCTCCAACCGGCAATAACAACGGTGAAATTAACATTGATGTCTTAACAGGTAATACACCTGATAGTTCTAAACCTGAGGATTATACGATTATATGGACAGGTCCTGTTGGTGCTACTTTAGTCAACGACCAACGCCTGCAAACAGGATTACCGGCCGGTACGTATACCTATCGTATTGAGGATGCCAATGGCTGCATTTATGATTCAGGAGATATAATTCTTTCTGAACCAGACGCATTAACTGCTAATATAACTGAATCAGATGTTGATATTCAGTGTTATGGTGATGCCTTAGGTGAAATTGCTGTTTATATTCTTAGCGGAAATGAGCCATATATGGTTCAGTTAACAGGCGATGAATACGATGGTAATTTATTTAGTGATAGTCAAACAATAGCGAACAATACTGGAAGTTACCTTTGGGATAACTTAAAAGCTGGCGATTACCAGATTCAGATTACTGACAATGCTGGTAATAGCTTTAGCCAGGCGGCTATTATTCTTAATCAACCTGTTCAGAATATTATTAATGAGAGCATTACGCACTTAACATGTTATTCAGGTGATCAAGGTGCAGGCGAAATATCGATTCAACTCAATCGATATTTTTTAGCAGGTGACGAGGTGATATGGTCAGGACCAAATGGCATAATTAACAGTGAAACACTTTCTTTAGGAAGTGATATTGCTAAGCTCAATGTTTATACCGGAGGTGATTATACTTATACATTTATTGATGCCAACGGATGTACTGTTTCAAATACAATAACTATAAATGAGCCTGATGCTTTTAATATTGACTGGGCCGTTTCTGATGTAACTGTTTATGGAAATAATGATGGAGTTATTGATGTGCATACAGTAGAAGGTAGTAATGGAATTCCATATTCGATCAGCTGGGCTGATGATGCCAGTATTAGTGATTTCTTAAGAAATGATCTGGTAGGCGGAACTTATTCATTCACCATTACGGATACACCAACGGGTTGTGATACAACGATTACTGATGTGATTGTCAATCAGCCAAATCCTTTAATTGTTGCAGTTACTACACGTGATGCTGTTTGTTTTGGAGAAGCCAATGGTGAAGTTCAGGTTGAGTTCAGCTCGCATAATGGTGGTTATTATTATCAAATAACCGGAAACCAGGATGATGGTGTAACTTATGACTCCGAACGTATTGACCCTGCTTCAGTGAATAGTACGGTAAATAGCCTTAAGGCCGGCACCTATACCATTGATGCTTATGATAGTAAAGGTACGCATTATCACCAGGCTGGTATACGTATTGAGCAGGAAGCAGAAATAAGCTTGTCCGGAAGTATAAAAGATATTTCGTGTTATGGTGAGGCTGATGGTCGTGTGATTGTGACGCTAGATGGTCGTGCACCTGTATCGACTGATCATATTGTTTGGAGTGGCTCCAAAGGAACATTTGTGAGTGGTGCATTGCACGATGGAACAACTTATACAAATAATGTACTCGATCCAATTGCAACAAGTGAAACTTTCACGGTTACAGTAACCAGTGAACAAGGTTGTGTGTATACCAATACCTATGTTGTTAATGAGCCTGATGAGTTGCATATTTCTATTGATGATATCAAGGATGTGACATGTTCGGGTGGCAATGACGGGCAAATTGTGACCAGCGTAAGTGGTCGATTAGCAGCTGCCTACCGTTACGACTGGTATCTGCATGACGGTACAGCATATCAGGATTATGAATTAGATGGTACTGCTACTATTAGTGGTTTATCTGGAGGTGATTACCGTTTGGTAGTAACCAGTCTTGTTGATAATTGTACTGTAGAAGAAGCTGGTATTATTGTTAACGATGGTAATACTATAACAATCACTGAAGATTTGACGCACATTAGCACTTGTGTTGGCGATAACAGTGGAATCATCTCTGTTAATGTTGCAGGTGGAATCGCTCCATATACTGTAACTCTTAACGGACAAGGTGCAAAAACTGGTGATGGCACGGAAGCTTTAAACTTTAGCGAGTTATTTGCAGGAACTTATGTGATTGAAGTATTTGATGCCAGAGGAGCTAGTTGTGCTGTTTCAACTAAAACGGTAACTATACTTGAGCCTTCTCAAGCATTAAGCGTGATAAATATTGCTCATGATATTAACTGTGATCCTGCTGATGTCACAAGCGGTAGCTTCTCATTCGGTATTACCGGAGGTATTCTTGCAGGCGGTAATTACAATTACCAGATAGCACTACCAGAGGCAAGCTTGTCATATCCAATTAGTGTAGCTAATGGAACTGTGAAAACAGAAATCTTTAATAATCTGGAGGCAGGCACTTATAATCTGTCCATCCTTGATTTGAATTCCACAGATCCTGCTAAATGTTCATTCGAGTATCAGTTTACGTTAGAACATATTGTTATTACCAACGATCCGCTTGTTAATACAACTTGTGATGGTATTAATAATGGTGCCATTACTGGTATTACTATTGATGGAACATCCGGGGATTATTCCTATGCCTGGACTAGTACTGATGGAGGTATAGGCATTGATAATAGTTCCTTGAATCAGTATGGTCTTTCTGTAGGTAATTACGTATTAACGATAACTGATAATGTCAGAGGCTGTTCAGTCATTAAAGAGTTTATAGTTGATGTTGAAAATGCCTTCTCATTCACACCTCAAATCAATGATGTGAGTTGTAATGGTGCCAGCGATGGAGCTATTACACTTGAGTTGAATGGTACAGCCATTAACCCAACATACCAATGGACTGGCCCTGGCATTTCTGTACCAAATGTGCAAAATCAGCTTGATCTTGTTGCAGGAAATTACACGGTTCGAATGACAACCGTTATTGATGGGGTTACGTGTCAGTTAGATGCTGATTATACCCTTTTTGAACCTGAAGCCATTAGCTTTGACACTCGCTATGACTACACCAACTGTGAACCTTTCGAAAGAACATTAGTGGTTGAAAATGTTAATGGAGGAACAGGAGCTTATACCTATAGTTGGGATGGTCCGGCCTTTACTCCAGCAGCGATTGCAGCTCCTGGATATCCAACGTCTGTGTTAATTGAACAGGGAGGTGTCTATACTATCACTGTACGTGATGAAAATAATTGTGAGTTAAGCAGGACTTTAACTGTTTCTGATGAGATAGTTATTAATCCGGTCGTTAATTCGGTAACTTGTAATGGTGGAGCGAATGGTTCTATAGTGTTAAATGTGAGTGGAGGAAGCGGACTTTATACATTTAGCTGGACTGGTCCTTCTGTATTTACATCCACGGACCGAAATATTGATAATCTATATGCCGGCACTTACACAGTTACAATCACCGATCAAATTGAAAGCGATGGAACTGGAAGTTGTAGCAAAACATTTGATATCGTGGTTGAAGAGCCTCAAGCAATTGTCATTGATCCAACCGTCATACATACGTCTTGTTTCGGATTAAGCGATGGTCAGATTGAAATTGAAGTATCCGGAGGCGAAGGACCTTATACTTATAGCTGGTCTCCAGTGATTGGTAGCAACCAGATTACTAATAAAGATCAATATGAACTGCCTGCTGATACTTATACCGTTACTGTAACTGATGCCAATTATTGTGTGGCAACAGCTAATATTGATGTGTTACAGGATGCAGAAATTATCTTGACGACAGATATCACAGAAACAATATGTGATGGTACTGGCGGAGCAATTGATTTAACGGTTGTTGGTGGTTCAGGAGCAGGATTCTCATACGATTGGAGCTCTACTGATGGTACGGGGCTGGTTCAGGGCGTTGAAGACCAGACGAACTTAACAGGAGGAACTTATACAGTTGTTGTTTCAGACTTAGGAGATGGACGTAGCTGTACAGCCAGCACTACTTTTACCATAACTGATGGTATTGAAATACTTAATGAAGACATCACGCCTGTTTCATGTTCTGGTAATGATGACGGAAGCATCTCTTACGATGTATTTGGAGGTGATGGAAATTATATATTTGACTGGAATGTCAAATCCGGTGATGCCACACGTATTGTTGTCGGAGCACAAAACCAGAGTGGTTTAAGTGAAGGTGAATACGAAGTAACCATTACAGATGGAAGAACTGATGCGGGTGGAACCGACTGTTCGATGACACATTCTTTCATAATCAATGCATCAACCGGCTTAAGTGTTAATGTAGCCGCCTTTGACTCTAAGATATGTTTCGGAGAGCCTGGCGGAAGATTAGAAGCTTCAGTGGCCGGTGGCTCAGGTGATTATTCATATTATTGGAATGGTGCTTTGGGAACTGCCATACATGATAACCTGGTACAGGGTATTTATGGTTTACGAGTTGTTGACAATGCGTTAGGCTGTGATTTCGTTCAGTCTTATGAAGTGAAAGGACCGGCAGCGCCTTTAACGATTGATAATATTGATATTATCGATGTGCTTTGTCATGGTGCTGCTACTGGTGAAATTAAAGTTATTGCTTCTGGTGGTGTATTGCCAACATCGGGTGACTATATCTATACATGGACAAGTGGTACAACTGTGGCCACAGGTTCTAATCCGACCGGACTAATGGCAGGTATCTATAACCTAACCATTGAAGATGCCAATGAGTGCACTCTTACCACAGGCGATATTGAAATTAAAGAGCCCGTATCATACATTAAAGTGGATAACCCACAAGTGACTGATGTGACAGTTCCAGGTGGTTCTAATGGTGAAATTCAAGTTGATGTTTATGACGGTATTGCGCCTCGTTCAATAGAGTGGTTTGATGAATCAGATGTTTCTATTGGCACAAATAATCCAATAACTGGAATAAGTGCAGGAACCTATCGTGTAGTAGCCACTGATGCCAACGGATGTACATCTGAATTATCAGGTATCAGAGTTGTAGAACCAGGCGAAGCACTCGGTTTTGAGAAGGTAGTTCATCAAATAAGTCCATGTAATGGTGAGAATAATGGTGAGATACACATTACACGTGTTTACGGTGGTTTTGCTATAGCAGGTTTGAATTATCGCATTCAGTTGTCAGGACCAGGTGTGAACCTGGATATTAACGATACGAAAGCTGATTTAGTTGATTTAGCTCCTGGTACCTATCAGGTGACAGTAACAGATAATGTTTTAAACACTTATCAGGAAAATATTGAGATTAAAGAGCCGGCAGAACTAACGCTGTCAACTGTTAAAGTTAATGATGTAGATTGCTTTGGTTCTTCATCTGGAGAAATTAGAGTAACTATTGGAGGTGGTACACCTAATGCATCCGGCTATTACCATGTAGAAATTACAAGCGCAACAGGTTATTTTGCAGAGGCAGAAGAACCGGCTGGCACGTTTAGCTTTATCAACTTACCAGCTGGGGAATATACGGTTACAGTATTTGATTATGCCGAGGAACTGGATACAAAAGTACCGGATCGTAATAACTGTTATAAATCTGACTTCACCTTAATTTCAGAACCAGCAGCTGTTGTAGAATTAAGCTCAGTAAGTGGCTCCGATGCAATTTGTTTAGGAGATGACTATCAGTTAGCCATTACTACTTCCAATTGGGATTTTGCTGATGGTAACTTGCGAGTTGTACTCTATGATGATTTTACAGCGACAGAATATACTGTTGATAAAACACCGTTTGAAATTACAGTAAGCCCTGAAACGAGCCGTACTTATGAATTGACAAAGGTTTATAAGCCTGGTAATGCGTCATGTGATTTGGGTATGGTGGTTGATGGTCATGTTCAGTTGGCTGTTAATGAGTTACCAACGGCTAATATCACCGGACCGGATCAGGTATGTGAAGATGGTTCGGTTCAGTTATCGGTTAATTTTACCGGAGCTGGTCCATTCACGTATATATGGCAGGATATCAATAATGGTACCTCTGGAACTGAAACTGGAATTAACACCTATAGTGCAACTTTCAGTGACACTCCAGCTGCTGACGCCAGTTATCAGGTTATTAGTGTAAGTGATAATTATGGCTGCGCAAACTCCGGTTTTGGTCAGGTTGATGTAATGATTAACAACAAACCAAGTGTAAGCTTAATCGGCAGCAGAGATATCTGTGAAGGCGAAGAAGCAACCTTGCTACTGGAGTTTAGCCAGGGTGCACAACCATATACTGTTATATTTGAAGCTAACGGCGAGGAAGTTACATTGAATGTAACACCAGATGCCTTATCTCAATATGCATGGAGAGTCACTCCTGTTGTTTCGACCACTTATGTTATTACCTCGGTTATTGATGCCAATGGTTGCGAAATGGATATTGTTGTTCAACCTTCAGCGACTATTACTGTCAATCACGCACCTGGGCAATTATCTGCCATTAAAGTGGATGAAAGTGACAATGAAGCTGGTGTATGTCAGGGAGCAATAGGAGTAAGTTATTCTGTTGAAGCTGTATCTTATGCTACGGGAGGTTATGACTGGACGGCTCCTGCAGGTGCAACAATACGGACAGGAGATGGCAGTACCTCGGTAACATTGGATTTTGATGCTGATTTTGACGGTGGATATCTTACTGTTTATGCATCGAATGATTGTGGTATTAGTCCGGTTCAGCAATATTGGATAACAGCTAAACCTATACCTGATGCAATAATAACTGCGCCAGTAGGACCAGAAAGTATTTGTGAATTAGAGAGCGGACTTGTATATACGATTGATCCGGTTGATAATGCCAGTTATTACGAATGGCATTTGCCTGCAGGATTCATTCCTGTAGGGAATACAGACGGAACTTCTATTGAAGTGATGATCGATCCGAATTATCCAAGTACAACAGGTGCTATCAGTGTAACACCATGGAACGATTGTGGTGTCGGCACGACTTCTCCGGAATTAACAGTAACTGTTTACCCATTACCACTTGCATATGCGGGTAATGATGAGCAAGTTTGTTCAGATATGTTTGTATTACAGGCGGCTCCTCTACAAGCTAATGAATCAGGTAGATGGACTGTTATTAAAGGCTCTGGTCAAATAAGTGATGCAACAAATCCAAATGCAACTGTATCGGTTTTATCTTATGGCGAGGATAATCAGAATACTTTTGTTTGGGCTGTTCAAAATACAGTTTCAGGGTGTGAAACAAGTGATACCGTAAATATCTATAACAATGAATTAGCAATTGCAGCTACAGCCATTCAACGCGTAGTCTGTAACGGTACTGCTGTAGTTAATGGTACTGCAGTACCGGAAGGCACAGCAGGTAGCTGGTTTTTTATTACCGGAAACGGTGCAATTGAATCGGCTAATGCAGCAACATCTAATATCTCTCTCCTGGATGCAGGTCTTAATGTGCTCAGATGGAGTGTAACTAAAAATGGTTGTATTAGTTCTGCAGATGTTGAACTTGTTAATGATGAACCATCAGATGCGATTATATTAAATGGTTCTGACATTAACATTTGTACAGATAATATCACCCTTAATGCTGTTGTTCCTGTTGAAGGAGAAGGTTTATGGTCCTTGGTGAGTGGCGCAGGTGTCATAGCATCTGTCAATTCTGCCACAACACTCGTATCCGGAATGCAAAATGGAGAAAATATATTCCGTTATACCGTTACTAAAAATTCATGCACTAAATACGCTGAAATAAGAATTTTCAATAGCATGTTAGATGTTGACGCTGGTTCTGATAAGACGACATGTAGTGACACCTATACATTGGATGCTACGCCAACGAATCCATCGGTTGGTATAACCGGACAATGGTCGATTATTGATGGGTTCGGAGAGTTCAATGATGGTACCAATGCTATTACCACAATTACTAATCTAGGCAGGGGCGAAAATACCTTGCGCTGGACCTTAACTCAAAATGGCTGTGCTAGTTTTAATGAAGTAATTATTACAAATAACTCTGCTACACAAGCTACCGTTGGTACACGACAGGAAGTATGTGCCTATGAAACTGTATTAACCGGTAATATGCCTTCAGCAGCATTTAATGAAACAGGTTTCTGGTCTGTTATTGAGGGGTCTGGAGTATTCGATGATCTATCCGCCCATGATACACGTGTTAGTGGATTAGCACATGGCTTAAATGTCTTCAGATGGACTATTCAGCATCATGATTGTTCTGCTTTTGCAGATATTGAAATTTACAACAAACATGTTGATGTTTATGCTGGTAAAGACACGATTATTTGTGGTAAAACAGCCATGTTAAATGCTAGTGTTCCAAATTCATATGATGATGGTATGTGGACGCTTATTGCTGGTGTAGGTGGTGCAACGATTAGGCCTGGTGATGAACAAAGTCCAACAGCTTTAGTTGGGGCTCTTGATTATGGTAGTAATGGTTTTGTTTGGACTATCACACATAATGGCTGTACCTCTTCAGATGAAGTTTATGTCATTAATGATAACCCGTACTATGTCGATTCACATGGTAATAAGAGGGAAGTATCAGCTGGTGATCCGATATTTGTTAATGGTACAACTGCTGTTATGGTGGCTGATGCGCCTGCTGTTGGTATTGGAGAATGGACATTAATGTCAGGTGGTGGAACCATTGCAGATGTTAATAATGCGGGAACCTTAATTACTGACTTGCGTGCGGGAGAGAGTGTATTCCGCTGGACAGTCACCAATGGTATATGTAGTTACTATTCGGATGTAACCATCACTAATGGTTCTATAGAAGAGGCCAATGCCGGACGGGATGCATCAACCTGTAATTCAGAGATACTGTTGTCTGCCAATGAACCAATCTTTGCTCTTGGAGAATGGAGTATTATTGAGGGAGCTGGTGTATTTGAAGATAAAACGAAGTTTAATACCCTTGTAACAGGACTCGACGAAGGAGAAAATCATTTCGTATGGACTTTATATAATGGAAGTACTGCCTCAAGTGATGTAGTTGTTATTACGAATAATGCTGTGGTAGATGCCAATGCGGGATTGAATAAATCCATTTGTAATACGGATGAGTTTGAATTAAGTGCCATTGCTCCTGAAGCTAATAGAGGAACTGTACAATGGTCGGTTGTGAGCGGTAGTGGTAGCTTTGATGATGATACATCCCCATTAACAGTTGTAAGGGGATTAAGTCAAGGTGCTAATACTTTGAAATATCGAATCTCATTGGAGGAATGTTACAGCGAAGCATATGTAACCATTACCAATAACACACCAACTGTTCCTGATGCAGGTGAAGATCTTTCAATTTGTATTGATTCAGTTCAACTACTGCCTAATACACCAGCTTTTGGAGTGGGTGAGTGGACTGTATCAAGTGGATATGCCGATCCTGATGCGCTTGAGAATGGATGGGCCAAAAAGCTAGCACCGGGTGAGAATCGTTTAGTATGGACCATCAATAATAATAACTGTACGCTATCGGACGAGCTTGTAATTACCAATAATCAACCTTATCAAGCCAATGCTGGTGAGGATATCACTGAGGGACTATGTGTTGATAATACCCTATTGGATGCAGTACCAGTTCTTTCGGGCCAAGGTGTTGGTCGATGGGAATTAGTAGCTGGTTCCGGTTCCATCTCCGATTCATCTAATCCAAAATCGGAAGTGAATGGGCTTGGTTTGGGTGTTAACCGATTCCGTTGGATAGTTGATAATAATGGTTGTATTTCAACCGATGAAGTCAATATTTCAAATAACCACATCGAGGCGATTGCCGGTAAAGATCAGGTATTGTGTGCTGATACAGCAACATTAAAGGCCAATATAGCATCGCCTGGAATGGGCAGCTGGACTGTCAAAGCTGGTGCTGGTTCTGCATCTTTCGATGATTCATCAAATCCATATACCAAAGTTCGTGGTTTACAGCAAGGCGATAATACATTACAGTGGACTATTAGTTATGGTGGATGCTCTCATACTAGTGAGGTAATCATAACTAACGATAACCCATCAGTGGCTTTTGCTGGTGATAACCAGTCGTTGTGTGAAACAAATTCAACAACATTATCAGCCAATAACCCATCAGTTGGTGATGGAGTTTGGTCTGTAATCAATGGTTCGGCTACATTTGAAACAAGTACAACAGATAATAACTCCACAATTAATAATCTTGCTTTTGGTGATAATGTATTGCGCTGGACAGTAACGAATAATAAATGTGTATCTGTATCTGATGTGATGATTAGCAACAACCGTATCGATGCTCATGCAGGTTACAATATGGATTTATGTTCGGATGAGGTACAATTAGAAGGCAGTGCAGCAGCCCCAGGAATCGGAACATGGAGTGTGGTAGGAGGTACCAGCCAGGCTATTTTTGAGGATGTCAATAATCCAAGTTCCAGAGTATCTAATTTAGGCCATGGTGAAAATATATTACGATGGTCGGTTAACTACCGTGGTTGCGAAACAGAGTCGGTAGTAAGCATGACTAATAATTCACCAAGTACAGCTTATGCAGGTAACTATCAGGAATTATGTGGTGATAATACAATACTGGATGCCACAGTTCCTGGTATCGGAGTTGGTAGATGGAGGTTGTTAAGTGGATCCGGAGAAATTGTAGATACCTTGAATGCCAAAACAGAGATAACAGGTCTTGCAAAGGGTGATAATGTTCTGGTGTGGAGTGTTGTTAATGGAGAATGTTGGTCAGAGGATGTAGTGCGAATTGTCAATAATGAACCATCGATACCTTATGCTGGAATTGATGAGGAGACATGTAGTGCCTCTATTACCCTTAAAGCTAAGGATGCTTTAGTTATAGAGGAGAGTTTATGGACTATTGAAGAAGGTTATGGTAATTTCGATAACCCAACTAGTCCAACTGCTACCATTTCTAATCTGAAGCCTGGAGTCAATGTTTTGAAGTGGACAATTACCCGTGGTCAGTGTCAATTGAGTCATTCAATCACTGTTACTAATAACGCAGCCGATATTGCCAATGCCGGTCCTGATATTACGGATTGTAAAGATTGGTCCCAACTTGATGCCAATATACCACAGGAGGGTACAGGTATAGGTGAATGGTCATTGGTGTCAGGTAAAGGTAACTTTGAGAATCATTCAAGTGCTAAAACATTGATTAGTGAACTTGGGCATGGTGATAATATCCTATTATGGACCATTACCAATGGCGAATGTATCTCCATGGATTCTGTGGTCATTACCAACAGAGTGCCAGCACAATCATTTGCAGGTGATGATAGGGTAACATGTGATGACTTTATAGTTCTTAATTCTAATGATCCTAAGACAAGTTCCGGATATGTTGAAGGTGATTACGGCAAATGGACCGTCATTAGTGGCCAGGGTGTATTTGAGGATGAACACCAATATAACACTATGGTAACTGATATCGGTTATGGTGAGAATATCTATAAGTGGACGATTTCTTATGGTGATTGCACCACTGAAGATGTTGTCACAGTCGTGAGTAATAAAGCCAATGCATATGCCGGTGAAGATGATGTGACCTATGAGCCTGCTTATACTTTACAAGCTCAAAACCCGGGAGCCTTGAATGGCGTATGGACGATTGTAGCAGGTGGAGGAACATTTGATGATACGACCTTCTTTAATACCACTGTGCTCAATTTGCCTGAGGGTAAGAGTACTTTCCGCTGGACAATTACAACGGATGGTTGTGAAGCCTATGACGAAGTAACCATCGACTATAAAGTAACACCAGAGGCTGGCTTTACTTTAAGTGAAGAAGAAGGCTGTTTTCCGTTTGAGGTGAAGTTTACCAACTATTCGGTAGGAGGTGAGCGTTATAAGTGGGACTTTGGTGACGGACATGTTTATGAAACAGACATGATTACTGGTCCTGAACATACATATGAAAACGCTGGTAACTATACTGCCATTTTAACGGTGTCAAAAACAGGTGTGCCTGATGCCATATACACAAAACGTATACTAGTGCACGATCATCCTGTGGCTGATTTTAATGTAAGCCCTGAAAAGGTATATTTACCACATGAAGAAATCAGGTGCTACGATATGTCTGTGGATGCAGTGCGTTGGTTCTGGGAGTTTGGCGATGGTCAAACATCAGATAAACAAAATCCATCATATGTCTATGGTAAAGAAGGTACTTATTCCATAACCTTGACGGTTCAGAATAAATTCGGATGTGAAGATTCATTTACTAAGGAGGATGCAGTAGAAGCTATTAATAGCGGCTATGTTGAATTTCCTAATGCCTTTAGACCGCGTCCGGGTGGAGCTGGCAGTTCTGGTACAATTGGAGAACGTAACGACGCCATCTTTAAATCGAAAAATAAGGATGTAGAAGAATTCAATATACAAATATTTAACCGTTGGGGACAATTGATTTTTGAATCGAATGATGTTAATGAAGGTTGGGATGGAACCTACAAAGGACAATTAGCGCCACAAGCAGTTTATGTTTATAAAGCCTTTGTTCGATTTACAAATGGAAGACAAATTAACAAAGCCGGAAGTGTTTTATTAGTTAGATAATGACGAAAATAGATATAACCCATAAACCGCTGGAAAAAGGGAACATGCTATTTGTTAGCATGGTGATAACATGTTGTATGTTGTCACTAAATGTCAATGCACAAGACGTGTCCTTTTCTCAGATGTATGCAAATCCATTGTACTTAAGCCCATCGTTTACAGGACTGACACAAGGCACCAGAATGAGCCTTGCGTATAGAGATCAGTGGCCTGGAATAGCTAATACTTATCGAACCTATTCCTTTGCTGTGGATCATTTCTTGGAAGAATATAGCAGTGGCCTTGGTTTAATGGTCATGCGCGATGATAGCGGCAGTGGCCTGCTGGTGAGGCAGGATATCAGTGCGTCCTATTCTTATGAAATTGAAGTAGCCCGTGATCTTTTTGTTCGGCCAGGAATAGAGTTTGCTTATAAAGAACGCAATCTAAATCTGGTAGATGCCGTTTTCCCATCCGGCCTGAATTTTGACGGAAGTTATGTGCCAAATGGTGCGAATGGTGCGAATGAGGAATATAATCACAAGCATTTTGATGCTGCAGCATCGGCAATGATTTATAACAATGATTTTTGGTTTGGATTTGCCTTTCATAATTTAGTGAAGAGCGATATTGCCACCACTGATATTGAAACGTTTAATCCATTTAAAACCTCGCTTTACGGAGGTTATAAATACCGCTATAGTGATAAAATGCGTCGCAATGATGAAAAAAGTATAACATTGGCATTTAATTATCGCTTACAGGAACAGTTTAGTCAACTTGATTTTGGTACGTATTGGTATATCAATCCAATGGAGCTGGGGGTGTGGTATCGCGGAATCCCTTTTGCTTCAAGTGGGGGACTTGAGAACCACGATGGACTCATCTTTATATTGGGCATTAATATAGGACCTGCCCGCTTTGCATACAGCTATGACTGGACAATGTCGGAATTGGCAGGTTATAGCAACGGAGCAAATGAGCTAAGTCTTATATGGCGTTTTAATCAAACTGTTAAGAAGTTAAAAAGCCGGGGAGCTATACCTTGTAGCGCCCCAGGTATTAACGGAGGCTCTGGGTCGAAATACCGTCGTCGGTCGCGCTCTTTCTTTTAATGCTTCATTATTTTAGGAATGACTAATACCAAAGCGTTATCATTGATAATTGAGTAGGCTATTACTTGAATTGAAGGTATCAGAGATTATCAAAAAAAAGGAGCAAATATTTTTATATGAAGGGTAATCACTTATATTTGTTCTCCGTAAAATTAAATGGTTAAATTTCACTAGGGAGAGTATGAAACAATTATCAACAGTGTTGAATGGCGTATTATTAGTTGCTGTTAATATATTATTTTTATCAAGTTGTAATAACACAGGAAATCAACAAGCGAATGTTGCAAGTAATGCACAAGCTGATGCTGAATTCCCTGTTGCATATATTAATACAGATTCATTACTATTAAACTACACATTTGCTAAAGAAGTAAATGAGCAGTTGATGAATCAGGAAGAAGCTTCAAGAGCAGATTTTAATGAGAAAGCCAAAGTTTTTCAGCAGGATGCTGTTGCGTTTCAGCGTAAAGTTCAGAACAATGGTTTCTTAAGTATGGAGCGTGCGCAAAAGGAACAAGAGCGTTTAGCTAAAGCTGAGCAGGACCTGGCGCAATTAAATCAGCAATTGACCAATGCACTTATGCAAGAGCAAGAGAAATTAAACCGTCAGTTGCGTGATACTTTAATTACTTATCTTGATGAGTATGCAAAGGATCATCCTTATAAGATGATTTTAAGTAATACACTTGGCGACAATGTATTGTATGCTGCCGAAGGTGTAGATATTACAAATCAAATTGTAGAAGCTTTAAATGCCCGTCATGCGGCTTCTAAATAAATAGAATAATCGTATAAAAAGAGGGCAGAAGTCGTAAGATTTCTGCCTTTTTTAGTTCATATGGATAAGTTATATATCAAATACTTTAAGCAACACCAAGCACTATCAGGAGAGATTATCTCAAGTGATTTCAAAGTGGTTGTACCTGTTTATCTTGAAGAAGATGATCTTTTTAAGATGTTGGAGAGTGTGCAAAAAGCTGCTACATTCTCAGGTTCATCTGTCGAATTGATTCTGGTATTTAATTATTCAGAATTGGCCAGCGAACAGATAATTCAGCGGCAAGTAGCATTGCTGGATAGGGTAGAAGAACATAGGACTGTTTTCGAGAGCACTGGTTTTGACTTGACCATACTAAAAGATTATTCGGTGGCTAAGAAACATGCCGGGGTGGGGCATGCCCGCAAAACAGGAATGGATTATGCGGCTTTTTCATATGTTACCCAGGAAAAATACGATGGCATTATTGTTTCACTGGATGCAGATTGTACCGTGAGTGACAATTATTTTTCAGCTTTAAATGAATGCTATTCTAAGAAATGCTTGTCAGGATGCAATGTCTATTTTGAACACCCTTTGGCTGGTAATTTTCATTCAGAAGTTTACGATGCCATTGCCGAATATGAATTGCATTTACGCTATTATATTCAGGCTTTACGCTATGCCGCCTTTCCACATGCTTTTCATACAGTGGGCTCGTGTTTTACCGTAACAGCCGAGGCTTATATAAAAGCAGGAGGGATGCCGCGTAAACAGGCGGGAGAAGACTTCTATTTTTTACAAAAGGTCATACCATCCGACAAGTTCGAAGAAGTGAATAATACCTGTGTCTATCCATCATCTCGACCATCTGATCGTGTGCCTTTCGGAACAGGGCCGTCTATTAGTGCGATGCTTGAATCTAAAGAGGAATATCAAACCTACAATTTACAGGCCTTTATCGATCTAAAAGAATTTATTGCGATAAAGGATGAATTGTATCAAATGACTGATGAAGGTATTGAAAGCTTCACACATCAGCTTAGTGGGCGAATTAGAAGCTATTTGGTTAACTCCGACTTCTTCCCGGCACTGCAAGCTGTAAAAGACAACTGCAGTTCGCTAGAGGTGTTTCAGAAGCGTTTTTACGAAGTTTTTAATGCATTTAGGGTTGTCAAGTACCTTAACTACACGCACACGCATTTTCTTGAAAAAATGAATGTGTTTGATGCGGCCATCAACTTGTACGAAATGAAGTACGAGCAAGCATTAGATGTGTTCGATACCAAAGAGCTCTTATTGGCATACCGCCAACTTGAGAAAAGCTAATCTCTGTTATTTCTTTATTCTTCGAAAACTGGCGTAGGTGTCTAATAGAGCTGTTAAGGCGATAAATATGATCCAATATTTACGATAGCTTAGCATGGCCCATGTGGCAGGTAGAAGCATCAATGAACTATATAATAAAATGGTAAAAACACGTCGGTTTTCAATTCGTCCGATCATTCGGTTGTACCCACGGATACCAATCATAATAAGCGAACCGGCTCCAAATACCCAGGCACCAGAAACTAAGTCGCTAATGTGCATTAATACACCAATAAAAACCAATGCCATACCAATGTAGTAGACAATACTTAAAAGCTTATAAATCTTCATTGTAATTACGTTATTAGATAGTCGTCAGTAGTTTGCTTACGCGTTTGAGTTCCAGGTTTGTGTCATATCAATCAAACATCTGCACATCATAAATCCAACATCAAATCAGTCCTCTTCTTCAACTACAAAAATCACTTCGTTTTTTTTCTTCATCAGATACTCTTCGCGAGCAAATTTCTCAAGATTATCAAGGTTACTTTGCAGTTCTTCCATTTTACGGTTGTTCTGCTCAATCTCATCAATGTAATGCTGTTTTTGTTTTTCAAGCTGCGAAATGCGATTTGACAAACGGTAACGATCGATTAAACTGTTCTGATCAAAAATAGTTATCCACACAATAAAGGCGATTGTCGCCAAAAAATACTTATTGCTAATAAGTGGTTTAACGTATTTCTTGAAATTTGACCAGTTCATTGATATCTAAATTTGTACAAATGTAAGGTTTTATCAATTAACTAGCTTATCAGCATGACTGATTTTTAATTGCCATTTGACCTATGCTTTTGTAAATTGAGGATTCAATTTCTATTGTGCATACACATAATTAGCAATTTTAATATCCTATGAATTAAGTTTCTACCCACAGTTAAAACCTAACAGATGATTAAAATTTTAATAAATAAAAAGCACGAAGAATTACGGGCTGTTATCGAACAAATCGACAATAATTTTCTTAATAATGGTGAATGGATCAAAGATGCTCGAAATCAAATCAAGCGTATTGAGTACGATGGTGTTGATTACTGTATAAAGAAATTTTATAAAGCAACCGCTTTTAATCACCTAATGTATTCATACATTCGAAAGTCTAAAGCACAGCGTTCATATGAAATCGCCCAACAGTTGCTGGTGAATAACATTAATACGCCTGAACCGATTGCCTTTATGGAAATTTACAATCGCTGGCATTTCTTAAAGCATTCGTACTACATATGCCGTTTTGAACATGTTGATTACACCTTATCTGAGGTGTTGAATAGTGAAGTAAATGACAAGGCATTAATTGTTCGCGGCTTTGTTAATTTCATGATCAACGGATTGCACCCACAGGGTATTTGGCATAAAGATTTTAATGGCTCCAATGTGTTAATCAAGCAGCTTGGAGAACGCCACTTTCAATATTCACTGGTTGACCTGAACCGAATAAAGTTTTCAAAAGTCATTCAATACCATAGAGGTTTGCATAATTTACAACAGATAAGTTCTAACCCCATTTACCTGGCTGAACTAGCCAAATATTACGCGAACTTTAAAAATACTAACGAAGAAGAAACGATTTATGAACTTCTTTTTGTGAAATATATTGGACGCCTACGTCGCCGATATACCAAACGCTTTCTGCATGCTCTTAAAACCATCCTCTAGTATATGACAAGATTTAAGATAACTTAAGTCAAAAAAAGAAAGGCTTCACATTTGTGAAGCCTTTCGAATATCTAATGGTCTATCGACCTAATTATCGATTGATCTATTCTGCTAAGAATGGGTATTTAAAGTCATAAGGCGGAACAAAGTTTTCCTTAATGGTACGTGGGCTTACCCAACGCATTAAGTTAATGGCTGAACCAGCCTTATCGTTTGTACCCGAACCACGAGAACCACCAAATGGCTGCTGACCTACAACAGCACCTGTTGGTTTGTCGTTGATGTAGAAGTTACCAGCAGTATCAACCAAGCGCTTTGTAGCCTGCTCAATGATATAACGATCCTGAGCGAAAATAGCACCCGTTAATGCATACATTGATGTCTTATCAAGGATATCCATTGTTTCCTCAAATTTGTTATCGTCGTATACATAAATAGTTAATACAGGGCCAAATAACTCTTCTTCCATTGTGCGGTACATTGGGTTTGTAGTGACGATGATAGTAGGCTCAATAAAATACCCAACCGACTTATCGTGACCACCACCAACAACGATTTCAGCTTCGTTGCTTGCTTTTGCCTCATCAATAGCACCTGCTAAAATGTCAAATGAAGTCTCGTCGATTACAGCATTTACAAAGTTGCTGAAATCCTCAGGAGGACCCATCTTCACTTCTTTCATCTGCTCTTTGACATAGCCAAGAATCTCGTCCCATGAACCAGCCGGTATGTAGGCGCGAGAGGCAGCAGAACACTTCTGTCCCTGGTATTCGAAAGCACCACGAACAATAGCAGTAGCAACCGCTTTATTATCACACGACTTATGAGCCATGATGTAATCTTTACCACCTGTTTCACCAACGATACGTGGGTAAGTCTTATATTTTTCGATGTTGTCACCAATAGCCTTCCAAGTACTCTGGAATACACCAGTAGAACCCGTAAAGTGGAAACCAGCGAAATCAGGGTGAGAGAAAATCTCTTTAGCAGCCACAGGACCTGAAGCATAAACTAAGTTGATAACACCATCAGGTACACCAGCTTCTTTGAATAGCTTCATCAAGAAATAAGCTGAGTAAACAGCTGTTTTAGATGGTTTCCAAACAGTCACATTACCCATCATAGCAGGAGCTGTTTGTAGGTTACCGGCGATAGAGGTAAAGTTAAATGGTGTTAAGGCAAATACGAAACCTTCTAACGGACGATACTCTACACGATCCCAGATGCCAGGAGCCGACTCAGGCTGACCAGCATAGATTTCAGTCATGTACTGAACATTGAAACGGAAGAAATCTGCTAACTCACAAGCTGAATCAATTTCTGCCTGGAAAGCGTTTTTCGACTGACCTAACATCGTAGCAGCATTAATTAACTGACGGTAAGGACCAGCTAAAAGATCTGCTGCTTTTAAGAAGATTGATGCACGGTGCTCCCAGCTTAGGTTAACCCACTGCTGGCGCGCTTTTAAAGCAGCGTCGATAGCCATGTGTACATGCGTTTCATCACCCTGGTGGTAATGACCTAATGTATGAGCGATTTCGTGAGGCGGGTGAATACGCTTTTTGTTACCTGTTCTGATTTCTTCACCACCAATAAACATTGGGATGTCTAATTCTTCAGAACGTAGCTTATTCAACATGTCCTTTAACTCGGCACGCTCAGGTGAACCCGGTGCGTAGCTTTTAATTGGCTCATTGACAGCCGGCGGTACATTGAAAATTCCTTTTGGCATAGATTTTTATTTTTTTTGGTTGTTATTAGTCACACTTGACTTTTGTTAATGGATATTACTCCAAATCATCTGAGTGAAACAAATCTATGAAATAAAAAAGCCGATGTACATGAAAAATGTCAGGGTTTGATGTGAATTTGAATAATATTTTATCCCTAACATCAATTAATGATTAGCTTAATGCATGTATTATCAGCTTGTAAGATATATATACCCGATTTTAGTAATGTTACATTGATGAGATAAGCATAATTATCTGGTTTAATAACAATGTCTTTAGTGACTTCTTTTCCTGCAATATTATAGAGTTGAATGTTTTTTAATGCTTTAGTGCTATGCAGTTCAAACTGGTGCTTTGCCGGATTAGGAATGATTTTTAACTTTTGTTTAATTGGAGAATTTTCTTCGATTGACGTTGAGGAGATAATATTTAATCTAAGCGCCTGTCTGCCTTCTATGTTAATGATCTCCAAGGTGTAGTTTGCTGGCGTGAAGCCTTCAAAAAGCACTCTGTCAAATAAGCTTCCTGAATTGTTTGTCGTAATAATACCCGCCTGTATCAGATCAAAATATTCCCCATCCTGAGGAGTGACATTTTCAAAGTCAATTAAGATGTCGCCGTCTAAAATGAAATTATTGCCATGACCATTTATTATTGTATTAGACTCTGCAGTGATTTGACTAACCAATAACCAATCTGGATCAAAAGCCTGATTTTGCATTACCTCGCTATTGCCCCAGCGAATTCGTTCATATTGGGTGCCACTATTATTAAGATGGGTAGTAGCTACCGTTTCATACCATGTGCGATATACCTCATTAAGTCTAAATTCTTGTGTGTCAGGTGAACCTGTATCAGTCTTCCAGTCGCCATCAACAACATCGAAGGTGATAGTATGATAGTCTGGAGACATGGTTCCATAATCAGCAAAAACTGTTTCATTGTCCGTTATTCCATCATTTAAACCTGGTATGTTATCAAAAATTGTTTGTGAAAGTTTCAAATGATCAATTTCAAACCCTTCACGCTCAAATGTCACTCCATAACTGGCATTTTTTAAATCCAGAGCATCTAAAACTAGCGAACTTACACCTGCTGAGGCAGGCAGATTAAGTGCAGGATTTAACCTGAAGTTTCCACCAGCGGGGTCAATAAACAGCTGTTCTTCATTCAATGGTGTTATGCCTGTTGCATTTGATGGTTTTAGTTTGCCTGTCATTGTATAATTACCTGAAACCTCTGGAATACCACCGGCGTTGATAGTTTGGTCAATGGCGTTATCGATCTCTATGGCAAAGGCATCGCTTAAGGATTGAACAGCATTATTAAGGCATTTGAAATTTGTAAATTGAGCCGTTTCAGTATCACCCGTTCGGTCAGAAATACCATCGGCACCTGAAATGTCAGCATATACATTGTTATGGCTCACTTCTAAATTTGGTGTGCTTTTTAAACGAATATGATCAATGGAACCAAATGCCACCACATTATTTGTTATTCGGGCACTCATATGCTCCTGTATTCCATCTGTATCTTTAGGATCGTCTATCAGTATTGATTTTCCTTCGTCAATAACCATTTCAATAAATCCTTTTGTCTGTATCCAGGAATAAATGCGTTGTTCAACGTTAAAGAGCATGTTCTCGCGAATATCCCAACGATAAACACCGGGTGTGTCATCATCAAAAAATTCGATTCCTTTTTGTTGGCGCATAATACCATGGCCTCCGGTTAATGAAGAGGTGGCAATGTCGTGTATAATATTTCCTTCAACCACAACATAACGACCATCACGTATTTCGACTGCCTTTTGGAACCAGTCGTGTATATAGTTGTCTTTAATGGTAATATACTGTCCGTCTAAAATAATGGCCAGACCTCCATTTCGAGGAATGGTTTCATCGCCCCAGAACGCTCGTGCCACAATGGTCCAGTAGTCAATCTGGTCCGTCATGCCGTACAATTCTATTCCTTCCAGTGTAATATGACGAGAGGAGGTGTCGAAATCAAAACAACCATATTGATCGCGGGAGATGATTTTAACACCAAAACTGCTTTGTGGTTTAATGGTGACAGAGCCAGAGGCTGTAGCTGCGGTAGTAATAAGAACTTTTCTACCGGTCAGGTCGTATTCTCCATCGATGATGATGACATTTCCACCTCCTGCATTGGCCACTAATTGTACCGTTGCTGCTATATCATTATACGGATTTACCAGTGTGCCATCAGCTGATTCGTTGTCCGGCGCATCGGGATTAACATAGAGGTTTGTTTGTGCATTTGAAAGAACGGTAAAAACAATGAAAATACTCAGAAAGAAATGTCGCTTCATAACGAATGGTTTTGATATGCTTATTAACCGGCAAGAAGGACTTGTCATGATTAATCGACCAGTCACATTATCAAATTATAAGTTTTTTTGCCCAAGCGCAAGAGCTAGAACAAGTGGATTGCATTTTTAACCGCTTACCGTCTGGTGTAAAAAGGTGAATTTATTTTCTTGTCATTAAACAATACACCGCTAAATGGTTTCCCATTTTACCTTCGATCTCGATTGTCTTTAATTCCTTTATGATGAAATAAGCTTCGAAGAGTGTTTTCAATTCGTTTTCGGAAGAGAAATACAAGGTTGTACCCAGCTTTGTGTCTCTGTATTTTCCCTGTCCTCCAAACTGTTGGTCTTTAATGCTAAAGCAAACCGACAGGTATTTACCCTTCGGATTAAGCAGTTGGTGTACATTTTTAATGTATTGTTGACGATGATTGGGAAATATATGGTGAAGTACTTCCCAGTCGTAGGCAAAGTCAAAGGTTTCCTTTATTTCATTTAAATCACCAATCATATCAGCTGTCCGGAATGCGGCTTTAATGCCTTCTTGTTTAGAGCGTTCTTGGGCTAACTTAATGGCTTCTGTAGAAATATCTATGCCGGTAACATCAAATCCACAATTAGCCAGGTAATGGGCATAATGACCAAGGCCACAACCCAAATCAATTGTTTTGCAAGGGACTATATTTTTATTGGCTACTAAATCAAGCAAAGCTTTAGGCGGCCGTTCCATATTCCAGGGAATCTTATTCAATGGAATATTCTTATAGATGTGGTCCATTTGATGCATAACTCAGCTATTTAATAATATGAGAGTTGAGACTATATGTATGCAATAATATTCAAAGTTAGCATTGTATTGTGTAATTATGCATTATACCACGCGAAGTGATTCGCGCGGCAGCAGGGGTTTGTACGTTAGCATGGAGATAGCTCATGGTTGATTGCTTGAATACATGTTTTAATAATGAAATCAGTTCTCCCCCTTGATTAGCCAATATTCTTCATTGATAACATGGTCAATGTCCGTGGCATTTTGTTCGTAATACTTATCAGCAGGTATACTATCTATTACAAATATTCGTCTGAATTTCTGTTTGCCGCCTACAAAATAGGCTTCCTTGACGTATTCACGACCTTTTTTGTCTTTGTATATTTTTTTCTTTTTCAATGGTTTTTGTTTAAAGAAGTGATGCGTAAGATAAAGGATTACGCCAAAAGAAGTGACTCGCTCTTCCTGATGACTTAACGAACCGCCCAGTACGAGATCCGTACGCTGGGTGGTGTGAGAGGTTCTCCGATAGGCTAATGGTCTATCGGCAGCCTACTCGATTATGGCCAGTAATTCATTCTACCACTTAATATATTCTTCTTCTAAAAGAATTATTATTAGTTCTTTGCCGTCAAAGATAATTTTTAGTTTATCGTCAACTAAAATCTCTTTATACTCATTAAATTTGGCTTCTGTTAATTCGAAGCGGAAAGAAACATGTCCAATTTTTCCCAATAGGATTTTTTCGGGTGTGCCTTTTATAATTTTGGTATAAACTTTAGTGTCATACTTATCAATTGAAGAGAATGTGGAATCCTGTTTTTCAATTTCAATATTAAAAAATTCATAATCCTCTTGAATATATTCTCTGGTTTTTGGGATAATTGTTTTTATCTCTTTTAGCCTAAGGATTTCTATTGAATCTGCTTGGTTCTGCGTGTTAAGGTTTCCATATGACACAAAAAAATTTCCACCATAGGGATGACCAGCAGCTAACTCGCGACCAACAATAAATAGCCCATCTCCATAATCGAATCCACCTTGCATATAATGAGCTTTGGCTTTCTCTATGGCGTTATCATCAGTACTTCCAAGTGCAATTTGATTTCCTGCATTATAAATTATACCAGAATTCCATATTTCCACATAAGGCATTTTTAATCTTGGTAAAATAAATACTTTTGAGTTATCTTGAGCAATTCGGGTAGAATTAGGAATGGCACCCTTCAAATACAGTGACAATGAATCAAATGTTTTAGTAGGCATAGTAACAACAACATGATCAAAGTATCCATTGATACTTCCCTTTTCTTTTATAGACTGGGAAAAGCATTCATAACCTATGAATGGGGTAATTAAAAATAAGCAAATGATCCAATGCATAATTTGTGTATTTAATTTATTATTGCCCCTAACTTCTTAATGGCCTGTAATGCAAGTTATTTCAAATGTAGAAAAAAATGAGTGCAATTATACATACCTATATGGAATTATTCTTGAACTATTCTAATTAAAAAAGCCCCACACAAAGTGCAGGGCTACAACTAATCTCTGGTTAATAATACTTACTCGTTTACATCTACTTTATTGCGTCGCTGGCGCCTTGCCTTATTACTCTCGTCGATTCGGTTGGCCACAAACTGTACCAGTTCGCCATACACATCGGGTTGTACCTTTTGCATCACATTCAGGTAGGCAATCAGTTCTTCGTTAATAAAGCTAATAAGCTGCTTTTTAATATCGGTGGCCGAGGCGAGGTTTCTCTCATCGTCTTTCACCGACAGGTAAGCATTTTGCTTGGTGTTAAAATGGTTAACAGCCGTCTCTAATCGGTTAAAACGCTCGGCGCAACCATTTAGTTGGGCGATGTAAGCCGGGTAAGGTTCCGTTTTACTTTCGGTCAACATGGAACCCAGAAGCGGGTATTCTTCGCGATAACTTTTTTTCTTTACCTCCAGCCCATACTTATCAATCATATTAAAAAGCATTTTGGCTGCATTAGCTCTTGTTGTGTCCGGGTGGCAGGTATAACCTTTTGTTAGGCCATGCAATAGGCTTACTTCATTGTCGGTTACGGCATCCATATCAGCTAATTCTGATTCTATTATGTGGCGCATAATGCTGCAAAGTGACAGATTCCTACCTGCTTATAGTCAACAAAGGATTAAACTCATAGTAAAGTCATACTAAATACATACTAAACTCATATTAAATTCGAATGGGATTGAGTTTAATGTGAGTTAAATTTGAGTAAAGTATAGGTTAATAATGGCATTATAGCGAGACAGCTATTTGGTTGCTAGCTAGTTGTTGCGAAGACAGTGTAAGACTTGGTGAAAAAGTATAAGATTTCATTTGTTTCTTCGTTTCTGGTTAATTGTGATGGTGATCATTGGAGAAGGCTTCTTGTTAACAATAACATTTATTCTTGCTTCTGTATGATAATTGTACTCTATGTAATTGGTCTCCTGTTCATAAAAGAGTTTGTCTGAGGAGCTCAACGCTTGACGTACATAAATTATTTTTCAAAGTGAGCCTTGTCGAAACTTTGAAAATTACGATCGCGATTGCAGTTAAGAATCAGTGGATAGTTGGTGATTCAGATTAACAAATAAATTGACTATTACGCCCATAGTCTAGTAAGGGACAGTGTTTTGTATTCTCCTGCTTTTTGAAGTATGAGTGCCACGAGGTGGGGAGGAACTTATAATGCTTCATGGCAATTTTCCGAAGTGGCAGATTAAAAGACCATAGGTATATCATTTATTACTATCGGGGTTTTCACCCTCTTCAAACAACCCTTTAGTATGGTTTTTCATGGCTTCGTCAAAAGTTAAGAAACTTTTTCTTATGTAAAGACGTATTTGCTTTGGATAAAAATAATTGAGCAATAATGAATTACCCCTTATCAATGACTAAAAACTACGTTTTAGTTTTACTACTCCTTTTGGCTGTTAATAGCCTATCTTCACAGACTTACATACTTAACGAAGATTTTTCGTCGGCCAATGGTACAACACCACCCGAGGGCTGGTCCAACACAACGGCGGCAGGTGTAGCAAGCGATTTGTGGCAGTTCGATAATCCAGGAAGCCGGACTGTTAACTACCCGGTTATTGGTAAAATGGCCATTTTTGATGCCGCCAATTACTCGGCAGATGAGGAGCCCGAAGAGGTTATTTTGGAAAGTCCATTTTTTGATGCCACCATTAGTGCCGAGATTTTATTATCCTTCGACCATTATTTTGTTGGAGCGAACAATGCCAATGGAACCGTCGAAGTGTATGATGGTGATAAATGGCAGATTGCTAAAACTTACACTGACACAACTGCTAATTCGGAAAAAGAAATTCTGGATATATCGGCTTATGCGGGGAGCATATCCAATGCCAAAATACGTTTCTACTGGCAGGGCGACAGCCTTGGTATGTGGGCCGTAGATAACATTAGTATATACACCCCTTTGCCAACCGATGCTGGAATTACCACGCTTGATGCGCCGATTATGCCTTTTGCTGCCGGTACGCACCCTATAGAAGTGACCTTAGCCAACTTTGGAGCCAATACAATAAACAATACGACCATCGAATGGTCAGTTAATGGAATAAGTCAACCTTCCTATAATTGGACAGGTTCTCTTAGTTCTGGTACAACTGAAAAAAACATTACTATTGGGAATTATTCGTTTGAATCAGGGAAGAAAACTGTATTTAAAATATGGCAAAACAACCCCAATGGAGAAGACGATGGTTATGCCTTAAACGACACCTTAAATAAAACATTGTACACGGCACTGTGCGGTACCTATACCGTTGGAGGTGCATCGCCCGACTTTGAAAATTTTACCGAAGTAGCTACTGCATTGAATAATGCAGGTGTGGCTTGTCCGGTTATTTTCGAGGTACGCGATGGTGTTTACGATGAGCAGATTAAGTTGTATGAAATCAGTGGTAGCAGTGAAGTCAATACGATTACTTTCCGTGGAGAGAGTCGGGACAGTAGTTTGGTTCAATTGCATTACAGCACCAGTAATCCGAGCAATGATTTTACTTTGGCACTAACCGGTTCTGATTATATCTCGTTTGAGGATATGGGAGTGCTTCGTAGCAATGGGACCAACAGTGTGTTGATTCAGAATGAGAGTAATCATGTGCGCTTTGAGCGTTGTCAATTTAAAGGGCATGTATTAAGCGCTTCCATTACCAGGGATGAACACCTTACATTCCGCAATGTTGCAATGACAGGGTATAATCTGAATTTGGCACAATTAAATGGTGGTTCTGCCATGACTATTACCGTGGAGAGTTGTCATATTCAGGATTT
>NZ_JAENRR010000001.1 GCF_016612505.1 Carboxylicivirga marina
CCATAACAACACTTTGGCACGTTCTTTATGGTTGGCCTATGGCTGTAGGTTACCCTACAAAAAATCAATCGTTAGATTAATAAAAGGCAAAGAGGTTCCATTTGACCTGCGCTTTGGGTTTTTACCAGTGTTGCTGCCAGGGTACGACACTCCTTTAAATATGATAGTTGTTAAAGGATTCGGCACTAAACCAATGATGTTATTGACAACTTTGCCAATTGAATCTAAAGAGAAAGACATTTGGTTCGTTATACAGGCCTATATTAAGCGGTGGTGTATCGAAGAAACCATTCGATTTATCAAGCAGACTTATGACCTTGAGAACGTAAGATTATTGAAATACACACGGCTACAAAACATGATGGCTCTATTACTGGCTGTGTTTTACTTTATTTCGGTAATACTTGATCAATCACAAAAGCTAACAATAATGGCTGGGTATATCATCAAAAGTGCCAAGCGTGTATTTGGGGTTCCTGATTTTAAATTTTATGCCCTTGGTGATGGTTTGTACAATATCTTTTCTCGTCACCCAGGTAAACCCAAGGCATATAAGCAAAGAAAGGAATCTCAGCTAACTTTTGGATTTACTTAAAAAAATGGGGTAACTCCAACATATAAGACTCATAATAAACAAAATACACATAAATCACACCACTTACTACAAATACCATATCTGATTTAACGAATAATTTATTTTTAATCTCAATTCCAAGATAGATAACCTTGTTCATTGGCAATTTTATTTACTTTTGAACTGTCACAATTATCTAAAAAACACCCAATAGATGGAACAAATTAAAAAAGCTCTCAACGAATCACCTGCCATGCGATGGGGAATATTACTCTTAGTGGGCTTCGTCCTGTCGGTTAATTATTATTTCTACGACGCATTCTCTACTCTTAAAGATGATATGAGAACTGTCTTCGGATTCACCGGAACAGACTATGGTCTCTTCTCAGCCTTTTACTCTGTACCCAATACATTTTTGATGATGGCCGTTATTGGCGGCATCATTTTAGATAAAATTGGCATCAGGCGTACAGGTTTTCTATTTGTGTTTTTTATGACTATTGGTGCACTATTAACCGGATATGGAGCATCAGACTACTTTAACAACGGTGGCTTTGGCTATGAATTCATGGGATCTTTTTTACCTCGTTTCTCACCTGAACTAAAAGTGATGTTACTTGGTCGATTCTTTTTTGGATTGGGTGCCGAAACAACCATTGTTGTAGTGAGCAAAATACTGGTAAAATGGTTTAAAGGAAAGGACCTAGCACTTGCTTTTGGCTTAAAAGTTGGATTTGGCCGACTTGGCTCATTTGCAGCTCTACGCTTATCTCCCTTAATTTCAAATGAAGGAACCAACTTAAGCAGCGCCATATGGTTAGGTGCGATCCTGGTATCAATAGGGCTATTAGCCTTTCTTGTTTATATGCTTTTTGATGCCAAATTGGATAGTCAAATACAAGAAAATACAAGTGAAAAATCTGAGAATAAGTTCTCTTTCAAAGACATTACTGGTTTAATTAGTAACCGAGCATATTTGTATATCGCATTACTATGTGTGACCTTTTATTCTGCCGTCTTTCCATTTATCCAGTATGCTCCCGATTTCTTTTCTGATAAATTTGGGCTGACATCTGTTGAAAGTGGCAACTTAACATCCTATTTGCCAGTTGGAACGCTCATATTTACACCAGTTTTTGGCGCTTTAATTGATCGAAAAGGGAAAAGTGCAAGCGCCATGATTTTTGGTGCCATCACATTATTAGTTACGCACTTACTTTTTGCACTAACAAATACGCCACCAATTATACCACTCATTTTATTAGGAATTTCTTTTGCCTTGGTGCCTGCAGCTATGTGGCCAACAATGGTTAAACTAGTTGACGAAAATAAAATAGGTACAGCTTACGGTTTAATGTATTCCATTCAGAACCTTGGACTATTTATCTTCCCGCTGTTAGCCGGCACTATATTAGATGCTACTAATCCGGGTAATCCTGCGGTATCGGATTACACAGCTACCATATTAATGTTTGCAGCAGTTAGTTTAATAGGTTTGATTTTTGCTCTGCTATTAAAATACGAGGATAAGAAAAAGCACTTTGGCGTTGAATTGCCATTGAATAAAAAATAAGAAAAAGGCTGGATACCATGTGGAATCCAGCCCTTATTTCATTTTTCAAATATTGTTAGGACAACATAATTATACGCTCAAGCTTTTCTTTGTTGGTGATGATTAATTCTCGTCGGTCGAAGCGGATAACACCATCATTTTTGAACTCAGTAATCAATCGACTTACCGACTCTTTTGAAGTGCCAATCCAACGCGCCATATCCAGTCGTGAAATTACCAAAGGAATAGCCTCGTCAGCTGTAGTATTGAACAAATCCTGCAATTTCAATAGCAGATTAGCCAAACGTCCGCGTACGGTACGCTGCGACAACTCAACCAATGAACTATATGAGTTTTTCAACTCATCGCACGTTTTTTTAATGAGCAAATCAGTTAACTCTTTATTAGCACTGATAGTCTTTTTAAAAGCCTCGCCCGGAATCTGACAAACCTCACTATCTGTTAAACTCTCGCATGCCGTTACCTCAGGCTCATCACCCAATAAGGAATGAAAACCAAATAAATCACCTTCTTTAACTAGTCGCACAATTTGCTGCTCACCTTTTGAACCAATCCGATATATTTTTAATAAACCTTTATTTACAAAAAAGGCGTGTTTCATATTGGTATCCTGCTCATAAACAATTTCACCACTTTTGTAATATGCACATTGCTCAATCGCCTGATTCCATAACTGTTCATCAGCTTGAATATGTTTTAGTATACTGCTTAATGGCATGTTCTGCTTTTTTTATCAATCAATCATGGCAACATACAAATTTCTTTTAAGAAACGACAAATCCCAGTGTAAAAAATCGCAGCTTATTTCTTCTTTGTATAAAGATAAAACTGCAAATGCTGATAATTAAGTTGATTTTTGACTTCTCAATTCTCGGCAAGATTGACTTTTTAACCTGCAATCAGGATGAACGAATAAGATGAATCGATACAGATATGCCGTTTTTCGTTTAATTAAAGAACCTCAAAAAGCAGACCGGATTGAGTTTGAGCATAAAAAAACCTCTATAGTGTCTCTTGGGTTAGATTGGCTATAGAGGTAAAGGATGTTGAATAGTGTTGGGGTTGTAACCGTCCGTTTCAGTTACGTGTGTTTAATTTTTGAAATCACTTACATTTACCGGAAATCAAGCGAAAGGTTGTTTTATTTTGACAAACAGCGTCTTTTTGTTGATAAACGGAGTTTTACTCTTGATTGGCAGACATAAAAAAACCTCTGCAATTCTATTGGGTTAGAATTTATTACAGAGGTAAAGGATGTTGAATAGTGTTGGGTGTTTTAAGAAACCGTCCGTTTCAGTTTCTTTGAGTGTTTAAATGAATTGTGAATTCAGACGAGTTTACTGCCTTAACGGGCGTATTGTTATTGAGAATTGACGAATGCCTTCTTTTTGGTGATAAACAACCACATTTGTGTGATTAAATAATTTCAGTCATTACACTAATTGATATAATTTCGATTAAAACATAGATTCGAACATTAGTCGCCCATATTCAAATAAACACAAACAACTGAATACACAACACTTACACCAGACTCATTTTAAGACTTAATTATCTCATTTACACCAAGCTAATTATTATTGTTTAATTAATTTCATAACATTTGCCGTTCGTCAAATTAAAGCAACTATCGTTTTTTGGCCTCCTCCCAAATCTCGTCCATCTCAGCCAAAGACATCTGCTTTAAATCCCTCCCAACCTTCAAGGTTCTTTCCTCCAAATAGTTAAATCGCTTAATGAATTTTCGATTAGTACGTTCTAAGGCATTTTCGGGATTAACGCCATACAAGCGAGCTGCATTGATGATTGAAAATAACAAATCTCCGAATTCAGCTTCAGTCTTATCTTCATCGTGGGCGTCTATTTCGGTTTTTAGCTCTTCTAATTCTTCCTTTACCTTTTCCCAAACCTGCTCTTTATGCTCCCAATCAAAACCTACCCCACGTGCTTTATCCTGAATACGATTTGCCTTAACCATAGCTGGCAACGACATTGGAACTCCCTCCAGAACTGACTTATTCCCATCTTTTTCTTTCAGCTTTAATTTCTCCCAATTCTCTTCAACTGTTTTGGCATCATTGGCTTCTACATCAGAAAATATATGCGGATGGCGGTAAATTAGTTTTTCATTCAAGGAGTGAATCACATCAACCATGGAAAACTCCGATTGCTCTGAGCCAATTTTGGCATAAAAAACAATGTGCAGCAACAAATCACCAAGCTCCTTTTTAATCAATGAGGCATCTTTCTTTATAATGGCATCGGCCAATTCATATGTCTCTTCAATAGTAAGCGTTCTTAATGATTCATTGGTTTGCTTTTTATCCCAGGGGCAATTCGCCCTAAGTTCATCCATGATATTTAATAACTCTTTAAAAACTTTTAAAGTTGGTTCATGATGGTTTTGACTCATAATTTGATATTGCTAAAAATTTGAATTACTATCGAATGCCTTCTTTGTTTTTTCAAAAAAGATGGTAATGAATACCACTTTTGTCAGCTTACAAATGCAAAAAATATTGTTACTTTGCAAAATACAAAATTAAGGATTTAAACCACTTTATGATAGAAAAGTTAATCTACCTGGAATCGGTTGATCTAGTTGAATTTCTGGGCATAAAAAACGCCAAACTGGAATTGATAAAAAATCGTTTCCCAAAGTTGAATATTGTAGCCAGAGGCAATTGGTTAAAAGCCATAGGCGAAGCTGATGAAGTGGCTGACTTTGAAGAAAAGGTAAATTTACTACTCAATCACTACAACAACTATAACGTACTAACTGAAAAATCGCTGAATGAGTTACTAGGTGGTGATCGTTTGTCGGATGCCAGTAGTAATAGTGATGTGATTCTATTTAGTACAAGCGGTAAACCCATTAAAGCACGCACTAAGAATCAGGAAAAACTGGTCAAAGGTTTTAAAAAGAATGATTTGCTTTTTGCAGTTGGTCCTGCTGGTTCGGGCAAAACATATGTAGCTATTGCTTTAGCAGTAGCAGCATTGAAAAACAGGCAGGTAAGAAGAATCATACTGAGCCGTCCGGCCGTTGAGGCTGGTGAAAAATTAGGCTTCCTACCTGGCGATATGAAGGAAAAGATTGATCCCTACCTGCAGCCGCTTTATGATGCTTTACAAGACATGATTCCCGGTGCTAAACTCAAAGAGTTCATGGAGAATGGCACTATCCAGATAGCTCCACTGGCTTTTATGCGGGGTCGTACCCTCAATGATGCCTGTGTCATTTTGGATGAAGCACAAAACACCACCAACAACCAAATGAAAATGTTTCTCACACGAATGGGGGAATATGCAAAGTTCATTATTACAGGTGATGTGACTCAAATTGACCTGCCCAACAAGCAACAATCAGGCCTGGTGCAATCGATGCGTATTTTAAAAGGGATAAAAAGAATTGAACGTGTGAACTTTACAGTAAAAGACATTGTTCGTCATAAGCTGGTACAGGACATTGTTGATGCCTACGATAAAGAATAACAGAAACAACACTTAAAAAGCACATAAACGAAACTAAAGGAAAATAAATATTGATATAAACTAATAATTATGAGCAAAGCAATTGTTAAGACGGATTATAATTTTCCGGGACAAAAGAGCGTATACAAAGGAAAAGTACGCGACGTTTACAACATTAATGATGATTATCTTGTAATGGTTGTTTCTGACCGCATCTCTGCATTTGATGTGGTTTTACCTAAAGGTATTCCTTTCAAAGGACAAGTGTTAAACCAGATTGCTGAAAAATTCTTGGATGCAACTGCTGATATCGTTCCTAACTGGAAAATAGCTACGCCAGACCCAACGGTAACTGTTGGTCATTTTTGCGAAACCTACCCGGTTGAAATGATTGTGCGTGGATACTTAACTGGTAGCTCGTGGCGCTTGTACAAAGATGGCGGTCGCGACATTTGTGGTGTACCTATTCCTGATGGCATGAAGGAGCACGAAGCATTTCCTGAGCCAATTCTTACTCCAACCACAAAAGCTGAGCAGGGTGAGCACGATGAAAACATCACTCGTGAAGAAATCATCAAGCAAGGTTTGGTTTCAGAAGAAGAATACCTGGAATTAGAGCGTATTTCACTTGAGTTATTTAAGCGCGGAAGCGAAATCGCTAAAGAAATGGGCTTAATCCTGGTTGATACAAAATATGAATTTGGTAGAAAAGATGGTCAGATATACTTAATCGACGAAATTCACACACCTGATTCTTCACGTTACTTCTATGCTGACGGTTACCAGGAGCGTTTCGACAAAGGTGAGAACCAAAAGCAGTTGTCGAAAGAATTTGTGCGCGAATGGCTAATGGACAATAATTTCCAGGGTCGTGAAGGCGAAGTTGTTCCAGAAATGTCTGATGAGTTTGTAACTGAAGTATCGGATCGCTACATTGAACTTTACGAAAGCATCACGGGTGATAAATTTGAAAAAGCTGATGTATCTGAAGTTATTGGCCGCGTTGAAAAGAATGTGACTGACTACTTGAATTCGTTGTAAACTATAGTTTGTTAGTTTTGAGTCAGTAGACAGTAGCTAACATTTAGAACAATATAAAAGTAAAACCCGCCAAGTTCGATACCTGGCGGTTTTTTAGTTCCTATTGGCTTCTGCCTTTCTATTTCTGCCAAATTACCCAATTACTCATCAATCCCTTCCAGCATCAGCATAAAAGCATAATCCAATGCCGTTTCACGATAACGCTTAAAACGCCCTGAGGCTCCGCCGTGACCAGCTTCCATATTCGTGTGCATAATGAGAATGTTATCGTCTGTTTTTTGATCGCGTAGCTTTGCTAACCATTTGGCAGGTTCCCAATATTGCACTTGCGAATCAAACAATCCGGTTGTGATCAGCATGTTTGGATAAGCTTTAGCCGCTACATTGTCATAAGGCGAATAACTCAACATATAATCATAGTACTCTTTGTTCTTCGGATTACCCCATTCATCAAACTCATTGGTTGTTAACGGAATGGTTTCATCTAACATCGTTGAAACAACATCAACAAATGGAACTGCTGCCACCATCCCATTATATAACTCAGGAGCCATATTCGCCACAGCTCCCATAAGCAATCCACCAGCACTACCACCCATGGCGTATAAATGCTCAGGTGATGTATAATTATTATCGATTAAATACTTGCTACAATCAATGTAATCATTGAAGGTGTTCATTTTATTCAACATTTTGCCGTCATCATACCAATGACGCCCCATTGCCTGACTTCCTCTAATGTGAGCTAACACATAAACGAAACCTCTATCAAGAAGACTTAATCGTGTTGAGCTAAACCAAGGATCCATGGTTGAGCCATATGAACCATAAGCGTATAATAATAATGGTGCCTTGCCATCTTTTGCAACTCCTTTTTTATATACAACAGACATCGGTACTTTTTTACCATCACGAGCGGTCGCCCATAAACGTTCTGTTACATATTCATCCGGATTGTGACCGCCAATAACCTCTTGTATTTTTTTAACGACCTTAACTTTAGCATCCATATCATAATCAATAGTAGATGTCGGGGTAGTCATCGAGCTATAACCAAAACGCAAACTGCTTGTGTTGAATTCAGGATTGGTAGATATATAAGCAACGTATACATCTTCGCCAAAATCCAGATAATGCTCTTCCTTTGTTTTCTGATTGATTATGCGCAAGTGTGTTAAAGCATCTTTGCGTTCACTCACTACTAAATGGCCATTAAATACTTCGATCTCATCAAGCAATACATCTTCACGATGCGGAATAACTTCTTTCCAATTACTCATCTCTGTAGCAGTCACCGGTGTTTCCATTAAGCGAAAATTAGTCGCCTCATGATTGGTTGTAATAAACCACTTATCATCAAAATGCTCAATATAATACTGATGCTTCGTTCCTCTCGGTGTAAATTGCTTAAATTCACCAGTCGGATTATCAGCGTCTAATATCCAGTAATCACTAACCAGTGTGGCATCTTCATCAATAACAATATATTTATCCGATTTGGTCTTACTCACACCAATATAAAATGATGGATCTTTTTCATGATAAACCATTACATCTTTAGAAACTTCGGTACCAAGTTTGTGTCGCCATATCTTTTCACTCAATAGCGACACTTCATTTTTGCTTGTATAAAAATAGGTTTGATTATCATTGGCCCATGCACCACCTGCTTGAGCATTACTTAGCTCTTCAGCTAATATCTCGCCTGTCTCCAGGTTTTTAAAGCGAATGGTATAAATACGACGACTAACAAAATCCTCACCAAACGCCAGCATTTTATTGTCTTTACTAATACTTAAACTTCCAAGTCCATAGTAAGACTGACCTTCGGCCCGCTCATTTTCATCAAAAAAAACTTCCTCCTCAGCATCGAGTGTTCCTTTTTTACGACAATGAATACGATACTCCTTTCCTTTTTCGAAACGAGAATAATACCAATAACCGTTTGAAAAATAAGGAACCGATTCATCGTCTTTCTTTATACGTCCAACGATTTCATCAAATAGCTTTTCCTGTAACGGTTCCGTATTTATAAGTACAGATTTGGTATATTTATTTTCAGCATTCAAATAGTCAAGTACTTTTTGCGTCTGTTCATCGGCTTGTTCAGCATTTTTTTGTGCATCCGTTAAGCGCATCCAAAAGTAAGGATCGGTGCGGGTGTGTTCATGAATGGTTAATACCGAGTCTTTCTTCTCAGCAATTGGAGCATTCGGTAATTTTTCGGGTATCATAGAAACTTTCTTACTTGGTGAATTACATGCTGCTACAAAAAGTACAGCCAAAAGTTAGATTGATTTATACATACGTGAATAGTATTTAGGTTTAAATTGATTTAAAGGTACCAAATCCAATTAAATGATACTCCTTTTTCATTTTTTATCTGCCTATCTGTCCAAACAAATCTACCTAACTGTTAAAAATATTTAAATCTTACTCCACCCCTCATACTATCAAAAATATTTAAATCGATAGTTAGCGAACAATTAAAGTATTTGTCGCTCTCAAATTACACTCATCAATTTCTTTTGTAATCTGCACATTACAATTTCCATTCGAATTTATTACTTCTATATTCTACCATATAAATACTTAAAGGTCTTTTTATCACATTGTAATACTCTGTATTATACCCAACAAAGGTGATTGCACAGTAAAATAAAAGAGCTTTTCTTTGCAGTGCAAATACGATTTTAACGCACAAATAATAATTAGTACAGGTTAATAAGCGAATTATGAGTAAAATTAATGAAGCGTTCGTAAAAGGTTCTTGGAACGAACAGGTAAACGTTAGAGATTTTGTTCAAAAAAACATCACCCCTTTTGATGGTGATAGTTCTTTCCTAAGTGGAGCGACTGAAAGAACAAAAAAACTTTGGGACATTTGTCTTGAAGCTATTAAAGAAGAAAGAGCTAACAATGGCGTTCGTTCAATCGACACGGAAGCGGTTTCTTCAATTGTATCTCACGAAGCAGGATACATCCAGAAAGATTTAGAATTAATCGTAGGTCTACAAACAGATGAGCTACTAAAGCGCGCTATGAAGCCTTATGGTGGTATTGCTGTAGTAGAGAAAGCTTGCGAAGAGCAAGGTTTAGAGGTTTCTGACCGCGTTAAAGATATTTTCCGCAACTACGCTAAAACACACAACGACGGTGTTTTTGACGTATACACAGACGAAATTCGTAAGTACCGTTCATTAGGTTTCTTAACTGGCTTACCTGATAACTACGCTCGTGGTCGTATCATTGGTGACTACCGTCGTTTAGCATTATACGGAATTGACACCTTGGTTGCTGCTAAAAAAGCTGACATGCAGGGATTAGTTGGACCAATGTCTGACGACAAAATCCGTTTGCGTGAAGAAGTTGCTGAGCAAATCAAAGCCTTACTTCAGATTAAAGAGTTAGGTAACAAATATGGTTTAGACCTTAGCCGTCCGGCTGAATCAGCACAAGAAGCTGTACAGTGGGTTTACATGGCTTACCTTTCAGCTGTAAAAGAGCAAGATGGTGCTGCTATGTCATTAGGTAACGTATCTTCGTTCATCGACATTTACATGGAGTACGATTTGGCTAACGGTAACATTACTGAGGAGTTAGCTCAGGAATTTATTGACCAGTTCGTAATGAAGTTACGTGTTGTACGTCACCTGCGTATGAACGCTTATAATGAGATTTTTGCGGGTGACCCAACTTGGGTAACTGAAGCAATTGGTGGTAAATTAATGGATGGCCGTCACAAAATTACAAAGACATCATACCGTTTCTTACAAACACTATATAACCTAGGTCCTTCTCCTGAGCCAAACATGACTGTTCTTTGGTCGCAGACGCTTCCTGAAGGATTCAAGAAATTCTGTGCTCAGGTTTCTATCGACACTTCATCTATCCAGTATGAGAATGATGACTTGATGACAAGCACACGTGACTCTGATGATTATGGTATTGCTTGTTGTGTATCATTCCAGGAAATTGGTAAGCAAATCCAGTTCTTTGGAGCACGTACCAACCTAGCTAAAACTTTATTGTTAGCAATCAACGGTGGTCGTTGTGAGATGAGTGGAAAAGTAATCGTAGAAGGTATTCCTGAGTTAAAAAGCGACAAGCTTGACTTTGACGAAGTAATGGCTAACTACAAATTAGCGATGAAAGATGTTGCTCGCGTTTACAACGAGTCAATGAACATCATCCATTACATGCACGATAAGTACTACTACGAAAAAGCTCAGATGGCATTTGTTGATACCAACCCGGCTATTAACTTAGCTTATGGTATGGCTGGTCTTTCAATTGTAGCTGACTCGTTATCTGCTATCAAGCATGCTGATGTAACTGTAGTTCGTAACGACGAAGGTTTATCATCTCAATTCCTAATCAATGGTGAATTCCCTTGCTATGGTAACGATGATGATCGTGTTGACAACTTAGCAGTTGAGATTTCTAACCACTTCAACCAGTTGCTATGTGGTTTAGATACTTACAAAAAAGCTGATCCTACAATGTCTATCCTAACAATTACATCAAATGTAGTATATGGATTAAAGACTGGTGCTACGCCTGACGGGCGTGAGCAAGGTGTACCTTTCGCTCCTGGTGCTAACCCAATGCACGGACGTGATAAGAACGGTGCGATTGCTTCACTAAACTCAGTAGCAAAATTAGATTATAAAAATGCATTGGATGGTATCTCAAACACATTCAGCATCATCCCTAAATCATTAGGTGCCGACGCTGAAATTCGTAACGAGAACCTTGTAACCATGATGGATGCATACTTCTCTAAAGAAGCTCACCACTTGAACGTAAACGTTCTTAACCGTGAGTTATTAGAAGATGCCATGGAAAATCCAAATGAGTATCCTCAGTTAACTATCCGCGTATCGGGTTATGCTGTAAACTTTGTTCGCTTAACACGCGAGCAGCAGCTTGAGGTTATCTCACGTAGCTTCCATAGCAATATGTAAGAACACAACATAAAAAGGATAAAGTAAGGCAGAAGTTGTATGAACAAAACTTCTGCCTTTGCCTTATTAATAAAATTAACAAATTACATATGCTAAGAGTACATTCATTTGAGTCATTAGGCACCTACGATGGTCCTGGAATTCGCCTTGTAGCGTTTTTACAAGGGTGTAATTTTAAATGCCTTTATTGCGCCAATGCCGATACGATTGAATTAAAAGGAGGTAACAAAACTTCTGTTGAAGAAATCGTTGGCATGGCTGAGAATCAACGTCCTTTCTTTGGTAAAAAAGGTGGATTAACATTTTCAGGAGGTGAGCCTTTGGTGCAGGCAAAACAGTTATTACCGGTTGTTAAGGCACTTAAAGAAAAAGGCTTCCACATTTGCATCGATACCAATGGCAGCATTTTGAATGATGATGTAAAAGAGGTATTACAATACACTGATATTGTACTACTCGACATTAAACACATTAATAAAGAACAGCATCAATTACTAACCGGGAAGGGTAATGAAAAAACCTTTGCGTTTGTTGAATACCTTTCTGAGATACAGAAACCTATTTGGTTACGCTACGTATTGGTGCCAGGATACAGTGATGCAACAGAGCATTTACATCAGTTAGGTGAGCACTTCAAAGCTTTTGAGAACATCGAGAAGATTGAGATTCAACCTTATCATGAATTAGGAGCGCACAAGTATGAACACCTTGGGTGGGAATACAAGCTCAAAGGGGTAAAAGCTAATACTGATGAACAACTAAATGCGGCTCACGATATACTAAGCAATTACTTTAAAGAAGTCGTAATCAACTAAACAACACAAAACTGCTTTAAAGTAAACTCTCCGATTGGGAGAAAAAATTAATTGAGAATAAAACTAGAAAATGACAACTTCAACAAAAAAAATTAAAAATCGTTGGCTAATAGCATTGGCTGGTGTGAGCGTTCACATGTCAATCGGTTCTATCTACGCATGGAGTAAGTTGGGTTCCATGGTGGAAAAACAAGTAAGTGCAGGCTGGTCTTTGCAGCAAATTACAACTGTTTTCAGTATTGCTATCTTCTTTTTAGGAGTATCTGCTGCTTTTATGGGTAAAGTTGTTGAGCGCAAAGGGCCACGTTTCACGGGTACAGTGGCAGGTATCTTTTTTGGTGCAGGTGTTACGCTTGGTGGTTTGGCATTAATGCTCGAAAATCTATACTTGTTGTATGCTACTTACGGTATGATTGGTGGAATTGGTCTCGGAATGGGATATGTAACACCAGTATCAACCATGGTAAAATGGTTCCCTGACAGACGTGGCTTAGCAACCGGTCTGGCTATTATGGGATTTGGTTTGGGAGCAGCTATTCAAATATATTTGATTAAAAATGTATTTCCTGCATTCGGCATTGAGTCTATCTCAACTATCTTATTAATCTTAGGCCCTGTATATGGATTAATCATGCTAGGAGCAGCTCAATACCTTGAAAAGCCACCTGTTGACTGGTTACCTGAAGGCTACAACCCTGAGGAATTAGCTAAAGCTGGTAAAGCAGTAAAGAAAGATTTGTCTAACATTACTGCTAACCAATCATTGAAAACAGCTCGTTTTTATTTCTTATGGGCCATCTTGTTTATCAATGTTACAAGTGGTATTGCTTTAATTTCAGTAGCTAACTCAATGGGCCGCGAGATTGTGATGCTATCGGTTGAAGCTGCAGCTGTGTTAGTAATGTTAATGAGTATGTTTAATGCCTTTGGTCGTTTAGGTTGGTCTACTTTATCAGATTACATCGGACGCCCTGCCACATACATCTCATTCTTTGTTATTCAAATAGGAGCATTCTTTTACATCACCACCTTCTTCGGTGGTGATGTATCAGCTGCCGGTAAAATTGGATTCCAGGTAGCATTCTTAATCATCCTAACGTGTTATGGTGGTGGTTTTGCCACTGTACCAGCCTTTATTGGTGATTTATTCGGCACAAAAGAGTTGGGTGCTATTCATGGATACATTCTTACTGCCTGGGCATTGGCAGGTATTGCAGGTCCTCAAATCATCTCCTATTTAAAAGATACAACTGGTTCGTATCAGGAAGCCCTATATTACTTGATTGGCTTTTTATTCTTAGGATTGGTTTCATCCATCCTATTAATCCTTAACACCAAAAAGTTAAGAAAAAAGCAGGAAGAGCAAACTGATTTAAAGATGGCAGCATAGATTAGCTGAATCAATAAAAACTTATAAAAAGAGCATTCGAAAGGATGCTCTTTTTCGTATTAAGCAGTGTGCTAGATCCAATAACATTAAGATTCATTATATTTGAACCAACGAGATTCTTAAAAATTCCAGATGAACAAGAAAGTATTTGTATCAGGTTGTTATGATATGCTCCATAGCGGACATGTGGCTTTTTTCAAAGAAGCAGCGCAATATGGTGATGTATTTGTTGGTATAGGCTCCGATCAAACAATTAGTGAGCTCAAAGGAAGAGAGACTATAAACTGTGAAGCCGAACGTCTTTATATGATCAATGCCATTAGGCATGTAAAAGAAGCATTTGTCAATTCTGGCTCAGGCATCATGGATTTTGAAAAAGAAGTGAGAGAATTAAAGCCCGATTACTTTGTGGTCAACGAAGATGGTTTTTCACCAGCAAAAGAGACGTTTTGCAAAGAGCTTGGCATAGAATTGAAAGTACTCGAGCGAATTCCTGAAATTGGTTTACCTAAACGTTCGACAACTGATATACGCACTTCGGACAATTGCCAGCTACCTTATCGCATTGATTTGGCCGGCACCTGGATCGATCAACCTTATGTATCGAAGCATCATCCGGGATGGGCCATTACATTGTCACTAGAGCCTGTTATTGAATACAACGAGCGCTGTGGTATGTCAACTTCCACACGCAACGCAGCAAAAAAGATTTGGCCACATTATCTACCTATTGACAGGCCTGAAAAATTAGCTGAAATACTGTTTAAATATGAAAATTCGCCCGGCTCAGAACTCGTATCCGGTGCACAGGATGCCATCGGCATTTGTATGCCTGGCCTAGTGCGTCATTATTATGATGCACAATACTGGCCAACTCAGTTTGAATCTATCCACGATGAGGACATTCTTAATTGGCTGGAGGAACATATTTACATGGTACTATTGTGGCCTCGCAAGAATGGTCTTGACCTATTAAAAGAGACCTATCTTAATTTAGAGAACACCAAAAGACTGGCGAATGCATCAGAAAATGCATGGCAAGCCATCAAAGAGAAGGATCTCAAAGCTTTTGCCAGTGCTTTTGGCAATTCATTCAATGCACAAAAAACTATGTTTCCGGCAATGGTTGATGACGAAGTAAATGCTGCCATTGACAAATACAAAAATGATGCATTGGCATGGAAACTAGCTGGTGCCGGAGGTGGTGGTTACCTTATACTTGTTTCAGAGAATCCGATTAAGGATGCTATGCGGATTAAAATCAGACGAAAAAACTCAGTAGTTTAAACAATTGTTTGACAAATTTAGAAAGCAGGTAATTAAAATACCTGCTTTTCTTATACTATTACGCTTCAGCTATGGCAACTTCCTGCCATTTACCCTCAACTAACTCCACAAAGTGAGTAAAGCCAGCTTTTAAAAGCATCTCTTCCACCTCTTCAAAAGCATTTACGAGTTTATCAGGATGATGAGCATCACTATTGATGGTAATCGGAATATTCAATTCTTTTATTTTTGCAAAATGCTCAGGCCCTGGAAAAAGATGACCATCGCGATAATAGGCTTTGGTATTAACTTCAACAATCACCCCTTTTGCTTTAATTACCGCAAGGGTTTTATTCACTTCATCAAGATACCATTGCTCATTTTCATCAAATAAACCAAAGGTCAAATTATGCATCTTTATCTTATCCATATGACCTATAATATCCGGCGTTGCTTGTTCCAACATCTCACGCTGCAATTCGTAATACCTGCAAGCTGCCCGCTTAATATCACCATTGAAGGTTTCGTTCAAACCTTTATTAAATTCATCGGCTGGCGCATCAACAGCCCAATGAGTTCCGTCATTCATTTGTCCAATATAGTGAACAGAACCAACACAATAGTCCAGATTAGCAGCTACAATCTTCTCATGTTTAGGCGATGCCAAACCTGGTATATAATCAACTTCAAGGGCTTTGTATACATCAATCTGATCGGCATATTTCGCCTTCAGCTCTTCAATCTCTTTTAAGTAATTATCTAGTTTATAAGCAGGCATTGTCCAATCGGTAGGAAATGGTACAGGTGCATGTGAAGATATGCCTATCCCATCCATCTTTAATTCAATTGCTTTCTTTATGCAATCTTCAATCGTTCCTTGTCCATCACAATAATCACAATGTCCATGATAATTTGTCCAACCCATATTAATGTCCAACTTTAAAGGTTTAATCTCTTTTTAAAATACGCTTTTAAATCAGAAGCAAAAATTAAAAAACATCTTCAAACTAATGCAAAACTGACCTTTTTTTTTAATCAAACAATTCTTCAACAAGAAAACATGAATTGCGTCTTATTGTTTACCTTTGCAGCTCGAAAAATTGAAGGACATGGGTTTTATCGATGAAATAAACAGAAGACGTACGTTTGCTATTATCAGTCACCCCGATGCAGGAAAAACAACGCTGACCGAAAAGCTACTGCTATTTGGTGGTGCTATTCATGTGGCTGGAGCAGTAAAGTCGAATAAAATAAAAAAGACAGCCACTTCCGATTTCATGGAAATTGAGAAGCAAAGGGGTATCTCAGTGGCAACCTCTGTAATGGGATTCGAGTATGATGGCTACAAAGTAAACATCCTGGACACACCTGGTCACCAAGATTTTGCCGAAGATACATTTCGCACCTTAACAGCTGTTGACAGCGTAATTATTGTTGTAGATGCAGCAAAAGGAGTTGAGGCGCAAACGCGTAAGCTAATGGAAGTGTGTCGCATGCGTAATACGCCTGTAATTGTTTTTATAAACAAACTCGACCGTCCGAGTAAAGATCCATTTGATCTGCTTGATGAAGTTGAAGAAGAATTAAAAATTAAGGTGCGTCCATTGAGTTGGCCAATTGGCAATGGTCCTCAGTTTAAAGGAGTATATAATCTGTTTGATGAAAGTTTATACCTATTCGAACCAAGCAAACAAGTGCTGGAAGATGGTATATCCATTAAAGACTTAAGTGATTCGGCACTGGAAGAACAAATCGGCACAGATTCAGCTGAATTGGCCCGTGAAGAGTTAGAGTTGGTGACTGGTGTTTATCCTGAATTTGAGTCGGAGACATATATGAATGCAGAAGTAGCGCCTGTATTTTTTGGTAGTGCACTGAATAATTTCGGCGTTAAGGAATTATTGGAATGTTTCTTAAAAATTGCCCCCTCACCTCAACCTGCACAAGCAGAAGAGCGTTTGGTAACGGCAGAAGAGGAAAAAATGACTGGTTTTGTGTTTAAGATTCATGCGAATATGGATCCGAATCACCGCAACCGATTAGCTTTCTTAAAGATTTGCTCGGGTAAATTTCAACGAAATACCAACTACCACCATGTGCGTATTGGAAAAAACATGAAATTCTCGAGCCCTACTGCTTTTATGGCAGAAAAGAAATCAATTATTGATGAAGCATATCCCGGCGATATTGTTGGTATTCCTGATACTGGCAACTTCAAGATTGGCGATACTGTTACCTCGGGCGAAAAACTAAACTACAAAGGTTTACCAAGCTTTTCACCTGAGTTATTCCGTTATATTGAAAATGCCGATCCGATGAAATCGAAACAGTTGGCGAAAGGCATTGACCAGCTAATGGATGAAGGTGTTGCTCAGCTTTTTACAAGCCAGTTTAATGGTCGCAAAGTAATTGGAACAGTTGGAGCACTTCAGTTTGAAGTAATTGAATACCGCCTATTGCATGAATATGGGGCTAAATGTCGCTACGAGCCTATTAATTTATACAAAGCATGCTGGTTAGAAAGTGATGACCAGGCTGAATTAGATGATTTCAAGAAGCGTAAGTTACAATACATGGCAAAAGATAAGTTTGGACGTGATGTATTTATGGCCGATTCAGCTTATATGTTACAAATGGCTGAAAGCAATTTTAAAAACATCAAATTTCACTTTAAATCAGAGTTTTAAAAGACTAAATATCCATTATTAAGGTGAGCCTCAACTGAAGCTCACCTTTTTTATTGCCCAAGGGTTTATTAACTAATAAAAAAGGGTTATTTTTAATAGAAACAACCCTTGCAATATGACTACCGACTGCGATAAAAAATACAAAGGAGCACCACCGAGTAATTACCATCTTTCGGTTGGAAGCCAAACAGAAAAAAACATCATCGTTAAAAAGGAAGATTTGGCGACCCATCTTAAAACAGGGCAGGTTCCTTTTATATCTACTGCGGCAATGATTGTGTATATGGAACAGTGCTGTGTTGCACTCATCGACCCTAATTTACCCGTAGGTTATGATACGGTAAGCACAGAGATGAATGTAAGACACCTACACACAGCCAAACGCAATGAAGAAATCATTTGCCGGGCACACCTTAAATACATGGAAGGTAAAAAGCTATTTTTTGACGTTGCGATGTTAAACAAACAGGGTGATTCCATCGGAATAGGTGCTCATGAAAGGTATATTGTTTGTCACAAAACATTTGTTGACGAACATGGCGGATAATAAAAAAGGCTGACGATTACGTCAGCCTTAAATATCTTACTCTGCTATAATATTAAAAGTTAAACGAAGTCATAAACGGATTTTCACCAACTTCATAGAATTCTTCATCATTCCAGACATCATCATAATTACGTAATACAACGAGCTTACCATCTGATGTTAAAGCAGTAATTCTTCTTGTTCGTGGATCGTAATCAATACCATTGAAAGCAACATCTTTATAATCTCCGGAAACAATAGATACATCCTGGTTTAAATCATCTTCAGTCTCAATATAAACCGAATTGGCACAAAGCTTACCATAAACGTAATACAAAATACGTCCGTCGTTAGAGATAGTTAATGGATTAGCTGAATCAGACATTCTGGCACCCAGAGAAAAGTTAATAGGCTCATTGGTCAGATAAGTCGTATCACGCTCATTAGGCGTATCCTCTTCTAGAGTTTCAGTTACAAACTGACGGTCTAATTTAACCAATACCTGCTCAGTATCATCGCAATAAACCCATACCTTTCGGTCGATATCAACCACCATATCAATCGGATTGTTATAAGCGAAATCAACAGTATCAACTTTTACCTCGTTACTCATATCAATCACAAACACCTTTGCTCCTGTTCCATCACCTGCACATGCTGCATATAAAAACTTTCCTGAAGAAATAAGCTTTTGGGGATTTGTTCCAATGGTGAATTCTTTTATTACCTCATGCGTGCTCGTATTATATGAAGATACTTTGTTTCCGCCATGACACACATATATAACTCCCTCTTCACCTTGCAGAACATCCGTTGGCGATGTAAAGTCATCAATGGAACTAATACTTGTAAAACCATCAACATTAATCATTTCAACGGCATTTTCAGAAGGAAGCGTTACAAAAGCAACACCTTTAGCATATTCTGAACTCTTACGAATGACCATTGAACTGGCTCCACTTCCAATTGTATTTCCGTTGTTCTTCTTTTGGTAATAATCATTGGTGCATTCTTCACGCTCATAATTATAGTAACTAACGGTACTTTCATTAGTTCCTTTATTTAAAACATAAGCGCCCTGATGAGCTTCCAGCTTATATATATTTACATCACCACAGCCTGAAAAGCCGATGGTAGCAGCAACGCTGGCTGCTAATAACAATTTCTTCATATTCCGTTTCAATATAACCATTATAGTATAAGGCTCATTTTCTTAATAAGCAATCAAAGATATTATTCCTTTTTTAATTATTATTCAATAGACCATTAGATTTTTAGATATAAGACAAAAGACTTATGAATGACATATTTTAATCTTGTTTATAGTACAAACTAATTCATATAAAAAAGGCCGACTTACGCCGACCTTTAAGGAAACTTTCCTCAGAAACGAGGGATATGTTAGGGGTTGAAATTAATACGCAAATACTGTTGAATTTGGCATTGAACCAACAGTGTATTTCTTCAATTCAGTTCCTTCTGTTGAGTATACATATACAGAACCAGGTGTTGTTGCATCTACCTCTTTACACAACCACAACTCACCACTTACGGGATGTACATCTAATCCATAATAAGTTGCATCTATTAGCTTTGTAGTCGGCAGTTCTGTTGCACTAATACTCATTGAGTAAACAGCATCTGAGATGTAATACACATCTTTTTTATTCTTACTTATGCCTATATTTTTTGTTCCACCTTTGGTATCAGGAAAACCAAATGATACTACTTCACTATTTGACACGTCAATTTTAGAAATTCCGGCATCAACAAAAGTAGTATTAGGCCAGTTTGAATAGTCAGGAGTTCCTCCACAGTAAACCCAAACATCTCCGTTAGCATCAACCGCCATATCTTTAGGACATGATTTTACAGTAATTGTTTCCAATACTTGATCGTTTGATGTATCAATAACTGTTACCGTTTTATCGTCGTTAGACCATCCGCCACTATTAGCCACATATAGTTTACCTTTTGACACAACCATCTTTTCAGGTCCAGCGCCAACAGCTATTTTGGCACCTACCTCATAAGTCGAGAGGTTAATTGGATAGATTTCATTGTTTTTCTTGGCATAACTATCATCGGCACCTGTTCCGTTAGAAACATATGCCTTACCATCCATAAGTACTATTTCGCGTGGGTATGAAAACCCGGTAATGGCGGCAACATGCTTAAATGTATTCTTATCAACTACTTCAACATATCCTGCTCCGGTTGTGGTTGTTACCACTATAAAAACGTGAGTATCGTTAGCAGCCATTGATTGTGGAAATTTTCCAAGAGGCAGCCCATTAATAGCCTCATAATAATTATTGGTTACTTCATCATTTTCGTCGATAATAGAAACAGAACCATTCTCATTTCCTTCATTCAAAATGTAAATCTGACTCACCTTTGGTGTTACATCATCGTCATCAGAACAAGCTGTGAACATCACAAGGGCCATCAGAAAAAATGGTAAAAGTCTTAAAACTTTTTTCATAGCGTATATTTGTTAGAAATTAATATTTACAGTTAAGTAATATGCCCTTCCAGGCATCGGATAAGCTCGTACAAGCTGATAAGATGTATTTAATACGTTTTCTACTCGCCCCAATAAATCAACATCTACTTTTGAAATTACCATATGGTATCCGGCACTGATATCAAACAAGGCATAGGCATCAACTTGCCTGCCTTCCCAAGTGAAGCATTTTGAACGCGAATAGAAGTTAATTCCCGCATTCCATTTTTCACCAACAATATCACAGTTTGCCTTAAAAATATGTTTAGGTCGATACCCCAAAGCTTCTTTATAAGATGCACTTTCTTCACTATTGTCGTATGTATCGTTGTAACCGTAGAGTAGCTTGTTTATAAGTTGAAATTTGTTGAAACTAAGTTGGTGATTAACATCAATATCGAAGCCATGTGAAATAACAGCACCCGTATTGATTGGCTGCCAGATACTACCAGCTGGCTTCCATGCTATCGACTCGTTGTTATCCGACCGATAATAAGCAACATCACCAGAGAAGAATCCTACCTTTGTTTGCTGCTCAAAAATTTCTGCACCCAACTCAAAATTAAACCCCTCTTCAGCTTTCAGATTAAGGTTACCACCTGGTACCCAATAACGATCATTAAATGTTGGACGACGAAAATGTGTGGCTACCCTTCCGCGTAAAGCCAGCCAGGTGGGGCGAATTATTACTTTTGAACTTAATGAAAACATTAATGGAGGGTTGGGTAATTCATTCGCGTTTAATATTGAACCATCAGAATCGACTCCCTCACCTATAGCTGTCAGTTGATTAGCCTCTGTCGTATTCCAATCTTTTCCAATAGTACCAATAAAAACTCCAATGTCATTTGTATACTTAATAGCAGTATTAAAACGCCATTCATGTTCTATAATATTCTCGGCATAATTTGATGTGATACCTTCCAGTCGACTGTAGCGTCCGTTTAAGTCAATACTCAAATTTTGAATCAGGTACCACCGCGAACTAAGATCTGATAACCAACGTTTCGCAGCTATCTCTGAAAAAATCTTATAGGATTCACTATCCGCTGTTTCCTTATCGGTGTATCGTAAGAAATCATAAGAATAAGCAGTTTTTGCATCCAAACGGCAATTACCAATCAATCGCCTCCAACCAACATATATCTTTAAAGTTGAATCTTTCTGTGTTTGATGACTAACAGGCTCACCAACACCCATTAAGCCAGGTATGTTTTTTTCTTTTACCTGATACCAGGCACCAAAATCAAATAGGTTCTTACCTGCCTTCCAGTACAAATTATGAATGGTTCCTATAAGAGCATTCTCATTATGCGTTAATTTTTCAGTTGGATGGCCATGATCAAACTCATCGGTATAGGCGAAATTATTTTTACTATCCTGGTATTGCAGTTGAGCTTGATAAGAAAGTACACTACTCGAAGCAGCGAAAGACATATTGCCTTTATAATTAGAAAAACTTCCTATTTCAGCTCTCACATTGGCAGATAATCCATTATTCCATGATGGTTCATTTGTCAACTCAATGGTTCCTCCCATTGTACCACTACCATATAGTGAGCCAGCTGCCCCATAGGTTATACTTATATCATTAAAAGAGCCAGCATGAATTAAAGATAAGTCTGCCGAACCCGTTGTTAATGAATTAACTGGCAGCCCATTCCATGTCACTAAAGTTTGATTAGATGAAGCTCCTCGAATACTTGCTGTTGTTAATCCTCCAAGTCCACCATTTGACTGAATATTAACCAATAAGCTCTTCTGAAGTAAGGTTCCTAAATCCTGATTAGCATATTTCTGCAAAGTCAATGTATCTAACCTGTCTTCGCGCTCTGTTGATGCAAAATGTGACAAACGCGAAGCCGTAATCTCCACCTCCTGAACCTTTACAGAATCACGCACTTCGTCATCGGCCAAAACAGGCCATGCGAGCACTAGTAATAATATCAACAGTCTATACCTCATCAACTAAATAGGTTAATTAAACTGCTCTGACAAAACGGATATTGAATACAAAAAGATGTATCGTCATGCATTTATTCCGAATGACACGAACAATTGAATCTCTTTGGCAGGTCTTCTGACTTATCCCACTGTAATCGCCTTCCCGTTCCCCAGAACAGTGGCTTTGTTGATTACAGCTTTACTTCGGTTTCACCGAATGGGACTTACAGCAGCGGATACTGTCGCCGACTTTCACGGCGTTCCCTTTTCATCACTTAGCATTGAAAGATGCCTCGTGAACCAAATCGTTGGCAAAAGTAGTTGAATTGTGCTAACTAAAAAATTATTTTCCAAAGAAAAGTCTTCTTCTTTAGACTTAGTTTAAACAAACTTGAGAGACCTCTATTAAAGCTATACACTAAGGGTAAGATATCTGAGAATTATGAAAGATAAACTCTTCCCTATCAATATGGCATCTAATGACAACACTTCACTTCTTGTGTTTCTTCCTGAAATTCAGGACTAATATAAGGAATGCCCAAATTCATCCCTCTCAGAATAAATAATAAACCTAGAATGATGATAAATACAGGAATTGCTTTTCGTAACTGATAAAGAAAGCGACTCTTTATAATATTGGCAAAATATGCTACTGCAAACATTAATGGCAGTGTACCCAAGCCAAAAAAGAACATAAATATCACACTATCATTAACTGTTTGTGACGTCACAGCTCTAGAAATGGCTACATATACCAGGCCGCATGGCAGAAAGCCATTTAGCACACCTATAATTAATAGGTTACTCAGTTTTTTTCGATTGAGCGAATCACCAATCTTCTTTTTGAGGGAGGAATATATGGAAGATGAGACTTTATTGGTCGATTTTGGCATTTTTATAACGCCAGGCAGTACCACTGAAAGAATCATTAAAACACCACAGGCTATTGATACCCATTGCTGTATTCCAGATAATTTAAGGCCGGCTCCTAATAAGCCAAAGATAAGTCCTAATAAGCCATAAGTTAAAGCCCGACCCACATTGTATAATACAGCTCCAGTTGCTTTTTGCGCAGCTGATTTAGTTGGTAAAGGTAATGCTAACGCAAGCGGACCACACATTCCAACACAGTGCAAACTTCCTAAAAATCCAAAGATAAATCCTTCAATTATATTCATTTCGGTGCCTAATCTATATAAATATCTTGTTTTGTCAGGTAAGGCTGACCATTGGCTTCCCACTCAATTATTAGCTCGTATTTTCCACTTTGAAATTTGTGAAGTGGAATACTCATGGTGAATTGCTCATTGAGCTTAATTTCTTCCTCCACATCAAACTCCTTGTTAGAAGGCCGGTATATATGAACCAATCCTTTAATCATATTGGCATCAGCAATGTTATCTGGAAAGGTGATTTCAAAAGCATTACCGACATTAACTACCACCTTTTTATCCAATGCGTTATAATTCTTCATTTTATCCATCTGAGCATCATATTTCAACTCTTTAGGATAATAATCTTCAGTTACCATATCAACGCGCTCTCTGGTGGTTATAAAAACCAGACTTATAAAGAAAATAACACCAGTTACTATCACCAGAGCGATACCGTGTCCCCAATTAAACTTCATGTGTCAATTATTAAAGGTTAAGATAATATCGTATTAAGGCCCTACAAAAGTTGTGTGAATTGTTTCTATTAAGTCATCTCCATTATAGACCCCAAGCACCACTTTTGTACTTCCTCCGGTTAACTGTTCCTCATGGAGTTTAATTAAGAAAACACCTTGAATCTTTTCCTGTTTCTTAACCACCATATTACTACCAGCCAACTCAACTCGTCCATCCGGAGAAACCAACTTAAAGCTTAAGTCTCCTTCATTCTCCGTTTTATTCACAATCTTATAATTATAAATATTTGAATAAACCCCTTCATCTACTTTTTGATACAAGGAACCTTGTACGCGTAAAATGGTTGTTTCGTAACTTGAACGAAGGGTAAATAGTACTACCAACACGCCAATCAAGGCCGTGGTTAGTACAGTATATGCAATAATACGTGGCGTCCATTTAAAACTGGAGCCATTGGAAATATTATTTTGCGAAGTGATACGTATAAGGCCTTCAGGTAGTTTGTAACGACGCATTGTACTATCACATGCATCCATACAAGCGGTACAGTTGATACATTCCAGCTGAATGCCATTTCGAATATCAATTCCCGTTGGGCAAACACTCACACATTTGTTACAATTAACACAATCGCCAATACCGGCAGCCATTCTATCTTCTCCTTTTCGCATGGGAGAACGTCCTTCGCCACGCTTGTAATCGTAGCTTACCATTAAGGTGTTATTATCGAGTAATGCACCTTGCAAACGACCATATGGACAGACCAAAGAGCAAACCTGCTCTCTAAAATAGGCAAACACAAAATAAAATGCTCCGGTAAAAACCATAATAGCAATAAAAACACTCAGGTTGTCGGAAGGCGAACTTATAATGTATCGATGTACCGTTTCGGCACCAACAATATAAGCCATCATAGTGTGAGTAATACCCCATGATATAATGATAAAGATGAAGTGCTTGAGCATAGAGCGCCATACACGGTCAAAAGTATCTTCTCCCTTTGCTCGTATGCGCTGTTGATCACCACTACCTTCTATCCAGTATTCAATACGACGAAACACCATTTCCATAAAAATGGTTTGCGGACAAGCCCATCCGCACCATATTCGCCCATATACAACAGTAAATGTGATGATGGAAACAATAATGGTTATCAAGCCAATAACAAACAAATGAAAATCCTGCGGCCAAAAAACAACACCAAACAATACAAACTTACGTTGAAGTATATTGAATAATAACAATGATTCACCACTCGCTACTTTAATGTGGGGTGCAGCAAAGAGGAATGCCAGTAGAATAAGCCCAACAATGGTACGGGCATTATAATATTTACCCTTAGGCTGGTTAGCGTATATCCAATTGCGCTTACCTTCCTCATTCATTGTTACAATGCGATCGCGAAAATTATTTTCAGGTATGTTGTTCATAGTTCGGTTGTTATCTGGATATTAAAAAAGAAGTTGATGAGTTAAGAAGTTTAATCGTTTAGACTTATTACTCTCAAAACATCACTTAGTAATTAATGATTTGACTAATCCATTAATCACCTTACTTAGTTCATTTCCATCTTTACGTAATTCGACCAACTCTTCATCAGAAATAAAATTCATATCCGAAGATATAATAATCTGATTAATTACTTCCATTAAACTGGAGTATGAATATTGATAAAACCTTTTCTGATCAACTGCAGATAAGCGAGAACTTCCTTCAGCAAGATTAGATGATATTGATATAGAAGCTCTCCTTAACTGGCTAACCAATCCATATTTTTCTTCTATGGGAAAATTAGAAGTTAACTGATATATCTTTTTAACAAAAACTCTACTTAATTGCCATGCAGTTAATCGTTCAAATGAAAATTGATGCATAAATAAATCGTTTATATCAAATGCAAGATAACAATCAATAAACCTTTAAACGTTTAACTACTCAACTATCATGGCACATACTTCTCTCCCTCGGGAGCCTTAGGATTTGGAGGATTCGTTCCTTGCAAAGTGGTAATGTAACTTGCTACCTGATGAATTTGCTTTTTGGATAACTGACCTTTCCAGGCAATCATCCCTTTTTCAACAACACCGTTATTTATTATCAATGTAATATCTTCAAAGCTTCCGCCATGAATCCAATATTCATCGGTCAGGTTAGGACCTACAAGCCCCTGCCCTTCAGCCAGGTGACATACAGCACAATTGGTTTTAAAAACCTTGGCTCCTTTATCTAAACCAGATGCATCAGCCAATGGCACTGAATAATCAATATCCTCGGCTTCGATAACAATACCGCCTGCCGCCTCTTCTTCCTCTTCAGGGTTGGCAGCTAACATCTCACTTTCATACTCCTGAATCTGTAATTCTCCATCTCCATAAAAATGATATTTGGCCAAATAGAAATAGGCAAACAACATTGAAAAGATAAAGATAAATGTGAGCCACCAAGGCGGGTTATTTGCTAATTCACGGATACCATCAAACTCATGCTCGGGCACAAACTTGTCATTAGTTAAAGGATCTATCTCCGGTAATTGCTCTTTGTTCATATTCTCTTCCATAGATAAATATAGTAGATTAGTTATTTGGCAGAAGGCAGTAGTTAACGCTTATAAAGAATTACCATTGCAATTCTTCCGCCATAATCACTTAATTACTTTAAACTCATTCACTCTCATTTATTGATGGCAGCTCGTCAGCCTTATCGGTGGCATAATTTGCCACCTCATCAATGTATTCTTTTTTCATGCGGATAACCATATAAGTCACCACCAAAAAAAAGCTAAAAAAGATAATGAAGGATATAATCGGGTATATCTCCACCCCTGAAATTGACTCCAAATAATGTCTTACTAATTTCATATTAAACCTCCTTATTCAGTTGTTTCAGGCTCAGGTGCCACTTTGTAAATATCGGTACCTAAACGCTGTAAATAGGCTATCAAAGCAATTATCTCTTTCTCACGAGCTGTTTCAATGCCAGCTGCCTTAAGGTTGCTGACTATTTTATCTGCTTGCTTATTATATTCCTCAACAGCCAATTCATCAAAGCCTTCAGGATACGGAACTCCCAGTGTTTGCATCGCACGAATCTTAGCCGGCAAATCAGAAATATCCAGATCGTCAGAAATCAACCAAGGGTACTTCGGCATAATAGAATTCTCATTCAGCAATTGAGGATCCAACATGTGGTTATAATGCCAGGCATCAGGCTTGTAAATCTTACCAGTCATCACACCTTCACGAGCCAAATCCGGTCCTGTACGTTTAGAGCCCCATTGGAATGGATGATCATAAACAAATTCACCAGCTTTAGAATATTCGCCATAGCGCTCAGTTTCAGATCTAAATGGTCGAATCATCTGTGAGTGACAGTTATAACAACCTTCTCGGATGTATATATCACGTCCTTCCAACTCTAGCGGTGTATATGGTTGTACACTCGATATGGTAGGAACATTAGATTTTATTAAGAAGGTTGGAATCAGCTCAATAAAAGTACCAATCAAAACAGTAATCAAAGAAATAACCATGAACTGAACAGGCTTGCGCTCTAACCAACCATGTGCTTTCTCTCCTTTTTTACCTTTATGAATATCCTCAACCATAGCTGAAGTCTCCTCATTGGCAGTCACCTTACCCATTGAAGCCGTTTTGAACAGGTTATACCCCATTAACATGGCTCCTATCAAATAGATTAAACCACCAAAGGCACGCATATAATACATCGGACGAATCTGAGTGACTGTCTCCAGAAAGTTCGGATAAGCCAATAATCCTTCTTCGGTAAACTCTTTCCACATTAAACTTTGTGCCAAGCCGGCCCAATACATTGGGATAGCATAAAACAAGATACCTAAAGTGCCAATCCAGAAGTGCGCATTTGCCAACTTCTCAGAATATAATTTTGTTTTGAATATTTGCGGAACTAACCAGTATAATACTCCAAAGGTTAAGAATCCATTCCACCCTAATGTTCCAATGTGAACGTGCGCCACAGTCCAGTCGGTAAAATGGCTGATGGCATTTACATTTTTCAATGATAAGAGCGGTCCTTCGAATGTGGCCATACCATATGCGGTAACCGCCACCACCATAAATTTAAGCGTAGCACTTTCGCGAACTTTATCCCAGGCTCCGCGAAGCGTTAATAAGCCGTTAAGCATACCACCCCATGAAGGTGCCAATAGCATAATCGAAAAAACAGTTCCTAATGACTGTGCCCAATCAGGCAAAGCTGTATATAACAAGTGGTGAGGACCTGCCCATATGTAAATGAACAAGAACGACCAGAAGTGTACAATTGATAATCGGTACGAATAAACCGGACGGTTAGACGCTTTAGGGATGTAATAGTACATCAGACCCAAGTATGGCGTAGTAAGGAAGAAGGCCACAGCATTGTGTCCATACCACCATTGTACAAGAGCATCTTGTACACCAGCGTACCACGAATAACTCTTAAAAAGTGTAACAGGTAGTTCAACAGAGTTAACCACATGTAGCACAGTAACGGTGATAAAAGTTGCCAGATAAAACCAAATAGCTACATACAAGTGTTTTACTCGACGCTTAACAATGGTACCAAACATGTTCCAACCAAAGATAAGCCAAACAACGGCTATCATTATATCAATTGGCCATTCCAATTCGGCATATTCTTTACCTGTGGTAAAACCCAATGCTAAGGTCAGAGCTGCTAATACTATAATTAACTGCCATAACCAGAAATGCAAATAACTCAAGACATCGCTATACATTCGAGCCTTTAGTAATCGCTGCATGGAGTAATAAACCCCCATAAAAATACCATTTCCGACAAATGCGAAAATGGCTGCATTGGTGTGAATAGGTCTAACCCTACCAAAAGTTGTGTATTCCAAATCAAAATTAAAGATTGGCATAGCCATTTGAAGAGCTGCCAGCACACCGGCGGCCATACCTACCAATCCCCAAATAATTGTGGCATACATAAAATATTTGACAATTTTATTGTCGTAATAAAACGTCTCTTGCTTCATGTGTTCAACATTTTTTCAATAATCAGTAAAGCATATCAACTAGGCCTTTGCCTCACGACGCACCTTACCAAGATTTTGGATTTTATTATTACTTTCTTTCTTTTCTTCTTTCTGATCAAATAAAATGCGGACCGAAGGCGAATAATCATCGTCGTATTGTCCTGATTTAACAGCCCAGATAAATAAGCCCAAAAACACAAGGGCAACACATAAACTGGCAACAACAAGTACAATTATAATCTCCATTCCAATGCATCCTTTTTAAAGTGTAGCAAAAGTAGAAATAAATTAAGATTTTAAGGTCTTATTATTTAATTTAATTCTCTAACTTTTGTCGCCTTTAATGACAATCAGGCTTATACGATTGTTTAACATTTATTAGATTTTTTGCCCCTTTAAATATATATCACTCATTATCAAGCCACAACTTTTACAATCATAAACTGATGTAAACTTTAAAGCCCTCTGCGCTTTCCACTAATCATGACACTCACACTGGTAAATACAACCACTGACACACTGCTTAAGGGCATTAATATGGCAGCAAACAAGGGACTCAACTGCCCTGAAACAGCAAATGACAAACCAAGCACATTGTATAGAAATGAAATGAAGATGGCAGCATATACAATTTTTAATACCGATTTTGAAAAACGCATAAATCTTGGCAGATACATGAGTTCTGACGCACTAATAATGGCATCACTCGATGGAGAAAACTGATGCACATCATCGGCCACAGCGATACCAACGTGTGCTTCTTTCAAAGCACCAACATCATTTAATCCATCACCCACCATCATTACTGTTTTACCTTCGTACTTTAATTGTGATACATAATCCTGCTTATCCTTTGGGGTTTGATAAAAATGCACCTTATTACTGTCATTAACAATCCTATTTAAGGCCTCCTGTTCGGCATCATTATCCCCCGAAAGAATATGCACATCGGTATATTGCATAACCGCTTTCAGCATTTCCTGCCAGTTTTCGCGGTAATAGTTCTTGATGGTGTAATAACCTATCACCTCATCATCGAAGCTAACATGCACCTGAGCCGAGGCATTGCCAGGTTGTTGTTCAGTCCCTACAAATCGAGCTGAACCCAATTTTATACGATGATTCATTATTTGCGCCTCTACACCAGCTCCTTCGTGCTCAGTAAAACCTTGCACTTCAAACAAGTCGGCACTATTAAGATGCGTTGCCAATGCCCGACTCAATGGATGACGCGATTGATAAGCAGCTGATTTAATAATGGATAATACAAAATGCTCGGGCTGCTCGCCATTAAACTCTACCTCAAAATGCTCAGAATCGGTGAGCGTACCTGTTTTATCAAAAATAATGGCATCCACCTTCGTTAGTTTTTCGATGATGGATGTTAACTTCAGATACAGCTTATTTTTACCTAATATTCGGCCAGCATGCCCAAAAGCAAAAGGTACAGATAAGGCTAAGGCACACGGACAAGCGATAATTAAAACAGATGTAAAAGCCATGACTGCCTTGGTGCTATCGTACCAGGCCCAATAAAAACCTGTTAATGTACTGATAAGTATAATGGCTATGGTAAAGTATTTACTCACCACATTGAGGGTATGCGATATCATCGACTCCTGCTCATCGGCATCGCTGCGCTCTTTCCACAGTTCGGCCAGATAACCCGTCTCGGCTTTCTTTTCCACTTCTAGCAGAAGGGCATTCCCAATAACCCGACCACCGGCATAAATCAATTCTTCTTTTTCTTTACGTAAAGGTACCGATTCACCAGTGATAAAACTATAATCGATGGAGGCACCTATGGATATTAACCTGGCATCTGCCGGAATAATTTCACCATTACGCACTTGAATCTTATCACCAGACTGCAATTGGCTAATGGGTACAATCTCTTCGTTGTTATCTGTTATTCGGGTTATGCCCAAAGGGAAATAAGAGCTGTAATCATTATCGAAGCTCAGCGCTTCGTAGGTTTTGGCCTGGTACCATTTCCCAATCAGTAAGAAGAAAACCAGTCCGGTAAGAGAATCCAGGTAGCCCGAGCCAGCATCGGTAATAATCTCAAACAGGCTACGAATGAATATGGCAATGATACCCAATACAATGGGCATGTCAATGGACACAATGCCTCGTTTGATATTTTTCCAGGCAGTTATAAAATACTCATTGCCCGAAAAGATCATGGCCGGAATGGATAGCAAAATACTTATCCACTTAAACCAGGAAATTATTTCGGGGTTTAATGCGATATCATCTGACAAATAATCAGGGAAACTCAGGAGCATCACATTACCAAAAATAAAGCCTGCCACGCCCAATTTAACAAGTAGCCGCTTGCTTCGTTTAGCTGTCTTTTTTTGCTCCTCTGTTTTGATGTGAGGTTTATAATTAATGGATGCCAACAGGCCCATCAGTTCACTCAGCTTAATTTCTTCTTCGTTAAAGGTGATGGCCGCTTCGCGGCGATTAAAATTTACTGATGAAGCCACAACCCCCTGATGTAAGCGATGTAAATTCTCTATCAGCCAAATGCATGAGCTACAATGAATCGATGGAATGTATAGTTTAATTCGTCCAATGGAGCCATCATAAAAATCAAGAACAGACCGCTTAATATCCTCCTGATCGAGATAATCATAGTAGTCAATGCTGGCCTTTTTATCGCGTATACCAGGTGCCTTTTCAATATCATAGTAGGCACCCATATCGTTGTCTTTCAATATATCATATACCATGACGCAGCCTTCGCAACAAAAATCTTTATCGTCGTGGCGCACCCATGATTGTGAGGGACTCCCGCAATGGTAGCATGTTTTGGACATGTTGTGTGTTTATGTGAGTTCGGTAATATAAAACAACAAACCGTGATTTTGTTTCAATAGATGTCTAAAAACAATACCATAGACAATTAGCGACAGGTACATTCATCAAAACATAATCCGTTCTCTCATTAATTATAGATAACATAAACCAGATACTTATACTATTAACACAAATACTTACGATATTCAAATACCACAAATAACTTGCATAAACTGTTAATTTTCTTATATTTATAACCCTAAATCAAACACACATGAAAACCTCAGCACTAAAACAACTCTGCTTTTTGAGCTTGTTTATGTTATCTGCATTTGACTCTCCAATAACATTGACAATTAAAATCAATGGCTTAAAAAGTAACGAAGGCCATATACTGATACAGATATCAGACGTCAATGAGAAAGCCATAAATGAAGTCAAACAAACGATAAACCAACACTTATGCACCATCGTAATAAATGACCTAAAACCTGGCACTTATTCTTACAAATACTTTCACGATGCCAACGACAACCAAGAGTTGGACACCAACTTCATTGGAATGCCAAAAGAAGGCTTTGGTTTTTCGAACAATGCCAAAGGCACATTTGGCCCACCCGGGTTTGAGAAGACAGTTTTTACCCTCGAAACAGACACCACACACATTTGCACTATTGAATACTTATAAACAATAACCAATTTTCTACCAAATGGAAATCACTCAAAGCATTGAGCAAGATATACAAAACCAATCCATTAGCAGCATTGACACTGTAAAGTTACTTTGGTCGCAAACCTATAACACCAAAGGCAAACCGGATTGGTCACACATTTTGCCCTTTTATCATGATAATATTGTATTCCGCGACTCCATACAGGAGCTACGTGGCATGAATGATTTCAAAGCCATGACCGAACGATTAACCAAACGCTCTTCGGATTTAAAAATGAAGTTAACCCACTCATTACTGCAGGATAGCATTGTGTTTATTGAATGGGAAATGACCATTGCATACAAAAAATACCCCAATTCGATTTTGTATGGAGCTTCACGACTAAGTTTAAACGAGGCGGGCAAAATAATCGAACAACGTGATTATTACGACTTATGGGGAGATATTTTTGATAACATACCTCGCTTTGGTAAGGCATATCGTCGTTTTTTGAAAAAGAAATTTGGTTAATACCATACGTAATTTATCCAGAATATAACTCACAAACATTATCCCAACAGCACCAATAGTGCTTTAAAATCATTAACAATGAAAAAACTACTCACCTCCATTTGCCTCATCACCACTGTATTTCTAACAAGCCAAGGTCAAGATAAAACAGGTATACGCTTCGGCATTAAAGGAGGGTACAACATTGCTACCCAATATGGCATTACCCCCGAAGATTTAACCTATGATGTAAGCTCTGAATCACTGAATGGTTTCAGTGGCGGTATCATGTTACTATTTCCTATCACCAATGCCTTTGCTGTTCAGCAGGAATATATCTACAGTAACAAAGGCTCTGTCCAAAATGTGAGCATGACCCTACCGCCTGAAATGGGTAACACCTTCGTCTCTACCTCTACTGAATATCAAATTAACTATTTTGAAATGCCCATCGTCTTTCGATATACCTTTGCCAAGATTGGTAACGTAGGCATATATGGCTGCAGTGGCTTTGCACTATCCATGTTACTTGATGGTGAATACACATACAAACAAAGCATACAGCCGCTTATTACTACTGACGGCATTAACTTTGAACCAGGGCCAGTTGTCGCATCGGAAAAATCAACACAAGACATTAAAGAATTGGATGAGTTTGATTACAGTTTTGTATATGGACTGGGCGCTCATTTCAAATTACTTAAACAAACCTTTTTTGTTGATTATCGACAAGTGATTGGCTGGAACACCTTACAATTGCCGGTATCACCAAATAGTGAAGATACAGCTCCTTTACGTAACCAAAACTACACCATTTCCTTGGGTATGTATTTTTGGTAGTTAGCCTTCCTGTGCTTTTCAAAACAATTAAATAGTAACCGTTAAGCGGACCAATGAAAAACCAAAACTTTAAAAAATATTTTAAGCAATACGAGTTTGCTAATGTGTGGGCCATGCTTAAAAACAACCAGCGCGACCCGCTTATCTGTCATCAAAATTTCACAGATAAATTAGTGGTGATAACAGGTGCCACATCGGGCATAGGGCGAATAACGGCACATAAATATGCCTCGCGTGGAGCCCATTTACTTTGTATTAATCGTAACCCACAAAAGTCGGAGCAGCTCAAGCGCGAGATTGAAGAACAACATCAAGTTACCTGTAACTACAAAATTGCCGACCTCAGTATTCTTGCAGACATCCACCGGGTGGCCGATGAATTGGCTCAGCTTAAGACCCCCATTGATGTACTCATTCATAACGCAGGGGTTTATTTAACCCAAAAAGAATCAACGATTGATGGACTTGAAAAAGTATTGGTTGTGCACTACCTCTCTTCCTTCATCATTAATTATAAGCTAAGGCATAAGTTAATGCAGCAAAAGCAGGCTCGCATTATTTTAATCAACTCAGAAGGGCATCGCTTTGCAGCCTGGGGGCTCCAACTCACGGATTTAAACTGGGATAAACGTCGCTATTCAGGCCTCAAAAGTTATGGCTCTGCTAAGTTAGCTCAACTGCAGACCATGCTCCTGTTCAACGAGCAATTCAAAAACTCAGGTGTCAGTATCGTGGCCATGCATCCTGGGGCTGTTAAGTCTGAAACGGGTCAGGAGAATGGGCCTATATACAAATGGTTTAAACGAAATGTGCTCAACAAAACACTTAAACCAGCCGATATATCGGCCGAAGCCATCTATTATTTGGGAGTATCTGATGAACTCAATGATATGGGCGGACAGTTCTTCAACCTCACCACACAAGAAGAGCCTGCTCCTCCTGCATTGGATTATGAGGCAGCCAAACACCTATGGCCAATTAGTTTAAAACTGGCACAATTAGATGAAGACAAAACTGAAAGTAATATTCGAAAGTAAAAAAAGATGACACAAAACAGATATGATAGCATAGTAGTTGGCGGTGGCATAGCTGGCTTAACATCGGCCACCTACTTAGCACGTGCAGGACAGAAGGTATTGCTCATTGAAAAGAATAAAGAAGTTGGTGGCTTGGTTAACACCTTTTCACGCGATGGCTTTCAGTTTGAAGCAGGCGTGAGAGCCCTTGAAGATGCAGGTATTATTTTTCCTATGCTGAAAGAATTAGGCATTGAGCTCGATTTTGTAAGAAGCCCGGTATCGGTGGGGGTTGAAAATGAAATCATCAACATCAAAGACATCAATAGCCTCAAGGACTACCAACAAATGCTTATCAGACTCTTTCCCGACAATGAAGATGAGATTGACAATTTGATGGTCATCATACGCAAAATAATGAAGCACATGGAAGTGCTGTATGGGCTGGAAAACCCAGCCTTTAAAGATCTCAAGAACGACACCAACTATCTCTTTAAACAACTGCTACCGTGGCTACCTAAATTTTTATTCACCATGGGTAAAATCAACCGCATGAACATGCCTGTTGAAGATTACCTAAAAAACATTCTCACCAATGCATCGTTGAGAGATGTGGTGGCCCAACATTTTTTTAAGAACACACCCACATTTTTTGCCCTTAGCTATTTCGCTTTATACCTCGATTATTTTTACCCCATTGGTGGCGTGGGCAAACTAGCCGAAGCAATGCATGCCAAGTTTCATGAATATGGAGGTGTATTATTAACACAAACGAGTGTGATAAGCATTGATGCCGGAGCCAATGAAATAACAGATAATACAGGAGCATGCCATACCTACCAAAATATGGTGTGGGCGGCCGATCTAAAAACGTTTTACCAACAGACAATCACTAAACAGCTTACACCGAAAATAGCTCTCGCCTTTGAAAAACAGAAAAAACCAATTTTAGAAAGCCGCGGAGGCGATTCCGTATTTAGTTTATACCTGCAAATTGATGAACCTCTCGATAGCTTTTGTAAAATAGCCCATGGTCACTTCTTTTACACACCGTCAAAAGAGGGTCTTGGTGAAACCCATTGGGGAGAATTAAAAACGATGCTCAAGTGCTGGACCAAAACCAGCAAGCAAGACGTATATAAATGGCTGGATAAATTCACTGCCTTAAACACCTATGAAATTTCGATTCCGGGATTAAAGGATAAAAGCTTAGTGCCAACAGGCAAAACAGGTATGATTATTAGCATCTTAGCTGATTACGACTTATTTGAACAGATAAAAGAAGATGGCTGGTACGATGAATTTAAGAAAGAGTTAGAGGACAGAATGATACAAGTATTAAGTAATAGCATTTACCCCATGCTGGCTAACAAGGTGATGAAACAATTTTCCTTTACTCCACTTGGCATCAAAGAACGTGTAGGTAGCTCGGAAGGTGCCATTACCGGATGGTCGTTTCAGGAGACCATTCCTGTGATGCATAAAATCCAATATTCCGACCGTTCAACCCTTACGCCCATCCCAAATATATTTCAGGCAGGTCAATGGTGCTTTAGTCCGGCCGGTGTACCCATGTCTATTCTTACAGGACGACTGGCTGCCGATAAGGTGATTAAAAACACCAGAAGAAAGGGCACTGTCAATCAGACAAAAGAAGATGCACGAAAATAAAGTTTCACGCGAAGAACACTAAGGATTTCGCACAGGTCGCAAAGTGCAGAATGGAACTTTTCAACACTTTGCGTTCTTTGTGATTTTAGTTCTTTGCGCCATTTGCGAGAAATAGTAATATTCTTGGACAGCCTCTTAAAACTCCTGTTTCAATAAGGATACTCTTACCTCCTAAACACATATTTATAAGTATTATCCTTCTGACCATCCTCGCCAAAAAAAGTGCCTTCCAATGTAATACTTCCTTTATTATCAAAAGTGTAAACCTCTTTACGGGCTGCCCAATCGGGCTTGTCAACCACATGGTAACTAATGTGCAGCTGCCCATCTTTAAATGTTGCTTTGCCTATGGCGGCATCCAACCAGTTACCTCCACCCGCTTTTACAAACACGGGTAAGAAGTTTTTATTTTGATCAATATTCAGCTCTTTAACCTCCCACATATGCCATTGGCCATCATTTTGGTTATTGGTAAATACCGACTTGATTTTAAAACCTGTTGGTGTTTTGATAAAATGACAGCTTTGCTTTGCCACTGAATCGGCCCACGGCATGTCAACCGACGATTGCGAGGCATCCATATTCCAGGTGCCGAGTGCCCAGCTAAGCAAGTTCATATCGCTTTGTTTCTTAAATGCGGCCGCTTTCACCACTGTCATCTGCATTATTTTCCATGTATTGCCATCTTTAATCAGCAAACGGGTACCTGAATCATCCCCCTCTTTAAACGTCACCAATGCCGAACTCTTACCCACCTGGAACTTATAATCCTGCTTCTCTGGAAACTTTGCAATTGGTTCAGGATTATTTTTATAATTCTCTTTTACCATCGCACTCAAAGCCTCCCATGAGGTATGTTCCATATGCATATTAGGCCCCACCACCGACCAATAAATGGTAGGCGTTTGAGCCCATGTACTTTGCCACTTATCAAAATCGCGCTGCATAAAATACTTTGTTTCATTTTCGATGACCTCCTTAATTGCGGCCTCATCCTTGCTTAACTGCGCCATTATTGCAGGTGCTACCAACATCAACAATACCATTGTAATTGTTTTCATCTTCCCAACGTTTAATTAATACCCTGTTTCAAAGGGCTTTAATATAAAGGATGAATGTGGCTTTGTCAATTGAAGAAAAAATTGAGCTAAAAAAGAAACTCCCACCGAGGCGGGAGTATAGGATAAATTTCCTTCGGCATATAGCCTTATTGTGATAAGAATCTAATAAGCATTTTTTAAATTCTTATGTCAAAAATAAGAAAAGAAATTTAATATACAAATCCCACTTACCACAACTAAAGTCATTAACTTTGGAAAAGGGTAGCAAAATACCTACTTTTAGGTTTGATACTTATGACAAATAAAACTAGCACTCTTTAGCGTTATTAAAACCCTAAGTAAATGAGCAAAATACTAGGACTTGACCTTGGCACAAATAGTATTGGTTGGGCTGTGGTGGAAACAGAAGACAAATTAACTTTCAATCCCGTAGATAAAGGCGTTAGGATATTCCAGGAAGGTGTTAAAATTGAAAAAGGCATTGAAGGGTCAAAAGCGGCAGAACGAACTGGCTATAGAAGCGCCAGACGTATTAAATACAGACGAAAACTAAGGAAGTTAACAACGCTAAAAGCTTTAGTTAAATATCAGCTTTGCCCTACCCTCACCGAGCAAGAATTAAATACTTGGCGATACGATAAAAAATACCCCAACAATGAAGCATTCAAGCATTGGTGGATGACGGATAATGAAGGGGATGAAAATGAGAAAAAAGCTCAAAAAAAGAATCCATATTACTTCCGTAATTTAGCAGCTACAGAAAAACTGGACTTAAACTGTGAAAATAATCGATTTGCACTTGGCCGTGCTTTCTACCACATGGCACAGCGCAGAGGTTTTTTAAGCAACCGCCTCGAAACAACAAAAGAAAATGAAAATGGTGCTGTGCTCTCTGGCATTAAAGAAATAGACGAGGCAAAAGGCAAAAAAACACTCGGGCAATATTTTTACGAGCGATATACCAAAGGTGAAAAGATACGTGACCATTATCCACATCGCGACACCCATTACTTGGCAGAATTTAACCACATCTGTCAATTACAAGAATTAACTCAAGAACAAATTGATACGATACGCAAAGCTATCTTTTACCAACGACCGCTGAAATCGCAAAAAGGCCTAATCGGTAAATGCCCGTTTGAAACCAACAAACCACGTTGTGCTGTTTCACATCCCTTGTTTGAAGAGTATAGAATGCTTTGCTTTTTGAATAATATTAAAATTAAAACACCCAAAGATGAAAAGCTTCGCTTTTTAAATGAAGGCGAACGTGAAAAGGTTATACCTATGTTTTTCAGAAAAAGCAAAGAGCATTTTGACTTTGAGGACATAGCCAAACAGTTGGCACCTAAAAAACAATACAAATACTACAAATCGAGAGATAAAAATCCTGAAGACTCGTTGTTTAATTACAGCATGAAATCCACTGTTAGTGGCTGTCCTGTGTCAGCCAGGTTTAAATCTGTTTTTGGTGATAATTGGCTAAAACTATCTATTACGCATACCCGTTCTTCAGACAAGCAATTATCAACTATTGACATTAGCGATGTTTGGCATGTATTAATGACCTTTGATTCGGATGACAAACTATTCGACTTTGCTAAAAACAAGCTTAATTTAAACGATGAGCAAACCAAAGAGTTTGTCAACATTAAGTTAAAACAAGATTTTGCTTCATTGAGCCTTAAAGCAATTAAAAAGACGCTTCCCTATCTGCGTATGAATTTAATCTATTCACACGCCATCTTTTTAGCTAATATGGGCGAAGTAGTTCCCCAAAGTATATGGCAAGACGATGAAAACAAAGCTATCATACGCAAAGCTATACATGATATAATTATTACTCAAAATGAGGAAAAGCAAATAATTGATATTGTTAATGGCTTTGTTAAGATTAACCATGAGAATGAATCAACGTGGAGCGAAGAGGCCATTGATGCCTATAAAGCGGACTTGATTGACCGGATAAAAAACTATTATGGTGCAAATCGCTTTGCCACATTTAACGAAGAAAAAAAGCAACGAATTGAAAAACATGCTTTTGAACTTTTAAAAAAGCAAATGCAACTTAATATGGGACGCGGCCAGTTTGCGCCTGTACAACGAATAGACGACCGAATAATCCAATTTCTGAACGACAATTTTGGAATAGTAAATAAGGAAAAACTATATCATCCTTCGGCTCTAGAGACGTATAAACCTGCTCAAAAAGGCAAAGATGGTAAATTGTATCTGGGCAGTCCTATGACCTCATCGGTGCGTAACCCGATGGCTATGCGAGCACTACACCAGCTTCGTAAGGTGATGAATGAGTTAATCAAAAATGACACCATTGACGCCAATACAATCGTGCATATTGAAATGGCGCGCGACCTTATGAATGCCAACGAACGCAAGGCATTACAAAATTGGCAACGTAAACGCGAAAATGAACGCAAAAAATATATTGCGGAGATTAAAACTCATTTTTCTTCTCAGGGTATTAATTCCGAACCAAATGACAGCGAAATACTCAAATACCAACTATGGGAAGAGCAGAAACATGTTTGTATCTACACCGGACAAACCATTGGTTTAAGTGATTTTTTAGGAGCTAATCCAAAATTTGACATCGAACACACCATCCCACAAAGTCTTTCGTTTGACAACTCACAAGCCAACCTTACTTTATGCTACAATGATTATAATCGTTCAGTAAAACGAAATAAAATACCATGCGAATTACCCGAACATGAAGTGTTTACTGAGCGCATTGAACACTGGAAAAAGGCATACGAAGACCTGGATAAAAAAATACGTAAAGAAGTACGCAATGCCAGAGGTGCCTCAACCAAAGAAGCAAAAGATGGTGCTATAAAGCGTAGACACGAAGCTACTATTGAACGTGACTATTGGCGCGAAAAATACCAGCGTTTTATAATGAAAGATGTGCCAAGTGGGTTTAAAAACAGCCAACTGGTTGATATAGGAATTATAACTAAATACTCGCGCCTATACCTACAAACACTTTTCTCAAAAGTGTTTACTGTAAAAGGTGCTACAGTGGCGGATTTCAGAAAATTCTGGGGACTGCAGGATATTTATGAGAAAAAGGCACGAGTTAACCACGTGCACCATTGCATTGATGCCATGACCATTGCATGTATGACAAAGCCTCAATACGATAAACTAGCCAAGTTTTATCACGACTGGGAAGGCTTAAGAGAAGATGGCCACGATAAAAAGCCAACCTTCGAAAAACCATGGCCAACTTTTACTGAAGATGTTAAGAATATAGAACATGAATTGTTTGTATCGCACTACACACCTGACAATCTGCCCAAAAATAATAAAAAGACACTGCGCAAAAGAGGCGTAATACAACGAGATAAAAACGGCAATCCTATTATCCAAACAGGTGACTCGGTTAGAGGCAGCCTACATAAAGAAACTTTTTACGGAGCAATCAAACAGAAGGTAGAAAATAAAAAAACAGGCCAGATTGAGGAAGTATGTAAATATGTTGTTCGCAAGAAGGTGGTCGATTTATCAGATACTGACCTTAAAAATGTGGTGGATGAAAAGGTGCGTAACATACTAATTGAAGCACGTAAAGCTGAAAAAACACTGCAAAAAGAGATTGACAAGCTTGTTAAGCAAAAACAAAAAGCCGAAGAGCATGAAGAGCCACAGATAGAGCAAAATATTGCTAAGTTGAAAAAAGAGATTGAAAATCTTTATGCATTCCCTGCCAGCGGGGTACCAATTAAGAAAGTACGTTTACTGCAACCAACTGTTACCAACCCACTTGAAATAAAAGTGCAACGCGATAAGAGTACTAAAGCAATTCGTCCTCATAAGGAGAAGTACTATACGGCTAACGATGGGAATTACCTAATGGCCGTTTATGAGGGGAAAGATGTTAAGGGAAAGATTAAACGTGACTTTGAATTAATTAATAACCTAACAGCAGCTGAATACTTTAAAAACTCCGTTCAATCAGTACTAAAACCACAAGGCATAGGGGTACTTGAAGGATTAATTCCTAAAGTCAAACAAAATGGCAAACTAGAGCTACTACACAAGGCGACAATAAAAATTGGCACAATGGTCATTCTTTGGGAGAAAACACCGGATGAAATTTGGGAATTGGATAATGAACAAGTCAAAAAAAGATTGTATAAATTAGTGGGCTTAACAATTAATAGAATTAAATCAGGTCAGAAGTTTTATGAATTTGGCATGTGCATATTAAGACATCATCAAGAAGCTAACTCTGCAAGTGATCTTAAAACTCAGGATGGGATTTATAAATCTGATGAAGAATATGTTGCACAAAGGAAATTAAGTCACAATCAATTCAACGCCCTTGTCGAAGGCATTGACTTCACCCTCTCCCCTCTCGGCAAAATTCAAAAACTATAAACTTTCATTCCACCACCTAATAAAGCCTTAGGTGGTGGAATGATAAATTATTTAACCACAATACCCAGTTTTTCTAATAACTGAGGCTTTTCATTCAATGCAATTTTAGCAATTGATTCATAATCGTTAACCCATTCGTTGAGTTCTTCTAATTTAGCATCACGTTCTTTGGTGGCATTTTGCGCATCACCCTTTTCTCGCATTATCACATCCGAATAATTTTCAACACCCTGAATATCGGCTAAAACACTCTTTAGCATTTCTTCACCAGCATTATAATCGGCCATGGCCGCCAACCACTCGGCATTGGACAGTAAGTTGTTGTAAAAGGCACGCGAACGGGTAAACCATTCACTGTTGGTACGAGGCAAAGGTTTATTTAAAGCCAGTGCGGTTGATGCAGAAGGATTGCTTTTAAATACAATGCGTGCAACAGCCAGGTGCCCCTGAAATTTAAAGTTGGCCAAATCCTTGGCCTCATTGCGCTGTTCGTAGGCAGCATCAAGTTCTCCATACTCTTTAACAAATGTTTCATTCAGCGCGTTTGAGGCGTCTAAAATATTACGCCCCGCTTCAAGCCTCTCAGCTGTATAGCCAAACACTGAGACGGCCTCTTGAACTTTAGAGTCATTTAATGAGTTGTTGATGCGTAAACCACATTGAAAAAGAAACTCTGCAATCGTTAATTTACTTCTGTTCATGGTAAAATGGTATAAAAGTTAAAAGTATAATTGAATGCAACCGTTGCTGCATGATAGTAGTCAGATAACTGTAATCATTAAAATAAATAGCTTTTTGTAGGTAGCGAAATGCTATTACTAAAGGCGAAACCCAATGTTTGGCAGCAGAAGTACGGATGTTTTCATACATAAGCTATTCGCTCTGAAACATTGGTGTTTCGCTGTAAAATCGAATCGTTCACTCAATCCCCGATCCCTTTTACAGGTGTCATATACTTTGGAAATTGCAAATAGTAGATTTCGCAGGCTGCAACCGTGGTTCGAAAGTTATAATTGGCTGTTCGCTATATAAATTGCAAGGATAATTCTCATTCATATCTTTTCGCTTAATTCGACTTAAATAAGCGCTGACAAAACAACTGTTTTGTTGAATAAAATAGAATTTCGACATTACTAATGGGACTTTTTAGGTTAACTGGTTATTTTTTATCATCAGCAATAATAATATTTTAGTATGACTTACCCAAATTCAATTCGAATAAAGTTATATGCGTATCAGTATGTAGTTTTCAAAAAAGATACAGCAAATCATACATCCCGAAACACAACCTAATTAGATAATTAACGAATAACCATGGAAGAATTACATCGAAACAAGCAGAGATGAGTTAAACTTTAAAAGTTAAATTCAAAATAAAGGCATATGATTCAAATTCACTTACTGCACTTTTAAAACCTGTTAAATGATGTTCGCCCTCGTTTTCATCGCGTTCATCAACATAAGTAAACCCATCAACTACTTCCATCGAATAAGATAGTAATTACAAAACCTGCTAATCATGTTAAAACGCACCCTGTTTTTTACTAATCCGGCTTACCTGTCTGTTCGCCAAAAACAACTTGTGGTTAAAACTAAAGATAGCGACACGGAGCGCTCTGTACCCATTGAAGACATTGGCATTGTAATATTAGAACATCCACAAATATCAATGACAATGCCTACACTACAGCAACTCAATACTAATAACGTGGCCGTTATTTTTTGCGACGAAAAACACATGCCCGCATCTATGCTGCTCAACCTGGATGGGCACCATCTGCAGAACGAGATATTTCGTAAGCAGATTAATAGTAGCCAACCACTTAAAAAGCAATTGTGGCAGCAAACCATTGTAGCCAAAATAAAAAATCAGGCGGCTCTACTCAAATCAAAAAGCATTGACAGTGGCTCTTTAGTGTCTTTGGCATCATCGGTTAAAAGTGATGACAGTACCAATCGCGAAGGTACAGCTGCCCGTGAATATTGGGGACGTTTATTTGACAATGACTTCACACGCGACCGTTATGGCGCCTATCCTAACAACCTGCTTAACTATGGCTACATCGTTTTGCGCTCAGCCGTAGCCCGCGCCTTAGTTGGTTCGGGGCTGCTACCTACACTGGGCATTCACCATAGCAACCGTTACAATGCCTATTGCCTGGCTGATGATATTATGGAACCGTATCGCCCCTACGTGGATGATGTAATCTATGAAATGTGGCAATCAGGTAACGGTGAACTCATACTAGAAAAGGAAACCAAGGCTCACTTGTTGCAAGTGTTGAGTTGTGATGTTTCAATTGGTGAAGTTAAACGCCCGCTACTGCTAGCACTTTCGCACACAACTGCATCGTTGGCTCGCTGTTTTAATGGGGAAGGTAAAAAAATTCTTTACCCCACTTTTTTCAAAGAATAAAAGCTCACTTAATGGAACATTCCCGACTAAACGCTTATCAAATTATGTGGCTATTTGTATTTTTCGACTTGCCGGTTTCATCTAAAAAAGAACGTAAGCTGGCTACCCGTTTTCGAAAGGAGCTCATTAAAGATGGTTTTAATATGATGCAATGGAGTGTGTATACACGTCATTGTGCCAGTCGTGAAAGTGCCGATGTACATGAAAAACGCGTGAGGAGTTTTGTGCCCGACAAAGGGCAGATAACTATACTGCGTATCACCGATAAGCAATATGGCGGTATGATTAATATTTGGGGCGCTCAAATACAAGCTTCGGAAGAGACTCCTCAACAATTGGAACTGTTTTAATAAGCACATCCATTTACGCAAAAGATTATACTCAAAAAAGATTAGTACATTTACATCTCGCTCTTTGACGTCCTGAAAAAAATACCACATAATTTAGGTTCGAACACTCTTCCGTGTTAATTTTTTCAATAGAAAAACAAGCTACATACACCGTAAATACTGAGCTGTATGGCGCGCGGTTGTGGTTTGAATCTAATAAGCAATAAGATATACCTCATCAAATCTGGCTAGTCTTATTACATTGTTGTGGTTTGAATCTAATAAGCAATAAGATATACCCAAGTATGGCATCACCTAAAGTTGCACCTGTTGTGGTTTGAATCTAATAAGCAATAAGATATACCAATCCCTATCGTAAAGCCTTCACTTGTCGTGTTGTGGTTTGAATCTAATAAGCAATAAGATATACCATATAACAGGCGATACAACCGTAAGAAGAAGTTGTGGTTTGAATCTAATAAGCAATAAGATATACCGCACAATGAAATGAAAAGGCTAACTGGAGAGTTGTGGTTTGAATCTAATAAGCAATAAGATATACCTCAATGAAGATACTAAATTCCTGCCGCTAAGTTGTGGTTTGAATCTAATAAGCAATAAGATATACCTCCATTCTGCACCGTGTCCATCATCATCAAGTTGTGGTTTGAATCTAATAAGCAATAAGATATACCGTATTATCTTTTTTCAATTTACAAACTTTAGTTGTGGTTTGAATCTAATAAGCAATAAGATATACCAAACAACTTTAGGATTATAGATATGTCCGAGTTGTGGTTTGAATCTAATAAGCAATAAGATATACCATGATTATGACAGAACTAGAGGGATGGCTAGTTGTGGTTTGAATCTAATAAGCAATAAGATATACCTAAGTATCTTGAAAAAGATTTGGAAATTCAGTTGTGGTTTGAATCTAATAAGCAATAAGATATACCAAATTGACACGACATCTTTACCTCATGACCGTTGTGGTTTGAATCTAATAAGCAATAAGATATACCCTATAGGAACTATTATATATCACAGGGTAAGTTGTGGTTTGAATCTAATAAGCAATAAGATATACCCTTTTCTTTACTTTCTACAAGTATTTCATGGTTGTGGTTTGAATCTAATAAGCAATAAGATATACCCTATAGGAACTATTATATATCACAGGGTAAGTTGTGGTTTGAATCTAATAAGCAATAAGATATACCTTGTGGTTGAGCCATCGGTACGCCACGAAGTTGTGGTTTGAATCTAATAAGCAATAAGATATACCGACAACAGCGAACTCTCTCGTCGACTCAGGGTTGTGGTTTGAATCTAATAAGCAATAAGATATACCCCATCGTCGCTGCTAGTGGATTAACACTAAGTTGTGGTTTGAATCTAATAAGCAATAAGATATACCGATGACAAAAAAAAGAAGCCGATCAAAGAAGTTGTGGTTTGAATCTAATAAGCAATAAGATATACCTTCCCAATTCCCCCCAAAGAAGCCACCACAGTTGTGGTTTGAATCTAATAAGCAATAAGATATACCGGTCGTAACATTGAAGTGAACACCATATCAGTTGTGGTTTGAATCTAATAAGCAATAAGATATACCGACTTCTCAATGGTGAAAGTGGTGTTTACAGTTGTGGTTTGAATCTAATAAGCAATAAGATATACCAAGCAGTTGGCAACACCATCGGTTTGGCATACGGTTCTGCGGTGATGTTACAAAAAGTAGAAGAAGGGCACCTCAAGCCCAAGGAATGTGACTTACTTAATCACCACCTGGCTATTTCCCATTCACAGCTGGAAGACCCATTGCTATTTGTCAGCCTGGGCTATTCGATGCCCGTATTAATCATTCCAAGGGTATTATTTGCCATTGTGGTGGTATGGATCAGGCGTATTGAGTATCACATTAAAGATTAACACAATACTCTACATCACTCTACAGGTATCAATCACCCATTGAGATTTTATTCTCTTCTTTTAGCAATAATCTCAGGATACAGCCATTCGAACATATTCCACGGGGTTTTATTATTACCACCAAACTCTATCGTAAAAATCGACTTGTTAGCCGGAATATGGACAATCTGATCCTCACTAAATCGTTTTAGCTTCGGATTATAGAAGAAAATCCAGAGCAAATATTCATCCATATAATGCTTATCAAATAAACTGACATTACAATGACCATCTGGTCGCAGAGCAGCGTTTAGATTCCATTCCCAATAGCCGTGTGTAAGGTTGCGTAGCACCCAAATAACGCGTGACTGAACATCCGATAGGGCAGTCAAATTCCCCGGGTGCCATTCGAGCCTGAAATGACCGCTACTTCGCCTGACAGTAACAGAAGCGACTCCGGCCCTTTCACCTCTCGACCAGTGCAAGTTCTCATATACCTTTTCAGAATCCAGTCTGGCTTTGCGCATAAACTGCTTATGCAAGCCAATAAAGGCATTGTGTGAATTGTTATACGTGGGCACTTCTTTGTAGCAAAACTGCCGTAAGGCTTTAGTTTGAGCACTTATTAAAGTAAGTTCGGCATGTAAATTGCGGTTTTTAATCTGCTTTTCGGTTTTTGGGTCCTTAGGACAAGCATAACTCTTCAGGCGCATTTGCTCACCTACCAAATAGTATACTACATTGCCATCGCGTCCCACATTAATGTGAGGTAAATTCTTGTGCTTTCTCATAGTTTTATTTTAAGAAATTTCACTCTACAAGTTACCATCCCAAACAAGCGATTCAAAACCACTGATTAGCAATAGAAGATACCTGATTCGATACGTCCGATTTTCGTTCGGAAACGTTCGGAAAGATTTTTAATCAAAAAACTTTTGTAACAACTGTATCGCTCTGAAAAAAACAGAGCCTTAAACCATGCTTAAATACAATATTCAGGAATACGCTTGTTTCCCCCTGTTGTAGGCGAAGAATAAGAAAGTACATTCTTTTGACTTTTATAGCTCCCCGCTTCGTACCAACAAAGGGTCTGCTTCGGGATCAACCTCGCTTGGGAGCGAGGTTGATCCCGAAGCAGGTACGATGAAGACCCGAAGAAAGGACGAAGGTGAGCCGAAGAAAGCGCAAAGTATTAATAACGAAACCTAAGAGATGTTCGTTGTGAATTGCTTTCAAATTGTATATTTAATGCGGTCTTTGAAATGAGAAACCCCACCCCCACTATCAGGCACTAGTTGCGAAAACATTTAAAGCGGCACCTTTGGTGTCGTTTTTGTTATTTTTAGGCCATGGTACCAAAGAATATATTCCTATACGCCCGTTTTAGTGTAAGTATCTTTTTAACACTTAAGTTTTCTTATTTTACCTTCCAGAACAAACACCTCATCTGAAAAATCGTTATAAGCTGTTGTAAATAAATAACTATCAAGTATCCTTAAATATTTACTGTCCAAAGATAATATCAAGTCTTCATAATACTTAACCAACACTTCTTTCATTTTAGAATAGGCCTTATAAATAAACCATTCTCTTTTTTGCTCTTGTTCAAAACTCTCCCAGAATATTTCGGCGAACACCTCTTCATCACAATTGGGTATCTTTGCTATTTCCGCTTTAAGTTTTAATTCAGCTTCTTGTTTCGTTTTGGGTTTACGCACACCTGAATATTCATCCACATTCATCTTATTGGAGTTAATGGACAATGCCAAATCAAAATCGTCAAAAACCTGGTGTGCCGTTTTGTCTGAGATCTCAATCAGTTGCTCTGCAACTTCTGCATAATATTGCTTAACCAGAGGGCGCTCGTCCAATACATACAGAATAAGATCAGCCTTAAGCTGACTTAAAAAAGCTTTCCCAATCCGCTCGTGCTCATCCATTCTGTCAAAAATCTTTTGCATCCGCCAGGGCAATCCACTTTCTTCCATAATAATTGCATGTATTAATGAATAACTAAACTACAAAAAAAAGATGAAGGTATCAGTCATCAAATAAATCACTTCCTACTATCAGCTATTAGGAGTTCATCAACTCTTAAACTTTCAACTTTGATTTCTCCACTTCGACATTTATGCAGTTCAACAATTTCTAATATCTTTACTCAAAACGCACAGCATGCATACTAAGCCTATTTCTAATTATCTGATACAAAAAGCTTCGGGCGAACAAGTTTATTTCGAAGGCCATAAACTAGTGGATTCACTAATCCGTTCAGGTGCAAAAGAGGAATTGGCAAAACAAATACTACAGGCCATCAGTATGGAATTGCACGATGGCATGCTGACCAGCGACATCTATACCAAGGCCTACCGCATGCTACAAAAACAAGAGCGAAAAACGGCGGTTAACTACCGACTAAAGCAGGCTGTGTTGCAGCTGGGACCTTCTGGCTATCCCTTTGAACATTTTATAGGTGAATTATTTAAAGCACGTGGTTTTAGTGTTGAAGTGGGCAAGCTGGTAAACGGTTATAGTGTACGCCATGAAATTGACGTGCTTGCAAAAACGGAGCATAAACACATCTTTGTCGAGTGTAAATTTCATAATTATCAGGGTACCAAGACCAATGTAAAAGTACCCATGTATATCCGTTCGCGATTTGACGATCTAAACCGGGTTCGTCATTTTGACGATGAATTAAAAAATACCAATACCCAAGGCTGGATTGTCACCAACACTCGCTTTACCGAGGATGCCATTAAATTTGGTCGCGATTACGGCTTAACACTTTTAAGCTGGGATTATCCCGAGAAAGGGAACCTCAAAAACTGGATTGAATTGGAAAACCTTCACCCCATTACCTGTTTGTCATCCATCACCCTTAAGGAGAAAAAAGCGTTATTGGGCAAAGGCATTGTGATGTGTCATGATCTTTACAAAAAAGCAACGCAAAAAGAATCACTTCCTATTAAACCACGGAACCTGAGAGCAGTAAAAAGAGAGCTTAGGGATTTTATTGAATAGGCCAATTCTACATTATCAAACAACACTTCTATTACGCTCCAGACTTTATTTGTCAGTCAATACGAATATTCCATCAATTTCTTATGAATACAACTTGACAATTCTGTTGTAAAACAAGAACTTTTATCTCCGACAAAATAACAAGACAAGTATAGTTTCTGCTATTCTGGATGCTTCCAAGGAGGCATGTTTTTTTTGCATTTAATGATGAACCAATCCCATTTGTTATGAGAGATGTATCGAATTGTCTGTTAGTATTACTTATTCTTATATTTACCCAAAACCTTAAAGCGCAATCAACCTACACTATCAGCTCCAGTGGAGGCAACTATTCCTCCTTTCAGGAAGCTTTGCTTAGCGACCTAGTAATTGACGGAGATACTTTAAGGCTAGGTGATGCTGTACACAATGAAAGTAATATATTGATAACAAAGGACGTTGCAATTACCGGAATAGATAAAAACAGTTCCACTATACAAGCAGCGCCAAGTATTGAAGAGGCAAATGATCGAATCTTTGTTATCCCAGAGGGCAAAACAGTGAGTATTCATCACCTTACCATGCAACATGGTAATGCCAGTGGTGAGGGTGGTGCCATTTACAATGAAGGAAACCTTTCTGTCTATAATTGTTTATTAACGAATAATCATCTTGATGCCTCAGCAGCTAATTTTGAAGGTGGTGGTGCTATAGCCAACAAAAACTGGTTAGGATTATATTTTACCGAAGTTCGCAGCAACTACTCAAGCGGACATGGTGGTGGTATCTGGTCGTCAAAGAGCGGCAGCTATCTGGAGGTATATAATTGTATAATCGATAATAATGAAACGGTAGAATCCGGTGGAGGTATTGGATCTAAATTTGATGCCAATATTTACATTGAAAATACACTGATCACGAACAATAAGAGTCGAAATAAAGGAGGAGGTGTGGCATTCAATGGTTTCCCACTCCCCCTGCAACCATTCAACAACATCACGATTAACAGCACCACCATTTCTAAAAACGCCTCTAATGAAAAAGGTGGGGGATTATATATGGTAGGAGGCGACTTAACGATCGCTAATTCAATCATTGCTGAAAATACAGATGCTTTCGATCCTGAAACATCGGATTTTTCAATCAGAGCCATCACTCTATCTAAAGGGCGAAACATAATAGGGATAAACCCATCAGGTGAGTCCAATTTTGAAATGTATGGAGAAGGCTTTGAAGGCAATTCAACAGAACCGTTTGATCCGGAATTGGATGATTCGTTTACACCGCTACCCTCTTCATTTGCCATCAATTATGGTGAAAATTTGGAATACATCAACGAATCAAGTGTGGATGTATATAAGAATCCAAGAATATTTGTAGGGGAATACAATGTGACTGACATTGGTGCTGTTGAATTTCAGGGTGATCCACTACCAAAGTACATTATAGAAGTTTCGGATACCATCATTAACTACGGAGAAGTATCTCTCAATGCAACTACCAATAAAAGGCTGTCTATCACCAACTTTGGAAATATAGCCTTAACAATTGACTCCATTAGATCAACAGGTGGATTTTTAGTGAATACCGATGGCGAGCCCGCAGACTCCATTAGCTCATTCGCCATTCCTGCACTAGCATCAGTTGATTTGATAGTTTCAATTACACCTAGCAGACTGGGCGCATTTACTGGCGAAGCAACCGTTTATAGTAACGCCGATAACACTTCTACAGTTAGCATTGAATTATCAGCAACCAGTGTAGATAATAGTGACTTAATAACAGGTGATATAACCGAAGATACGGAATGGTGTACTGACACCATTCGTATTGGTGCAAGCATAACCATTACAAATGATGCGACCTTAACCATTTGCCCAGGTACGACCGTTGAATTTATGGATTATTTTGATATTACGGTTAAGGGGCAGATAATAGCTTTGGGAACAGTTACAGACAGCATCGTTTTCACGTCAAAAGGTAAGCGATGGGCCGGCCTGCAAATTGACACAGAAGCTCAATTCGACAGCGTCAATATATCAAAATTTGAATATGCGCGCTTTGATCATACCGATGCCTACCCTTTCCTATTAAAAGATTCGTACCACTTTAGACGAGGTGGAGCCATTTTCATTGACGAATTTGGCACTGTCGAACTCAATAATTGTGTGTTCTATGATAATAATGCTGAAGACATTGCAGGAGCTGTCTATAATGAAGGCGTAGTAATTATTAATGATTGTTTATTTACAAATAATACGACTACTAAAGTAGAACCAGATGATCATTATGGCGGCGGTGCATTAGCTAATCGCCAGGCTGGGTATATGAAAGTGGCTAACTCAAGCATTGAAAACAATACAACCGTTAATGAAGGAGGAGCAATTCTAATTGAATATGAAGATACCTATACACTTATACAAAATTCGTATATCACCAACAATACTGCCGGAACAGATGGTGGTGCCATACTTGTACGCAAGGCTAAAGCTGTAGAAATTGTGGGCTGTTTAATTGCAGACAATCAAGCCCTGGATGATGATGGTGGAGCTTTGCACAGCAGAACTAACTCCAAAGTCAAACTTATTAACACAACCATTGTGAATAATCAAGCTGCAGACGATGGTGGTGCTATATACATTTATGACTCTACTGTTGATTTACAAAGTAACTTGTTTAGTAATAATAACGCCGGTGGTGACGATCCATTTATCAAAGCGGATGACAAGGAAATAAAATCTAAAGGCTACAACCTGGTTGACAACACGGCTAATTTTGATTTCCCGGACAAGAACGGTGATATTATTGGTACAAGCGATAATCCAATCAACCCACAGCTTGATGTTGACTACAGTCCATTAAGCAATTCCATTGCCATTAATAATGGTAAAGCCGATACAACAGGCATTAACCTTCTGCCAGTTGATATAAAAGGCAACCGAAGAATATACACAGACGATGGCATTGGCATTATAGATATTGGTGCTTTTGAATACCTCGATGCACCCGATGAAGAAATATTCTTGGCTATTAGTGAAGATACTGTCCGTTTTTTACCTACTGAAATTGGTAACGTTAGACTAGATTCTATATTGTTAACCAATATTGGTACGAGCATCGTTGAGGTAACAGGTATTACAGCGCCAACCGGATTCCGTGTTAAAAAGGATGATGAACCATTTACCAACCTCATTGCCGCTTTCTCAATGCCTTTAAAGGATACAGTTATCATTACCATTGAGTTCGCTCCTGCTCTAGCCACACATTATGATAACGAAATTATCATCCTAAGTAATGATAATTTTGCACCTATCAAGACCGTTAATTTGCAAGGTTTAGGAAGTGATTTGACCATACTGGAAGGTGAAATTGGTGATAATATCACTTTATGTACCGATAGAGCATTAGTTGTTGATACCTTAACTGTTATGCCGGGTGTCACATATACCATTTGTGAAGGAACAATTCTTGAGTTTTTACCTGATGCCGCACTCATCGTCCAAGGAATGCTTATAAGCAATGGCCTGGAGACTGATAATGTTGTATTTATTGAATCAATAGCTGATGAAGGATGGAAAGGTATTCATTTCATATATAATGACCTAAATACTCAATCCTCCATTTTAAATTATACCAGGATATCAGATGGTCAAGGTACCGAATTCGGTGCTGTTAATGTGGACATAGCCGCTAATTTAGAAATGAATAATTGTGAGTTATCTAATAATCTAAGTAACAACCGTGGTGGTGCCATACACAACGAAGGTAATACCACACTTAACAACTGCCTTATTGACAACAACAGTGTTAACACTCTTAACGTTACCGATGGAGGTGGTGCAGTTAGCAATTCCTTTATGCTTGAATTAAATAACACTACAATATCTAACAACAGTTCAACTACTAATGCTGGAGCCATACTGATTGATGGCGGTTTATCAACAACATTTATAAATAACTGCAGAATAATTGATAATACTGCCGAATTGAGTGGAGCTGGTATTGCGGTAGTTGACGGAGATAGCATAGCAATTGTCAATTCACTAATAGCTAACAATATCAGTGTACAGCAGCGAGCAGGTGGTGTAGTAACAGGACAATCATTTAGCGGTAACCTGGTCTTATACAACACCAGTATTGTTGCGAACCAATCAAACATGGCAGCCGGTGGTTTATATATGGGTAGTGGCATGTTAACTATCTGGCATTCGATAATTGCGGATAATACTATCATTGATGAATCCAATTTCAGACCCGACTTCTTTATTAATGGCGAAACCAATTCATTAGGCTATAACCTTATTGGTAATATAGGCCGCTCGTATTGGAATGCTGGCCCTAACGATATCTTCGGCTCAGCAGAATTTCCGGAGGATCCAGAGCTGGATGCCGGTTACAAGCCTAGCTCTACTTCCCTGTTTGTAAATATGGGGGATTCGGATGGTATGTTCCCTCCCACTGATTTGGCTGGAAACCCACGTATATTTGATGGCACAGTTGATATTATTGACATGGGTGCTTATGAATTACAAGCCGAAAAAGTGTTACAAGACCTGATAATGGGTATTGATACTTCTGCGATCAATTTTTATGCACAACCCATTGGCTTCCAATCTGAGCCATACAACATGCAACTGTCAAACTATTTTGCCAATGATTATATAAATATTACATCTATTAGTGTACCTAGCGGTTTCCGATTCTCAGTGAATGGCAGTGAATTGGCTGAATCGCTGACTGGCGACCTTCTGATACCAATCAATCAATCGGCTTATCTCGATATTGTTTTTGAACCAAGCGATGCGATAGATTATGATGGTGAATTAGTCATCGAAAGCAATGACCAGAATTTCCCAACTTACAGGATTCCGATTTCAGGCGTTGGTGCGAATATTAAGCCATCATTTACCTATACTAACACACCATTTACTATTGATGGGGCTCTGGAGTCTGATTGGAATTCTTATGCCTTTGACTATATCGCCCAACCGGTTTCTCCAGTTGAAAAACTATCAACCTTTGTGGCAGATCTTGTCGCAGGATACCGGGCTTCATGGGATGATGAATTCTTATACCTATTAGTAACAGTTGCCGATGATTCATTGCACAATGTTGGCGGCGATGTGGCTACACTTGATAATGTAGAGTTGTACCTCGACTTTAATAATTCAAAAGGCACGAATTATGATGCAGATGACTATTTCATCCGTTTTGTATGGGACAATGGCAACTATATTATTGCAAATGGGACAAACATTGATGACATCGTTTTTGCACAAACAACAACTACAGACTCTGTCGAATATGTATTTGAAATGGCCATTCCATGGAGTTCAGCTACAAGCATTATTCCTGCTGCAGGTACAGAGATTGGAATAGACCTGAATATTATTGATAATGATGGTGATGGTGTAGAACAGATTTTGGGCTGGCATTCAGGTGCTATTGATAAAGCCACCAATCCGTCAGTTCTGGGAACAGCCATTCTATTAGACGATGCTGGTGTTGATCCATTGGTTCCTGTGATGAATATTTCGACTGATATCACCGATTTTGTGGTCAGTTGCGAAGAGTCTGTTACAGTAAGTACTTCTATCAGCAACAATGGAGTGGGAAGAGATTTAGAATTGTATTCATCTAACCAGGCGACATTAACCGATGTATTAGACAACTTAAATACCAATTTTGCTGAAGTAACGGCACTGATTCCGAACAGATATAATTTCACTGAAGCCGTCGAAGGCTTTTTCATCGAAAATGGTGGTAACGACATGTATGATTTTGGTAATTACCTCAACACCAACTTCAACGATCAAATACCATATTCGGATAATGTGATCACACAAAGCTCCGATTTTGGTAACAAGAGTGAGTACTTTACCAGAAAAGTTGAAGGCTTATTTGTATTGGCTATGGATGCACACGACCTCGACTTCTTTGAAATAAACGGTGTGGCTGGTGCAAAAGATGATGCCACCCATACTGAAGATATGATCACACAGATATTCAATGGAAATGCCTATAATGGTTATATCAGACGTGTACATGGTTCTTCTCAGCCTTCTATTAATCACTTAATCATTACAAAGCCAAACGATGATGTTGTTCAGAAGGTTGATAAAAATCCAGAGTTTAACAGACACAAACTTGATAGCATCAATTCGGTAACCCGGATTTATTACTTACTGTTTGCAAGTTCAAATGGTGCTTTTATTGATAATGAAGATTTCGAGAAAATAATGTACAGTTTCCTCGAAAACGTGGCAACAACAACGGTTTCTGATGCCATTACAGCTGGTGAAACGAAGCAGGTATCATATGTGGTACCGACTGCTAATTTACCAAATGGTTCTTATCAGGATATTGTTGCCATATTCTCAAATGATCCGGCTAATCCAACTGATTCAATAGTGTTTAACCTGGACAAAATGGGTGTGCCTGACATTGGAGTTTCAGAAAGTACAATAGACTTTGGTGCTGTATTGGAAGATCATTACACTGTAGACACTTTAGTTATTTCGAATCAGGGATGTATACCATTGGAAATAACAGACATTACATCATCTGAGCAGGCTTTCTTTGTTCTTAACACTGTATTTTTGGTTAATCCAAACGAACAAGTGAAAGTACCAATATACTTCTATCCTCAGGCTATCGATACGTATTCAGGTGACTTAAGCATTATGAGTAACGATGAGACAACGATTGTATCGCTTACAGGAGAAACATTAATTCTTTCCTCCGATGCAACATTGCAAGGCATCACAGTTAATGGAAATGCTATACCAGATTTTAGTCCTGCTGTTTATATATACAACTACGAATTAGCTCCGGGTGACTTTACTGTTCCTACTGTTGTTGGTACACCAACTGACCCGAGTGCATCGGTAAACGTTATCGATCCAGCTCAGGTACCTGGTGCAGCTGAAATTAACGTATTAGCTGAAGACCAGTTGACTTCGCTGCAATACATCGTTAACATTGATATTGCTACTGGATTGGATGAAACAGTAATTAACTCTCATAAGGTATATCCAAATCCTGTATCAGGTAAATTATTTATTGAGTTTTACAACAACGAGATATATGAACTAGAGTTGTATGATTCAAGAGGTAGGAAAATAATCAAATTGGAAAAAGAGCAGGATATTGATGAAACCTTCATTAATGTATCAGGCTATGAACCTGGTGTGTACTATCTTAATGTCAAAACAAATGACAGAACCCACACACATAAGGTAATAAAAATGTAGGTAGAATAAATGTAAGAATCGTCATTTGCAACAGCCCGAATAATAAGTAAAATAAGCACTTATTATTCGGGCTGTTGATGATATCAAATTATTGTAGCGCTGTATTTTAAGCAAACTAATCAGCTCTATTGTTAAGGTTTAACACATAACTTTCACCTTCTAAACGATACCCCATACGCTGAAAATATTTTGAATGCAAAGGATTCAGCTCCGAATAATACAGCGAGTTTACCCCTTCATTTAATAATTGTTGCTTAAACCTTCTTAAGAGGTATTTGCCTGTTTTGTAATCACGATACTGTGGTGTTACATAGTCTAAGATTACTTCGGCAGTTCCGTTTTTATTATCAGATAACAACATGACTCCAGCTACATTCATATCACGCACCGCCATTAATATCTTAGAGGATTCGGCTTGTTCAATCTTAAATTCGGGAAAGAAACGTTGAACATCATCTTTGTGATAGTTTAAAAACAGCCGGAGATACTTATCGGGTTTATCAATGCAAATACCTTCAAACACTTCTTTTTTAAACAACAAAGTTCGCAGATAATACATATTAAACAGGCAAATAATCAGATTCATGATACCTACAGGCAAAGCATCAATATAAAAGCCATAAAATGAGAAGATAGCTGCACCTATCAGGTTAAAAATCCTTAGCTTAACAATAGATGAAAGACTTAGCGAAACTAACACGAGGGTTGATGCCATATAACCAACCCACTCGATGAGCGGTAATTCAAAATAGAGCGTATCCATAAAATTAGGTTTTGTGCACTGTGCACTATTAAAAAGGGTAACGAATTTAATGAAATTATTGAGTATTGAAAGTTATGAGCCTGAATTAGATACAAATAAGCTTAGCTTTCATCAGTATTATCTAAGATATATATGTTGATGCTAAACAATCCTAATAATGACTCGTTAATGCACAATATATTCTATCTTTCAATGAACCTTGAAGCTATCAGGAAAGAAGGAAGAAAACTAATGCTAATTATTAGCTAGAGCTCAATTAGGGGTATAACCAACTAATTCTCTATAAGATGTATCTGCAATACAAACATTAGAGAAAGTAAGCCTACAAAGCATTTCATAAATATGAAATCTTTAGCAAATCACCATTGAGTGCCTATTTAATTTTGGATACATCCCTTGGCTGATGAGGATCTATCCCAGAGCATATTGGATATCTACTTCATTTAAATAGCTCCTTGAAAAATTGACTTTGTAAGAATCTTTAATATCAGGTGGGCCTTCGTAAGTATTTATTAAATGACGGGCATGCGATGAAAGACTTTTTGTCAGCTGTTCGAGCTCGACTTCACTACTATAAATATCATGCACAACTCTTCTCTTATTAGTTGTGAGAATTCCACAAGAGTTCACTGATATCCGTTGATCATCTAACCGTTCTTTGTTTAACCAAAGTAAGTAATTGTCTTTTGCCAGAATAGAATTTGATAATCTATGCTTGCTTCTACGATTCTTTTCACCCAGACTCTTCTGACGACCTATATTATGATAGCTTAATTCTTTATTAACTTTAACATTCAAACTACCTGCTAATAACTTAAACGCCCGAGCTGTCCAGAAATTAGAATTATATGACTTTTTATTTTTACACTTAATGCCCTCCGGATAAACGCTAACAAAATCAATTTGTTCACCTAAATTTTGATTAACATATTTAATACGATCTGAAGACGGTATTCCAGAAGCATTCACATCTTTTACAGAAACATTAAAACCCTCAGGATAGTCAAACGCAAATGAACACACATCACTATTAGTCAAATACTTAAGAGACTTTCTGTATTTCAAATCATTGTTTTTAACAATCAGATTTGATTTTTGATTTCTTTGTGAAACAAGCTTTAATTCTTGTAATGCATAAAAATTATTCGGAACAGCTTTCCAATTAAGTTCGTATACAAATTTCTTAAATAATTTTTCAGCAGTGAAGTTATTAGCTGAATTTTTCAAGTTATTTTCTAATTCAGTTTCTTGATCTTCATTTGTAGAAACTGAATTTGAAGGTAAACCAAACTTAGCATTATCAGCTAAATGCTTATTAACATAATTAACCCCATTTAATTCCCATCCTTTGTTCAAAACAAACAGTGTACTATATACTGCTCTTTCATCCTTTCTTAAGAAATAGAATTTACAGTTATTATTTTCTGGAACACTTTCATGTTCAGAAATATTACCAAAGAAACTCACTACAGAGTTGTATTTTTTGCCATAGGTTAGTACAACACTTTGACCGGAAGTCAACCAGTAATCATCTGAAATGAAAGAGTTTCCATCTTCCGAAACTGAATCAATACAATCTTGATTTGACCATAAACCTCGAGCTTCCTCTTTAGCAAACTCGAATCGAGATAACTCCTTCCTTTCACTTACAAATTCCAAAGGTGATCCTTCGACATACTTATGGGATTCTGTATACAATTCTTTCTTCTCACCATCCAACAAGCTGACTAATTTGTGCTCATCCCTTGCAAGTAATTTCAGATTGTTTACTTCAATTTCCTTTTGTGCAAACTCAATATTATTCTTAATCGAAATCAACTTGGCAGGTTTCCACAACCTTACCTGCTTAACCTTTCCAGCGAAGTTCTTTCCAATAAGTAAGGGAGAAGAACTCATCAACAAATCTCCTCCTACATTTATACTTGCTAATTCATCTTCCTGATAAGCTATTTTTATAATTTCGTCACCATGTTTCTTGAAAGGCTTTCTGCCTAAAGTTTTTCTAAGTGCTTTTCTAAAGGCTGACAGTTCTGTGAACATTTCACCTTTTAAGAGGGAAAGTTTATTGGAGACATTCGGATTGAATTTATTCGAGTCGAACTCTGAGATGTTTACATCATCTATTTGATAAAAGCGGTTCACTGGCTTTTTTCCATTTATGGTAATACCAATATGCCCATCTTTATAATGAGTACTAACCAATACTTTTTCGCCTCTTTCTAAAACATTAGTTGCAATGAACTGGTGGCTGATTCCGTTTACCTTTACTTCAAACACAATGTTTTGCCCATCTTGCCCTAAACGATAACCGTTTGCACCATCATATTTCTCAGCAATTGTACTCTGTTTTTTTATAGAACGAGGCTTTATTATAACATCAAGAACTATATTGTTAGCATCAATTGTATGCAATTCTTCGATTACTGACTTACCTCTTCCTTCGAAATAGTAGCTGACCTTTTTAAAGCCATCCATCATATCCGGCTTATAATCGTCTGCAGAAATTGCAAAGGTTAATACATTAGAAGTAGCGAACAATACCAACACAACCATTATTTTGGTCATCATCTTCTGAATTCTGTATGTCGTTGACTTCATATGCATTTCTTCTGTACTCTTTCTTATCCTAATATTTAAATAACTGTTATCAATTTTTATTCAGCATATATTGCAAACAATACAAGGTCGAATAATATATATTATCACTTTTCCATTAACAATTAAACACTTAGCACAAGTCAATAAATACAATGGATACAGCGCTTCAAACACAAATATTATAAAAATACATAATTCTTCCAATAGCAATATTATAATTCACCTACTCCAATGAACTTGCACGATTTACTATACATTGGTAAACACACTATTAGATCGAAGAAAAAGTTATCAACATGCATCATTTATTTTTTGAAAGCTAAAGAAGACAGGGCTTAGCAAGTATCAACTTCCAATTTTGATATTGGCGATATCTATTTTCCAAACCTCCCCTTTAATTGGAAAAAACCTGAAGAAGAATCTCATGGAAACCATAAAAAAGGCTATTTCCTATCCTTCTCCAATGAGCGTAGGAATAAAAAGATGCTTGAACCCGTCAGCACCATAAAGATGACACCAATAATAACAAAAGCCTGACTGAGTGATAGGCGGTCGGTCATATATCCAAACAACGGTGCTAATATTGAAAAGTTGGCACGAATTATCAGGCTTCGTAATGACAATACTGTCGCTCTGATATCCGACGATGTTATGCGGTTGATATAATCCTTAAGCACTGGTGTCGCAATGCCTCTTGAGAAATAAAAGAACATCAGCACAGGTAGAACATATAAAGAGTGTAACAATCCGGCAGCAATAAAAGCTCCGGTTATCACCAGCGTGGTGCCCCATACAGTTGATTTAGGTCGTAACTTCCGCTCTATTTTGTAAGCAAATAAGGTGGTCATGCCAACCACCAGATTTAATACTGTACTAGCAGAGCCAATATGAATTTCTCTGAATCCGATCTCCTTGAGGTAGAGTGGATACACCCATGCCATGGATAAGGTAGCAGAGCCAATAATGGATGAATAGATAATATTGTAACGAAGGCTTTTATTTTCCACCATGGCATATTTAACCACATTCCAAATATCTTTCCAGGTAGCCTTTTGAGTGCGTGTATACAATTGAGGTTCCACCAGCATAAAGGCAGCCGGCACAGCCAGAAAAGCAATACCTGTTTGAAAAAAGAAGGGTGTACGTAAGCTTATCTCGGCCAATGCACCTCCCATAAATCCAGCAATGGCTTCGCTAAAGTTGCCGACAGAAAAGTTTCGCCCTTCGTATTTCATGTAACTATTCTCCCTACCATCGGCTTTTAAGCTATCGTACAACATCGCCGAGTCGGCACCACTAATAAAGCTTTGACCAACACCCAATATCAATTCAGCCGCTAAAAAAGCATAAAAACCAGAAGTAAAGGAGTAGATGGCAAAACCCAGTGTACCAAGAATACTACCAATGATTAAAGTTCGCTTTCGCCCGAGCACATCCGCAGCATAACCTGAGGGAATTTCGAAGATAACAATGGCAATGCTATATATCGCTTTTAACTGAAATGATTCCTCAACCGTAAAACCTAGATCCTGAAAGAAAAGCATCAGAATTGGCATCGTGAGCATAAACCATTTGGCTATTTTAATGAGATAAAGCTTCGTTATATTGCCGGAGTACATATTGTTTTATTCGTTTAATCGTTGATAGTTCTAAAATTTATATCAGTGGTTTGCATTACACCTCATTCTTTGAAAACCGTTTTTCAGAATAAATCATTAACAGGATAGCCAGAACAAGCAATACCACTCCTACCCCATAGGTAAAGCTAAAACCATACAACTCATACAATTGAATGCCAATGATTGGCGCAAATAAAGCTCTGAATCCTGTTAGAAACAAATGAACAGATTGGTAATCGGCTGCTTCATGCGGCTTGCAAAAATAACTACTACCAATGCCCCAGAGAATAGGCATACTGCCCATAAATACGCCGTTAAAAAAGAGTGCCACTAAAAACAGAAAGTATATTTTATAATTTCCAATTTCGAAATAATAAGGAAAATACTCGGTTAACGCTGTAAAGACAATAAACAACATTAATGAGCCAAAGGTAAGGATACCAAATCGCCTGGGATCACGACTACCAATTAACTTACCAAACAAAGGTAAAAGTAAAATAGCCACAAGGTTAAAAAGGATATTGTACAAAGCCACTGTTGGGTAGTTCACATCCAGTGCTTCCTTATAAAAAATGGTTACCACAGCATGTGTACTCATCCAGGCAAAACCATATAGTATAAAACCGATCTCCAGGTGACGAAAAGGCTTATTCTTCTTCAGTATTTCAAGAATGCGTTTGAATGAATCGCCCAATGCACTCCAAACAGGTTTTGTTATGTTCTCTGCTTTCTGTATAAAATCAATCTTCGTAAGCTGATAGACAGATATCACTCCAAGAATGCCAACGACAGGATAAAACACCTTGTATGAATTTGGGTTAAGGTGCAATAACTCACCCACTAAGAAGGTGGATACCAACACACATACCTTGTTTATGGTAGTGGCATATCCAAAGAGTTTACCAAATATTTCGTGTCGATAGTTACCTTTTAAATACTGGTTGATAGACGGGACTACAGCAATTTTTGAAGTGTGAAACAGCAAAAAAACAGTTAAGAATATCAAGTGATAAACAGGTGCCAATCCTTCTTCGCCCATCACATTTGGAAAAAAGGCAAAACCAACCAATGGAAGTCGTGTGATGATACCTGTAATACGTAAAAAACGCTTTCGATTGGAAAGACGTCGCATTATTTCATTGGCCAGCATGGCAAACAAAAATACCACCATGCTAAACTGAAATAAAAAGGCAAGCTGAACATTCGAACCTTTCAAAGACTTTATGAAGATAAACTCATTGAGAATCAACGCTCCACTGGCAATACCATCGATACTACTATAAAAAAGATGCAAGCGAAGTGTTCGTGCCTCTTGAGTGTTGAGCCCTTTGAAAATATTCATAGCGCGCAAAGGTAAGGGTTTTTAGCAAATTAGCGCATGCGGAGTGTTTGCTCGTCACGGCAATCGCATTTAAGAAATTGTATTTCAACTAAAGCCGTTGAGGCTTCCCCTTTTTGCCTTCAGCCCAAAAAGGGGAGAAAAAGGCCGCCGACTAAAGCACTCGTTTACCCATTATGACATCACTACGGGAAAAATTTAATAATTGACAGCTTGGCATCAAATTTTTCTCCCCTCCGTTTATGTCAATGGGTCCCAAACTGCGTTGCTTATGTCGGTATAACGCAAGGTAAAATTATATTAAAAGTTAAATGCGAATTGCCGTGGTTTGCTCGTCAGAAATTTAGAATACCCTGATCTATCGTGGAGCATTCTCTGTTCCCAAAGTCAGCATATGAACAATGGAACATCCTAATTCCATTACCATTTCATTACCAGTACCGCATAACCATAGCCATTAATCGTCATGTCAACACCTTCATTGATTAATTCTTCACTACCAATGCTAATAACATTACTTGAAACCAAGCTAGAAAACGTAATCTTCACAGGCCGTGGAATATTTAAAGTCTCGAACGCATGCTTGGGAACGATCACTTGTGCTGATTGAGCCTGTTCACTAAAATTACAAACAATCATTAGCTTCTGTGACTGACTATAACGAATGAACGCATAGATCTTTTCACTATTAAAGTGATGATTGTCTTTATTTTGCCACATGACATCGTAAAACAAACCTTCACGAATAGCCGGTTCGGCACATAGCTGGTTGATATCAACATAAGCCTGCCGCAATACGCTTTGTTCGTGAGACATTAACGCACCATCAAAAGCGCCATTATTCATCCACTTCTGATGCTCGGGCATGTTCCAGTAATCAAAAATGGAGGTACGCCCATCATCACCATTATAACCACATGGGCCTTCTCCTCGCTCTCCTACCTCCTGCCCATTATAAATCATTAATGGCCCCTGATGTATAAATGCTGATACGGCCATTGCCGGAATCGCTTTGCGGGCATCATTAACGACAAAGGGCGAAGCAATGCGCTGCTCATCGTGGTTTTCCATAAAACGTAACATGTATTTATCGATACCTGACAGGTTTTGCCATGTTTCAGAAATACTTTTTGCAGGCTTAGTCCCCTTAATAACATCAATTAGCGTATCGTACAAGCCCACTTTATCATAGAGGTAATCAAATTTACCCTTAAATATGTAAGTGTTATACAATTGCGGATTGTATACCTCCGCTACAAATATGAGCCATGGAAAAGCTTGTTTTAATTGTGGTATGACCCAATGCCAAAATTCCACCGGTACCATTTCGACCATATCGCAGCGAAAACCATCAACGCCCTTTACGGCCCAGTAATGCAAAACATCTTTCATTTTCAGCCAGGTATCCGGGATAGGATCAAAAAACTTTTTAATACCATGTGTATAATCAATACCGTAATTAAGCTTCACCGTTTCATACCAGTCGTTCATTCCCGGATAAGCTGTAAAACGATCATTACCTGTAGCCCTGGCAACTTCTTCCCGATAATCATTTTCAGGAAACAATTGCTTTATCTCGTCAGACAGTTGTAATGATTCACCGGGCAAATAATAGAAGTTATTATTGTTGGCAAAGTTTGTATGAACATCATCCTTCTCTCCAAAGTCCTCTACAGACGAAGGTTTCATATCCGATTTATATTCACGAGCCAGATGATTGGGCACAAAATCAATCAGCAATTTCAAACCGCTTTGATGCGTTCTAGCCACCAGCTCTTCAAACTCATCCATCCGTTGAGATACATGAACAGCTAAATCAGGATTAACATCGTAATAATCCTTGATGGCATATGGCGAACCAGCCTTTCCTTTTATCACCAATGGATTGCCATGCTCAATACCTTCATTGGGGTAGCCCTCAACCACTGCATGCTCAATTACACCTGTATACCAGATATGCGTGATGCCCATTTTTTTAATTTCAAGCAATGCGCGATCATTCACATCCTGAAATTTACCACAACCATTCTCTTCCCGACTACCATTTACATTTGGCTGCGTGTTTTTATTTCCAAACAAACGTGGGAACAACTGGTATATAATCACTTTTTGATTCGCCATACTAAAACATCCTTTTTGGGGGTGTATACTTTAAAACGATAGCGGTCCGGCTAGGCAGATACAAATGTACCCGGTGCCTGTTGGACATTTGAGCCTCGGGGCGGGTATAGTAATCAATGCTTTCATCGATTCGATCAAAACCGCCAAATGCTTTCTCATCGGAGTTAAAAACAACATTATACTTTCCGGCAGGCGCCGAAACACCATAAAAAGTATACGATGCTGTTGGATGAAGATTAAAGACAAAAACCAAGTCCTTTCGCTTCAACGCCAATACATGATCACCATCATTGGCTTCCAGACACTCGATGTGTGGCTGGCTTATAAAATCCTCATTTTGCTGTAAAGCAATCATTGCCTTATCAAACGCATCCAGCTGTTCAAAACGAAGCTCAGGATTATCAACCAGGCTCCACTGACGACGCGCATATTTATAGGACCATTCATTGCCTTCTCGCGGAAAGTCAATCCACTCGGGATGTCCAAATTCGTTCCCCATAAAATTGAGATAACCATCGCCAGCACAACAGAAGGTCAGCAAACGAATCAGCTTATGTAAAGCCATACCGCGGTCAACTGATAGACTCTTGTCCTTCTTACTCATGGCCCAGTATATATCTGCACCAACAAGTCGAAAAATAATGGTTTGATCACCCACTAATGCCTGATCGTGGGACTCAGCATAAGAGATTGTTTTTTCTTCGGCCCGCTTATTTGACAACTCATAAAAGATATTTCCAACCGCCCACTCTTCATCCGTTTTATCTTTAATCAGTTTTATCCAATAATCGGGTGTTCCCATCGCCAGGCGATAATCGAATCCGATTCCTCCCTGCTCAATTGGGGTGGCTAATCCGGGATAGGCACTCATTTCCTCTGCAATACTCATAGCATTGGCATTGCACTCTTTAATCAGCTTATTGGCCAACAAGAGATAAGTGAGCGCATCTTCATCCTGCCCTCCGTCAAAATATAGTTTATACTCGTTAAAGCTTCGTTCCAAACCATGATCCAGATATATCATGCTGGTCACACCATCAAAGCGGTAACCATCAAAATGAAACTCTTCGAGCCAATACTTCACATTGGATAACAGAAGATGCAACACTTCGTGTTTGGAATAGTTGAAGCACAGTGAATCCCAAGCTGCATGCTCACGGCGCTCATTATCATGAAAAAACTGATAGGGTGAACCATCGAACAAACCAATGCCTTCGAGTTCATTTTTAACAGCATGCGAATGTACCAGATCCATTATTACAGCAAGTCCCATTCCATGCGCTGTATCAATCAACTCCTTTAATTCATCGGGTGTTCCAAAACGGGATGACGGTGCAAACAAGCTGGATACGTGATACCCGAATGAACCATAATAAGGATGCTCCTGAATGGCCATTAATTGAATGGTATTATAACCAGCTTTTTTTACTCGTGGTAAAATCTCAGCTGTAAATTCCTGGTATGTTCCAACGCCTTCTTTTTCGGTGGCCATTCCAATATGTGCTTCATATATTAATGGCACTTCAACCTTCTTTCGTTGCTTATCATTTTTCCATACAAAATCATGTGAAGGCTGCCAAACCTGTGCAGAAAATAGTTTCGTATCATCATCCTGCACAACACGGGTAGCCCATACAGGTATACGTTCACCACTTCCGTTTTCCCAATGAATTTTAAGCTTATAAATAGCTTTATGCTGAAGTTTTTCACCTTCAACTCGTAACTCAAAATTACCATTGTCGGTTCTTGAAAATCGAAACTCCTCTCTTTCTTCCCACGATGAAAATTCGCCAATTAGAAATATGGCACTAGCAAAAGGAGCCCATTCACGCATTATCCAGCCGTCATCTACCTGATGTAAACCATAGAACTGATAACCATTGGCAAAATCGTATAATGAACGATCACTTAATTTATGTTCTTTATCAATAGCCCGTTGTGTTCGGCTATTAATAACGTCGCTATAAGGCGCAAGAAAATTATCAATATTGGCAATATGATTTGGCATAAGCATTTAATTCAAAGGATTTGAATTGCTGATAGGGAGATATAAATATACGATTAAAATTAGTTGGTAGGCAGTTTTTAATGTTAAAGAATTTGGAAGCAAAAAAAAGCCCCCATCAAATGAATGATGAGGGCTGCAATTCATTATTTGAAATTTAAAAATGAAAATACACAGATAGAGTTAAATTAGTAGCATCAACACCTAAGAATGTGCGTGTTTCATCAAATGCATCATTATCATCATCAATATTGTGATAGGTAAACAACTCTGTTGCAGCTGCCATTGACCACTTTGAATTGAACCAATATTGCATGCCAGGGCGAACCTGAATACGGAATGCACTATAGTTATCACCACCGCCGAAAGCTAAAGCACCATCACCGAAGAATTTGAAATTATCGGTTACACCGAGGTAATAGCGAAAATATGGTTCAATCATCCAATCATCATCACTTATAATTAGGTTGCCACCAACTCCCATCTTTTCATTGAGCATCATTCCCCATTGTGGGCTTAGATTCCAGCCATCGTAGTCACCACCTTCGAAGCCAAAGCCTCCTCCAATCCACATTCCTTTACTTTCTTTTTCCTGGGCTCCGGCAACCATCACTGTCATTACCATCACCATAATCATAAAAACTTTTCTCATAATTTAAAACTTAAATTGGTTAATAATTTACACTTCTTTCTGTTGATCAAAATGAATCGTAATTTAGGTGAAAAAAAATAAATTAGTCAACAGTAAAATATCATTTGTTTATTACCTTTTTATGAAAAGTTTTTAAGAATCAACACCTATCAAACAAAAGCGCCGCAATGATATCATTACGGCGCTTCAATATTTAACTTCTAATTTTATTACTCAATTAAATCATATCCTAGTTCCTTACCTTTTTTAACTGCAGGCACACCATCATGCATCCATACGGGGATAGATTCACCTTTTAAGTAATGATTAAAAAACTGCATCATACGGATACTTAAATCCTTTGAATTCGCTCTTCGTGTTAGGTTATGCTCTTCATCATTATAAACCAGCATCCAAACAGGTTTTTCTAAGCGGCGTAGTGCCATAAAATACTCAATACCCTGATACCAAGGCACTGCTCCATCATTATCGTTATGCATCATTAACAATGGTGTTTCAACCTGAGGCGCAAAGAACACAGGAGAGTTCTCGATGTATTTATTGGTTTTCTCCCATAGTGTACCGCCAATTCGGCTTTGTGTTTTTTCATATTGAAACTGACGACTCATTCCTGATCCCCAGCGAATTCCACCATAAGCACTGGTCATGTTACTAACCGGAGCTCCAGCCATTCCAGCCTTAAACATATTTGTTCGGGTAACCAGATATGCCACCTGGTAGCCACCCCAGCTTTGTCCCTGAATACCCATATTTTCGCGATCAATAAATGAAAAACGATCAACCATGGCCAAACAGCCACTTACGATGGCTTCGTAAGCACAAAGTCCAGGGTCTCCATCGCGATAGAAAATATCTGGTACAAAAATGACGTAACCATTGGACGCATAAAAATTCCAGTTAACGGTTGAGCGACTCGGAGCTGGTGAACGATAGCCGTGTAAATTATCTGAATTACGTTCATAGAAATAAGAAATCATTGGGTATTTCTTGTTCGGATCCATGTTTTCAGGCGTAATTAATAATCCCTGATGTTTTAATCCGTCAGAAGCCACCCAATCAACCAACTGGATATCACCCCAGATGTAATCTTTTTGCTGCGGGTTGGTATTACTGATTACCTTCGAGTCATTCAAATCACCATTACAAACACGTACTTCAGGGTATTTCTCATAAGTTGATTTTCGCCAAACCATCGTCTCTGCATCCTTCGCTTTGCTTGGCGTATAGACACGATAGTCGCCCATCATGATTTCTGAAATTCTTTGACCATTTAAATAGGAGAAACCAGCTTGTTTATTAACATCATTAAAGGTTTCCAATAACAATCTGCTATTTAAATCTATGTAGTCTTCCTCTTTATCCAGTTTTACACACCGGTATTCTGTGGTACTTTTTCTTCCTTCACCATTTGTCAGGCAAACAGCATTTGTTTTGCCCGTTAAATCCAGTTTCCAAATATCGTAGCGATCGTAAACAATAACGAACTTACCATCTGCCGAAAAACCTTCAATACCATAAGCTCTTGCTTCATTTGGCATATCATTCAACTCATCAGCAAAAGCGACATTAGCTCCTTTCGAAATTAGCTTTGTATCGCCGTTTTTTATATTTACAGAATAGTATTGTCCGTCTTGAGGCTTGTAATAAACACCCCATTTTCCATTTTCAGATATATCAGCCTCGCCCGATTGATCGCTTATTAATAATATTCGCTCACCATTTGTCACATCAACTCTATAAATATCGGACGACCAACGACCTGAATAAGTTCGTGCCCAACGATAAGGTTGGCTGTCCCGACCAATGGCAATATTCGAATTACCTTTTTCAAGCACCTCTATAGACTTCAAGTCCTTATCAGCCAACTGTACTAATTGTTTCTTCTTAATGTGATACACACAGTCGTAGGTAGGATCTTTTTCTTGACGTAGATTCTTTTTCTGCATTGGCTGTATGTCCATATCTTTCCAGTTCCATACATCAACATGCGTTTTTTCATCAGACGTTAAGGTATCCTTTGGCTCTTCAAAAGGGCGTTTCCCAGCTTCGAAAAATAGGCGCTCTCCATTTTTTGAAAATCTCAAGCTGCCCTTTGTTCGGGCTGACCATTCGGATGGCAATGCTGCATGCAGGGTATCCACAATCAATGCAGGACTTTTCATCTTAGGTCCGTAATGATATAATCGGTACACTTTAGTTTTGGCAGTATCACCCGAAAAATAAAAAGCACACTGCTGACCATTATAGGCACTGGCAATTTTCTCTATTTTACCAATCTCTTTAAATAGCGTATCAACGGTAAAAGTCTGTGGATTAAAACGAAGTACTTTAGACACTTCAGTGGTGTCGCCAACACTCTGAATCACATAAGCTGCCGAGCCATCTTCAGATAAAGTATAAGATTTTACTTTCTCAAGATATAGGCTGTCCTTATTAGAAGGTCGGTAAAATACAAGTGGCTTGCCTTTCGATTTGAATTCCTTTTTCTTCTTATCAGACTTCGTTTTCTTTTCCTCCTTTTTAGTTTCTTCCTTCTCTGCTTTTTCAGCTTCTACTTTAGCAGTATCCTTTGGCTCCTCTTTTTTCTTTACTTCCTTTTCGAGCACATAAGCCAACCAATCGCCACCTTTTTTAGGAGTACTCCACTTATTTAAGTCTGCAACAACTTTTGTTTCACCGTTTGCTAGATTACGAATAAATAAGCTGTCTTTGGGCATCTTGTCCTTTTTCGTCTTTTTTAGTTTTAAAGAACGAATAGAATCAGCCTGTGGGGACACACGAAAAGCTATAAACTGATTACTCTGTGAGAAAACAGGTGATTTACCACGTGGAATAGAATCCAACTTCCCACTTTTTACATTATATAAGTAAAGGTAAGTATCTCCTTTTTGTGGTTTAATAACGTAGGAAACAAATTCGCCATTGTTAGAAATAACGGTTCCCCGGTCAATCGATTTCCATCCATCATAGACAGATGCATCAAGTTTCTTTTTTTCATCGGCAAAAGATAAGTTGCTGAAAACACAACAAAACATTGCCATTAAAGTAATTTGTACTAAAGATTTCTGCATGATTAAGAATTGTTTAAGGTTTTGAAGATAGAAAAAACACTTTGTAATATCATTGTAAAACAAAAGGCACCTCAAATTAGAGATGCCTTCACAATATTTTGTGGCGATAGATTATGCGCCCAATGTAGCAACCATAACAGCTTTAATAGTGTGCATACGGTTTTCAGCCTGATCAAATACGATTGAAGCTGGTGATTCGAATACATCCTCTGTTACTTCCATACCATCTAATCCAAACTTCTGGAAAATTTCTTCTCCAACTTTTGTTTCACGGTTGTGGAATGCTGGCAAACAGTGTAAGAACTTACAGTTTGGATTACCAGTCGCTTCCATGGCAGAAGTATTTACCTGGTATGGTTTTAATAGCTCTATACGCTCTTTCCAAACTTCGTCAGCTTCACCCATTGATACCCAAACATCAGTATAAAGGAAATCACATCCTTCAACACCTTCTTTTACATCATCAGTAATGGTAATTACAGCACCTGTTTTCTCAGCAATTTCCTGACATTTCTTCACTAGGTCAGCATCTGGCTGTAACGATTTTGGACCTACAATGCGTACATCCATACCCATAATGGCACCACCAACTAATAATGAATTAGCCATGTTGTTACGAGCATCACCCAAGTAAGCATAAGATACCTGATTTAATGGCACATTGCTATGCTCCATCATGGTAAGGAAATCAGCTAAAATCTGTGTTGGGTGGAATTCGTCAGTTAAACCATTCCAAACAGGTACACCTGCGTACTCAGCCAACTCTTCAACAATAGCCTGACCATAACCACGGTACTCGATACCATCGTACATACGACCCAATACCCGGGCAGTATCTTTCATTGATTCTTTATTTCCAATCTGAGAACCTGAAGGTCCTAAATAAGTAACGTGAGCTCCCTGATCCAAAGCTGCTACTTCAAAAGCACATCTTGTACGGGTAGATGACTTTTCAAAAATCAGAGCGATGTTTTTGCCAGTCATACGTGGTTGCTCAACACCTGCATATTTAGCAGCTTTTAAGTCCTGCGCTAATTTTAGCATAAACTTGATTTCTTCCTGTGAGAAATCTAATAACTTCAGGAAGTTCCGATTTTTAAGATTGAATGCCATAATTCTTTGTTTTATTAATTGTTATTTATTTGGTTTCTTGTTAATGCCTGGTGTGCGGTGCATCCTGCTATAATCTCACAATAAATCGCTCACTCCGGTATTCTTTCTTCCAATTTCGAACCGTTTTACTTATCGTGCTTTTTCAAATCAGCCTCTTCGTACTCGGCCGTAATTTTGGTGCCATACGCTTTATCCTGAAGTTTTGTAGCCTCAGTAATGACGCTCATATCACCGCCTCCTTCAACAAACTGAAGGGCTGCATTGATTTTAGGCGCCATGCTTCCTTCACCAAAAGTACCTGCGTTCATGTACTCTTTTGTGTCTTCAACATTTAAGAATTCCAACACTTTTTGATTTGGCTCGCCAAAGTTAGCATAAACAAATGGTACATCCGTTAAAATATAGAAACGATCTGCTTTGATTTGTCGTGCCAATAATGAGTTGGCCAAATCTTTGTCTATTACTGCTTCAATTGGACGAATATCGCCTTTTTCATCAGTGTAAACAGGTACTCCTCCGCCTCCAACAGCAATGACAATGGTTCCTTGTCGTGCATTCTTCTCAATAACTTCCCAGTTACCTACTTCTTTAGGCTGTGGCGAAGGTACCACACGACGGAAACCGCTGGTTGTTTTCTTCTCCTCTTTAAATGTCCATCCTTTTTCCTTGGTTAACTTTTCTGATTCTTCCTGAGAAACAATTTTACCAATGCGTTTGGTAGGATTTTTAAAAGCCTGATCATTCGGATCAACCTCCACAGTGGTCATTAGTGTTAGAACATTGCGCTTAATGCCGTGCTTGTGCATGACATTTTTTAGTGAGCGCTCAATCATGTACCCAATTCCACCTTGTGAATCAGCTACACATACATCAAGTGGCATCTGCGGAATGTTATACATTTGTTCGCCAGCATCGTTGCGCATCACAATGTTACCAACCTGTGGTCCGTTACCGTGCGAGATTACAATGTTGTAGCCCTCTTTTAATAAGAATACGATGTTTTCCAACGTATCTGTAGTATTTTGCTCCTGCTCATCGATAGTTCCTATCTGATTGTCGCGTAATAGAGCATTTCCTCCAAGTGCAATAACTGCTAATTTGCCCATGGTCTTTTAGATTTTAGTTACTTGGTTTATAATAATAGGTCTTCGTTTTGCGATATAACAAACTTTTAGCGATTTAATTCATGATTATTATCACACACTTCGTAGAACCTGTTGTTAAGCATATTTGACAACTTTCGATTTGTAAGCAAACAACCAACATAAAGGACTAATAAGGAATTATATAATCTCCAAACCAAATGGTCAAATATTTTTTTTTGACAAATGAGCTTCATTATACGATTAACGACTCTTGCGTCTAATCATTAAATTATTACTTTTGGCGTGCTGACTGAAAAGGGTAAAAGACAAACTACATCATCATGCGTTACTTACTATATAGTATACTTCTGATAGGCCTATTTGCAGGTTGTGGGTTTAATAAACCTGCAAAAATGGATGCAGGAGTAATTACTTATAAAATAGTATATCCTGAGGAAGTACAGAACAAGGGTTTTGCCGCTTTTCTTCCAACAAAAATGATTAGCACCTTTAAAGATAAAGACTATAAAGTGTCAATCAAAGGTGAACTTAGCTTGTATCAGCTCGATTACATTTCAAGGAATTATGGTGATAGCACTGTGACCCTATTCCGCATATTTGACAAACGCCTGTTTCATGAGCACGATGAGGGTGAGTTTCTGTTTTTATTTGAAACCGTTGAAGAGTCTAGCCTCGAATTTATTGATGAACAAACAAAAGAAATTGCAGGCATTAACTGCAAAAAGGCCATTGTAAATTTCAACAATCCGGATCTACAGAGCATAACAGTCTATTATACCGAAGAGATTTCCTTTAATCGACCAAAAGAGAATAGTCCGTTTGATGACATACCTGGTGCCTTAATGGAGTTTCAACTCAACTTTAAAGGGCTCGAACTAAGCTTTATTGCCGAAGAAATTGATATAAAGAACATCAAAACGGAAGCATTCATGGTACCCGATAACTATGTTGAGAGTGACCATGGTGAGATTGATGAACTTGTAAGCTCTCTTATTCAGTAATCATCATCTAGCTCAAGTTTTTTTATACAACAGATAAGCTCCTTTCTAATCCCTTTCAAGGATTGAGTCAAACCTGTAGTCTTCATTACAGAATCTATTACGCGTTGAAAGAGCTTCAAAGCAATGCTCTTGTTTATTCACTTCAGCTCACCAGAATGATACGATGACTCGTTTCAGTAAAACCTTGTTTTATTGTCCTTTCAATGTTCAAAACGAAGTTTTAATACATTATCAGGGTTAAATGGTGGTGGTTTTATTATTTTTGTCTGAGAACTCGACCTCTGACAATTTTACAACATATGGCTAAGAAAAAGACCAAGACCAAATCTCAAAAACCATCGTTACAGGAAAAATATAACTTATGGCGCGAAAACCTAAAGGATTTTAAGTTTAGGTTTATCTCAGGCATCATAACCATTGGTATTGCTTTTTACTTTCTGCTGGCATTCTTTTCCTTTTTGTTTACAGGCTTTGCCGATAAAAGCAAGTTCGACATCAATTTTTGGGAACTATTTAAAAACTCTGATATAACAGTCGAGAACTGGACAGGAAAGCACGGTGCATATCTGGCTGATAGTTTTATAAATCAAGGAGTAGGTGTTGCTGCGTTTGCCCTTGTTCTATTGTTATTTGTGATTGGCTTCAGACTTTTAGGTGCACGCATCCTTCCTTTAAGGAAAACATTTGTTCATTGTTTTGTCGTAAGCATCTGGTTATCGATTGCACTGGGCTTTATCTTTATCAGTTCAATAAATGACCAGTATTTGTTGCTTGGTGGTGCACATGGTTATTTTATGAGTAAATGGCTAACAGCCTCTATTGGTGGAGTTGGCACTGTTATTCTTCTTATGGTGGCGTTGGTAACTTATCTTTCTGTGACTTTTGAATCATTCTATCGCATGATGCGAAAACCACTTAATAAGGAAAACAATGAAGTGGACCAAGTACCTGAAAAAGACGCTTCTGTTGCTTCGAAAGATGAAAACATTATAAAAGAGCCTTTTGATGTTGTAATGGACGAAGAGCCGTCGTTCGAAAAGGAGATTGAAATAGATGTAGCAGTACCAGAAGAAGAAACGCCCATTCAGCCGGTAGCAGAACCGGAAACAGGCACTACTCTTGAATTTTCACCAACAATAGATGCCCCGGTTAATGATGAGCCTAATCTGGATTTAACCATCGAGAAACATGAAGAGGAAGAAGTACCGGATACCTTTGATAATGAGCCACTGGGTGATTACGATCCGACACTTGACTTGTCATCGTACCAACTTCCAGGTATTGAATTACTAGACGATCACAGTGCAGCCAATTCTGACGTTTCAATGGAAGAACTGGAGTCTAATAAAAATCGCATTGTAAAAACACTTGAAGATTATAAGATTCAGATAAAAAACATTAAAGCAACAGTAGGACCAACAGTTACTTTATATGAAATTGTACCAGCCCCTGGTGTGCGTATCTCCAAAATTAAAAACCTGGAAGATGATATCGCCTTATCATTAGCTGCACTGGGCATTCGTATTATTGCACCTATTCCTGGTCGTGGCACCATTGGTATTGAAGTGCCAAACTCAGAACCTGAAGTGGTTGCAATGCGTTCAATTATTAGTGCTAAGAAATTTCAGAACACCAAATACGAATTACCTATTGCCCTGGGTAAAACCATTTCAAACGAAACATTTGTAATTGACCTGGCCAAAGCGCCACACATGTTGGTAGCCGGTGCCACCGGGCAAGGTAAGTCAGTTGGTTTAAATGCCATCATTTCATCTTTACTGTATAAAAAGCACCCATCGCAATTAAAGTTTGTGATGGTTGACCCTAAAAAGGTAGAATTAAACATCTATTCAAAAATTGAGAAACACTTCCTGGCTAAGATGCCTGACGAAGAAGATCCGATTATCACAGATGTGCAGAAAGTGGTAAATACGCTTAATTCCCTTGCGATAGAAATGGATAATCGTTATGAATTGCTTAAAGCGGCTCATGCACGTAACATTAAAGAATACAACCACAAATTTGTAAAACGCCAATTGAATCCTGAAAAAGGACATCGATTCTTACCATATATTGTGGTTATTATTGATGAGTTTGCCGACTTAATTATGACGGCTGGTAAGGAAGTTGAATTACCTATTGCACGTATCGCACAGTTGGCACGTGCCGTGGGTATACATATGATTGTAGCCACTCAGCGACCATCAACTAATATTATTACCGGTGTGATTAAAGCGAACTTCCCAACGCGTGTGGCGTTTAAAGTGGCGTCGATGATTGACTCTCGTACCATTTTAGATTCGCCGGGTGCCAACCAGTTAATCGGACGAGGTGACATGTTAATATCACAAGGAAGTGATTTAGTACGCGTACAATGTGCTTTTGTAGATACACCTGAGGTAGAGAAGATAAACGACTTTATTGGCTCACAGCGAGGCTATACATCAGCCTTTTTACTGCCAGAATATGTTGGTGAAAGCGCATCTGAATCAGCTGCTGGTGAAGTGGACTTGAGCAAGCGCGACCCTATGTTTGAAGAAGCTGCACGCGTAGTTGTAGCTAACCAATCAGGCTCTACCTCACTGATACAACGCCGATTTTCAATAGGTTATAACCGTGCCGGGCGCATCATTGACCAACTTGAGGCAGCTAATATAGTTGGCCCATTTGAAGGTAGTAAAGCCCGACAGGTACTTATTCCAGATGAGCTGGAATTAGAAAAACAATTAGCGCAGTTTAATTAATGCTGATTTTTAGAACAATTATTGATTATTGACGAACATCTTGACACAATAAAAAAATGAAAAAAACATTCAATATGAAATACGCATTTACATTAATTCTAGCCTCAATCAGTTTATTCAGCTTTGCCCAGTCACAGGAAAAAGCAAAAGAAATACTGGATCAGGTATCGGCCAAAACAAAAGCATATCCTTCTATCGTTGCTGATTTCTCTTTTTCTCTTGAAAATCTTCAGGAAGATATTAACGAAGTGTACGAAGGTAATATCATATTAAAAGGAAATAAGTACAAAGTTAATTTAATGGATGTTGACACCTACTTCGATGGTCAAGTACAATACACCCATATGATTGATGCCTTTGAAGTTAACATCACTATTCCTGATTTGGACGATGAAGAAACTTTAAATCCGGCAACCATATTTACCATTTACGAAGAAGGCTATACCTACAACTATGTAGCCGAAGGAACCATTAACGGTAAAGCGTGTCACGAAATTGATTTGTACCCTATTAATCGCGATAAACCTTATTCACGCATCAAGCTATTGATTCTAAAAGACAATCTTCAGTTATACTCAATTCGTCAGGTAGGTAAAGACGGAAACAATTATACTGTAGTGGTGAAAAATATGGAAACGAATAAACAGATTAATGATAAAACTTTTGTGTTTGACCAGGCAGCCAACTCCGATGTTGATGTCATTGATATGCGATAAACACCATTTATTTAAAAAGATATTTAAAAGTCCGGTTAACAGCCGGACTTTTTGTTTACCTCTATCTTCTCAAAGTGTCGATACCTTTTGGTATCGTCATCATTCTCTTTTTATCAAAATACCATTTGGTATCGACCATCCTGATCTTTAAACAAGCTAATACCATTTGGTATCGGTCAATTTTAGCGTTATTCCTTCCAAATACCAACTAGTAATTGCACTTTTTAATACTTATTTGAGCAAATACCATTTGGTAATGAGACTTTTTTTTCTTTGTGTGAGTCAATACCAAATGGTATCGGCTTGTCTGAACAAAAAATCGTTAGTTTTCCGCCTACGATGAGGGTTTAATTAAAGGCCATAAGACTTGTACAAGCTGAGAAGAAAACTCAAATCCGGTAAGTTAAGCTCTCAGTCAATTTTTAGCGTTAAAACAATTATAAAATCTGTTTCAAATAAACAGGTTTCTACTGAACATTTGCCCCTCAAAAAGGTTATTATTTGCGAATAGCGAATAAAAGATGTTTAAGTATAATTCAACAATAAATACGAGTTCTGACTCCTTTGTCAGCAATAAAAAGCTAAACAATGCATTAGCTGAAGACTACTTTAAAAAGCTAAAAGAAGCATTTAAAGGAGGTGGAGAAAAGGCGCGTCAGAAGCACATTGCAAAAGGCAAACTTACGGTTCGGCAACGAATCGATTACTTGTTAGATAAAGACTCTTATTTCCTTGAACTATCAGCTTTAGCAGCCAATGGGCAATACAAAGATGCCTTCCCATCTGCCGGCATTGTAACAGGCATAGGTCAGGTGCACGGACGAAATGTAATCATAATTGCCAATGATGCCACGGTTAAAGGTGGCACTTATGTGAAAGAAACCATTAAGAAGCACTTGCGAGCACAGGAAATTGCGCTTCAAAACAAGCTCCCATGTATTTATTTAGTTGATAGCGGCGGCGTATTTCTGCCTCAGCAAGCTGAAGTATTTCCTGACAGGGATGATTTTGGGCGCATCTTTTTTAATCAATCGCGCATGTCGGCTCAGAGCATTGCTCAAATTGCCATTGTGATGGGCTCTTGTACTGCTGGTGGGGCTTACGTTCCTGCCATGAGTGATGAAACGATTATTGTCAAAAACCAAGGCACCATCTTTTTAGCCGGCCCACCCTTGGTTAAAGCAGCCACTGGTGAAGAAGTTAGTGCAGAAGAGTTAGGTGGCGGTGAAGTACACACTCAAATATCCGGTGTGGCCGATCATCTGGCAGATAATGACGAACACGCCATTCATATTTGTCGGAATATTGTTGAAACACTTCCTCAAAATCATGCTAAGGCTACAGAAGCATCGGCACCACAGTATGCCCCCAACGAACTAAGTGGATTAATTCCCGAAAGTGGCAAGCCATTCCCGGATGTGCATGAAATCATTGCACGACTGGTGGACGACAGTGCGTTTCATGAGTTTAAGAGCAACTATGGAACAACACTGGTGACGGCATTTGCAAAAATAGAGGGTCAATCCGTTGGCATTATAGCCAATAATGGCATCCTGTTTTCTGAATCGGCTTTAAAAGGTGCGCACTTTATTCAGCTGTGTAATGAGCGGAATATTCCAATGCTATTTTTACAAAACATCACCGGCTTTATGGTGGGTAAAGATTATGAACACAAAGGCATTGCCAAAGATGGAGCCAAAATGGTGAATGCACTCGCTAACTCAACAGTGCCGTATTTCACCATTCTTATTGGCGGTTCATATGGCGCCGGCAATTATGCCATGGCTGGCCGGGCTTATGAACCTCGTTTTTTGTTTATGTGGCCCAATGCCCGGATATCAGTCATGGGAGCCAAACAAGCCGCGAAGGTGCTAACAACCATCAAGCGCGAGCAGGCCATCGCTCAAAATCAAAACGTTAATGAGGAAGAACTTAAACAAATTGAAGCTTCCATATTAAAAAAATACGAAGAGGAAGGTTCACCATACTATAGTACAAGTCGTTTGTGGGATGATGGTATAATCTCGCCAGAATCTACCCGTCAAATTGCAGGATTGGTATTAAGAATAATTGATAATAACGAAGTGAAAAACACAAAATATGGCGTCTTTAGAATGTAACAACAAACATCTGGTTGAATTGAATCAATCTAATGGCGTCAGTCGAATACTACTGAATGATCCTGCACGCAAAAATGCCTTGTCAAAAGACATGCTTATTTGTTTGATAGCAACATTAGAAAAGATACAATCGGACGATAAGCAAAAGGTCGTGATATTGCGTGGTGCTGGCGGTGTTTTTTGTTCGGGCGCCGACCTAAAATGGATGAGAGAAGGCCTCCATCAAACGGAAGAACAAAATAAAGCGGATGCTGAGCTGTTTTATCGCACCTTTGATATACTAAACAACTTTCCGAAACCCATTATTATCTGGCTTGAAAAATATGCCATGGGTGGTGCCATTGGCCTTGTGGCATGCGCCGACTATGTTATTGCCGATAAGGATGCCAAAATGGCTTTCACTGAGGTTAAATTAGGATTGGTACCTGCAACGATTGCACCCTTTATCGTGAATAAAATAGGACTTTCGCAAGCTCGTGCCCTCATGTTAAGTGCCTTGCCTTTTACTGCTAAAACGGCCAAAAAGATTGGTCTCATCCACGAAGTTGGTAGTCACAAAGAGTTGGCACAGCGCATTGATGAGCTAAGCGAGCATTTTAAAGCCAACAGCAACAAAGCAATGGCTTCAACCAAGCATTTACTCAATCAACTATCGAAGAACAACTTCACGGAAGCGAACAAGTTGCTTTGCATTGAAAAAATAGCCGAATCCAGAGGCACAGATGAAGGACAGGAAGGTGTAAAAGCATTTTTTGAAAAGCGCCGTCCCAGTTGGTATAAATAAGTAGGAAAATGAAGAAGGTATTAATACCAAACCGAGGAGAAATAGCCCTTAGAATTATAAAAGCGGCACACCAGTTAGGCTTAAAAACAGTGGTAACGCTTTTGCCACTGGAAAAGGACACCCTGGCTGCTCAATTGAGTGATGAAGTGCACTTTTTTCAAGAGGGTTCTTTTAAAGACAACTACCTGAATATTACGTTAATTATCGAATTAGCGCAGCAATACAATGCCGATTGCATCCATCCGGGATATGGCTTTCTATCGGAAAACCACCAATTGGCAGAAGCATGTAAAGAAGCCGGCATTCTGTTTATTGGTCCTTCTGCCGAAAACCTAAAACAGATGGGTGATAAGCAGATAGCCCGAACCATTGCGCAAAAAGCAAATGTTCCTTTAACACAATCGTGGGAAGGCAACTTGCAATCCATTCTGTCTAAAGCAGACACTCTCCCCTTCCCCGTGTTGGTTAAAGCAGCTATGGGTGGTGGCGGTAAAGGCATGCAAATATGCCATAGCAAAGATGAGTTATTGTTACATCTTCCCCGATTAAGCAAACAAGCACAACGTTATTTTGGTGATGAACGCATTTACGTTGAGCAATACATCGAAAAAGCACGCCACATTGAAGTTCAGGTTTTAGCTGATAAACATGAAAATACGGTTCATCTGTTCGAAAGAGAATGCTCCGTTCAACGACGCTTCCAGAAAATAATCGAAGAGGCCCCTGCCTTTAATTTACCTAGTGAACTAAAAGATCGATTGTATAAGGATGCCTTGTCTATTTGCCATACCATCAACTATGAAAATGCCGGCACGGTTGAATTTATTGTCGATGAACATGGTAATCATTATTTTCTCGAGATGAATACCCGCATACAGGTAGAACACTGTGTGAGTGAGGAAATAACCGGCATTGACCTGGTGGAATGGCAATTTAAAATAGCAGATAACAAAGCCCTTACTTTTAATCAGGAAGATTTAAGCATTAACGGGCATGCCATTGAGTTGCGTATCTGCGCCGAAGATCCTCATAATAACTTTCAGCCTACACCAGGGCCTATTCAATCCTTAACACTTCCCAATTCAAAAAGTATCAGACTGGAAATTGGCTTTGATAAGCCCATGGCCATTCATTCGCAGTTTGATCCGATGATAGCCAAGCTTATTGTGCATGGCTCAAGCCGTAATATAGCCATTCAGAAAGCGAAAGAAGCCAATGAACAATTGCTTGTAAGAGGCATAAAAACCAATGCATCTTTTATCAATTCAGTACTTGGCCATCAACGTTTTACTGAAGGGAATGTATCTACTCGATTCTGCGAAGAACAACTGCAAAATTTATTAAGCACTTCACCTCCTGATATTGAAAAGTATAGCATCGCTTATGCTGTATATCGGCATATAGGATTAAAGAATCGTTTTTGGCGACAAATACAAAACCTTGATTTTACTATCGCAGGAGACGTTTACTCGGCCCAATTCAAACAACACGGTAAAGACCTAAGAATTGAGCTGAATGAACAATCTTTTACAATCAGTAATATCTCACTTACAAAACATGAGTTAATGTTTGAGTTAAATAAGCAAACATTCAATTTCTTTTGTTTTGAACAAGAGGATACGATAGAATTGATACATCAACTGAAGTCGGTGGTCGTTAAAGCCAACGACTGGCTTCCTCCCTATAATCCAAGGGAAAAAGAGGAGGACCATTCATCAATTGACAGCTTTCTGGCACCAATCCCTTCTCAGGTAATGAAAGTAAACGTCAGCATTGGTCAGAAAGTGAAAAAGGGTGATTTACTATTGATACTTGAAGCCATGAAAACTGAAAATCACATCAAAGCCTGGAAAGATGGTATCATTGAAAAGGTACATATTCAGGCTGGTGAACAAGTCAAGCTTAATCAAACCTTATTAGCCTATCAAACAAACATTCGCGAATAACAAACAGCTTTATTGTAAACAGAGAAAAAGAAATACAATCATATGTCAATATTAAGTACCGAACAACACGAAGCATTCAGGCAGAAAGTCAGAGCATTTGCCGAGAAAGAAATTAAACCATTGGCCGCCGAATTAGATGAGCATGAAACCTTCTCAACAGAGCTATCCAAAAAAATGGGACAAGCAGGTTTATACGGAATTGATATTCCGAAAGAACATGGTGGCCAAGGCCTTGACACTTTATCGTACATCATTGCTGTAGAGGAACTGGCACGCGTAGACAGTTCACAGGCCGCTACCATGGCTGCCCACAACAGCCTCGGACTGGCACCGATCTATAATTTCGGTACCGAAGAGCAGCGCCTAAAATATGTACCTATGCTTACTTCCGGTGAGGGACTTTGGGCCTTTGGTTTAACCGAAGTAAGTGCTGGCTCCGATGCTCAAGGTGTTCAAACCATTGCCGAAGACAAAGAAGATGCCTGGCTGATTAATGGCACCAAACGCTACATCACCAATGGTAGCAATGAGTTAATGAAAGGAGTTACCGTGTTAGCTGTCACCAGTGACAATGGCAAAAAACGATTCTCAACCATCTTAGTAGACAGAGATAGTGAAGGTTTCGAAACAAAGCGTATGTACGGCAAAATGATGTGGCGTGCTTCTGATACTGCCGAGTTAAACTTTAATAACATTAAGGTATCAAAAGACCAACTTCTGGGCAAGCAGGACAAAGGATTGGGGCAAATGCTTAAAACACTTGATTCAGGTCGTTTATCCATTGCGGCCATGGGGCTTGGCCTGGCACAAGGGGCCTTTGAAATGGCGATGGAATATGCTAAAAAGCGTGAGCAATTTGGTAAAAACATTGCTCAATACCAGGTAATATCGTTTAAGCTGGCCGACATGGCTCTAAAGCTTGAACTGGCTCGCAACACCCTGTACAATGCCTGCGCCTTAAAAGATGCTGGTAAACCATTTGGCAAAGAAGCTGCCATGGCTAAATTATATTGCAGCGATATTGCCAAAGAAATTGCAGATGAAGCTGTTCAGATATTCTCAGGGCAGGGATTATTAAAATCTTCAACCATTGAACGCTTCTATCGCGATCAACGCATATTGCAGATTGGTGAAGGAACATCCGAAATTTTGCGCATTGTTATCGGTAAGCATTTGGGATTGGAATAAGTTCAGCTTATTTTTACCATAATTAAACAAAACCACATTAGATGGAAGACAGGAAGCGCGATCATATAGACCTGGCATTTAGCTCACGATTAGAAGGCAAGCAAGTTGATAATCGATTTGAATATGAGCCTTTATTTGGCACACATTCCAAAGTGAAGCAAGAGTATGACTTTGCTGGTCGTAAAATGCGCTTACCGTTATGGGTATCAAGTATGACAGGTGGCACCAAACGAGCTGGAACCATCAACAAGAATCTGGCTCAGGCTTGTGCTGAATTTGGGCTTGGTATGGGTCTTGGTTCGTGCCGAATACTTTTGGATTCACCTGAGCATTTTAATGATTTCAATGTACGTCCGATAATGGGTGAACACGCTCCTCTTTTTGCCAATATTGGTATTTGTCAATTAGAATCAATGTTGACAGAAGGCAGTAGCGATAAGCTTGGCGAGTTAGTCAATAAGCTGGATGCCGATGGTTTAATCATTCACATCAATCCATTGCAAGAAGCTTTTCAGCCTGAAGGTGATCAACAAAAACGACCTGCCACTGATTTAATTCAGGATTTTCTGGAACTGACCAAACTTAAAATAATCGTGAAAGAAGTTGGTCAGGGATTTGGCAAGGAAAGTCTTCGTCATTTGTTGCAATTACCGATTGAGGCCATTGAGTTTGCAGCTATGGGCGGAACCAATTTCTCGCTTGTTGAGCTAAACCGTTCTAATGCGATAGCAGCCGAGGTATTTAATCCTTTTATTCATGTAGGACATACCGCTGAAGAAATGACATTAACGATTAATGAATTGCTTTCTGAATTGCCAGAGCAGAATATTTGTGTTAAGCAACTGATCATTTCGGGCGGTATCTCAAGCCTCTTGGATGGCTATTATCTCACGTCTATTGCAAAACTACCTGCCTTTTACGGGATGGGTTCAGCTTTTCTTAGACATGCAATGGGCGATTACGAAAAATTACGTACTTATATCGAAAAGATAGAGCAAGGATGGAGTCTGGCCAATAATTTCTTAAAAGTAAAACAGCCCTAATATGCAATCACCAATAAAAGGATTCTCAAAATTAAGCCGGGAAGAAAAAGTAAAAGTGCTGATTGAGCAACAACAATTAGCACCACAATTAGCCAACTCATTTTCGGAATATATACATCCCGAAAAGCAACATTTATTTAATGATATTTCAGAGAATGTCATCTCAAATTATTATTTGCCGTTTAGTCTGGCTCCTAATTTTCTGATAAACGATGAGCTATTTATCGTACCCATGGTAATTGAAGAAAGTTCGGTGGTAGCAGCAGCTTCCAAGGCAGCTGGTTTTTGGTCAAAAAACGGCGGCTTTCAAACAAAGGTTATTAACACAATTAAAAACGGACAGATTTTTTTTACCTGGGGAGGCGAAACAAAGCAACTCATTACTTATAAAGATGAAATAAAAAAACGAATCCTATCGGCTTCAGAAGGCATTACCAGAAAAATGCGCGAACGAGGTGGCGGTATTGTTGATATCGATTTTTTGAGCATCGACAACATGACTAGCACCCATCAGGCATTGATAAAGTTTAAAACCGCCGATTCGATGGGTGCCAATTTTATTAATACCTGTCTCGAAACCATTGCTCCTTACTTAATCGATTTCATTAATCAGCACGATGCCTTAAATCATAATGATGAAGCAAAGCTTGTTATGTCCATCTTAAGTAACTACACGCCTGAATGTTTGGTTGAATGTAAAGTCTCGTGCCCCATTGAACAACTAAGTCCTTATGCTGGTAATTATTCTGCATTTGAGTTTGCTCAGCGATTTAAAACAGCTGTTGAAATCGCAATTAATGATCCTTACCGCGCCGTTACGCACAACAAGGGTATTTTCAATGGTATTGATGCAGTAGTACTGGCTACAGGCAATGATTTCAGAGCTATAGAAGCCGGCGCTCAAGCATACGCTTCTCGTAACGGGAAATATGCTTCATTAACATCCATTGATGTAAGTGAATCTGAGTTTAACTACACATTAACCGTTCCGTTAGCATTAGGCACTGTTGGAGGATTAATCAACACACATCCACTGGCAAAGGCCGCCATGGAAATTCTCCATCAGCCAACTGCTGAGAAATTAATGCAAATTGTTGCTTCTGCTGGTATGGCCAATAACTTTGGAGCTGTTGCATCATTGGTAACCACTGGCATTCAAAAAGGACATATGAAGCTACACCTGAGCAATGTACTAAATGCATTAGAAGCCAGTAAAAGTGAAAAAGAAATTGCCATCAAACATTTTAAAGATAGCGTGGTTAGTTACTCATTAGTCGAAAGTTTTTTGAACAATCATCGGGGATAAATGCAAAACGGAATTGAATCATATTATGCGCATGGAAAGCTTCTGCTATCTGGTGAATACCTTGTTCTATCAGGTGCCAAAGCCTTAGCATTACCTTTAAAATACGGACAAAAATTAACTATCAAACCGAATAAGTCTTGTTTTCTTTCATGGGAGGCAACAATGCCAGGTGGCAACTGGTTTCAGGTAGAGTTTAATGAAACACTTGAAGCCATTAAAACGGATAAAACAAAATTAGCTCAAAAATTGGCCGATATCTTAAGAACTTGCGTTACTTATCGACCTGACATACTCGAGCTATTTCGAAACAAAGCAATAACAACACATCTTGAGTTTGATAAAGATTGGGGTTGGGGAAGCAGTTCTACACTAATTTCTTTGTTATCGCAATGGTTGGGGGTTCATCCATACCATTTGCTCCAAGATACTTTTGGCGGCTCAGGATACGACATTGCCTGTTCAACAGCTACTTCGCCTATCATTTATCAACTTATCAATGATGCCCCTAAGGTTGAAAAAGTAGAGTTTAATCCGTCTTTTTCCAATCATATTTATTTTGTGTATTCGGGTAATAAACAAAATAGCCAAAAAGAAATCGCTCGTTTTGACAAATCTCATATTGACTTAGAGTCCATTAAACAAATTAATAGCATAACTGAAGAAATGTTGTGTTGCCGTCATTTGAATCATTTTGGCCAATTAATAGAAGAACATGAAAAAGCAATCGGACAAATCGTTCAATTAAATCCAGTAAAAATTGAACACTTTAATGATTTTAAAGGTTACATTAAAACATTGGGTGCCTGGGGTGGTGATTTTATGATGGTGGTAAGCGAAGAAAGCGAATTGTATATTCGAAATTATTTCGAAAGTAAAAGCTTAAACACCATTTTTAAGTATAACGATATTAAAATCAGTTAAAATGGATGTCATTAACAAAAATAAGCTATTCAGAGCCGAAGGTGTGGCGCCATCCAATATAGCCATTGTAAAATATTGGGGTAAGCAAGGAATTCAGGAACCATTGAACCCAAGCATCAGTTTTACCTTATCCAAAGCAGTTACTAATACAACCATAAAGTACCAATGGAGCAAATTGCCTTTAGAGATCAACTTTTTGTTTGAAGGTAAAAGAAAAGATTCCTTCTTGCCAAAGCTGAATACCCTAACTGAACGAATTGGTTCTTTTCTACCCTTTTTAAAAAGCGGTACATTAAGCATTGAAAGTGCCAATACCTTTCCGCATTCAAGTGGTATTGCGTCATCGGCCAGTTCGATGGCTTCCATTGCGATGGCTTTGTATCAAATTCAGAAGAACATTAATGCTGATGCCTTTACACAAAATGAGGATAAACTTATTTCAGAAATGGCTCGACTGGGGTCTGGAAGTGCCTGCCGTTCAACTATGAAAGGATGGGTTCTTTGGGGCGATACACCACACATCAGCAATTCATCCAAGCATTATGGTATTGAAATCAACAATGTAGTACATCCTGATTTCAATGAACTTCAGGATACTATTCTGGTCATTCGGAAAGGTGCCAAAGCAGTCAGCAGTACTGTTGGTCATCAGTTAATGGAGAACCATCCCTATCGCGAAGGTCGTATAAAACAAGCCAACAGAAACACTGAATTACTGCTTAATGCACTACGACATGGTGATTTTAATGCTTTTGCCTGTGTTTGTGAAGAAGAAGCTTTAAGCCTGCATGGCCTTATGATGAGTTCAACACCTGCCTATACATTAATGGCACCTGAGTCGTTAAGAGTTATCAAACGAATTCATAAATTCAGAGATCATCATCATATACCTATAACCTTCACCTTAGATGCGGGACCCAATGTCCACCTTATTTATCCAGGATCTCAAAGTAAAATCGTTCATCCATTTATTGAAGAACATTTACGTCCGTTATGTGATAATGAAGAGGTCATCTATGATCAAATATCAATTCAATAAACCAGGAAAGAAACCAACATGTCAACACAGGACAAGAAAGATATATTTTATTCAAAGGTGATGCTATTTGGGGAATATAGTATTATACTTGGATCAATGGGTTTAACCATCCCATACTCTCACTTCAATGGTGAGCTGCGATTTATTAACAACAACAGCTACACCAATCTTAATTTTGCCAAACAATCAAATCTGCAACTAAAAGAACTTTTTGATTTCATTTCGGAGTTAAAACGCAATAAAGAGCTAGTTACCAACATTGATACTTCCAGACTTGCTGATGACCTTGATAATGGCCTATTTTTTGAATCTTCCATACCAGAAGGTTACGGCCTTGGAAGTAGCGGAGCTTTAGTTGCTTCGTTATACAATGCCTATGCACTTGATAAAATTGAAGCATCAGCTGGTATTAGCGATGATAAACTCTTTCAACTTAAAAAAGCCTTTGCGCAAATCGAATCCTTTTACCACGGTACCAGTTCGGGTATTGATCCTTTAATATGCTACTTAAAACACCCCATTGTTCTTGAAAATGCACATCATATATCGTCGGTTGGCATTCCACGAAGAGACATACTTCATGAAGATGCCATCTTTTTGGTAGATGCAGGAACGACAGGAAAGACAGCACCTTTAGTTAAACTGTTTATGGATAAAACTAAAAATGATGCATTCAAAAACAGAATTGACGATAAATTGATTCCATTAACAAACCAGTGTATTAAAACAATGCTTAATGGGCAACTAGAAGAAATGTTTGACAGCCTCACTCAACTTTCTCACTTTCAGCTAGAATATTTTAAGGAGATGATTCCTGAGAACATACAATCCCATTGGAAATCAGGACTGGAAAACAAATTGTATACGCTGAAATTATGCGGCTCAGGAGGCGGAGGTTTCTTTTTGGGTTTCACCCGTAATTATTCGGCTACGAAAGAATTTTTCGCCAAACAGGAGAAAGCGATCATACCAGTTTATCAGGAATTATAATGTATAGATATTCTATCTGGCTTTAAGGAATTTCAGTGTATGCTTGGTGACATCACTCCTAAAATACTATTGGTAAAATCAAAGCAACTATAAATAGACAACCCATTAAGAGCAAAGGTAATTGACACATAACCTGTGACAGTTATTTATAGTATTACTGAATATGGTAAAGGTTGCTAATCGGTAATTTATGTACTATACCAATGGGGTGTTGAGCATCAAAAGAAAATCTTTGAAGAACATTAGGCTTTACTTATTTCGTTTTTCTACTTCAATGCGAATAAACTCTGGCAAATAATTTGGTATACAACCTTTTGAGGGCTTTTCCTCTATATAAAGTCCTAACTTTTCACCTAAAGCAATACATCTTGGGCGATATTCAACATCAAATATACCAATCCAGGCAGCTGTAAAATTCATGGCCCATTGTACTTCGGGCACTTCACCAGCCAGCTTATTTTCTATATTATTCAATAATGTTTCAGTATTTTCATACGCTGTCTTTCCTGTCCACCTTAAACGTCCCTGATAATACCAGTATAAGCGGCGTTGTATGGCAAAAGAACTATCGCCCCACGACTCCAGTAAAGCAATTGTTTTCTTATCCTTCACAAGCTGGTTAGCCATTAGCCAGTCGGCCAAATGTGTTCGATGCGAGAGATTATGCTGCTCAATATCTTCAGATAATTGTTCAATTACATCTTGTGTCAGTAACTTTTTGTCCATTATTAATATGGCCAGTTGCTGTGAGAAGAAAGCACCGAATGACCACAGCTCCATTGCCAGATCATGATCCTTCTTTATTTCTTTAGCTATCTTTCGCAAGTCACCTAGCTTGGTACCTTCTTTGCTTAATTGAGCATGTATTTCCTTAGCTTTTTCCTGTACAGTCATAACAACAAATGTTTAAAGTTTCAACAATTAATTAAGCATATCGTTCTTAATTTGTTCAAAGCTTTTAACCCTAATACTGCCCCTGGTTGGTATCATGTTTTGCCAAACCCAATTGTAATGTTCAATCAAGCTTTCTGCTTTGAGGTGTGGCCGATTGCCTGTTGTGTGTCCATCACTAACCACGAGCACCTCATAATCTTTTGTTAGTGCTGATTGTACGGTTGACTCAACGCAAAAATCGGTAGCACACCCCATTACCACTAATTCACTAACACCTTGCGTCTGTAGTTCCATCTGTAAATCCGAGCGATAAAATACATCATTAGCGTACTTATCTATATGATAATCGGATGCTTCAATAAACAATTCATCCAAGTTCTCCCATTCTGGTGTACCCTTCTCAAATTCACCTGTTCCTGTCCCATCGTGCTGAATAAAAAAAACAGGCAATTGCCTTCCTCTAAAAATTGAGGCCAGCTCATTAATGCGTTTAATCACTCCATGGGTATCGAAGCGAGGCGTTGCCGAGGTAAAAGAACCCTTTTGCATATCAATAATCAAGAGAGCTGTTTGGTTTTTCATGGCATCAGGTGTATTGGTTAATGCTGCAATATAAATTATCTTCTTAATATGCGTTTAAGGTACATGCGCCACAATGGCTCATTAACCATTGTGTTATAGCGAAATTGCATGTAAGCTTTTTGTGGAAAAAACTCATAAAACAATAAGCGGCACTTCATTGCCACGCCAGGTGTTTTAACCAAATGTTTCAGATTAATCAGGCGATGTTCTTTTGAATGGTCATGATCGTTAACTAAACGGGTTATTTTCCTTAAAACCTCTTCCCCATCATTTTCTTGTATCCCTTTTTGCCCTGGCATCAGCAAAAAACACATATTAATGAACTCAAGCATTTCTTGCCTTTTTTGTGGCTTTATTTCCAACACTTGTTCGATAAATCCCTGCCTATCTTTCACCGAATTAAACAGTAAAGCAACATCAAGCAACCAACCTAGTCTCAAGCCCCCCATCTCGATTCCTTTAATGGCATGAGCCACCAAATGATATGCCATCATCACATCGTTTAATCGAACAATTTCATGCCCTTGCTTATTGATGCTAATGGCATGATTAAAGAAGTCTACCTCAGGTGTATGGTAGTTGCTGCCTAATGTAAATAATCGCTGATGTATCTCAACCATTACGCCATCAATCTTTATGGCACGTACATGAGCATCGACCTGTTCATGATATCTAGAACGAGGAACCACTACTGGCTCCGCTCCTTTACTAAGCAGTACTTTTAGTGCATCAAAACCACTACCTTCGGGAACGAGAATATCAACATCTCCCATTGGTCGCAAGCCATCATCGAGGTACAAACTACTGGCGAGTGCTATGCCTTTCAAAGCCATCACAGGAATACCGGCATCTCTTAGTAACTGACTCACTTTATTATAAACGGCTAAGTACTTTTGGTACTGAATAGTATTCTGAAAATAAATGCTTTTCCATTGCTTAAGCGAAGATTCATCTAAACACCTAAGATGTCCATTTTTATGTTGAGCATAACACCAGGCAGCTAAACCATTGCTTGCACCTGCACTAATAAGTTCATCATTAAGTACAAAATCGCATTCAAATGCCTCTGTGTGAATACTACAAAGGCTGATCAGCTGTTGAACCGTTTCTTTTGAAATTGCCATCACTATACTTCTTGAACGATTAATACACTGTTCTTAGCCCGATATATGAAAAGAATAAGGGCAAATATTCCACTGATAATACCAATACTCATTCCAATGTTAGTATCTATTGCAAACCCTCCATTTTTTAGTGGAGCAACCAAAAGATAGATGACACAAACAACTGTCATAAAAACAGCTGGTAATGAAAGGTACCAGTGTGGCTTTTTAACCTTAGCCAAATACATTGCGCCGGTCCAAAGTACAACCACTGCCAATATTTGATTAGACAAACCCAAATATTTCCAGATAGTTGCAAACTCCAATTGCGATAAAAGAAAGCCTACAGCAAATAATGGAATACTGATAATCAATCGCTTTTTAATTGTAGATTGGTCAAATTTAAACACATCGGCAATGGTTAGTCGCGCACTTCTAAAAGCAGTATCACCCGTGGTAATAGGACAAGCAATAACGCCTATTATAGCGAAAATCGCCCCTATACTTCCCAACCAGGCAATACTAATTTCATTGACTACCCAAGCTGGATTATGGCCATCTAATTGCATGGTTAAGTTTAACCCTTCAGCCCCACCAAAGAAAGTCATGGCAGCGGTCGCCCAAATAATAGCCACAATACCTTCCGCAATCATCGCTCCATAAAATACATACCGGCCGTAACTTTCTTTTTTAATGGTACGTGCCATCAGGGGTACCTGTGTACTATGGAAGCCACTTAGGGCTCCACACGAAATGACGATAAACATCATTGGAAATAGAATATTCTCAGCAGGATGGTGATGCCAGTTAGCAAAACTGGCGACAGATAATTCAGGCATATTGACGGTCCCGGAAGCTCTACCAAACAACATTGCTCCGGCAATTGCCAATGCCATAATTATTAAGGCAGCACCAAAAAACGGATATATTTTACCAATTATCTTATTGATTGGCAGAAGGGTTGCAACAAGGTAGTAGGCAAAAATTACATATAACCAAATGCTTAATCCTCCACCTGTAAGGTTCGCTAACAAACCAGCTGGCCCCGATACAAAGGCAACACCAACAAAAATCAAAAGCAATAAGGTAAAAACACGCAGGAAATTCTGGAATCCTTTACCCAGATATTTGCCAACAATCTCAGGAATACTGGCTCCTCCGTGACGGATGGATAACATACCCGAAAAATAATCGTGTGTGGCCCCCATAAAGATACAGCCAAACACAATCCACAAATATGCCATTGGGCCATACATCGCTCCCAAAATCGCTCCGAATATCGGTCCCAATCCGGCAATATTTAAAAACTGTATGGTAAATACTTTCCAGGTGGGCATGGGCGAAAAATCAACACCATCAGCCTTCTTAATGGCCGGCGTTGGATTTGCATCATCGGCACCAAAAAAACGCTCGATAAATTTTCCATAAAAAACAAAGCCCAAAATTAAAGCAACAATCGCTCCTATAAATGTGTACATATTCGTTTAATTCAATCGTATTAACAAAGCTAATGCTTTCGTAAATGCTCACAAGTTTATATTCGTAATTTCAAACTCCAGAAACTATTTATCATCATAGTAATTGAATTCTTTAGCGTATTTACTAATTTCGGTTGTTCATCGATAATCCTTGTAATTATGCGAAGCTTTGTCCTGCTATTACTCGTCTTTACTTTTTCTTCCGGATATGCTCTTGATATTCATCACTATTTATTACCAGCCCCAAAATCAATTGAAATTAACGAAGGAAAACTAGAAAGGGCTTTTGGAAATATCTACATCCCTACAAACGAAGCGCAATACAGCAAACCATTACTAAATATTTTGCATTCGCTGGAAGAAACAGGCATTAAGGCACAATTATCGCCAGTGGATTTCAACATTTCATCGTCTTTAATAACAAGCAAAATAGACAATACACTTGGAGAAGAGGCTTATAAGTTAAGCATCAGTAAAAATGACATCCGATTAATTGGAGGAAGCAAAATAGGCCTCTATAACGGCCTGCTTACTATACAGCAAATCGGGAGTTTTGCCGAAGAAGCCGGGTATTGGCCTACTTTAACAATAGATGACGAGCCGGATTTTAAACGACGCGGTGTAATGCTTGACATTAGTCGCGACAAAGTGCCAACTATGATAACGCTCATTGATATTATTGACAAACTGGCATCGTGGAAAATAAACGAAATACAACTATACACCGAACATACCTTTGCCTACCAAAACCATAAAACAGTATGGAAGGATGCCAGCCCGATGACAGCTGAAGAAATAATAGAACTAGATGCATATTGTCAGCGTCATTTCATTGATTTAGTACCCAACCAGAATTCCTTTGGACACATGAAACGCTGGCTTAAACATGGGGAATACCTGCATCTGGCCGAACTTCCTTTGCCCGGTAAAACCATTTGGGGTATGATGTCAAAAACCAGCTTAAGTCCTGTTGAGCCAGGCTCACTTGACTTAATGAAAGAACTATATGCCGAATTACTACCCAACTTTAGCAGCCAGTATTTTAATATTGGATGTGACGAGACTGTTGAGCTGGGTGTTGGAAAATCAAAAGCTCTATGCCACGAATTGGGCCAGGGCCGAGTATACCTCGATTATGTATTAGAGCTAAAGAAGGAAATAGATAAATACGGTCGTAGCACACAATTTTGGGGTGATATTATTTTACATCATCCCAAACTGATTCCTGAACTTCCTAAAAGCATGGTGGCACTTATTTGGGGTTACGAAGCCGATTATCCTTTCGATAAAAACTGTCAAAAATTTAAAGAAGCCGGTTTGCCTTATTACGTTTGTCCAGGCACATCAACCTGGAATAGCATTATTGGAAGAAATAAAAACGGATTTGCTAATCTTAAAAATGCAGCTATCAATGGTAAAAAATATGGTGCAACTGGTTATTTAAATACCAATTGGGGCGACCAGGGGCATTGGCAACCTTTATCAGTGTGTTATCCTGGTTTATTGTATGGCGCAGCACTGGCATGGAATGTTGATAGCAATGTAGATATCAATATTGCCAAACATGTATCTATTCAGGTGTTTAAAGACAAGACCGGTCAAAGCGGAGAAGCTATCATCAACCTGGGAAATGCCTACCTTAAAATGGATGCAATTACTTCAAACAGCAATATTTTTCATCAATTATTGAAACGAAACCAAAAATCTATTCGCACCGATAGATGGCTAAAAAATGTTTCGAAGCAAAAAACGCTTGAAACCATTATATACATTAACCAACAATTAGTCGCTTTTAATAACGCCTCAATTTCCAGCAGTGACAAAGAGATAATCATTTTAGAAGTTAATCAGGCTGCTCAACTGGCACTTCACGCTTGCAACCAGGCATTAGCTAAACTAGAAACGAGCGACGGTTCATTCTCAGGCCTGCCAGGTGAAAAGAAAATGGAGTTGAAAGGCGAATTACGAACTTTAATCGATAGTCATAAAACCATTTGGTTAATACGAAATCGCATAGGTGGCTTGAGTGACTCTGCCGGCAAAATGGAAACCGTATTAAAAAGCTATCGATAGTAAATTTTAAATCAACATACTTTTTTAACGCCAATTAACACAAAAACGCATTACTTTTGCACCCAATCTTTGGCGACTTTAGTGCATTAACGACCAACAATTCAAAGCTTCTCACCTTGAAGCCCAAAACCATGTTTTGCAAGCCTTGAATGTTGCAGGTGTACTAAAGGGCAAGGTCTCGCCCATATTGTATAAACATTTTATTATTCAATTGAATATGAAGCGTTACTGGCGTTTGTTTCGACCACACTATGCCGAAACACAAAGACTGGCTTTGCCTGTTATCATCGCACAAGTTGGACAAATTACTGTTGGATTGGTTGATAACATGATGATTGGCCAATTAGGAAAAACCGAATTAGCAGCTGCAGCTTTTGCTAATACCTTATTTGCCTTACCGCTAATTTTTGGGATGGGATTTTCTATGGCCATCACTCCTCTAGTTGGTCAGGCCATGGGCAAAAGTAAATTCAAGCAACTAAAAGCATTAAAAACGGGGGCCATTATCACCAATTCAATAATGGCCATTTTACTTGCGTTCACTTGCTGGATGCTCTATATTTTTATGCCTGAAATGAACCAGCCTGATAGCATTATTGAGCAATCACGAAGCTTTTTTAGCATTATCAGTTTATCCATTATTCCTTTAATGATTTTTCTTTCTGGTAAGCAATTGGCTGAAGGGCTTTCGAATACCCGATTGGCAATGGTTGTAACATTAATAGCAAATGTTATTAACATTATCGGCAACTACCTTTTGATATTTGGTAAGTTTGGAGCTCCGCAACTAGGACTGAATGGTGCCGGCTGGTCAACCTTGCTATCCAGAATAATAATGGCATTGATAATTATGCTTTTCATTAAAAAATTAAAGCCTTTAAGAGTTAGTGCAGTTAAAGTAAACGCCACCGAAGCAATACAAACTATTAAAAGTATTTTTAAGCTCGGCGTACCCATGGGTTTGCACATGTTTTCCGAGGCATCTGCTTTTATATTAGCAGGCATAATGATTGGCTGGTTAAGTGATACAGGATTGGCCGCTCACCAGATTGTTATTAGCCTCTCAACTTTTGGTTTTATGTTATACCAAGGTATTGGTGTTGGCACTACTATTCGAATCAGTCAGTTTACAGCACGACAAGTTCCGAGTCTTATCAAACGAGCTTCCAACGCTTCTTTTCAGATAGTATTGGCGATGGTTCTTGTTATTTCATCGGCCTTTATTTTACTGCGCAATTGGCTTCCTCAATTATTTACAAATGATGCCGAAGTCATTTCATTAGCTTCTGATATGATAATTGTTCTGGTTATCTTTCAGGTATTCGATGCCTTTCAAATAATCTACTCCAGTATTTTAAGAGGTATGGCAGATGCAACTATTCCTGGTATTTTAACAGCCATCTCTTATTTTGGAATTGCCATCCCTTTTAGTTACTGGGCTTCATTTCATGGTGGTTTTGGCGAAATTGGTATTTGGTTAGGCTTTCCTCTCGGATTAAGCATATGTACTCTGCTATTCCATCTTCGTTTGAAGATTTTAAATAAAAACATGGCTCAAATACCAACTTCGAAGCAATAAGTATTAAAAAGTGTCAATTATCAATAAATCCCTTAATCACATTCAAAATTCATAAGTAATTTATAAAATATACTTGCTACCCCCTAATTTCAATTTGCAAAATCGCCATTTTTACACATTTTAAACAATATACCCCCCACCTTGAATAGCCTAAAACAGCATTAAAAGATAATCCCTACGGCACAACCCCTAAATTTATCATTGTTTTTACAATTTTTTAACACTTTACACATTGCACACCCCAAAAATATCATCATCTTTGTAATGGATTTTTTCATAAAACTTGGATTTAGTTAGCTGATTTAAGGGTAAGGACAGATAAACGTATCTGTCCTCTCTTTTTTTATAGACCTTTGTAAATTCGAGAATAAAGAAAGACCAATAATTTCCTCATTGATCTTTTATACTTTCCTTAATGCAAATCCATATACATACTTTGGCATTTCACTCCTGAAATAATCCAGCGAATGATCGCTAATCTTCAATAGACTTTTCAAATCAGTATATTTTATCAATTACCCCCTACCCTTAAGTATCAATTGACTATTTTTTACGTAATAATTTGCCGTACCCCTATTTATTTTATTGCATTCATATATTTTTATTGCAAATACTATTGCACACCCCAAAAATATACCCATCTTTGTAATGGATTTTTTCATAAAACTTGGATTTAGTTAGCTGATTTAAGGGTAAGGACAGATAAACGTATCTGTCCTCTCTTTTTTTTTATAGCCCTTTATATATTCAGAACAAAAAAAAGACCAATGCCATACAACATTGATCTTTCAACTATTCAAGATTCATTTCTTATTCATACTCTCCAATTATAATCCCCGAAATATTCCAGGCACTAAAACTGTTTCCAGCACTTTCGCCAATAGGTATAGCCACTTTCATTTGATGGCGGCCCGACTTTAACTCAGGCAATTCAAAATACTCAGGATTAGTAGCGGTGCCCGGACACCATCCGCTTCGACTTAAATCGGCCGATGAAATACCATTCCAAAAATTACCAGATACCGGATTATGCTTTCGATATGCTGCACAATCGGCTCTCCAAGGCGTATAGACAAAGAACCGCTCACCATCGATAAAAATTTCATTTTGCTTTGGGTTAAATTCATCGCCACCACCCCAGCCTCCATGGCCGGTTGTAATGTATCGCAATCGTAAATTTTTAACACCTTCCGGAATAGAGAAATCAACGGTCAAACTATCATTCTTAAACATTGTCCCATATCGTTGACCACCCATCTCCATTACATTGCAGGTATTAAAAAGTGGCTGTACATATACATTTTTGCCAGAATCGTCGAGCCAGTCGAAACTTCCCGGATATGCTTTTATATCGAGAGTTAGTTTATGACCTCCTTTATCGTAATTACCAATAAAAGCACCAATTAAAACTTCACCTTCCAGGTATGGTTTTAATTCAGATACATCCTGTTTAAATACGGAGTGATCTTCCCATTCGATATCTTTAATTTTCACCCGATCGTTGAAATGCCTCACCCCAAAGGTTGTAAAGAAACGCACCATCTCAACTATCGGATCATATTTCTTATTAACAACAACACCCTGATAATCGAGACTATCAACATCGTAATAAATAGGCAGTGTATTCATTCCCTTGGTTAAACCATTCCAAAAGCTTTGCTCTTTCTCGGTTGGAATCACAAACACTGAGCCCGTGCGATCATAAGCGTCACCATTACTATACTGCATTATCTCGGCAAATACCGAATAGTGATCAGGCGTTTGGGGAAGCTTCACTTTTTTAACAATTAGCGTTCCTCCTGCAAAGTGATACACCGAATCGAGAGTTGGCTCATCAACCTCTATCTTTTCTTTGCCCCAGCAAATTTGTTCATCGTCAAACACTCGGGTGCTGATAATCATTTTCGCCCGCTTAATATCACCTAATTCATTTTTACTAACCTGTTCTCCAAGCTGATTAGGCAACAGAGATATTTTTGCCTTTTTCCGATTTATATTGATGTTATTTGCTAACACTTCGTAATTACCATTTCGCACAACACTCAATACCAATCCTGGCACATAACCAACCTTAGGTTGCGGCGTCCCCTGGATACCAGCTTCGGTGGTATACCAAACATCAATATGGTTAGAATTTATAACTACTTTGGCTTTCTTACAGATGAAACCTTTGATTGTTCGGGTTTCACCCATAAACTCTAAGCCTGGCAAGTCATCAAAATCCATTTTAGAATTATACACATCTCCATCATCAAAAGATGCCATTTGGATAATTGTCTGATTTGTATAATCGATAAACTCTGCCTCTTCGGCATATCCAGGAATAAGTTGTTTTACATCCGGGGCATCGCGCCATACTTTTGACGAGTTTTTGGCATATTGAACATGTAGCAATGGCATATCATCTCGTTCATTGCCATTATACAATGTTTTGTAACTAACAGTCCCTTGTTTGTTAAATGATTGGCTAAAGCCTGAACTGCAAATAAGAAGAGCAGTCATCAACATATAAAAAAAATTCATGTGTATAGAGTTAATTAGAGAATAAACACAAAGTTAATCCTCAACAAACAGCTCTATGATAACACATGTTCAAGAAAGGGCTATAAATTATAAATGCCCTTTACTTATTTCGCAGCCATATGTAATAGTTGCTGTCTAATGGCCTCCATTACACCATTATCATCATTACTTGCCGTAACATTACGAGCAATCGATTTAATTTCCGGGTGAGCATTATCCATGGCATAGCTATGATACACCGACTGGAGCATCTCATAATCATTCAAATAATCACCAAACGCCATGCATTCTTCGGGGAGAATATTCAATTCTTTTTGAAGTAGCTGAATCGCCTCTCCTTTGTTTATTCCTTTAGGCATCACATCAAACCAAATTGGACTCGATGTGCTAATTTGAAAATCACTGTCAAACTTCTCTTTAACCAAAGGATACACCGAAGATTCGAGATTTTTGAAATCATTCACCGCAATTTTTAAGATATCATCATCAACTTCCAACAAGTTTTTTACAACCTGATTTTTGGTGTAATATTTCTGCAACTCAACATTAAACTCCTCAGATAAACCTGCCTCAACATAAGCTCCTTTTTGACCACACAAAACGACATTGACACCTTCTTGCTCACGCAATGTTTCGATCATTTCTTTGGCATCACCAGCCTTCATTGGTTTCATCGTTTGAGTATTATTGCCCCAGTGAATAAAACCTCCATTCTCGGCAACGTAGGCGATATCATGATCAAAATGAGCGAACTCATCAACCAAGGTATAATACTGACGTCCACTGGCAACTACAAACTGAATTTTAGCTGCTTTCATTAATTGATAAACTTCAATAAAATCCTTTGGTAATTGCTTATTTGAATTAAGCAAAGTACCGTCCATATCAGACACAATCATTTTAATCATAATCACTTATTTAGAGGAGCAAATATACTTTGTTCGTAACTAATAAAAATGGCTATAATGTTAATAATTTAGAAAGTTTCAGCATGAATGTAATCTCCCGACGAGTTATATCTTCAATCATTTTTTAACATCTGCGCACTTGTCATCTGATAAACTTCAATCGTACCTTTATCAATTATTTGAATTTGATTCACTAATCAGCAAAACGCAGCCATGGAAGCCAATCAATCTATGGACGAACAATTTCTCTCAAAGGTACATCACACCATAGAGGAAAATATTGATAATGAAAACTTCTCAGTAGAATCATTGGCAAAGGAAGTTGGACTCAGCCGCTCAATGCTACACCGAAAGTTGATTAAAATATCGGGGAAAAGTGCAAGTGACACCATTACACATATTCGTATCTCGAAAGCACGAGAATTACTTGAACAAAACTCAACTACTGTTTCGGAAACAGCTTATCAAGTTGGATTTAGAAACCCTAGTTATTTTAATCGGGTCTTTAAAAGACATTACAATATGTCACCTGGCGATATGAAGAAAATGGCCATGGACAATCACATTTATAGTTCTACTGGTCTTCCCTATTACTCAACAGACAAAAAAACAACTACCAGAAAAAAGAAGCGTTTTACTTTTATCAGTCTTATCGCTATTTGTGCCATTATAGTACTTTATATTGTCGCAAATCCTTTTGCATCAAAAACATCAGTAGCCGTGCTTCCGCTCGAAAATTTAACGGGCAATTCGAACAACGACTACATAGTGAGTGGTATAAACGATGCCTTAATTGGTGAATTAGGCAAAATAAAATCACTCAGAGTTATCTCTCGTAAATCTACTCAGCGATATAAAGAAAGTAATATGTTATTGAAAGATATCGCAAAAGAACTAAATGTAAAAAACATCATTGAGGGTTCTATTCTTTCGGCAGGAGACAGCATACATCTGATTATTAAGACGATACGAGCAATTCCTCGCGAACGACAATTAATGTCTAAAAACTATCACGACCATCTAAGTAATGTGTTGAATATCCAGAACAAAGTAGCAAAAGACATTGCTCATATTGTGAAAGCTCGAATATCAAAAAAAGAGATGCAACAGTTGCTACGGGAACAACAGGTCAATCCTGAAGTATATAAAGCATACCTGCGTGGCATGTTTACCATACATCAGGGAAATCAGGAATGGTTTAACAAAGGTATTGGACATATGCATGAAGCCATAAAAATTGACCCCGGCGAGCCTTTTGCCTATGCAGGACTAGCCTTAGGTTATGCCACCATGGGGCATGGACAGTTTGAATCTGAAAGCTCTTTTTTAAGTGCAGAAGCTGCCGCCAAAAAAGCCATTAAATTAGATCCCACCATCGCTGAATCGTACACTGCTTTATATATGCTGTACCTGTACAAAGACTGGAATTGGCCCCTGGCGAAAGAATCATTTGAAACAGCTCTTACCGTTAATCCAAATAATGCTGATGCACATGCTCACTTTGCCTGGTATCATTACCTTTTCCAAAACACGAAACAATCGCTTTATCACGCCAAACAAGCCACCTTAATTGATCCAATTTACCCGGATTACCACGCTTGGCTTGCTGCTTTATATTTCAATAATAAGCAATACAAAAAAGCCGAACACCATGCTTACAAAGCACTAGCTATTAATGAGAATACCAATTATGCCCATGCAACACTTGGCTGGCTCTATATAGAAAGCAAACAATTTATTCAAGCAATCGAAGTTGTCGAACGCTTCCCAAAAACATCAGAATGGGACGTGCATAGAATTTATTGTTACACCCAATGTAACGAAAATAAAAAGGCATTAGAAATATGGAATTACTATGAAGAAAAAGTCCAAAAGCAAGATTATCATGCATTCTATATAGGTATGATGGCAGCATGCTTAGGTTATAATGATAAAGCATTTATGTATTTTAACGAGGCAATTGATAATAAAACATACCCCATTGCCTACATCAATGTATACCCATTCTCAAGGAACATAAGAAACGACAGCCGTTATGCTCAACTTTTTGAAAGAATGAATCTGCCTAAGCCTGAAAACTAGTATAAATTTTAACATTATCAATTAAAAATTCACAGTTAATACCTCATTTTTTCAGTATAGCAACATCAGTATCAATTAGCAACAATTTTACATATAAACAGACAAGCATTTTCAACTTATGTGATATGTTGCACAACGCTGCCGCTTGTAATTTAGCTCTCGTATTTTATTAAGTAAAACGCTCTCCCAATCAACTTACTTAAAAGTACAAACTACTACTCATTTAAATCTACAAGCCATGAAAAAGATGTTATTAACAATTGGAATGTGTTTTTTGGTGCTTGGCATATTTGCTCAAGGACCAAAAAAAGTACCTATCTTTAAAGGAGACAAAACCTATACGGGTTATCAGGTAGGGGACAAAGCGTTTGTCGAAATTGACGGCAAAGCCTATCTTGTTGAAAATGACAAAACAGGAAAAACTGTTTTTCATTTGGCTGATAGCCGAGTTACAAGCCCTGTTTTTACAGGTGTTAAAGTTGAATCCGTTGAAACAGTTAAAAAGAATCCGATTTGTTGCTACCTGGAGGAAAACTTAGATGTTAAAAATTTAGTCAATGATTTTGATTACCCCATCGAAGGAACCGTTGGTGTGGAATTTACTATCAGTACAGATGGAAGCGTTTCTGATTTTGAAGAAGTAAATCATGTAACAAAAGAGCTGTATCAAGCTGTAGTTGACTGCATCAAAGAAACAGATGGCATGTGGGCGCCTGGTACTGTTGAATTTAAAGAAGATACTCCTGAACCAACACCAATGGAAACCAGAATTTATGTAAAATTTGATACCCCTGATAATGCATCATTTGAAGAGTTGGCTCGTCAACATTATCGTTTTGCCATCAAGAGATATGCTAGAGCGGAAAACATTCAAGACGACAAACTACTTAGCAAGAATAAGAAAACCCGTAAGTCAACCCGCATGTTCAACAGATCGCTTAACCATTTAGAAGCAGCTACTGTTTATATTCCTAACGATCCTTCTTTAGCTTTTTGGAAGGCAAAAAACTTTGAACAACTTGGAATGCATAAAGAAATGTTTGACATGCTTGAACAAAGAAAGATGCTTCTAAGCTTAAGCTCGGAAGAACAAACATTGAAACAACACTATGACTTAGCTATAATATCTTATTAGAATTGGTCAAAAACAGGTCACAAAAAAAGTCTCGCAAATGCGAGACTTTTTTTTAAAAAGATATGTATATTCCATTCAATTACTTTACCTGAAACTCAAACTCCACATCAGTAGGAGGTAAACAAGTTTCGTTATCGCAACACATAAAAGTCAAATACCCTTTTACTGTGGCCGGACGCTTTGTGATTCGCACATTATGCGAAAGCTTCGCCTCGTGCTTAAAATAAGGCACTTCCATATCAAAGACTTCGTCGTGCTTAACAGTTGGTTTAATTACCTCTACAGGCTTTTTCAACTCTTTCGCATTAACCATATCTTCAAAAGTAAACTCAGTTGCTACCGGACCACCTTCAGGCACATTTAAACCGTAAGTTTTCCAACCATCTTCAATTGTTGCAATGGCAACAACCTGTACTTCAAACTGATTGATCTCTTTGATTTCAAACTTCCACTTTACAGGCTCTTGCATTTGAGCGCTTACACCTATTGCTCCAAAAATAAGAAGCATCATTAAGGCAAAAATGTTTTTCTTCATCATCTGCTTTAGTTTTAAACCGAAATTGCATTGATACAATTTCAAATTTGTTTATTGTTTTTTTTGGAATTCAACAAATATACGACCAAAATGTCTTCGTGTTACCAAAAAGGCAAAATTGGTAGTAAAATCATATTCTATAATTAAGACACCCATTGGCGCATTATGGGTGACACTCTAATTTCATAAAACACAAATCACCTTTCTCGAATCTTGTTAACAGTTTGTTAAAGTGACACTGCGAGGAGTAAATAATTCGGCAAATGCAATTCTTATTTACACTAAATATGTAGTTTTAACATCAGGTTTTAAACAAAACCACAGACAATTCAACAAACTAAAGTATCACACAATGAAAAAAATCGTAAGCATTGTTTTGCTGGCTATATCTATAATAGCTTGCAATTCATCATCCAAAAAAAACACTTCCGAATCTGATGTTAAATCAATCCAAACGGTATCAGTAGATAATTTACTTGCGAAAGCCGATGGTCTGGTTGAGAAAACCATTAAAGTGAAAGGCCATGTTACACATACTTGCAAGCACTCTGGCAAGCGTTGCTTTTTGGTAGGCGACAACGAACAATTTACCATTCGTATTGAAGCTGGCGGAAAAATAACAGGCTTTAATCGCGATTTAGTAGGCAATACCATTGAGGTTGAAGGCATCCTTAAAGAGCGTCAATTATCGAAAGAATACATTGACCAGATGGAACACGAAGTCAATGAAAAAGCCAAGGAAGATGGAACCGCTGAAACATGTGCTACCGAAATGAGTAATATTAAGGATATGCGCGCCTGGATGAAGTCCAACAATAAAGATCATTACTCTATTTATTTTGTAGAAGGTCTGAACTATGAGGTGGTCGAGTAAAACAGCCAGAAAATGGTTGCGCATTATCCACCGTGACTTAGGCTTTGTGATGGTTGGCATCACAATCATTTATGGTATTTCGGGTTATTTACTCAACCACATGGATGGAACCGACCCATCGTATGAAACCATTGAGGGAACCATTCAACTGGAAGTTAACCTTAATAAAACAGAAATTGAAAAAGCCTGGGATGAAGTAGATGATGTAGCTAAAATAAAGCGCATTTTACCCATTGACGATGAGCATTATCGTCTAATGCTTGATGGCGGCATCGGTGTATATGAAATCATATCAGGCAAAGTGGTATACGAAGAACATCGCAAAAAGCCCTTTATTTATTACATTAATAAGCTTCATTACAACAAGGTAGGTGGATGGACCATTATGGGCGACATTTTTGCCTTTGCACTTATCTTTTTTGCTGTATCTGGCCTGTTTATGAACAAAGGTAAGAAAGGTTTGGCGGGTCGTGGTAAATGGCACCTAATAATAGGTCTGGCCATTCCGGTCGTATATTTATTCTTCATGTAAAATTCTAATAGTAGCCTCATCAATAGATGGGGCTTTTATTTAATAGATATCTTAGCATTATCATATACCAAATCTTAATTGAATAATTATGAAACGTGTACTACTATTCCTTTGTCAGGGTTTTGAAGAGCTAGAAGCTGCTGTATTTACAGATGTATTGGGTTGGACACGCCTCGAAGGCGACATACCTGTTGAAGTTGTGACAGCAGGATTGCGCCCAAAATTAAAATGCACGTGGAATATGATTATTGAACCGGAAATGAAATTTGAAGACATTCAAATTGATGATTATGATGCGATTGCTATTCCGGGAGGCTTTGGTGAAGCCGGTTTTTATGAAGATGCCTACGATGAGCGTTTTCTTAAATTGATTCGTGACTTTAACAAACAGGGAAAGTTAATCGCTTCGGTATGTGTTGGCGCCATGCCAATTGGGAAAAGCGGGGTGCTAAAAAATCGAAATGCAACTACTTACGATTTATCGGGTGGACATCGGCGCCATCAATTAACTGAAATGGGCATTAATGTGCTCGACCAACACATTGTGGTTGATGAGAATATTATTACTTCAACAGGCCCGGCTACAGGACTGGATGTCGCCTTTACTCTGCTAGAAAAACTAACTTCACATGATAACATGATGGAAATAAAGCGTCATATGCGATTTATAGATTAAAAAGTACATTCCATAGATTCTCTTTCATGATCCATTGATTGATTTTACTATACAAACATGCCTTTTATATATTTGTTACATGTAAACCAATCTATTGCATATCATGACACTTTGTAATAAAACCATATCATTCATCACAACATGCCTTGTTGTTTGTTCCGGTCATTTATTTGCACAAAACCATTCTTATCCGATTGTTGACACCGGTGTTAAAACCTACTACAGTGATAAGGATATCATCACAGAACCTCAAAAGGGAGAAGCATTTTTTGGTCAGGATGCGCAATATATTGGCCATGAACCATCGTACACCAATAACCACGACGGCATCATTACCGATAATGTGACCGGATTAGTGTGGGCTAAAGCAATGGACGAAAAAATGACCTATGAAGAAGCTTTTAAAACGGCAAAAGCTTCCACACTGGGCGGTTATTCTGACTGGCGGGTACCTACCATTAAAGAACTTTATTCTTTAATCATATTCACAGGCCAGCTCAGTCGACACAAAGGCAATAATGAACTCTTCATCGACACAAAGTATTTCAAACAACCATTGGGCGATACATCTAAAGGCGAACGGGAGATTGATGCACAAACCTGGTCGGCCACAAAATACACGGGCACTACCATGCGTAATGCATCCACCGTATTTGGCGTTAACTTCATTGATGGTCGCATTAAGGGGTATCCGATTTTTAATCGTCGTAAAAATAAAGACAATAAATTATATGTCCGTTTAGTTCGTGGAAACACATTATACGGCGTCAATAATTTCGTAAATAATCATGATGGCACCATTACAGACCAAGCCACTGGCTTAATGTGGCAACAAGCAGATGATGGCATTGCCCGCAATTGGGAAGAAGCCCTTTCCTATGCTGAAAATGCCTCGATTGCTGATCATACAGATTGGCGCCTCCCCAATGCCAAAGAATTACAAAGCATCGTGGATTACACGCGTTCACCACAAACGACTAATTCTCCTGCCATTGATCCGCTTTTCGAAACATCAGAAATTAACTACCCAAGTGGTTCTGGTGGACATTTCCCTCATTTCTGGACAAGCACCACTCATTTGGATGGTCGCAACCCATATTCCAGTGCTGTGTATGTCGCCTTTGGAGAAGGTCTTGGTAAGATGCACGATAAGGTTATGGATGTGCACGGCGCCGGCTGCCAAAGAAGTGACCCTAAATCAGGAAACCCCAAACTCTACCCACAATACCAGGGTCCGCAAGGTGACATCAGGTATGTTTTTAATCATGTTCGACTGGTACGTGATATGGCATTGGGTGATAATTCTCATGGCAATTAAAAAATAGTTACGCTTTGAAGTAGGGTAAAACCGATCCTATGCGGTTATAAAAAAGCTAATATCAAATCAGAATATCTATTGATTATGAGTAAAACAATAACATTAACTGCCACTATACTAATATTTTTTTTGACCATGTTAGCCTGTTCTGACAACAACGAACTGCTAAGCACTGAAGATAAAAACACTGATAACCAGCAAAGCCCTAACATTCTTTTAATCATCGCTGATGACATGGGATTAGATGCCACATCGGGCTATAGTGAAGGAGCAGTGAAACCAGCCATGCCTAATCTTGATAAGCTAGCGTCAGAGGGCATTACCTTTAACAATGCCTGGGCCTATCCACTTTGTTCTCCCACAAGAGCATCTATATTAACCGGGAAATATGGCCACAACACAGGTATACTAAATGTTGAAGGCATAGACATCTCAACATCGGAGATGAGCATCCAGAAATACCTTGATGAAAACACTGAAACATTGTATAGTCATGCTCACATTGGCAAATGGCACTTATCGAAATTTAATCAATTAACAGCGCCAAATAATATGGGGATAGATTACTTTGCTGGAATTATGCAAGGCGGTGTTACAGACTATAATTCATGGACATTAGTAAGCAATGGGCAATCAGAAACATGCAATGAATACCACACCACAAAAATGACCGACTTATCCATCAATTGGATTAACCAACAAACAAACCCCTGGTTCTGCTGGTTGGCCTATTCAGCACCGCACACACCATTTCATTACCCGCCATCTGAGATGCATCAACAAAATGAGGCAGACGGAAGCGATCTATCCATGTTTTTAGCCATGTGCGAAAGTCTTGATTACGAAATGGGACGCTTATTTAATTCGATGGATCCGGAAACACTAGCTAACACAATCATCATATTCATTGGCGACAATGGAACCGATAAGAATGTGTTACAACTCCCCTATCGTGGCCGTAAGGCAAAAGGTTCACTCTATCAGGGAGGCATCAACGTTCCGCTAATAGTATCAGGGTATGGTGTGAATCGTAGCAATGCAATAGACGATAACCTTATCTGCTCAGTCGATTTATTTGCAACAATTGCTGACATCAGCGGCGCAGGCAGTAATATATATGAAGATAGTTTTAGCTTCAAGGAGCTACTTTCAAATGAAACAAGCGGACTACGACCATATAATTTCTCAGAAGTGGATCATGGTGATGATTATCGCTACGCCATTAGCGATGGCACTTATAAACTAATTAGTAACAATGATAAAGATGATGAGTTGTATAATTTGATTGACGATCCTTACGAAGCAAATGACCTATACAACAGCACCAACACAGACGATATCAATGCCATGCAAGAGCTAAGATCTGAAGCTGACAAAATTAGAAACAACTAAAATCCGTTTATAATGAAGTACTTTTTTCTAACAATATCGATTCTATCGTTCTTTTTATTCAGCTGTGATAATGATAGCACCAAAGATATTACAGATGACAACGATGATAATGGTTACAAGGAAGTTGAATTAACAATCAACTATCCTATTGTTGATACCAAACAAAATAGCTTTTACAATAACACCTCGCTAATGTCAACAACACCTCTGGCTGATGATGACTTTTACGGACAAGATGCTCAGTTTTCTGGCAATCAGCCGTCGTACACCAATAATCCAGATGGCACAGTCACTGACAATATAACCGGCTTAATCTGGGAAAAAAGCTATCAGCGCATGACTCACTCAGAAGCATTGGCCTACCTTGAAGAACAAAATAAAGGCGACTATAACGACTGGCGCATCCCCACAATAAAAGAACTATACTCATTGATGCAGTTTAATGGTACCGATGTTAGCAGTGCCGATATGTATTCTCAACCATCCAGTAATGCCATCCCGTTTATTGATGATACCTATTTTGACTTTGACTATTTTGCCAATGGCGACCGTGCCATTGATGTACAGTATTACAGCAGCACCAGATACACTGGGGTAACCATGGGCAAGGATGAAACAGTATTTGGCTTAAATGTGGCTGATGGCCGAATCAAAGGTTACCCTTATACCTCCAGAGGTATTGAGAAAGACTATTCGGTGAAATTAGTTAGAGGTAACGCTCTTTATGGCACTAACGACTTTGCAGATAATAATGACAACACAATTACAGATAATGCAACTAACCTCATGTGGGACAAAAGTGACAGCAATGAAGCCATGGAGTGGGCAGAAGCTTTACAATGGGCACAAACTATGAATGCCCAAAACCATTTGGGCTATAATGATTGGCGGGTACCCAATGCCAAAGAATTACAAAGCATTCTTGATTATTCACGCTCACCTCAAGCTACAAACAGCGCTGCCATCGACCCGATTTTTAACATCTCAAAAATAACAGTAGAAGGCGGTTTAGAAGACTATCCATTCTTCTGGTCGAGTACAACGCATTTGAATCTAAAAACAGCTTCATCAGGTGTATACTTGTGCTTTGGAGAGGCATTGGGCTTCTTCCCTGAAGGAGCAACAACTCCAATTGATGTACATGGAGCAGGCGCTCAACGCAGCGATCCCAAATATGACAATGGAAAAGATTACAGTGCGGGCCATGGACCTCAAGGCGATGTAGTCCGATTTGAGCATTACGTTCGCCTGGTAAGAGATATCGACTAATACCTAAGAAAATACCGTAACAATATCGCATGCCATTTGGAAGACTCTTTCTTTCAAGTGGCATTTTTAATTCTATTAAATTCACTCGTTCTGTCACCTTTACTGCATCTAGCTTGCTATAATACTAAAAGACCAAGCACACTTAAAAAATTCATCTGGAATAATTCCCAATTCGTAGATAAAACTCCCCTATCCATTGATTGCTTTTTCAAAGCCCCGAGCTTCATGATACATTTGACTTAACAAACCCAGAAAGAATAAATTGTTACTTCTTTCTCATTACAAAAGAATTAAACAAGACACCATGAAGAATTTTGAAATCTTAAGGCAATTTACAATTGCATCTGCATTACTATTGATTTGTTCACTTTCAGGCGTTCAAGCACAAAGCAAAGGAAAACACCAGGGACCACCCCCTATTCCAGATGCAGAACAAATTGAAAAGATGGTCAGCAAACTTGATGAAGCGCTATCACTAAGCGATGAACAAAGTTCTAAAATAGAAGCCATCTATACCCATCATTTCAAAATAGTTGAGGACAAACGTTCGGTGGGTCGCCCATCACGTGAAGAGATGCAGCAATTGAGAGTTGAGTTAGATAAGGACATTAAAAACATCCTAAGTGCAGAACAGCTGCCAGCATATGACAAACTGATAGAGGAGCAAAAGCAACAAAGAGGGAAAGGAAAAGGTAACAAACCTCAACGATACAATTCATAAAAGTGGATTAGCTATATTTGTAAGTATGCCATATACAGACAAACATACATCATTGACAGAACATGCCATATTTGTCTGCATATGGCTTTTAATATTGGCATCTCCAGTAATATTTATCGACTATAATAACGTATCAATCGAACAACGGTTACTTGGCACTTGGCTAAGGCTATTACCCTTCTTTCTATTATCCATTATCAATCACTTTATACTTGTTCCGTTAATCCTCTTTAGAAAAAACAAATGGACATACTTTATCACAGCAATATTTACAATTCTAACTTTTGTTGTGCTGATACGTATCGTTCAACCTCAGGATAGCAAAAGAAGGCCTATTCACACCCAGCAATCACAACTAGAACAACCAGACAATCAAAAACCTTTACCACCCAAGCACTTGCAAGCACGTAATAAAAATCGTGCTGCCATACCACCACAGGTCAATATTTTTATTCTGTCCATCTTAATCCTTGGTTTTGATACAGGCATACGAACAGCTTTCAGATGGATGCGTCTCGAAAAGGACAGTGAAGTGCTTGAAAAAGAAAAAGTAAAAAGTGAACTGGCATTTTTACGTAACCAGGTGAGCCCCCACTTTTTCATGAATACCTTAAACAATATTCATTCACTTATTGATTTTAACATTGAAGAAGCCAAAGATTCCATTATTCATCTATCGAAATTAATGCGTCATTTGCTATACAATTCTAATGATGAGCACATAAATATCGGAAAAGAAATGGATTTTATCAGGCACTACATCGATTTAATGAAATTACGCTATTCCAATAAAGTAGATATTCAACTGCAAATTAACGAACATTTACCTGATGTGATGATTCCACCTTTGTTATTCACTTCCTATGTCGAGAATGCATTTAAACATGGAGTCAGCTATCAACATCACTCATTTATTTATATCAACATCAACTGTTCGAGTCACCAATTGGAATTTAGTATTCGTAATTCGAACCACCAGACGGCCAATTTGAATGAACCATCGGGTATTGGAGCCGAAAACTCGCGCAAAAGACTGAATCTGCTCTATGGAAATAATTATACGCTTGAAGAAGAAAATTCAAGCGAACATTATCTCATCAAATTAACATTGCCTTTATGATACGATGCATTACCATAGATGATGAGCCGCTCGCACTAAAGCAAATGGCCGCTTACATCGATAAAACACCTTTTCTTGAACTCTCAGGGCAATTTGATAGTGCACTAAATGCCATGACTTATTTGACTGAAAATAGGGTTGACCTGATGTTTGTAGACATCAACATGCCCGATTTGAGTGGAATGGACTTTGTAAAAACATTGAGCGATGGCCCTAAGGTCATTTTCACAACAGCCTACAGCGAATATGCCTTGGAAGGCTTTAAAGTAAATGCTGTTGACTACATGTTAAAACCCATCTCCTATGCTGATTTTTTAAAAGCGGCCAGCAAAGCGCAGGAGCTCTATTTCTCAACACCTGATGTGCAGGAAGAAACAATCGACCTGGGGGATGATTTCCTATTTATAAAATCGGAGTATAAGGTCATACGCATCAATTATAACGATATACGATACATTGAAGGCATGCGCGAATATGTACGAATTTACCTTGATAATGCCCCTCCTGTAATGGCTCTAATGAGCATTAAGAAACTTGTTGAGCACTTGCCTGCCAATGATTTTATGCGCGTGCACCGTTCGTTTATGGTTAATCTTAATAAAATAAGCATTATTGAACGTAACCGTATCGTATTTGATAAAACCTATATCCCCATTAGCGACCAGTATAAACCAGCCTTTCAGGAGTTTTTAGATAAAAAGTTTCTAAAATAGAATTAAGGTGCGGTATACAATCGCCCTTGATAAGTTTCTCTTTCAGCTAAGCGCTTTTCAACTTTGGCAACAAATTCAAAGTTCTTAAGCCCCCAGCGCGGTGCAATTAATAAATCATGAGGTGCCTGACTGATAAAACGTTCCATCACAACACCCGGATGCATAATTTCCAGAAAATCAACAACTATCTCAATAAACTCTTCAGCTGTATATAAACGAAAATATTCTTTTTGCTCCTCGTAAATCTTCGCAAATGCACTTCCTTTTACAATTTGTAATTGATGCAGTTTTAAAAAATTGATAGGTAATTTTGAAACTTCAACGGCGTGCTCCAATAATTGTGCTCTATCCTCACCTGGTAATCCCAAAATAAGGTGCATGCCAACCGGTATACCTGCCGCCGCAATTCTTTTCGCCGCATCCACAGTCTCTTCATATGAATGCCCACGATTGATTTGCTCTAAGGTTTCATTTGATGTGGACTCAGCCCCAAGTTCAATTGCAATATAATAGTCTTTTTGCCATTCTTTCAGGTGCACCAATAAATCGTCCGAAATACAATCAGGACGTGTTCCTAATACAATTCCGGTTACTTTTGGATGGCTCAAAGCCTGCTGGTACTGCTCAATCAAATAACTGGTTTCGCCATAGGTATTACTGTAGGCCTGAAAGTAGGCCAGGTATTGTTGTGTTTGGTATTTAGGACGAAAGAAAGAAGAACCTTTCTCAATTTGCTCTTGAATTGTTAATTCCGGACCACAATACGATGGGTTAAACGTACTATTATTACAAAAAGCACAACCTCCCATGCCCTTCGAACCATCACGGTTAGGACAGGTAAAACCGGCATTAATTGATACTTTTTGCACCCGCTCTCCGAACGTTCGTCTGATATATGAACTGTAATCGTTGTAGCGCTTCTCGTGCCCCCAGGGAAATTGCATATTTATAATTTTAGGCGGCAAAGATAAGAATTAGGAACTAGAAGCTAGAGTCTAGATACTAGTTTCTACTTTCCTTATGTGACCTACCCCCATCGCCTTTGGCACTTCCCCATGGGGAAGATGGATTAATAAGCTATCTGCAATTAGATTCTCCCCTTGGGGAGATACCCGCAGGGAGTGGGGGATTTCAATCTCACTCAATTTGAACTAATCAAATAACACACACACCGGACTGGCAGCCTTCACCTCACTTACAAACGTTAGCAAGCCAGTTTCCTGATTCCTTTTGAAAGCAATGATGTTATTTGAACGTTCATTTGCAACCACCAAAAACTCATTATCAGGTGTTAATGCGAAGTTTCGTGGCCAATCACCTTTTACAGATTCATGAGCTACCAAGCTCAACTCTTTCCCATCCTCATTAAGCTGATAGATGGCTAATGAATTATGCCCCCGATTGGATGCATATAAAAAACGTCCATCGGCTGAAATATGGATATCAGCACAGTAACTTTCACCAGCAAAATCAGCGGGTAATGTGGAAATAGCTGATGACAGATGCCAATGACCATCTCTTTCCTCAACAACAGAGACAGTACTGTTCAATTCATTAATAACATACAGTACCTTTTTTTGGGGATGGATAGCCAAATGGCGAGGGCCTGCTCCTGCGGTAATTAACAGACTGTCTGTTTTGATGAGTTGCTTATCTCCCATTCGATAAAAAATCAATTGATCAATACCCAAATCAACTGCAACAACATTCACCTCATCCAAAAAATAAACGGAATGCGCATGTGGTGCATTTTGGCGCTTCATTATACTTTTTCCACTATGCTGAGTCACATGTCTCAAATCACTCAGTTTACGCTCTTCATCAAGCGTTACATAACCAATATTTCCACCCGAATAATTGGCCATTAGCACATCTCCCTTGTTATTAACCGACAGGTGACATGGATGAGCTCCTCCGCTCAATGAAGTAGACACATGCTTTAATCCATTGGGTAAAACCTGATAGGATTGAACGGTTCCGGTTCCCTCAACATTTACCTCACCTACTGCGAGCAATGTATTTTTTTTATTATCAAAAGCCAGAAAGGACGGATTCTCAGTTTGTGCCACTAAAGACAATGTATCAAATCGGCCATCCATATCTAGCTGACCGTAGTAGATACCTTCACTATCGCCATTGGTATATGTTCCCAAATAAAATGAATAGGGAGCTTGCGGTTGGGGTTGTTTACAGGCTAACATAAAAAAAGCAAGTAACAGTAAATAGGCTAATTTCTTCATGATGATGTTTATGATTGAAAGATGAATGATAAAGATAAAAATTAAACAACAATTAAATTTCAATGCTTATCATGACGTTTGTTTGGTGCTTAATTAAAGTGAATGATTATTTTTATCGTTCATAGAATAAGTTAAAAGTAAAATCTCATGAAGAAACTTCAATTAATGACTATGGTGCTTGCTACTGCTTCACTTATGAGCATACAGGCACAAAGCATTTTTGACCAAAAGAACGATCCCTACTTTGGAGAAAGCTGTACCAGCATCATGGTGAGTAAAGGCGCTACTACCGATGGTTCTGTTATTACTTCTCATACCTGTGACGGTCGTTACCGCACGTGGTTAACCATTGAAGAAGGACAAACCTTTGACAATGATACAACCATGCCTGTTTATAAAGGCAAACTCAAGACAGAAACACCTTGGGATATGCGCAAGGTAAAACAGGTAGGTACCATACCGCAAGCAAAGGAAACATATAGCTTCCTAAACACGGCTTATCCTTGTTTAAATGAAAAGCAGCTGGCCATTGGTGAAACAACTTTTGTTGGACCTGAAGAGTTGGTGAATGAAAACGGCATGTTCCTAATTGAAGAATTGGAGCGCATTGCCTTGGAGCGCTGTTCTACTGCACGTGATGCCATCAAACTTATTGGTGAGTTAATTGAAGAGTATGGCTATGGCGACTGGGGCGAATGCATTACCATCGCCGACAAAAAGGAAGTATGGCAATTAGAAATTGTAGGTGAAGGACCTGATAAGATTGGAGGAATTTGGGCAGCTCAGCGCATCCCTGATGGCCATGTGGGTGTATCGGCAAATATCTCCCGTATTGGTGAAATCGACCTAAAAGATAAAGACCATTTTATGGCGTCGAAAAATGTGAAGTCGGCAGCCAAAAAATTAGGTCGTTGGGATGGTAAAAAACCATTTAAATTCTGGAAAGCTTATGGCGATGTTGAGAAGCCTTTTAAAATCCGTGAATATTTCATTTTAAATGCGCTGGCACCTTCTTTAAATCTGGATTTCGAAGCCGATGAGATTCCTTTCTCTGTAAAACCCGATAAAAAGGTATCAGTTCAGGATGTGATGGCCTTGTATCGTGAGACCTATGAAGGAACAGAATATGACATGACTCAAAACCTGTTGGTGACGAAGAAAAAATACAACGATCAAAAAGAAGAGATCGGGGTTGATACCATTAAATCGTCAATTGCTAATCCATGGTTAGGTCGTGGTGCTCGTAGCCTATATGAAGCTCTCAACGAAGGTTCTGTTGAATTCCAACGTACTGTGGCTGTTTCATGGTGCTCGTATTCAGAAATCATTCAACTACGTGATTGGTTACCTGATGAAGTTGGTGGCATTGCCTGGTTTAGCTTCGATAACCCGGGGCAGTCGCCGCGTGTACCTATCTACTCAGGCGCTACTGAATTACCAGAAAGCTTTGATTTCTGTGGTCAGAAACGCTATCGCGAAGACGCAGCTATTTGGCAGTATCGTAAGGCTAATAAATTAGCAACATTAGCATGGCAATCTACAAAAGATGACTTTTTGAAAGAAGTAGCTTACTTTGAGGAGAAAGGCCAGACTGAAACCAAAGAATTAGAAGCGCGCATTGAGCAACTAATCAAAGAAGGCAAAAAAGAAGAAGCAACTGAATTGATTAACAGATATACCAAAGATTTTACGGGCGCCACCATGTTGCGCTGGAAAGAATTGGAAGAAGAATATTGGGCACGCTTTGGATTAGGATTCTAAACGACACCCAATTATAAATTATAATCCCCGATACTTATGAGAATCGGGGATTTTTGCTTTTAATTGATATATCCATTTATCAATCTTTGGACAACAACTTTGGCCCAAAAACTTTAATACCAATAGCACCCAAAGGAGCAGTCGTAACGATGCTTAATACAGCCATGGCTAATATTACCTGACCGGTTTCAATCGAAACATTGCCCAATTTACCTGCTTCAATCAAAACCAAAGGAACAGCTCCAATAGCTGCTTGAACGGTAGCTTTAGGCCAATAGGCAATCACACTAAATAATTTCTCTTTATTATTTAAACTGGATCCTAGTAGCGAAATCCACACTCCAATACTTCTGGCACTTAAACCAATAAGCAATATCAGCAGGCCACTTCCAATTAAAGTGGCATCCAATTGATGAAGCTGCACTTCTGTTCCAATATAAACGAATAGCAATATCTCAGATAATACCCACACTTTGTTAAATTTTGCTGATAGCCGCTTGGCCAGTTTGCCATATTTTTCGAGGATGATAAAACCAATGGCCATTATACCTAATAAGCCTGCCAAGGGAATGATTGCTTTGAGGCTTTCCATTTCAGTAATTTCATAGAAAACAACTGCTACAATCATAAAGATGATTACCTTTTTTGTATCACGAATATGAAAGCGCTTAAAAAACCAAACCATTGCCAAACCTAATCCTAAACCCACCAAAGCTCCCATAATAATTCCGACAGGAACACTCCAGAGGATATGACCAATATTAACAGAGGAGCCTGCAGCCAAGCCTGTAAATACACTGAAAATAGTAATAGCGAACACATCATCAACAGAAGCTCCGGCTAATACTAAAGTTGGTACTTCTTTCTTTTTACCATAGCCTTTATCTTTCAACTCAAGCATGGTTGGCACCACCACTGCAGGCGAAACTGCCGCAATAATAAATCCTAACATGCCACCTTCGATCCAACTAAAATCAAAAAAGAAACGAGACAATAACATCACCATGCCCCCTTCAATCACGCCTGGAATAAAACTCATATTAATAGCAGGCCGCCCAACCTTATGCAGGGTTTCACGGTTAATGCCTAATCCGGCACGAATAAGAATAACAATAAGAGCCGCTGTTTTGAGTTCCTTCAAGATAATTGCCACTTCAGGGTCAACAACATTCAACACACTTGGACCAAGCAGAATACCAGCAGTAATTAAACCCAGTATGCCTGGCAATTTTATTAATGAGAACAAATAATAAAGAACAAGTGCTAAAGTGATGATTAGAGCTATGTTGAGAAGCATATTTAAAGAGTTTAGTAGCTGATGAGTTTAGTAGTTGTAAAGCTCAGTAACAAAAGGGTAGAATATCGACATCTTATTAAACTTTCCAACTTCTCAACTATTAAACTACAAATATTTAATTCTTCTTCACGTACTTGGTCAATATATAAATATGCTGACCATTTACCTTCCCTTCAATGTGTTCAGGATCGTTATGCGACAATATAATATTGCGAACTGCTGTACCACGCTTGGCGGTAAAACCCGTTCCTTTTACATTTAAGTCTTTAATGATGGTTACGGTATCACCAGCTTTTAACTCAGCACCATTACTATCGATGTATTTATCCACCTCATCGTCCGACAAGCCATCGCCATCGGCTTTGGCCCATGCCAATGTTTCATCATCGAGGTATAACATATCCAGCAAATCCTGTGTCCAATCGGCCTTTAAGCGATTCAACAAGCGCCAGGCCATTACCTGCACAGCTGGTTCGGTGCTCCACATGCTATCGTTCAAACATCGCCAGTGATTAGCATCCATCGCATCTGGGTTCTGAATCTGCTCATAACAGGTTGGACATGTCAACACACACTCTGCTGCATCGCCACTTCCAACTGGCTGAACCTGATATACTGTCAAGCCCTCTTCACTCCCACACAACTCACATTTCGAAGCGCTGCGGCTCATTAATGTTTTTTCTACACTCATTTGAGGCTTATTATTTGAATAACTGACTTAAAACCTTTTCAACATCCGCCATTTCAGGCGTAATATCAAATACATGATGTGGCTTTAGGTAAATGATATCTTTAGTACTCTTGATGCGTTTCTCACCACCACCAGTGATGTTTAATATGATACAATCATCTTTATCTACAATACCATCTTTAACCGCTTGTATTAAAGTAGCTGTAGCCACTGCCGCTGCCGGATGAATATCATTACCTTCTGTTTCTTCAAAAATGCGGGCCGCTTCTTCGGCTGCCTGGTTAGTGGCCGCCAACACATCGCCACCAGCTTCTTTCATGGCATCGTATAAGCCACCAAAAACAGCATAAGGCGGCTTACGATTCGATAATACTTTCGCATCAATCTCTTCCACCTGCTTACGCGCAACATCATCTTCTAAAGGCAACATTTTACGCGAATCAGCCTTCCAGGCATCATGAATCGGTAAGAAAGGAATATTTTGAGATACCATCAGTTTCATAAAATGGTTTCCAAAGCGACCATCCTTAATTAATCGCTTATTAGCTTCCCAGGCTGCAATAGCGCCTGTTCCGCTGCCAACCGCCTGGAAATAGTATTTCGGGATTCGGCCGATTGTAGTCACAGCCGATAAAGTAGTGGTTCCCATCCCATCACGACGAGCCACATTCCTTGCACCACCTTCGGCCACAAAACCATCTAACTCGCAAGCCATGTTTGACAGGTGAATGGCATCAAAGTAATCGCTGCCTGACTTGGTGACTACCAACTTTACATTATCCTTAATGGGTTCGTCGAACCACATAGCATCAATATTATCTTCGGGCACACATAATAACAACGGAATATTATTATCGGAACACACACGAGCAAATGCACGAGCGGTATTACCAGCCGATGCTACCACTAAGATGGTTCCGTCATCTGTTTTTAAGCGCCCGCCAACCGAATAAGCCTCTGTTTCTTTAAATGAGCACGTGCGAAAATTAGCACCTTTCTCGGGCCAGTAGCCGCTAAATGTTATGTACAAATCAGATAAACCAAGGTATTTGGCTAAGCCTTCACTCTTATAAGTAACAGGTGCCGAAGAACCTTCCAGCATCTTATGCACTGGCAGCCAGTCGGCAAATCGAAAAACGCCATATGAAGCATCTTTTACCTCAATCTGTTCCTTTTCATAAACAGCTCTCACTAAACTACATTCGTGTTCGTTTGGGGCATCAAGCGTCCAACCTTCATCTTCAAACTGATTACCGGTTTTAACAGACTCCAACTTGTATGGAGTGGCATTGAATTCTTTAGTCATAGTCACGTAGTGTTCTTTGAGCCACAAAAATAGAAGTTTTGCCCGGCTTGAAGAAAGATAGCAAAGAAAAACATAGCGTTTTTATATACCAATACCCCACAACACTGATTCAATGAATCTTACAACATTCCAACATTGTTTTAAGGTATTGAAGATTAACAATGACACCCAATGTAATACATCTATACACCTGCACATTAACAATCCTTTCATACTTTTACTTCATAAAACTTTATGAAGATGAACCTTAAATTATTTGCCCTCTTAGTTATCTCCTTGCTTATAATGACTTGTCAAAAGTCAAACCAGGAACAACATCCAAACATCATCTATATATTGGCCGATGACATGGGTTATGGCGATATCAAAGGCTTAAACATAAACTCTAAAATCCCCACTCCTCACCTCGATCAACTAATAAACGAAGGCATAAGCTTTAGTGATGCTCATAGTAATTCAGCAGTTTGCACACCCACTCGCTATGGTACTTTAACAGGTCGATATTGTTTTAGAAGTCGCCTAAAAAGTGGGGTTTTAGTTGGTCACGAAGCTGCATTAATTGAAGATAGCATTAAAACTGTGGCACAAGTATTGAATGAGGCAAACTACCAGACAGCTTGTGTTGGCAAATGGCATTTGGGCTTAAACTGGGCAAAAAAAGATTCGACAAAAGCTTTGTTTCATGGAGGTAACCTCTGGGATATTTTCCACACTGATAATGTTGATTACACAGCTCGTGCCAGTGGTGGTCCGTGCGATGTGGGTTTTGATTATTCGTTTATTATACCTGCCTCATTGGACATAGCTCCATACGTTTATCTCGAAAACGATGTGGCCACCGCTCCGGTCCCAAAGCAAGTTCCCTTCTTTAGGGATGAAAAAGCGAGAGGTATGTGGTATCGTCGTGGCGATATAGCTGGTGATTTTGACCACACCACAGTGTTGCAAACCATTACCAACAAAGCCATCGACTTTATTACTTCAGCTAATAAAGAACAGCCTTTCTTCCTATACTTTCCCTTAACATCACCACACACTCCCTGGTTCCCAACTGAAGAATTTCAGGGCCAGTCGCAAGCGGGTGTTTATGGCGATTTTGTGGCCATGACCGATGATGTGGTCGGCCAAATTATGCAAACTATAGAGAAGCAAGGCATCACTGATAATACAATTCTAATTTTCACGTCGGATAACGGTTCACACTGGTTACCTTCTGACATTGAAAGATTTAAACATACAGCCAACCACGCCTATAGTGGTATGAAATCGGATATTTGGGAAGGTGGTCATCGTGTACCTTTTATTGTTCGCTGGCCCGAAAAAATTAAGGCACAAAGCACAAGCACCAAAGCTATTTGTTCAACTGATTTAATGGCCAGCCTTGCCGAATTAACATTGCAAGATATACCCGAATCGGCTGAAGACAGCTACTCCTTTTTATCAGCTCTTAAAGGCGCTTCAAAGGTCAATATTGAAGACAGGGTAATGATTCATCATTCGGTTAATGGCACTTTTGCCATACGAAAAGGACCATGGAAATTGATTGATACTAAAGGCTCTGGTGGCTGGAGTTTGCCCGAAGATAAATGCGATAAAGATGCACCGCCTCAGCAACTCTTTAATATGGAAGATGATATTGTGGAGCAAAACAATCGTTATTCCGAGTACCCCGAAATAGTGAGGGACTTAAATACCTTGCTATGGAAATACAAGGAAGGGAATGAAGCGAGGTAAAAAATAATACGAGAGTACACGTGGTGCAACAAATGTCTTTTTCAACACCCATGCAACTCAATTCAAATAATGACTCAAGAAATCAAGCGGATGATAAAAGTATTTGTCCAAATCCTCTTTGGTATAACATACTAAGGTATAAGACGCAAATAAACGCTCAGGTTTTGATTGCTCTTGTTTGAGGCGCATCGGTTCTACTTTCAATATCTCAAAATGAAAATGATCAAATTGCCAGCCATACCTGTTAAGCTCATTTCTATTCATAAACCGGGCAATTGGCTGATCATGTTTCACCCTATCAAACAGGTTCACTTCTATTCCGGCAATGTGTTCATAAACGGTCCAAAAGCGCTGTTCTCCTTCATGTTCAATAATAAGCTGAGCATACGGCCCATCAACACGCTTACTGATAACGATGCCATTAGCAATTGGAAAGATGGGCTCTGACTGATAATTATTTGAAGGACGCTTAATATCGATTCCGGTATGAAAATGTGCCGGTACACCCGGTCGCTCTTTTCTCATTAAGCCAAATTCTCCAATCTCGGTCAATTTCAGAAGGCTGGTCGAACTTCCAATAGGCGCATTAATAGGTATACTACATTCAAACCCTCCAGAAAGAGAAATAAAAAGTAGCGATATAAGCAATCCTGTTTTTATCATTTATAGATGGTATTAGATTTTTAACTCCACACGAGAGGACTAGTTCAGCGGTGAGGGTATGTACTATACACCTTATTGTGCATAGTTTTTAATTTAATAGCCAATTTATACAATCCTGTATTTCAGCATGGTCATTTGGTAAAGTAGTAGTTAAACTATTTGTCTCAACTTGATTCACAAAATTGGCCCACTCAGATTCAGTTTTACTTTGAAGATTTAAATAAGTTTCAATTGTTCCTTTCTTCCAAATCCAAATGTTATGGGCTTGAAGCTTGGTCTTTAAATTATGTATGTTTACTTGCAAGTTTTGCTGACTTGCTAATAAAGCAAAGGCTTCTGCTGATGTCATAGAGCTATGTCTTTTCGTAGGCCAACCATTGTTTAGGTTTATACCATGTGCTGGTGCCAATTGAGCCATTTCATTTCTGCAAGCAACAATGTCAGGGTCATTATCTTGAAGATATCCATCTTCAACAGCCTGTGTAAAAGCGTAATCTAAATCCACAAGTGCCTTACAAGGTAAATCCATTACGGCCAGCACTTCTAAGGATTTCCTGGTATTCCCTGACCCTCCTTGAGAAACAAGTGCACATTTATTTAAGCCTAAAGTTCTTCCTGAGATCACTTCAATTAAAAAGGGAACTAATCTATTTTCTGTTTTACCCTCTGCTAAGATTACTCTTTCTGAAAACAATATGTTACTTGAATTGCTTAACGCAAACATAAGGGTCAATTGGTGCTGAGCATTTTGTTCAATTTGAGGAATTGCTGTCTTTAAGGAATTCCTCTTATGTGTACCTGCAACTTCGTTTTTTCTTATTAGTAAAGTATGAGCAATGTCTTTCTGAGTAACCATAAATGGTGAGTGAGTTGAAAATAAAACTTGATACCCTTGGGTGGAAAGAACTTTTAATGAGTTTCGTAGAATTTCGATTGCCTGAGGGTGCAGATAAAGTTCAGGCTCATCTATTAACAATAATGTTGTTGTAGTATTTTCATTTGCCGCAATTTTTAAGTCAGCCAAATGTCTCACAAGAGCCATCTGTATTGAGCGCTGAGCGCCATGACCAAGAGCGGATACGTCAGTTCCATTAGCGTTTTGATTTTCATAAACCTTTATCGTTCCTTTCGTAAACACCTCTTTTATTTCAGGAGTCGGAACATGAACTTTAACATTAATGTCAGGAAAGAATGCGTCAAGTTTAGTGTTAACATCCTGATCGAATTGGTTCAATTCAGAAGCTCGATTTACACCATCTGCATCCAGAACATCTTTAAGTCCTGTTAATACATTTCGAAGTTGATCACCATACTGTTGTTCTACTGGCCCAATAATTTCGGCTAACAACTTACCAATAGTAGTTCCCGATTTTGATTTACTTACATCTTCTTCTGAATTTTCCATAGCGCCAATATGAATTGGCTCTGGGAATAAGTCTTTTATAGCATTATCAATACCTGCTGGATTCAGTTGCCATTGTCCATCTGCAGGATTTAACACTTCCAATCTTATTTGAGCAGCTGTTGCATTTGGTGCAAGTTGAGTTCTTCGGATATTAAGTCGCTCATTGTCAAGAAAGGGTTCTATTCTTTGTCTATGGCTGTCCGTAATATTATCTAGAATATCATCATCAATGCCGTCAATAATGGCTGATATCACAACAGGGTTAACTGAATTATTAAAGTCGGTTTGCTTTAATTTACTTTTACGCAGAACCCATTTAATGGCTTCAATAATATTTGATTTTCCAGCATTATTATAACCGACTAAAGGGGTATAGTCAGAAAATTCAATTTCTTGTATTGACTTAAAATTTTCAATTGAAACTGAGGATAGTCTATGGCTCATGTTTAGGTATAATTATGCACAATGTTTCTCTAAACGGATGTATTTATTTCTTCTTTACGAAACTTAAAGGTGCACATTACATAACACAAAGCCAAGCATCGTGCACCTTTATATGTTAAATCGATAAGCTTTTAATAATCTTTTCTTTCAATCAATGATTCTTCATCTCTATTTAAAATAATTCTACATTATCATCAGCGCTGGACTTCCTGATTTTAACTTCATAATTTGCCCTGCTTTAATCAACTAATTTTTAATCTAAACTTTTAACCACTCCAATCATGAAGAAAAATCCGATTCTCCCCTCTTGTCAATTCCCATATGATATATTTCCATTATTTAATGGCACATCACCTGCTCCAATTGCTAAACAAGGTGATGTAAATGATATTTAAGCGCCATTTTTGATACCATCCCATTGCTAAATGGCAAATGACCATCTGGGAATGACACAAACCTCCTAAAAATGACAGATGAAGCGTCATCAAGTAGGCATTTGAGGAAATACGTCAGAAAAATGACGTCATTTTTTGAATTCAATCGATGAATTAGAATTTATGAGAGGTCTTTTGTCACTTAATTGAGGTGAAAAATCAAATAGAAGCCTTTGTCTGTCACTAATTTTAGGACATAAAAGAAAAAAAAGGCGTCAATAATCGTTTACTAAAAGTAAACCGGCAAAAACAAATGATAAAATGCGAGATATTAGCTGTTAACAGAGAACAAGATGCCCTAATCAATGAGACACAAATCGCCCTTAACTTTAATAATAGCGTAAAATGAACAAATTTATTGATGAATTAATAAGTAAAGCTGATGTGGCCCTCAGCAACGGTAAAGACCAGCCCGCTTTGGCTGCACTCTTACTCGAATATGGTTATACACCCGAAAAACTGGCAACAGGCGAAAGTTTGTGGAACCAGGCCAGATCGCTGAACATGGCTCAGCAAAAAGAAAATGGTGAGCAACTGGCTGCTACCGAAGCTTTGAACAAGAGCATTGATGCAGCCAACTCAGTTTACATGCCACACTTGAAGGTGGCTCGCATCGCTTTTAGAAATAACATTAACTATTGGGCTAAGCTTGCATTAAAAGGCAGGCGTCAAAATACACAATCGGGCTGGCTGGGCCAAACCAAAGTATTTTATACCAACTTATTAGACGACAATCTTGCCATCGATAAAATGGCAGAGTTCGGACAAACACGTGAGAAGCTTGAAGCCGGTCTGCAGCTGGTGCTAGGAGTCGAAGAGAACCTGGCCACCCGGAAAAAGGAAATGGGTGAGGCGCAAGATGCGACCAAAGCTCGCGACAAGGCCATCGATGAGCTGCAGGACTGGTATTCGGACTACATTGGAATAGCCCGTCTGGCATTGGCTGATCAGCCTCAGTATCTGGAGATGATGGGCATTATAAGTCCGTCGTAGTAACAATAGATCGTTAGATTCTAGACAATAGATATTAGACTTAATCTCAAGGTGCATAAAACTAATAGTTGTACAAATAAATCACTTTTGGAATAATCATTTAATACTCTATCACTTACAAAATCTTATCGAACAGATAAAAATAAAAAACACATGTCATATTAAACCTCGCATATCGTTATGGGCGATCGATATGTGGGGTTTGTTGTTTCTGTCTTACCCAACAAGGAAGTATACCTTTCAATTGACACCGATGTCATCGCTTAAAGCGATGACATCGGTAGAAACTAAGCGGATTAACATGGTGTGCCCCCTTCAGACCTGTGGCAAACTCCCACTGGGAAGCATTGATTGACATGGCGATTTCTTTGGTCTTGCGTCTTTTGTCTTAAGTCTATAACAACACCCTTAACTTCAGGTCCTCTTTATGGCATCAAAAAAGCGGCTACTCACAAAGGAATAGCCGCTTCATCATTATATCTAATCGCTATTAAGCGTTTGCTAAATCAGGCTTATAGAATCCAAGGTCGTCAATTGATGATTCAAAGATGAAACCAGCTTTCGCATGGTTATCAGCTTTTCCTCGTGCAATAAATATTTCAGCCGATGTTTTGAATTTATCATCACGCTGTGTATCGTGCAATAACAAGTAACCCATTACAATGTTACCAGCCATTTCAACCATACGACGCGCCTGGTAATCGACATACTCAAGGTCTTTAACAGCCACAACCGCTTTAACCGCACGATCGTATTCTTCAGTCATACCAATTAATGTGCGTCGTAAAGCATGCAACTCAGGCTTTAACTCCATCATTTCGAACTCACGAATACGGTCAAGATAACCACCTGTAGTAACACCACGAATAGCCGCTACAACCTGAAGCTGTGTTGTTCCTTCATAGATAGATGTGATACGGGCATCGCGATAGATACGCTCCACCGGATAATCTTTCATAAATCCTGAACCACCATGAATCTGTACTGCATCGTAAGCCAACTGGTTACTGTACTCCGATGTCATACCTTTCAATAGTGGTGTAAAGAAGTCAGCCAGCTTTTGGTAACGCTTCATTTCTTTACGCTCTTCCTTATCAAGCTTGCGCTCTTCTGAAATATGCATGTATGTTTTGTAAACATCTACGTATCGCGATGTTTCGTACAATAAAGTACGACCAGCATCTAACTTAGCCTTCATAGTTGCTAACATCTCGTATACGGCAGGGAACTGGATAATTGGCTTACCAAACTGCTCACGTTCTTTGGCATACGCCAATGCTTCGCGATAAGCAGACTCAGATACACCAATCGACTGAGCGCCGATACCTAAACGAGCACCATTCATCAAGGCCATTACATACTTGATAAGTCCCATCTTACGAGAACCTACCAACTCTGCAGGAGCATCTTTAAACACCAACTCACAAGTAGGCGATCCTTTGATACCCATTTTGTTTTCTAAACGACGAACGATAACCGACTGGTGAGCGCGATCGTATATAAACATGGATAAACCACGTCCGTCTTGCGTACCTTCTTCTGAACGAGCTAGAACGAGTGCAATGTGTCCATCACCATTGGTAATAAAACGCTTCACACCGTTTAACACCCACTTGCCGTCTTTCATTTCAGCTTTTAACTGCACAGCCTGAAGGTCAGAACCAGCGTCCGGCTCTGTTAAGTCCATCGCCATTGTTTCACCATTCGATACACGCGATAAGAAACGTTCTTTCTGGTCTTCATCAGCGAATTCGTTGATTGTTTCAGCACAATCCTGCAATCCCCAAATGTTCACAAAACCTGCATCGGCACGTGACACAATATCAGCAGCCATAATATAAGGTACGATTGGGAAGTTCAAACCATCGTATTTACGAGGTAAGGTGATACCCATCAAACCAGCTTTTACCAAAGCATCCAGGTTTTCCTGAGTACCTTTGGCGTAAACCACTTCATTATTTACAATCTTTGGACCTTCCTGGTCTACACTTTCGGCATTGGGCGCAACAATGTCGCCACAAATCTCACCTACAATGTCTAATACTTTTTCGTAGCTATCCATGGCATCTTCAAAGTCCATGGGTGCGTAATCGAATTTATCTTTATCAGCAAAATTGCGCTCTTTTAAAGCTACAATCTTCTTCATCAACGGATGCTCCAAATGGAACTTTAAGTCCGGGTTATCTGTGAAAAAATTTGCCATTTTGTTTTTTTATTTTGAGCCCCTTTCGGGAATCTGATCCAACATTTTTTTAATTATTAATGGTCAATTGTTAATGGTTAAATATTAATGATTAGTGATTAATTAATCATTATACATTCATCATTAATAATTTCTAATATACATTAACCATTACTTCGTGTTCTGCTTATAGAACTTAATTAACTTAGGCACCACTGCTCCTACATCACCTGTAATAACGTAATCCGCAATTTTATTGATAGGTGCATTTGGATCATTGTTAATGGCAATGATCATTGATGACTCTTCCATACCAGCGGTGTGCTGAATTTGGCCCGAGATACCACATGCAATATATAGCTTTGGACGAACAGTGACTCCTGTTTGACCAATCTGACGATTATGATCGGCATAACCAGCATCAACAGCAGCACGTGAAGCACCTACTTCACCTCCTAGTACGTGAGCTAATTCTTCTAATTGTGCAAAATTTTCTTTTGAGCCTACACCATAACCACCGGCAACAATAATAGATGAGTTTTTGATATTAACCTTTGACTTTTCCATGTGGCGCTCAATTACCTTCACCACTAAATCTTCAGGCTTCAATATTTTATCAACATCGATATTATTTACCTTGCCTTTAAAGTTAGCATCGTAAATCTCCTTCTTCATCACACCCTCACGTACTGTTGCCATCTGTGGGCGACAGTCGGGGTTAATGATGGTAGCAACAATATTACCACCAAAAGCAGGACGAATCTGATACAATAAGTTTTCGTATACTTTTTTGGCTTTTTTGTCTTCGTGAGGACCAATTTCCAGTGAAGTACAATCAGCTGTTAAACCACTCACTAAAGCAGAAGATACACGTGGCCCAAGGTCGCGACCAAAGGTAGACGCACCTAATAAAGCAATTTGTGGCTTCTCCTTTTCAAACAAGTTAACAATAACACTTGTGTGAGGTAATGTTGTATAAGGATCCAAACGCTCATCGTCGCCAATATGAACCACATCAGCTCCGTATGGATACAATTCTTTTTCAATTCCTTTTAAGTTGTGGCCTAAAATTAGTGCCTCCAACTTACAATTTAATTCGTTGGCGAGCGAACGACCCTTCGTCATTAATTCTAACGACACATCGGCTACCTTTCCCTCATCTATTTCGCAAATAACAAATACGCTGTTCATTTTTTCGAATTTAAAATTTAGTAACTAGTTTTTAGTCAGTGGTCAGTAGTAAATTACTACGCTCTATTATCTACTGACTAATCACTAATTTAACCTATTGTGTGGTTAGCAATTAAATCTTTCATTAATTCATCAATCTCCTCATCGGCAGGTGTTAATCGCTTGGCTTCTTTAGCCTGGAACACCACGTTTTCGATTTTCTTAACTTTTGTTGGAGAACCTGATAAACCTAACCAGTTAGTATCTGTTTCAATATCGTTAACACTCCACTCTTCAATGTTAAGATACGGACGATCAGCCGTTAGGTCGATGTAATCTTCTGTTTCGGCCTGACGCTCAGTAATCGTTTGCGCATGCTTGTATTTCATCAATAATTTGGCGTTACGCGGACGACAATCCGGTGCACTGGCATTAACAGTGATTACCCCGGGTAATGGCATTTCAACTGTTTCAACACCACGCTCTAAACGACGTTTAATGACGATTTTCTTTTTATCGGCCGAAAGAACTTCCTCGGCATATGTTACCTGTGGCAAGCCAAGTTTCTCGGCTACCTGAGGGCCTACCTGAGCAGTATCACCATCAATTGCTTGACGACCAGCGATAATTAAATCACATTTGGTCATTTTTTTAATGGCACATGATATGGCATAAGAAGTTGCTAATGTATCAGAACCGGCAAAGGCACGGTCTGTTAATAAATAACCATTATCTGCTCCTCTATATAAACCTTCACGAATTATATCGGCTGCACGACCGGGTCCCATCGTTAAAATAGTTACTTCTGTACCCGGGTATCTATCTTTCATCCTCAAGGCCTGCTCTAAAGCATTTAAATCCTCTGGATTGAAGATAGCCGGCAATGCCGCACGATTCACTGTCCCATCAGCTTTCATGGCATCTTTGCCTACATTTCGGGTATCAGGTACTTGCTTCGCAAGAACTACAATTTTTAATCCCATTGCTTCAATTTTTGGTAAAGAATTATTATCGGCTGACAAATATATAAAATCAGTCCAATTAACAAAGTTCGTCACATATAACTGACTAAAGGCAACTTACATCCTTTTGTCTAATTTTCACAAGCATAAACTAACACAAACCAAACACCACAAAAGGCCATACATCGCACTCATAATCTGCACAATAGTACTTTTTAATATTTATTATTGAATGCTAACAGTATTAATTTGGTAAACTGAACAAAAGACCATCACAATTGCTCTATTTATAATTAGTTTAAGTAAGCTTAGCGTAGCTAATTTGACAAGCGACCAATTTACTACCATATTAAGAAACAAGTCAATACTTAAATTACAAAAATTATGAAGTTAATTATTCTATTATTCATTGCGATTTTTAGCAGCAACGCCATGGCACAAGACAGCACAAAAATAAAACTCAACCCTTTAACTGAAGAAGAGAAAAGGGTAATCATTAATAAGGGAACAGAATACCCCTATACTGGTGAGTATACCAATCATAAAGCAAAAGGACAGTACATATGCAAACAATGCAATGCCCCTTTGTATAATTCAAATGATAAGTTTGATTCGAATTGTGGTTGGCCAAGTTTTGATGACGAAATTGAAGGTGCTGTGAAACGCCTACCGGACATTGATGGCCGACGAACAGAGATTATTTGTGCACGATGCAATGGCCATCTGGGTCACGTTTTTATTGGCGAAGGTTTTACTGACAAGAATACGCGCCACTGTGTCAATTCAATATCATTAAAGTTTGTGCCTGAGAAGAAGTGAGTACCATACATAAATAAAAGTCCCTATTAGCACATACTAACAGGGACAAATAAGTATAATTAGCTTATTTATTTTCATATGCTCTACGTTTTAATCCACAACAAACCTGATGATTGTTATAATGTGAACACAAATCATACAATGGACAATATTGAGGTAAATAATCGCACATTTCAATATCAACAATTTGATTTTCAACTGGAAAAACCTGATGATTTAGTGAAAGGCGTAAATGACCATATTTAATTCTGGCTGACACACAGCTTTCAAATATTGGGTTTAACCCGTGTGCTTTATATACCTCTATCAACTCGCCGACAACAATCTCCGCCTCATCATCAGTCAAATAATCAACATTTGGAAAGAAAAACTTTTCCATACCAATAAGTTCCGCCACTTTTATTCCTGAATGTTCTTCATTGTGGTACAAATCAAAACCATTCATTTCAGGAATTTTAAAGACCAAGGCTAAATTTTGTGTTGCACGTAACCTCAACTCCTTTAGATCTTCCAACAAGTGTTCTAAATACCTTTTCATCATTCCTTTTATTTACACCCACAACCTTCAACGTAAAAAAGCGCTTCCAGTTACAAAAAGGCGTGGTTAATATTTGATTAATTGTCAGATGGTTAAAACCACTTATTATGCCAAAGTGTAATATTTACAATTAATTGCCATTTGTTAACATCCATTAAGTGCTGAATATTAACTTTGTATTCTTTAAAAATGAAGGTGCATGAGAGTTGATTTATTTGTTCCGTGTTTTATTGATCAGATGTTTCCGAACACAGCATGGAATACTATAAAATTATTAGAAAAAGCAGGTTGCGAAGTGCATTACAACGACCAACAAACCTGTTGTGGCCAGCCTCTTTTTAATAGCGGAGATATTAAACACTCAAGCAAACTGGCAGAGAAATTTATCAAGGACTTTCCGCATGACAGGCCAATTGTAACACCCTCAGCTTCTTGTGCCGGATACATCAGAAAGCACTATTCATCTTTGGTTAATACCGAAGATGCCGAACGCTTAAAAAAGAATACATTTGAACTTACTGATTTTCTGGTTAATCAATTGAAGGTTGAAGACTTTAGCAGTTCATTTCCGCATACCATAACTTATCATGATGCCTGCTCGGCGTTACGAGAATATGGCTTAAAAGATGAACCACGCCAGTTGTTAAGAAATGTTACTGATTTGAAGTTAATTGAGATGCCAAAGCGAGATGAATGTTGTGGCTTCGGTGGTACCTTTATGGTAAAATATGCTCCTATATCTACCGCCATGACCGAACAAAAGGTTCAAAATGGGTTATCAACGGGTGCCGAATACATTGTTTCAACCGAAGCTTCATGCCTGTTAAACATCCAGAGTTATATCAATGCTCAAAAGCTAAATATCAAAACCTTGCACATTGCTGATTTATTAGCACATAATTTATAAGTCAACTCACTTCACCCTTTTTAGGATACTATCAGTTAGTAAACTATAAATTTCACTAAGCTCATCTTTATCGTGCAATAACTGCTGATGTTTATCGATTATCTTCTTATCCTTACGCGATGCGGGTCCGGTTTGAGTGGTCGTGGGCGATGCTTTTTGAACCTTAATTGCTGTTTCCATAATTAGTGGGTGCAACAAATCAAATGGTAACTGATTACTTTTCAATAACTCGTCTGCCAAACAATACATATGATTCACAAAGTTACAGGCAAATACTGCGGCAATATGAAGCTTGCCTCTTTGCTCTGAATCAGCTTTTAATACAACTTTACTCAGTGTACGCCCCAAATTGATAAGCAAATTGGTATTAGCATCAGAATTACTTTCAACTAAAACAGGGATGTTTGAAAAGTCAAGCTGTGCCTCCTTTGTAAAAGTCTGGAACGGATAAAAAACACCAAAATTCGTAAACCGAGACAAAGCATTCATCCCAACACTTCCTGCAGTATGCACCACCAGTCCGTTTACAAGTGGCATATTATTAATAACCTCAGATAATGCATCATCCTTAACCGATACTATGTATAAATCAGCATCTGCATCTAACTCATCAAGTTGACATACGGCTTTCGCTTCAAGCTCTTTCGCTACAAGCTCAGCATTATCCAATCGACGGCTATAAACCTGCACAATGCAATGCTTAGCTTTAAATAATTCTTTTGCCAGATGTGTGGCCACATTGCCAGAACCGAGTAGTACAATCTTCATATCGATTTCTTTTTAACAAAAAATACAAGCTGAGCTTTATAATATTACCGCATTCGATTTACAATAATGGATAAAACAAAAATAAGCAATGGATAAAAAAACGTAAACACACTATAACCAACAAACCAAACAAATGCAGCACTACTACCTCTAAATCCTACTGCAGTATTAGAAAATTCAAAATACCAATTATCGGCCAATATAAAACATACAAATCCCCAAAGCAGAGCATTTATAACACTTACCAATGCTAAAATACCCACTATCTTATTTCTTAGCCCACCATTTGTTTTTACGAAAGGATGCGATATAAATGCGAGTATTATCATTCCTAACCAAAAAAGCAGATTACCAATGGGTACTTGAATTTGGTTTAAAACAGGTAACATCAGCAAATCACTCTCTAATAAGAAAAAAAGAATAATTGCAACAATAAGAGCCAGGCCCGCCAGCCTTATGTATTTGGGGATCATAAAATGAGTCATGTAACAATGAAAATAAAAAAAGACAATCAAAACTACAGAAATATTATTTGTAAACATTCTAAAGGATACTTTTTGAGCGGATATTCATCGATTAATATTCATAGCCTTAGATTCAATCAAACATTCTAGTGCTTTTTTCTTAACTTTCTTTGCATAAATCATGAATATAAGATTAACCAACCATGACTAGATTTATTTGCATCGTCATTATTAGCGTCATTTATTATGCGGTTAATGCCCAAAAATCGGAGACGGATTCTCTATCTAAACTACACTATAAGCGAACCGTGTACCTCATCGATTCTCTCAAAAACGAACATCGTGTATATCCGGTCATCGTTAATAATGATACTGTTTTCAACATATACGAGAAAGTTAGCTCTAACTCAATGAGTGAAAGAGCATTATTGTGCCAACAAAGGGTTAAACAACTGCTTGAACGTGATTTTTTTTACCGAGACTCGTTAAAGCATGAAGACAGTCTGGATTTTATTCTGATTAAGTATGCTGACTTAACCATCACAGAATTTGGTGCAATCACCACTCAAAAATTAAGATCGAGCAATTCACAGGTTACCAAAGCCTACAAACGAAAAATCATCACATACCTTAAAAAGGAGCAAGCACAACTACTTCTTAACAAAACATATAAAGCATTAATTTACATTGGCTTATTCATTGTATTATTTATCACCATTCGATTTATATTCTCTTTTCTGCGGAAACTTATTGCTAAAAACGATAATCTGATATACCGTTTTACGCACTTATTGAAGATATACCAATTAAAAGAAGAGGACAAAGAACGGGCTGTTAATACTGTTTTAAAAATTTCGAAGTGGCTACATATATTAACCGTAGGCTTACTCATTTACTTTATGTTGCCAGCCATGTTGCGCATTTTTTATTACACAAAGTCAGTTGGCGACAAACTGATTAGTTATTTCCTGAATCCATTTATTGAGTTTCTACATTCAATCATTGCCTACCTTCCATCGCTCATTAAGATCATCATCACCATTATTATCTTCAGGATTTTCATGAAGTTGGTCAGCTTCTTTTTTAATGAATTAAAAGATGGCAACATTAAACTCTCCGGTTTCTATAAAGAATGGGCCACGCCAACCGGAAACATTATTAAGTTTCTGCTGTACGCCTTTCTGTTAACCATTCTGTTTCCACTATTACCAGGAGCCGACTCTCAAACCTTTAAAGGTGTTACTGTTTTCTTAGGCCTACTAATTTCACTGGGCTCTACATCGGTTATTGCCAATGGTTTAAGCGGTATAATCATGACCTACATGCGACCATTTAAAATTGGTGATCGGATTGAGGTAGATACCGTTACCGGCATTGTTGTTCAGAAAAACCTATTAATTACCAGAGTTCGTACTCCCAAAAACGTAATTGTTACCATTCCTAATTCAAAAATACTTTCGGGCCATAGTCAAAATTACACCACTGCAGCCGAACGCTCCAACCTCATCATTCACTCTACCATAACGATTGGCTATGATGTTGATTGGCGAACAGTTCATCAACTACTTTTACAGGCAGCTAAAAACACCGATGGATTAATTGAGCAAATAGGAAAAGAAACGTTTGTGCTGCAAAAGAGTCTGGATGACTATTACGTTGCCTATGAAGTTAATGCCTATACTGCAAAAGCTGACAAATACATTATAATTCAATCGGAGTTACATAAAAACATATTAGAAGAATTCAATAAAGCCGGTGTTGAAATTATGTCACCTCATTACCGTGCGAATCGCGATGGAGAAGCGATAGCTATTCCTGACAAAAGCCAATCTGAAACGCCACTCCCAACAGCAGGTAATGATGAGAAACCAATGGACATCAATGAAAAAATAAATAAGAAAGCTGAAGAACAAGACAAAGAAGCTTAGAGTTTAAAACTCAATCATCAGACCAATCGTTGGTAAAACAGTCCCTGAAGTCGAATTCAATTCTTTCAACTCATAACGCTGCTCTTCGATGGGTGCTCCCGGGTTGATTATTATTGGCTGGTTATTGTCATCCAATACCTGAATAAGTTCAGGTGCCTGCTCAGCTTGTTGATTGTAAAGGTTTTGAATATCAAGGTAAACGCCCAATGTCATCTTTTTGAAATACCAGGTTTTATCAACACGTATATCAAGCTGATGGAAACTAGCCAGACGTTGAGTATTGAACTGCGAATAATCGAGATATTGTCGATTTTGTGCATCCCATGCTTGTACAAGTGACGACTTTTCGAAGTCGTAGGGTGTATAAGGTAATCCACCAACAAATCGCCACTTAACTCCAACATCCCAGTTTTTACCAAAGCTTTTATTACCCGTAAAAGTAAACAAGTGCTTACTGTCCCATGATGATGGCACATATTTATCTTGCCAATCAGTAAATTCACTGCGCACATAGGTGTATGCCGCAATCATGTTAAAACCATTATTTGTACGCGTACGAACCAGTAATTCTGCTCCCCAGGCTTTACCCTTGGATGTGGAAGTTACTTCTTCATCACCAAAAATGCCAAAATCACCTCCCTTACTGGCCATTGATATAGAGTCTTGTACCGAGAATGGGTAATCATCATAAATCTTATAAAATCCTTCCAGTGTTACACGTGTGCGTTTATTTGGCCTGAACTCCAAACCTCCCACTAAGTGATCAGCCTGTAAGTATTTTATACCATTGGTTTTATTCAGTAATTCCCCTTCATTATTTCGGTAACCAAAGGTTGTGTATGCCGGCTGTTGATAGTAACGTCCTGCGTTCATATTTAAATATACATCGGGCAACAGCATATACGAAGCTGCCAGGCGCGGACTAATTTGTTCCCACATCCTGTTCATTTGTGATGAATAAGAGTTGGCATCCATTCGTAAACCGGCAGATAGTGTCAATCGATTATTAATAAAAGGATGTGAAACAGAGCCGAACACCGACCATTTGACAAAATCAAGCTCCGATGAATAATTAACTTCTGTAGGTTCATCATCTTCATAGATTTGATTGTAGGTTCGGTTTTGATATTGAACATACTCTGTACCTGCACCAATATTAATTGTAAAATCGTTTGGGCGTGCAGTATACTCTACTCTGAACTTATTTTCAATTTCATCCGAGGAATAATCTGTTAATAAATTCTCTGGCGTTTCAACATTATCCTTATACTTATAAACCTCATTATTAAGATGGTTCCGACTGAGGTAAAACGACAAATAACTCCGTTCCAAATAATGTTTGTAGGCCGCTCCTATCGTATAATTCCACTGATTATTAACGGGCAGGTAGTTCAGTATGTAATTGTTCTCTTCGGTCGGTTCAGCATTTTCATTTAACTTGAATTTATCAATAGCGCCTACTCCTAAAAAGGTAATTTCATTCTTTTCATCGATACGCGTTTTGGTTTTAAACTGAAAATCGGTGAATGTTGGCAAAAAAGGCAGACCTAGGGCATCAAAAAGAAACTGGAGATAAGACCGTCTGACTGATGCTATCATGCCTGTTTTTTCACTTAACGGAGCAGTTGTTGTTAAGGACAATTCAGAGGCGCCTAATGTACCCTTAAAGTGTGGCTTATCATCTCGAACATCAATTTGCTTAAACTCAAAAACCGAACTAAGCGCATTACCCTTGGAAACAGGAAATGCACTGGAATAAAAATCAACCTCACGAATAAAATCCACATTCAAAATACCTACCGGACCACCCGATGCACCTTGCGTTGTAAAGTGGTTAAGGTTAGGTATTTCAATACCATCAATAAAAAAACGATTTTCAGAAGGCCCACCTCCTCTTACAAACAAATCGTTACGGAAGGTACTGGCACTACCTACACCAGGGAAAGATTGTAAAACTTTAGATATATCACGATTCGCTCCTGCACTTTTTTCTATCTGATCAATTCCTATGCGTCGCAATGAAACAGGTGCTTCTGGTCGTACCACATAAGGCGAAGCTGAGACCTTTACCTCATCAAGATTTTCAGAAGTGGTTTCTAAGCTTATTTCAATATAATTTGTACGTATGTGAGAAACTGAAAACTCCTCGGTAACTTTTGGCGTGTAGCCTAATGATGACAACTGCAACTGAACAAAACCAGCCTCGATATCATTGAATTCAAAACGACCAAGAGTGTCGGATATTGTTCCTGTTGTTGTTTCAAATATCACAATATTTACAAAAGGGATAGGTTTATTGGTGTAGACATCCTTTACTACTCCCTTTAAACTACCAGTTTGAGCTAAAGAAACAGAACTAATTAGTAATATTATATGGGCAAAAATAAGGCGATTCATTTGTTTAATCTTTTATCAATACACTTTAAACACAATTCTATCTAAAAGGTTTAGACTTTTAAAGCTTGCATTACTTTTTTACACTATCCAATGAAGGATTCGGACTTCAGGAATACAATAAAGTTAAAATGTACATTTTTTGTTACCTTGCTAGTTCAATTAGTTGAAATGAATCGAAAATCCCTCTTCAGGCAGTTTTTAGTATGGCGTTTGAGACATGTTAGCAATCGTCAGTTCATGATGATACTAAGTGTTTTAGTAGGCATTGGTGCCGGATTAGCAGCAGTCGTTATCAAAAACTCTGTTCATTTTATCAGCGACTTGGTCCACCAACTCACGCAAAGTAGCAGAGGCTATTTGTACCTTATTACGCCATCAATAGGTATATTTCTTTCGGTTTTATTTATCAAGTATGTTATAAAACGTCCTGTAAGACACGGTATTCCCAATGTGCTTTATGCCATTTCTAAGAATCAGGGGCAGATGAATCGGCACAATATGTTTTCATCGATTGTTACCAGTGCCCTAACAGTTGGCTTTGGTGGTAGTGTCGGGCTTGAGGGACCTACAGTTTCTACCGGAGCTGCAATCGGCAGTAATATCGGGCAATTATTTCGTTTAAATTATCGTCAAATAAAACTTTTGTTAGGTTGCGCTTGTGCTGGTGCAATGGCGGCTATTTTTAAAGCGCCCATTGCTGCAATTGTATTTGCCCTTGAGGTAATCATGCTGGATTTAACGCTGGCCTCACTCGTTCCAATATTAATGGCATCTATCTCAGCTGTCGTCACGTCCTACCTGTTAATGGGGCAAGAAGTTGTATATCCTTTCAAGGTGACCGAAACCTATGAAATGATTGACTTAATTTACTATGTAATACTTGGTGTTCTGGCAGGTTTTGTTGCAACTTATTTTACACGCATTTACATACTCATTGAGCATTGGTTTGAGCGGTTTCAGCGGAGCAGAGTACGAATACTTGTTGGCGGTTTGTTATTAGGGGCACTCCTATTTTTCTTTCCATCACTATACGGTGAGGGCTATGAATTTGTCAACCAAGCACTAGCAGGCGATGTTAGCCATGTTTTTGATAATTCCATTTTCGACTTTTTGACCGATAACTTTGCTGCAATGGCTTCGCTACTTAGTATTATTATATTGCTAAAAGTAGTAGCCGCATCATTAACCTTTGGCAGTGGTGGCGTAGGTGGTATTTTTGCGCCAACATTATTTATGGGCGCTAACACAGGTTTGTTATTTGCCACCATTGTAAATAAGTTAGGCATTCATCAATTACACGTCCCTAATTTTGCCTTAATTGGCATGGCCGGATTAATTGCTGGTGTGCTACAAGCACCATTAACTGGCATTTTTTTAATCGCAGATCTATCCGGTGGTTACGAAATGTTTTTACCACTAATGGTTACAGCCACCGCTTCATTTGCCACCACAAAAACATTTGAAAAACACTCGGTTTATACCCACCAGTTGGCTAAGCGTCGTGAATTGATAACGCATGATAAAGACCATGCAGTACTCACCATGATGGAGGTTAAAAACCTTATTGAAACAGATTTTGCGAAGATTAAACCTGAAGCGACCTTAGGTGATTTAGTAGAGGTTATCTCAGAAGCTCATCGTAATTTATTCCCTGTTGTTGATGACGAAGGACAGCTGCATGGCATGATAAAAATGGATGACATACGGAAAATCATCTTTAAACCAGCCCTTTATGATTCCACTCTGGTGAAAGACTTAATGTATATGCCGGCATATTATATCAGTCCGGATGATACAATGGAAGACCTGGTAGAGATGTTCCGAAAATCAAGTCGATTTAACATTGCTGTTATCGACAAGGGCAAATACCTTGGTTTTATTTCACGAGCCAACGCATTTACCGCTTATCGTAATCAGTTAAAAATGTTTTCGGAGTAATCGTTTACTCATTCTCACTTGCTATTCGACGTGCCTCTTGTTCGATCATAAAATCGTTAAGAATAGACTCAACCTCATCAAAACCGCTCGTTTCCATCAGTTGGGCTCGTAACTGAACTGCACCTGGGAAACTATTGGTATAAATCTTAAAGAAGCGTTTTAAAATGGCCCAGGGCTTTACTCCTTTCCAGCTATCGGAATACAATTTGGCATGCAATCTTAGGGCCTCAATACGCTCCTCCATAGAAGGACTGTAAGCCGGATTATAAAACCAAGGATTATGAAAAATACCACGACCAACCATTACGCCATCAACACCATACTCCATCACCTTGTCTAAGGACTCTTCAATCGACATGACATCACCGTTACCCAAAAGCTTTATCTTCGGGTTAATCTGATTACGTAGTTCCACAGCTTTCGCTATCTCATTCCAGTCAGCTTCGCCTTCCGACATCATTTTTTGAATTCGCCCATGCACTATAACAGCATCTGCCTCAGACTGAAGCAGGTTCGAAATCCAGGATTCTGTTACCACAGATTTAAAACCAACACGTGTTTTTACACTTAATGGCAGGTCACTTGCTTCGTGCACAGCAGTTATTATTTCACGAGCAAGCTCTGGAGTGTTAATCAATGCTGAACATGCGCCTTTTTTAATGATATTCTTCATCGGACATCCCATGTTAATGTCAATACCATCAAACGGCGTCTCATTGGCTATGTATTGAGCTGTCTTATAAAACTTCTCCGGATCAGTTCCCCAGATTTGAGCCACCAACTTAACGTTGTGCTTTTTTGCCAATTCCAGCTCACTATCGTTAACATGAAATCGATGCACAACTTTATCTTTTCCAACCGGATGACAAAAACCATCAGTTGATAAAAACTCACTAAATAGCAAATGTAAATTACCCGGACTTGACAATCGCATCACAACCTCGCGAAAAACGGTATCTGTCACATCTTCCATTGGAGCCAATGCCCAAACAGGTCCTTTGCTTTCTTTCCAGTAATTTGCTCTGTTGGTTATTATTTTATCTCCCATTATCATCACCTTCCTTAATCAAATAATCCTTCATCTCGAATGACCATTAACACGGCCGATTGAGATACAATAATATACTTTTCTTTTTTATACTCTATTTCATAACCTCCACTCTGAAGGTAAATGGCCAAATCTCCTTCTTTGGGCTGTAGTGGCACATACATTACCGCTTCATCACGCTGTTTCCAACTCTCATCACTATCATTAGCAGCCGGAATCGGATATCCGGGACCTACTTTAACAATATAGCCACTGTGCACCTTCTCTTTTTCTTGCACACTCGGAGGAAGGTATAAACCTGATTTGGTTTTACTTTGTGGCACCTTAGGTTTTAACAAAATCCTATCTCCAACTAAAATAAACTTTTCAAGTTCCTTATCATCTATACCTAACGACATTGTATTAATATTTTGCCTGCAAAGATATGAAATTGCGTTAAAGTAAAACTATTATTTTGCACCTACTATGCCTCTCTAATCGTTAGCAATATTGGACTTAACTTTTTTTAACAAGACTAAAACACAACTAGATATTGAATTGCAGAAACCTTTTTCATACTTTTGCTGTTACTTTTTAACAGTTAGTAGAATATCTCTACATTTAACATTCACAGAAAAAAGTAACTACATAACTAAATGTATTGGGTAACATTAATCTATTATTTCAACCTTTAACCTAAGGAGCAATGAAACCAAACATGAATGAGCGTAAGCTTAGAAAAATTGAAGATGAACAGTGGAAGGAGCTTACGTTCACTGATAAGAAATACGAAATAAGCAATTATGGTCGTATTAAAAGTTATTGTTACGATAAAGTTGACGGACGTATCGTTAAATTAGGTAACATTAAAGGCTTTTACAATGTAAGCCTGCGCGTTAAAGGACAAAAGAAATCCTTTTTAGTGCATAAGTTAACTGCAGAGTATTTTGTTGATAAAACAGCAGATGATCAGGATGTAGTTATTCACCTGGACTGGAACAAGCAAAATAATTACATTTCCAATCTTCAGTGGGTTACTAAAGCAGAAAGTTACAAGCGCATGCATAAGGTTTTACAGGAAGCGCGTAAGAAAGCAGGTAAAGTTGTAACCAGCTCTAAATTATCGAAAGATGATGTGGCCGTTATTAAAGGCATGCTTGAAAAAGGTGTGAAACAGAATTTAATAGCAAAACTCTTCTGTGTAAGTGAAATGCAGGTAAGCCGAATAGCAAGAAAAGAAAACTGGCCTGAAATTGAGCCAAAAATGTAATTAGAACTCAATGTATAAGATAGAAAGAGGAGGTTATGGCTTCCTCTTTTTTGGTTTTAACAAAGAAGAGGAAGGCTATTTAATGATAAGTTAATTCCATCATTCTATTAAGATTCGTTAAAAATCAAAGCGTAACACAAGTACATCGATATAATTGTGTTAATTTCGCGGCATCATGAACAAGCTTAATCGAATTATTGGGAAGATTCTCATTTGGCGCGTAAAAAATATCAGCCAAAAACATTTCATTCTTATTCTAAGTCTTTTAGTCGGGGTATTTAGCGGACTGGCTGCTGTCACGCTAAAAAACACGGTGCATTTTACCCACCATTTGCTTACCGAGAATTTTAATTTAGAGAATCGCAACTATCTGTTTTTACTTTACCCAATGATTGGGATATTGATAACTATCCTGATAATTAAGTTCTTTATCAAAGACAGCTTAGGCCACGGCGTTAGTAAAATTCTGTATGCCATTTCAAAACGTGGCGGACACATAAAAGGCCACAACAATTACTCATCAATTATCACCAGTACTTTTACCATTGGCTTTGGTGGTTCGGTTGGAGCTGAGGCACCAATCGTATTAACTGGTGCATCTATTGGCTCAACACTTGGCCGTTTATTCAGAATGAATTATAAGACCATCATTCTTTTGATGGGATGCGGTGCTGCAGGAGCGATTGCCGGAATTTTTAAAGCGCCAATTGCAGGTCTGGTATTTACGCTTGAAGTGTTAATGTTGGATTTGACCATGGCATCTATCATACCTTTATTGATATCGGCAATTACGGCATCTACAATCGCCTATTTTTTCCTTGGTAAAGGGGCCGAATTTGCGTTTACTCTTGAAGCTCCCTTTCTACTGAATAACATCCCGTACTATGTATTGCTGGGTATTTTGGCAGGGTTTATATCCTTGTATTTTACCCGTGGCGTCATGAATACCGAGAGGCAATTCGGAAAAATGAAGAGCCCGTTCTCTAAATGGATAGTTGGTGGATTATCATTGAGCTTGCTAATTTTCTTGTTTCCTCCTTTGTACGGTGAAGGTTATCAAACCATTATTGCACTGCTTAATGGTGATAGCCAGGCAGTGATGGGTGAAAGTTTCTTTTACGAATGGCACGAAAACACATGGGCTTTGATAGCCTTTTTGGTATTGCTCATTATATTTAAAGTCTTTGCCACAGCAGCCACAACAGGCAGTGGTGGTATTGGCGGTATTTTTGCGCCAACACTATTCATGGGTGGAGTAACCGGTTATTTATTTGCCAAAGTCGTAAATACGCTTGGCTTCTCTGAAGTACCTTCGTCGCACTTTACACTTGTAGGCATGGCGGGTATGATGGCTGGCGTAATGCATGCCCCGCTTACTGCTATCTTCCTGATCGCAGAAATCACCAATGGTTATGGCTTATTTATTCCGTTGATGATTACCTCAACAATTGCCTACTTAACCATTATGTATTTTGAACCTCACTCTTTGTACACCAAGCGACTGGCACAAAAAGGAGAATTAATTACACACCATAAAGACAAAGCTGTTTTAACGCTTATGCGCTTAGAAAAGGTATTGGAAACAGATTTCAAGTGCATCTATCCGGAAATGACTTTGGGTGAATTAGTAAAGGTTATTTCAACTTCAAAGCGCAATATCTTTCCGGTAGTAAATCACAAAGATGAACTTCGAGGCATTGTATTGCTGGATGATATTCGTGAAATAATGTTTAATCATGAGCTATATCACGAAACAACAGTGCAGGAATTGATGTCATTACCACCAGCCATGATTGAAATTGATGAAAACATGGACAAGGTAATGCGCAAATTTGAAGATACCAGCGCCTGGAACCTGCCTGTGGTGAGAGATAGTAAGTATCTTGGCTTCGTCTCTAAGTCGAAAATATTCTCCGTATACCGAAGGGTGCTGATCCACTATTCGGATGATTAAATAAAGCGATTAGCGAAAGGCTATTCCCCCTCTCAACAAAGTATTTCTCCCCAAATGCTTTTTATGAGCTTGGCAAGATAAAAGATGAAACGGGCAATAACACCTTGTTTTTATTGCCCAATAATGTAAAATACGAGTACCATGTGAGCTTTGAAAAATCAATCAAAACACATGAATAATATCAACTCTGTAATTTATCATTTTTGCATCTCATAAAAAGTTATAAACTGCAATGTTTTTTTTATCGACTTGTTCGCGTAAATTTGTGTTCCGTTGATAAAAATAACTAGCTGATGATTAGCGAACAAAACCACTAAACATCAGTTAATGATTCGCAACGGCGAGTATTTATTTGAGAAATATTTTAATAAATAATCATAATCAGTTAGTATTAGTTATACATAATCTATGAAATGGCTGTGTATTTTAATACTTACATCCTAAAATCTTATCAATAAGATGAAACGCGATACTGTAATTTTCGACCTAATTGAGAAGGAATATGCTCGCCAAAAAGAAGGTATTGAGCTAATCGCTTCGGAGAATTTTGTGAGTGAACAAGTAATGGAAGCTCAAGGTTCATGTTTAACTAACAAATATGCTGAGGGTTATCCTGGAAAGCGCTACTATGGTGGATGCCAGATAGTAGACCAGACTGAGCAATTGGCCATTGACCGCGCTTGTGAGTTATTTGGTGCTGAGTATGCCAACGTACAGCCTCACTCAGGTGCTCAGGCTAACGCAGCTGTATTTTTCGCAGTATTAAAGCCAGGTGATACTTTCATGGGCTTAGATTTAGCACATGGTGGTCACTTAACACATGGATCGCCTGTTAACTTCTCGGGTGTAACATACAACCCGGTTTGCTATCACGTTAAAGAAGATACCGGACTGGTAGATTACGATGAGATGGAAGCGATTGCTCGTGAGCACAAGCCTAAAATGATTATTGCAGGTGCTTCGGCTTACTCGCGCGAGTGGGATTACGTTCGTATGCGTCGTTTGGCTGACGAGATTGGCGCTTTATTACTTTGTGATATGGCTCACCCTGCAGGATGCATTGCTAAAGGTCGTTTGAACAACCCAGTTGAACACTGCCACATCGTAACTACAACTACTCACAAAACATTACGCGGACCTCGCGGTGGTATGATTTTAATGGGTAAAGATTACGAAAACCCATTTGGTTATAAAACACCAAAAGGCGAAACTAAAATGATGAGTGCTGTATTAGACTTCGCAGTATTCCCAGGTCAGCAAGGCGGTCCTTTAGAGCATGTTATTGCTGCTAAAGCGGTTGCTTTTGGAGAGGCTTTATCTGATGACTTTGCTACTTACGTTGACCAGGTACGTTCTAATGCACAGGCAATGGCTGAAGAGTTCATTAAACTAGGTTACAAAATCATCTCTGGCGGAACCGACAACCACTTGATGTTAATCGACCTTCGCACGAAATTCCCTGATATCTCAGGTAAGAAGGTAGAGAACACCTTGGTAAAAGCTGACATCACCATTAACAAAAACATGGTGCCTTTCGATACACGTTCACCATTTTCTACATCTGGTATTCGTGTAGGTACTTCTGCAATCACATCGCGTGGTTTAAAAGAAGACGATATGCGTACCATCGTTGGCTTGATTGATGAAGTAATCTCAAACATCGAGAACGAAGAATCAATTGCCGAAACACGCAAAAAAGTAAATGCATTGATGGCTGACAAGCCAATGTTTGCATGGTAGCAATATAGCCACGAACTGTTGGCTGATAGTTCACCCCCCACTCCCTTCGGGTATCTCCCCAAGGAGAGAATATTGAATAAACGCATCTTCCCCCCTGGGGAAGCCTGCCTGCAGGCAATGGGGGCATACAGAATTAAATACCCAAAGCCGCTTTCGATTGAGAGCGGCTTTGTTATTACTATAATACATCCTTCGCTGTTTTTGTTGCATACGCTTCTATTGGACAAGTACATCTTGCTAAGACAAACACATATGCAGCTGTTTGCCTTACATATACGGCTAACACCCTTACGTAGCGCACTGACATCGATGCACATCAGGCTGTCGAGCTTACATACGCTGCTGTTACACTTACATACAGTGCTGACGGCTTTACATATCGGGCTATTGGCTTTACATACAACACTGACACTGTTACATATCAAACTATTACGCTTACATACCCCTTTTTAGGCTTTACATACGGCACTATCGATAAAAAACTCCTATAAAATATAGATTCCGTCAATTTTTTATAAGCTTTGCAGTATGGACATCACACTGTTAGACGCAAGCTTACTTATTATCGCCGGCCTCTTTGCCGGATTTATCAATACACTGGCCGGTAGCGGTTCACTCATTACTTTGCCTTTACTAATGTTTCTGGGTTTATCGCCTCATCAGGCCAATGCTACCAACCGGGTTGCCATCTTCGTTCAAAATGTAGTGGCCGTTCGCAACTTTAAGCAACAAGGGCTAATTAATTATAAGAGCAGTCTGTTTCTGGTGATTCCGGCTTTGATTGGTTCTGTTATTGGGGCTTCCATCGCCATCAACATTAATGAAGAAATACTCAAGCTGTTTATCGGCTCTTTATTGTTTGTCATGTTCTTCGTTATCTTACTCAAACCTGATAAATGGGTAAAAAATCAGGCCGGACAGGTCAATGAGAAACCAGCCTTTTGGCAAATCGTCATTTTCTTTTTCATTGGTTTATATGGCGGTTTTATTCAGGCGGGTGTTGGCTTCTTTCTCTTAGCCGGATTAGTTTTAGGCGTAGGCTACGACTTAATAAAAGCCAATGCCATTAAGGTGTTTATTGTGCTGGCCTATACAGCCCTTGCCTTAGGCCTGTTTATCTACTCAGGCCAGGTTAACTTTTTATATGGCCTGATTCTGGCCATTGGCAATGCCAGTGGTGCTTTTATAGCCTCAAAATATGCCCAACAAATTGGTGTAAAGTTTATCCGCAATATTTTATTAGCGACTGTATTTGTGGCGGGGATTAAAGTGTTGTTCTTCTAAGCAAAAAGTACGTGACTTCATGGGGTCACCTAGGTACCTTCTTCGGATCAACCTCGCTGACAGCGTGGTTGATCCGATGCTGACCCGTAGAAGGCACGAAGTGCCTGCGAAGAAGACCGGCTTTAAGCTCCAATAGATTCGTTCTCCAACACTATAATAAGCAAGAAAGAATTATTCTACATCTGATCGAGCCAGAACATTGTCTACCCCAATAAAAACTAATCTAACTGGAAGTGATAGGTAATAGTTCCTTGCGCATAAGCATTTGCTGCTTTATCAGCATTAAACTTAGCGCGTTTGGCTGCAGCCTTTGCATTGGACACCAACTCTCTATCCTGTGTATTTGAACCCTTCATTTGGAACTCTGTAGATGATACATTTCCATTACGATCAACGATAATCTTGATAACAACAATTCCTTCTTTATTAGAGGTATGCTGGGGTTTTGGCAAACTACCAACTAAAGAGCGTCCTTTGAGATCAAATCCGCTACCTGAATTCCCTTGACCGTTTCCACTTCGATTTTTTGAATTAGGATCACCTGTTACATAGCCTTGATTACCACTACCTCCGGTATCTCCTTCTGATGAGCTTTCGCCAGTTCCTTTGCCACTAAAGGCACCAGTTACGCGCTTGCGAGCTTCAGCAGCCTGTCTGTCCTGCTCTTCTTTCTTTTTTCTTTCCGCTTCTTCTCGGGCTCTTTGTTCTGCCAGTTCTTTTTGGCGTTGTGCTTCTTTCTCGGCTTCAATCTGGCGCTGACGGTCTAATTCCTTTTGGCGTTCAATTTCTTTCTCGCGTTCAATACGTTCTTCCTCTTCGCGTTGCTGGCGCTCTTTCTCGAGTCGATCTTTTTCTTCCTGTTCTTTCTTCTTTTGCTCAGCCGTTTTAACAACCGGGGCTTCATCAAAATCCTGCGTTTCAACCTTTTCTTCCGGCTCTGGCTCCGTCACCTTTGGTTCTGGTACATTCTCGACCTTAGGAGGCGGTGGTGTTTTCACCTGCTCAACTGGTGGTGCCTGCGATTCTTTGGGTTCCACCTCACCTTGTCCCAGCACGGTATCGCCAAAATTAACCAATATCCCTTCTTCCTCTTGTGGTATGGATGACAAACCAAAGAATATCAATAACAACAACACTGCCACATGAAAAATGGTAGTGCCAATAACGCCATATTTTTTATCCTTATCTTCTTTCATCTATTTTCCCTGAGTAGCCAATATTAGTTTGTATTTATTTCGTATAGCGATATCCCTGATTCTTCCAACCACCGAAAATGGTACCGATTCGTCGACATGCAAGGCCACATATGTATCAGGACTCAAATCAATGATTTCCTTCAGGCGACGTTCTATTTTCCAGAAAGGCAACTGCTCACCCTCCACGAAATATCGCAAATCGGATGTTACCGAAATGGTGGTATTGGGTTTTGCCGATACCTGATGATCACTTTGAGGTAATACCATGTCTTTAACCGCCGGTGGTGTTACCAAAGTGGACGTTATCATAAAGAATATGAGCAGCAGGAATACAATGTCGGTCATTGACGACATGCTAAAGCCTGCTTCTATTTTACTTCTTTTTTTAAGCCCCATTATCGGATATCTAAAATTACTTTTATACCATTTGATTCGGCAATATCTAATACACGTGCCACACTACCTGTTGATGCGTTTTTATCTGTTCGCAACTTCACTATGGTTTTATCATTACGGTTAAAGGCAGCTACCAAGCCAGAATCGACTGTGTCCTCATCTACTCTTTTGCCATCAACATAATATCGACCAGATGCTGTTACACGCACATTCAGGTATTTTTCAACCACTACCTTTTTGGTGGCCTTTTTGGGTATTAACAACTTTATGGCATTCGGATGCACCATTGTTGATGTAATCATAAAAAAGATCAACAGCAGGAACACAATGTCGGTCATTGACGACATGCTAAAAGCAGCACTTATTTTAGTTCTTCGCTTTAAGGCCATGCTTAGTGCGCTGGTTCGTTTAGTAAATCCATAAACTCCATGGTACGTGCTTCCATTTTAAACACCACCTTCTCTACTTTTGCCACCAACATGTTGTAGGCAAAGTAGGCAATAATTCCAACGACCAAACCTGTAACAGTTGTTACCATGGCCGTGTATATACCTGATGATAATAATTGTACGTCAATATTATTACCGGCATTAGCCATATCAAAAAAGGCTTTTACCATACCGATTACGGTACCCAGGAAACCTATCATTGGGGCCCCTCCGGCTACTGTTGCTAGTGTTGGCAGGCTCTTTTCCAAACGTGATATTTCAAGGTTCCCCACATTTTCAATGGCTGTATTAACATCGCTTAAAGGACGACCAATACGTGTAATCCCTTTTTCAATCATGCGCGAAATAGGAAAATCGTGTGATTGACAAAGTGCCATGGCTGATTCTATTTTACCATCGTGAATGTAATCTTTGATTTTATTCATAAAACCGGCATCTTCTTTTGATGCACGACGAATGGCCATGTATCGTTCAAAGAAAATATATACGGCCACAATTGACAATAGTATCAAAGGAATCATGATAATACCTCCGGCTTTAGCCATTTCAAAAAGGTTCATGCTTTTTTCGGCTCCTTCGGCCATTTCTTCGGTAATCAGGTCTTCGGCATTTGCCTGAATAAATAAAAACAAGTTCATATGTATACTATTATTTTTAGGTCAATTATCGTTAGCAATAACTGTGCTGCTTTTTTAAGTTGGCTTTAAAATTAGTAAAACACTTATCAATAAAGAACAAAAACATTAATCTTTAGTCTCTTTATCAGCTTCGGTTTTCTCTTTAGCCTTATTTTTGCCTGATATCTTCAACCAATATTTGTGCATCAGCTCATCTAATGAATCAAATTCTTCTTTAAATGACACACCTACACCTTGCGTAGTTGGCGAGGTATTGGTCGAATAAACCAGGTCGTTATTTGTTCGGGTGTAGGCTTTAGCTCGAATACTTCCCTTTGGATTTAACTTTACTTCAACATCAAAATCGCCAATTAAGTTACTGGGGCGCGTTTGGTCTTTACCATAACCAACATTTCCATTTACCATCACCCTATTATTAAACATTTGCGTTGAAAGCGCTACTTCCACCTCATCGTCACTTAGCTCACTGGCCGGTCGATAACTCACACCTATATCTACATCGCGACTAATTTGCGATAACCAATGACTCAATTGGTTAGATAACATCTCGGTTGTAGTTACCAACGCTGCATTATTACCTGTTGATATACCGTTAGGATTGTTACTGATTGAATTCTCTTGCGAATAAAACTTATTTAACACCAACAGTGACAACACCTGCCTGTTTGTTTCCTCTTCGGTGTTAATGTAGGAGTCGATTACATTTTGATTATTATCCTGGGTTGATGGTGTTTTAATTTCGAACTTGACATTTGGCTTAGTTAATCGATCGGTCAATAACAGATTACAATGAACAGGAATGCGTCGTCCATAATTCTTTTGCGCTTCATCGGAATAATCGCCCATTAAATCCAGCAAACTCGTCTTTAATTTATAAGTGGCATTCAAATCAATGGCCGCATCGTAAGGACTTCCATCCCAATTTATTGACGAACCCTGATTGATGATAAATTTCTTATTCAGCACATTCTGAAGCGTAAACATGTAATCTCCATCATCAAAATTAAAGTCTCCAAAAAAGTTGATGCCACCTTCTTTATCCATCTTTATTTGCAGATTACCGTTTCCGCGCCCCTTAAGAATATCGCCTACTTTTGAATCAAAAATCACCTGACAGCGCGCATCGGGCGTAATATCCAAATCCATGCTGACCGTCATCCCTGTTAAATCAATTTCATATTCATCCATTAAGGCAACAGCCTTACTTTTTTCATCTTCGGCGTAAGGATTGGTATTAACGAAACGTATAAAACTGCTTTCTTCTGCACTCTCTTCATCGGTAAGCGGAATGAAAAATTGTGTATTCTCTCTAGTTCGTCCGCCGATATCTATAATAATATCCTTGGTGGTACCGGTTACTGACATGTTACCGTCGGCATATACCTGCCCATAATACAAAGGATTGTCGGTATATTTGGTATCAAGCACCAGCATATTATTCGTAATCAACCTTAAATCATAGCGCATGTTTCGAAAAGCATGGTGCTGAATGCTACCATTAAAGGTGCCTTGCTTACCATTTCTGTCAGATATATTAATACCCTTAAACTCAATCAGATTAGGCTTAAAAATAACTGAGTCTGTCATTGAGTAGGTCGTTTGCAATAAATCTACATCGAAGAAAGCTTTGTTCACATTGATGCGCCCTAAGAGCTCGGGGCTAGATAATGAACCAACCACGGCAAGATTCCCACTTACTTTGCCAGTTAAATTCTGCATTACCCGGCTTAAATATAAATTCAAAAACCCAATTTCTAATTGGTCAATATCGTAATTAAGTTGTAAGCTCTCATTGGCCAGGTCAATAATGCCACCACCCGACAATGGTTGATAATCGCCCTTGGTCACACTCGTTTGTATATTTATTTGATTGTGTTGAGGCTGGTAATTTGCCGTTAATTTAAAATCACCCAACTCATCCTTATTAAAGTTGAATTTATTGACACTCAAGTCACCACTGACAATCGGCGATTTATAAAGGTTTTGAATATCAAGCGAGCCATTTAAGAATCCGGATATCTCAACTTGTTTCAAATCCTGATAACCTATCATATCAGACAAGCTGATATTCTGGAAATGAACCTTTAATCCATCCTTAACATTTCGATGAACGAAACCATTCACGCCAATTTCCTGATTACCATGGTGCACTCTAAAGTTTTTAAGCGAAAACCCATCAGGGTGATAATGAAAGGTTGTCGATTGCAGCTCCCACAAACTATCCCGTACCATCACGTATGATGGATGAAGCTCGGTTGTTGCATATATACCATTATCACGCCCTTTCAATGAAGTCGTTGTTAAAATGGAACCGCTATTTGTAAACTCATCCCAGTTATTCCAAAAAACATTAAACTGAAGCGTATCATTATGCGCCATTTGATGGAAACTCAAATTTTGAAATGAACCCAGATTATTGACATTTAAGTCTTTCAATCGAGTTACTATAGATAAGCGCTTGTCGCTCCCTGTTGAAATATGCACTTCGGGATGTTGCGCTTTAACACCTTTATAGTTTAAAAATTGCACCTCAGCCTCTACATCCATTTTCCCTGTGGATGTATTGTAATGTCCGAGTAATAAACCGTTATCTGAAATTTCTAAATCGGATACAAACAAACTGGCCAGGTCAGATACTTTCTTAAAGGTACAAGAGAAATTAAAATCGTTCTCTTTAATGCCTTTTTCCTTAATATTTAAGCTTGACTTTAAAGCAGGCAGGTAATTGGTTAAGTTCTTCTTCACCATATTACCTATTTGCGTAAAGTTATACACCCCAACCAAATCACCTTCAGCCACATCCGACTGAAGTACAATACGCTTACGCTCTCCCTCCCGCACTGAAATCAGCAATAATGAATCAACCTTAACATCATGATCATCGGATTGATAACTGATATTATTAATATTTAAATAACCAACAATATCATTGATGTCCTTACCTGAAATTTCGGTTTCAATATCGGCCGTTAGCGTATTATTTAAGTGTTTGTTATAAAGGTTTAATTTATCAAGCTTAAGATCAGTCAGGTGAGCTAAAAAACTAAAATGAGGCACATCACCTGATAAATCAATTTTACCATTAAAGCCAACCTGACCATTTGGGTCATCTATTAAAAAGTCACCATCAAACTTCTCATTGGCAAATAAACCGTTTAAACGAATGTTTTTATACTTATACCCGTTTACTGAAAAAGTATCAACAACACCACTTAAAAATGCATTGTAATCTTTAGCTGATTTTCGTCGTCCGTTGATGGCGACTGACATTGACACATCACCTATGTAGTTTTCAGCACCAGCCAGTTTTCCAACGTTAAACTGCTGTGTTGACAAATTACCTGAAAAAATCAGATTTTCATTGGCATCAATCTTAAGCCCAATATCAGTACTAATTTTACCCAGGCTTGTATTAAACTCTCCATAGGCAACCAAATCGGTTAAAAACCCAGTAATATTACCCGAATAACTAACCTGATTTACACTTTTAATAGCCTGAGGCAATACGAGTGCTTGTCCTTGAATATGCGATAGTAATTGCTCAATATCATTGGGAGTAGTTTTGAGTTGATTCACATTCAGGTATAAGAACGTTTCATTAAGATTTGGTAATCCGTTAATATCGAAGTTTGAACTGATTTGTGAATGAGGCCCAAACTGAAGTCGTACACCCCTACCCTTTATATTGTCAAGCGTTCCGTATGCATTTCCGGAAAGTCCTATATCGGGTAATCTCAAAGAAGGATTAATAACTCTAAGGTCTTTACTACTAATATTAGAATACTGAACATCCATGAAAAAAGGGCCCAATTTCGCAATACCTTCTTTCTCAGAAAACAAACTAACATCAAGTGAATCTATTTTAAGGGATGAGTTCTTTGTCTGAAAAACGCCTCTGCTAAAAATGAATTTAGACCTATTAAACCGAACACCACCTTCAGCTTTTTCAACATTCAGTCCACTCTTATTACTAAAATACAAGTGCTCCAAATTAAAATGCCACATTGTATCCTGATGAATATCATTAATTTGCAAAGCAATATCCGAAGCTCTTATTACAGAATCAATGGTATCTGATTTATAACTCAAAGTACCATTTTCAACCCCAAGATTTTGCAAACCAACATCCCAGTTAGAGCCTGATGAATTATTATTAGACGGCTTAATGGCATTTAATAAGAAACTATAATTATAAACCGTATCTAGTTTCGAAACTTTAATAAGTGGTTCTGAGATTTCAAGATGACTCAGGTATAATTGTTTTTTCTTGAAAAATAACGAATCAACATTTGCCAGCACCCGGTCTATCGACAAAAGTGTATCAGCCTGTTGATCAAAAACAACGACATCATCTAACACTAAGGTTTTAAAAGGGCGCAAATGCACTCTTTCAATCGAAATCTGCGTATTTAAATCCTCACTTAACTCTTTGGTAATATAACTTACAACAGCCGTTTGTACTGAAGGCAATAACAATAAAGAGTATAGCAATAGTGGCACTAATATTAGTACTACTAAAACATACATCCCTATTTTGATATTTTTTTTTATATTTTTACCCCGTTTTTGCCCATCAAAATTAACAAAAAGGTGGGAATAATGATTTGAATAGGAACAATTCTATCTGACAAAAATTATGAGTGTGATTATTTTGGGAATTGAGTCATCATGTGATGACACTTCAGCGGCGATTTTTAAGGACGATATTATCTTGTCAAACATAGTGGCAAACCAGGATGTGCATAAAGCTTATGGCGGTGTAGTGCCTGAGTTAGCGTCTCGTGCTCATCAGCAAAATATAATACCGGTAGTTGAAAAAGCTATTAAAGATGCCGACATTAATCGTGAGGACATTAATGCCGTTGCCTTCACTCGCGGACCTGGTTTAATGGGATCTCTTTTGGTGGGTACTTCATTTGCAAAAGGATTTGCTTTGGCGAATCAACTGCCATTAATTGAAGTAAACCATTTGCATGCTCATGTATTGGCTCACTTCATAAAAGAAGATGAAAACGACACTGACCAGCCAGAATTTCCATTTTTGTGCCTTTTAGTCTCAGGAGGCAACAGCCAGATTATTGTCGTGAGAGACTATCTGGATATGGAAATAATTGGTCAAACCATTGATGATGCAGCTGGTGAAGCATTTGATAAATGTGCTAAAATAATGGGATTACCATATCCTGGTGGCCCACTCATTGATAAATTGGCTAAAGAAGGCAACCCGGAAGCGTTCAAATTTAATAAACCCCGCATTGCTAATTACGATTACAGTTTTAGTGGTTTGAAAACGTCAGTACTTTACTTTTTGCGCGACGAATTAAAGAAGAATCCTGACTTTATAGAGGAAAATAAAGCTGATATTTGTGCCTCATTACAAAAAACCATTATTGATATCTTAATGGATAAAGTCATTAAAGCAGCAGATGAAACTGGTATTACGCAAGTGGCTTTAGCTGGTGGGGTTTCTGCAAATTCAGGATTACGTAATCGTTTAACGGAATTGGCTGAGACAAAAAAATGGAAAACCTTTATCCCTAAATTTTCGTACACAACCGATAATGCAGCTATGATTGCAATTAACGGCTATCATAAATACTTAAATAAGGAGTTTATCGGACAAGATGCAGCACCATTTGCCCGTACTGAGTTTTAGTAACAAGATGAATTATTGATAGAATAAAAAACGCCATTGGTCAAATTAATTATTTCTTTTAACACAATTAAGTGCTTGAAATCTGTTTTTTTATATTTTTGCCAAAGTTTTAAAATTTATTAGTGGGGAAAACGTTTTACAAAAAACAGACAGGCTTTGTAGAAAAGACTGTAGGCGATGAAATGGTCATAGTACCTCTTGTTGGTGCAGTAGCGCAAATGGAAAAGGTTTTTTCGCTAAATGAATTGGGTTCGTTTATTTATAACCATTTAAGTTCGCAGAAGTCAACAACAGATCTTATTAAGTTGATTTTAAGCGAATTTGAGATTGATGAAGAAACGGCTAACAAAGATTTGGAACATTTTTTGAAGAAAGCCGTTGAAAGTGGTATAATTGAAGAGCTGTAAATGGAAGCTAATTGGGAAGAATGAAGATTAAAAGAAATTATAGTAAACCAGATTTAGAGGAGCATTTAAATGATTTGCAATCATGTTTGTTTATGTTCTCAGATCCTATTACGGACCCAGATGGAGGCGGGCTTAAATCAATGGAAGTGCCTCCTGCTTCAGCACCTCCATTTGAAAACCCATCGGCTGCAGATTACCCATTTGGTGGCGATAGCCCTGATTATACCGACATGTAGCAATGACCAAGAATACTAACACAAGATATTATAGCGTAGGGGGCATAAGATTTAAAATAAATTTCTTATCCCCCTTTTTTGAATTCGATAATCAAGGAGGCAGTCGCCTATTCCAAACAGATAAGCATTCAAAAGATCAAGAATGGACAATTAATTTTGACATACTAAATCAAAACACACTCACAGATTTCACGTACTCTTTTAAGGGTTCAGAAAGATTCGAGGAAGAATTACCGTACAAATGGAGCATCATTAACACTAATAATCAAGATGGTATCTTAATTGAGTTTGAAGATAATTTGCCTATAAAAAAAGTTATTGCATTAATTGACACTCATAACAATACTATTAATACATTCCTATCACTCTTTAATAATGCCCCTTTAACAATCGACCCATTTTTTCACCCTTTAGGAATATTAATTATTCAGTACATTATTCATCAACATGAGGGCTTTGTAATACACGCTTCATCGGTTGATTTAAATGGTAAAGGGTATTTATTTTCGGCCGTGTCAGGCACAGGGAAATCAACTATGGCAAAGATTTGGCAAAGCAAAGGGGCTACTATTATTAACGACGACCGCCTTATTGTTGTACCCGAAAATGATGGCTACCGAATTTACAATACCCCGATGCCCTATTATCAGGATAGAAACAAATCAGTACTTTTACACAAAGCATTTATCATCAAGCAGTCTCCGGATAACTACCTTAATGCGCTACCTGTTTTAAAAGGCACTTTAGGACTTCTGGGTAATTGCATGCAGTTCCAGTACGAAGAAAGTCAAATTCAAAAACGACTAAACGCACTTCAAGGCATAGCAGAAAAATGTGGCATATACGAATGTGGTTTTAAACCAGATAAAGATATTATTCAATTGATATTAAATGAAGTTGGCTAAGCACAATATACAAAAAGCACTTATCGAGCTTCTTAAAGATGGCCAACAAGTTGAAGTGCCGGCGCATGGAATGAGTATGTTTCCCTTACTTAAACCCGGAGATTCGTTATTGGTTAAGCCATGCCTTCCTAATATAGGTGACATCAGCGTTTTTATTAAAGGTGAATTATTAATCGCTCATCGTTTGATTAAAATAACGGGCAATACCTATTTTTTTAAAGGTGATGGACTTATTTTTCCCGACAAACCAGTTGAAAAACAAGATGTATTGGGTGTAGTTACTCAACGAAAACGAGGTAAAAACATCCGAAGCACCAATGGTTATACTTATCGACTCTTCAAATTTTTAATGCCCAAATTAACTTTTCTTACCGGACGCTTCTTTTATTATGCCGGGCGTGTATACGGCCGATTCTTTAAGATCAAATCTACCACATAACACACCTTCGACAAAGTTAAGCCCATCATTATTTGAACGACTTCGAAGCTTTAATGTCCGCTTACTTACAATTTTGTACTATTTTAGTATTTCATTCATTTTTATGCTTACATGAAGCCAAGTAATAAGCTTACACTAAACCATCTTTTAGAAACACTGCACCTTGTATATAGGAGTTCACCTAAATGGACATTTATTAATGCAATTATTACCTCCATACGTGGTTTTATACCGTTGCTTTTATTATTTGTTGTTAAGCAATTAATTGATGTTGTAGGTACGCATGTAACTAATAACACGGCATCACCCGAAGCCTTATATACAACGCTGGCCTTAACTGCTGCTTTTTTTCTACTAAACGCAGTTAGTGGCTCGATTAGTAGTTTGGTTCGTGAGCGACAAAGTCATTTTGTCAATGATTACATCCAGGACATTATTCATAAAAAAACAATCCATATTGCTTATCGTTTTTTTGAAGATTCGGATTACCAAAATATTTTCTACAGAGCTTTAAATGATTCCAGTTATCGTCCGGCACGGATATTTTACAGCTTGCTTCAGTTGGCACAAAATACGTTGACAATTATATTATTATTAATCGTACTAAGTCAAATACATTGGGCATTGATTCCGATATTAGCCGTTTCAAGTGCCCCGGTTTTTTATTTGAGAATTCTATATACACGCAGGCTCTACAAGTATCGGAAAAACCACACTGAAGACGAACGACGGGTTCATTATTTCAATCGCTTACTAACAGGAAAAGATTTTGCCAAAGAGCTTAGAGTATTCAACCTGGGAAAAACATTTAAAAAGGAGTACGAACATTTCAAACATGATTTGCGCAACAAGCAATGGTCTTTATCTAAAAGAAAAACAATTAATGAAATAGCAGTTCAACTATTTTCAACTGCCATTCTTCTGTTTATTATTGCATTCGTCATAAAGCAAACCGTCGAAGGTAATATCAGCGCAGGTACAATGGCTATGTATTTCTTAGCTTTACAACGTGCCTATTCTGTACTTCAAGGTTTATTAGGCAATTTGAGCTCCTTGTACGAAGACAATTTATTCTTAAAAAACTTTTTCGAATTTAAAAACATTGAAGTCAAGAGAGAAGTTGGCACAGAGTCTTTTCCAAACCCAATTATCAACCATATAAAGTTTGAAAACGTCAGCTTTAAATATCCAAACTCAAGAAAATGGGCTCTTCAAAACATTAACCTGACAATACAGAAGGGAAAGACCATTGCACTGGTTGGTGAAAATGGCAGTGGAAAAACAACCCTTGTAAAATTGCTTTGCGGTTTACATGAACCCACCGAAGGGCAACTTCATGTCGACCAACACAATTGGAATAATATCTCAAACAGCGAATTAGCGAACAATATCTCAGTTATTTTCCAAGACTTTATGCTTTATAATATAAGTGCTAAAGAAAATATTCGCTTGGGAAATACTCATCGCAAAGATGAACCTGAATCCGTTGCAGCAGCAGCAGTAAGTGCTGGCATCGACCAGTTATTTAATAACTTACCACATGGATACGATACCACACTAGGTACTCTATTTAAGGATAGTCAGATGCTAAGCCGCGGCGAATGGCAACGCACTGCTTTGGCACGTTCGTTTTATAATACCGATGCACAACTCATTATCTTAGATGAACCAACCAGCTCTTTGGATGCCTTTACCGAAGCGAGTTTAATTAATCACTTCAGCGACATTGTAAAAGACAAGACCGCGATAATAGTAAGCCATCGACTTTCAACCATTAAGTTAGCCGACATTATTGTGGTGATGAAAAACGCTTCTATCGCTGAAGTTGGGAGCCCGGAAGAACTTATAGCTCAAAAAGGAATTTACTTTCAAATGATTGAATCGCTTAAATAGACTAACGAATAACAAAGGTTACACCTCCATAGATACCAAAAGAATATGGCTGAAAATTAAAGTCATCATTTGAACTAACCGAATTAAGGAAGTACTTAAATCGTGGTTCTAAATTCAATCGAAGCGATTTAAAAACTGGTAATTCAAGTCCCAATCCTACTGAACTACTGAGTACAAATGGTTTTATATCGCTGGTTTCACCTATCTTCTCTTGCTCTTCACCATCTAATGCATAAGCGGTGTTATTAACCAAAAAGTTAGAACTAATGCCGCCTGCTAACGATAAATACGGAAAATTCTTAATCAGCGAATAACGAGCCATCATTGGCACCTCAAGATAATCAAGCGTTTGTTTTACAGAACTCATGCTACTCAGCGATGCGTAACCATTACTTGCTTCAATTAGATTAGCCTTTCCTGATTGCGCATCCGACATTGGTGATGGATTCTTAACAATTATTGTTCCCATTGAGTTTGCCACTCCAGCATTACTCAGTTCATCGGCACTACCAATTACGGAACGAAATGGTTGATAACTATTCGTATTACTCACTTCTTGCCCAACCTGGGCGTATAATACTCCCGTATCAAAACTCCAACGTGAACCAGTACTTAACCTCAACTGTACGCCTCCACCCATTGAGTTAATACCATTCTCGTTAACTTTTACATTTGAGGATGCCATTACCGGACTTCCACCACCTGTGTTCATTTTTGAGTTATAAGCAGGCGAAACAACACCTCCAATACTTAACGAGGTGCGCTTTTTACTTACTTCGTTAGTGGTAGCATATATCGGAAAATAAACCTTTTCTTCTTTTTGGTGCAAACTGGTATTAATGAAGTATTCTTCCCTGATATCAATATCATTGTTGGCAGCCAGATAATTCATCTTTTCAACATTGTTTGCGTACGCATAAGAATCATACCTTTGATACTTCTTTTGCACTTGCTTTTTTGTTGATTTCTCTTTCGGCACTGCAGGAATTAATTCAGGCGAAGCCCCCTGCCCACTACTCAAATGGTCTTTATCAACACTTTTAGTTAATGATACTTCTTCCTTTTCCAGTGTCGCTTTATCACTAATCTCATTCTCCTGTATTGAAGCCACTTCTGCCTCAAAAGGTATGACCTCGGTATAATACAAACTAATAGATAAACTTACTAACAATAACACGGAAGCAGCTGCAACACTGCGCCATATTACCAACATTCTTTTTTGCTTTTGCTGTTGTGCCAGATTTTTCTCTATTGACTCCCATACATATGCACCTGGCTCTAGCTCGTGATTTGCCAAACCATCTTTAAAAACAGCATCTATATCTTTTCTGCCCCTTAACATACTGCTTGCTTTTTCTCCAACAATCTGTTTTCAATACTCTTTTTAAGCCATTGCCTGGCGCGTGCTAAATTGGATTTTGATGTTCCTATTGAAATCCCTGAAGTTTCAGCAATTTCGGCATGCGATAAGCCCTCCATCACATATAAGTTAAACACAAGCTTATATTTTGGCGGTAATTCTTGAATCATAATCAATAATTCATCATGACTAAAAGAGGCGTCATTCACATCCTCAGTAACATCTTCAGCTAAAAGTGGAAACTCATCAACCAATAACTCAGGTTGTTTTTTACGATAAACTTCAATTACCGTATTTACCATTATCCGACGTATCCAACCTTCAAACGAGCCTTTAAACCCATACTTATCAATATTATTGAATACTTTAATAAAACCTTCCTGTAAACAATCTTCAGCCTCTGTCTTATCCTTACAATAGCGCATACATACGGCAAACATTTTTGCAGCAAAAGTATGGTACAATTGTTTTTGTGCAGAAGCTTTTCCTTTCTGACACCCCTTTATTATGTCGTTAAGATTATTCACTGCAATATCAACATCATTTATATCGAGTCATCATTTTTAAAACTCCATAACATAATGAAATATTGCCATTTTGTAGGTTTGATTCCATCTCATAGATTAAGTTCTCGTTTATTAGATGGAATATCGCCGCTTTGGTTGCGTGCGAATTAAAATTTATCAGAATTTTTTGCGAACCCTGTCCATTTCCCGGCTGGCATCTTTCGTTTTTAGAGTTTCGCGTTTATCGTGTTGCTTTTTACCTTTAGCAAGGGCAATTTCAATCTTTACAAATCCACGTTCGTTAAAAAACAGCTTTATTGGTACAATGGTAAGTCCTGTTTCTTTTGTTTTACGTTCCAACTTCTGTAGTTCCTTCTTTTTCAACAGCAGTTTTCGCTCACGTTCTGGCTGATGATTATTAAATGTACCATAAAAATACTCCGAAACACGCATCCCCTTTAGCCACAATTCACCATTCACAAAATAACAATACGAGTCAACCAAACTTGCCTTTCCTAATCTGATTGATTTTATTTCGGTTCCGGCCAACTGAATACCGGCAGCAAAACGCTCGATTAATTCATAATCAAATGTGGCTCGTTTATTTCTAATATTTATTCTTGACGAAGGTAAACTCATAAGGTAAGGTTGCTAATATAAACAAATAAGCGGTAAATCAACATTGGAGTTACTAGTAGCATAATGCCCGACATAACAGTTACCCAAACTCGTTGTTCTTTGGCTACTTGTGTAATAACTCCAAATGCCAGCCATAACAAATAAACCAAATAGAAATTAATAATACTGCCTATAACGATCGTTTCAGAAACCATGGCTGTAAGGCTACCCGTAATGTAAACAACTCCTGAAGAGTAGGCTGCTAATTGAAAGATGATAGTTTTATCAACACCTAACTTAAAAGCATTTAATACTCTGACAAGCAGATAATAACAAACATACAATCCGAAAAAATGAGACGAAAAGGTAAATACAGCTTCTTTTAATGCCGCTTCGAAATTTAATTCCTGATGACTAAACAAATAGCCAACAAAAACAATGGTAGTATAAAGACCTAACAAGGGCAAAGTAAATTGTGCCAACACATCGTTAGTTGATTTGCGTTCCGCAAAAATCAACTCCCACTCCTTCTTAGGATTAACAATTAACTCTTTTATTCGCCCAAACAGATTCTTATAGACAACACTTAAACTAACTACCTCTTTATTCATTCACTATCTTTTGGTTCAACAACTATAAACCGAATACCATTAAGGATGATTTCCTTCGCAAAAATAGCATTTTTATCCAACAGTAAGTTTATTCACCAATGTGCATATACTACGACAAACAGCTTACATTCTGATTTACTGCCTCTTCACCAACATACAATTATCATTTTTGTTATTATCCTGAGCTCAAAGTATAACTCACTTATTTTTCTTACTTTTGCGCTTTAAATATCCCATCAGCAAAATCTCAATGAAGGGTGATTAATAAATTGTATGGAAGAGTCTTTTGAGCATATTGTTTACTCTAAAAATGTTATTGAATTTGTAACAGTAGCTAAAGAATATTGTACTTTTTTGGAGTCTATTGATGAAGTAAATCGCAAGCAGTTTGTAACAGTTGCTACACGAATAATTCCACTCTTATACCTGAAAGCAACAGTGCTGCCTGAAGTTGAAAATGAACTGGAAGACAGTATTGAAAAAACGGTTGACGAGATGACCTATGCACAAATTCAGGAAGGCATCACATCTAAACTTGGACGATTTAACGATTACCTTGAAGTCTTTAACGCCGATATGCAAAATAGCGACACGCCTGTTATTGCATTTATTGGTGAAGATATGACCGATATTTATCAGGATTTGAAAGACTTTATATCGGCCTACAGATTAGGGGTTACAGAAGTTATGAATGACGCTCTTGCTGATGTTTTGAATTCCTTTAAACTATACTGGGGGCAAAGAACTGTTAATACATTAAGAGCTCTGCATGCGATTTTGTATGGCGAGGAAGAGCTTGACGAGGAAGAAGGTGAAGAAGAGTTCCAACAAGAACAGCAAAAGGAAAGTTGGTATAATCGTATGCAGCAAGACTGGCAGGATGATAACAGTGAAGAAAAACCATTACTCTAAAATAGCTAACATATAGATGGAGAATACCATTAGTAAAGAAGCATTAAATCAATTACCTTTAAAACACTTTGAAGGCAAGGTTGACGTCGTAGAGGATGAAAATGCAATAGAAGAATTAGTTAGTGAACTTGAACGACATGAAGCCATTGGTTTTGATACTGAAACAAAACCTTCATTTCAGAAGGGTAAAATAAATCAGGTGTCATTGCTTCAATTCTCAACTTCAGAAAAAGCTTATTTATTTCGACTCAATAAAACAGGACTGCACCCAGCATTAATTCGACTTTTAACTAACCCTTCCATTAAAAAAATTGGTGTGGGAATCAGAGACGACATTAAGGGATTAAACCGCTTATGTCGATTTGATCATGGCGGTTTTATTGAACTCCAGGATCATGTTAAAAAGGTAGGTATTGAAGATACCAGCCTGAAGAAGCTAGCAGGTCTCGTCCTTAATTTCAGAGTTAGTAAACGTCAACGCTTGTCTAACTGGGAAGCTCCATATTTAACTGAAGGGCAAGTTTTATATGCTGCTACAGATGCCTGGGTTGCCATTGAAGTATACCACACCTTAATAAAAAAATTCCCTAACACCGAAGCTCAAACGATATAAGAAGTAGATATTACATGTCTGATAAACCACAATTAGTTTTAAAACAAGGAAAAGAGCAGAGTTTAAATCGCTATCACCCCTGGGTATTTTCAGGAGCAGTAAAAGGTGTTAAAGGTCCCGATCTGACAGAAGGCGATTTGGTAGAAGTTCTCGATAGTCAAGATAATTTCCTGGCTCTTGGGCATTACATTATTGGTTCTATTGCTGTGAGGGTTTTGAGCTTTGAACAAGAGGAAATCGATTATACTTTTTGGAAGAACAGAATACAAAAAGCATATGAATTACGCCTCTCAACAGGTTTAGCTGAAAATGAATCAACAAATGCCTTTCGTCTCGTTCATGGCGAAGGTGACTATTTACCTGGTTTAATTATTGATTTCTACAACGGAACAGCAGTAGTGCAAATGCATACCGTTGGCATGTATTTGGTTAAAGATCAAATTGCAAAAGCACTACAAGAAGTATTAGGAGACAAATTAGTTTCCATTTTCAATAAATCGGAAGGCACCATGCCATACAAAGCCGATGTTGAACCGGTTAATGGATATATTTATGGCAAGAGTTCTGAAAAGGTTGCTCTTGAAAATGGCTTGAAATTTAAGGTAGACTGGGAAAAAGGGCAGAAAACAGGCTTTTTTGTTGACCAACGCGAAAACCGCTCACTAATTGAGCATTATAGCAAAGGGCGCGAAGTACTCAATATGTTTTGCTACACTGGTGGCTTCTCTTTTTATGCGATGCGAGGTGGTGCTAAGTTAGTCCACTCGGTTGACAGCTCAGAAAGAGCTATTCAAATAACGAATGACAATGTTGAGCTCAACTTCCCTGGAGATAAAAGACACGATTCTTTCGCGGTTGATGCTTTTAAATATCTAAACAAAATAAAGAACAAATACGACCTCATTATACTTGACCCACCGGCATTTGCCAAACATATTAACGTTGTTAAAAATGCACTTCAGGGCTACAGGCGGTTAAATGCAAAAGCATTTGAACAAATTCGTTCAGGTGGCGTATTGTTTACATTCTCATGCTCGCAGGTGATTACCAAAGAGCAATTCAGAACAATGGTATTTTCGGCAGCTGCGCGCGCCGGAAGAAAAGTAAGAATACTTCAGCAACTAACACAGCCTGCCGATCACCCGGTTGACATTTACCATCCCGAAGGTGAATACCTAAAAGGTTTGGTTGTTTATGTAGAGTAAAGAAATTATAAAGCGGATACTTTGGAATTTAAAGAATTTGGATTTTCAGAAGAGTTGTTAGATGGCCTTGAAGCCATGAGGTTTGAAAAAGCAACACCTGTACAAGAAAAAACTGTACCAGTTATAAAAGATGGCAGAGATCTAATTGCCTGCGCCCAAACAGGCACAGGAAAAACGGCCGCTTATCTCTTACCAGTGCTCGACAAGCTTATACGACACGGTCACAATAAAATTAATGCACTTATTCTGGTGCCGACACGAGAGTTGGCCATCCAAATTGATCAACAGATGGAAGGTTTTGGTTACTTCCTGGATGTATCTTCAACTGCTATATATGGTGGCAATGACTCAGGGGAATGGAATCGTCAAAAAAATGCTTTAACAACCGGTGCCGATCTTGTTATTGCTACACCTGGTCGACTCATCCAGCACCTTACCATGGGCTATGTCGATATGAGTACTCTGCAACATTTGATCCTCGATGAAGCCGATCGCATGCTCGACATGGGTTTCTTTGATGATATTATGCAAGTTGTAAAGCATTTGCCTAAAGAACGCCAAACCCTTATGTTTTCGGCTACAATGCCTCCTAAAATTAGAGACTTAGCCAAAAACATCCTGGTCGATCAAGAAGAAATAAACATCTCGATTAGCAAACCAGCTGAAGGCATATTGCAAGCAGCATACATGGTTTATGACACGCAAAAGATTCCTTTGCTCAATACGCTTTTGAAAGATAAAGATTTACCGAGCATCATTATATTTACATCTACCAAGCAAAAGGTAAAAGAAATTGCACGCTCGCTTCAAAGCAATGGTTTTAATGCGAAAGACATTAGTTCTGATTTAGAGCAAGCCGAACGTGAAGAAGTACTTCGTGAGTTCAAGAACCGAAATGTTCAAATCCTGGTTGCTACAGATATTATCGCCAGAGGTATTGACATTGAAAAGATTGATCTGGTCATTAATTTTGATGTCCCGCGTGATGCTGAAGATTATGTACATCGCGTTGGAAGAACAGCAAGAGCACAAACTCAAGGTGTCGCCATCACTCTAATTAATGACAAAGAAGTACTTGAGTTTCATAAAATTGAGCGTTTAATTGAAAAGGAGGTTTATAAAATTCCTCTTAACCCAGAGCTTGGAGAAGCACCTGCGTATAAGCCTGAGGAGTTAATGAAAGGGAGAAGACGAAAAGGCGGTCAGAAGAGAAAACCTAATACCAACAAACGTAAAACCTTTAAAAAGAAACCAGGTCAGAATCAGAAAAAGTCTGATAGCTAGCAATAACTTCTGTTCATTTTCATTGGTACTCATAAATAATATCGAAAGCAGTCGTACGCTGACTCTTTATTTTTTGTTTTATAGACTTCGCATATTGTCTACATCCTTGATTAATTAAAGTTTACGCATAACTAATATCATTCTTATGCTATTATCCCAAATCATATCAAAAGAACTCAACCTTGTACTTAAAAGCGTTGAAAACACCATAACGCTTCTCGACGAAGGAGCTACCATACCATTTATCAGCCGCTATCGAAAGGAGATGACAGGAAGCCTTGACGAATTGGAAGTAGGTGCAATTAAAGAACGATACGAGAAGTTACAAGAGTTAGAAAAGCGAAAAGAAACCATCCTGAAATCGATGGATGAACAAGGGGTACTTAGTGCTGAACTCGAAAACAAAATAAAATCAAGCTATAACATCACCGAACTTGAAGATATTTATCTGCCATTTAAGCCTAAACGAAAAACACGGGCTGTTAAAGCACGCGAAAAAGGCCTTGAACCTTTGGCCAAGATAATAATGAAACAATATGAACGCGATGTTGAAGGACGTGCAGCATCATTTGTTAACAATGAGGTGGCTGACACTGATGAAGCCCTCCAGGGCGCACGTGATATTATTGCCGAGTGGGTAAACGAACACCAGGTAAGTCGTGAGATAGTTCGCTCAGTTTTTGAAAAAGAAGCTACCATCAGTGCTAAAGTAGTAAAAGGCAAAGAGGAAGAAGGCGTTAAATACAAAGATTATTACGACTGGAACGAACCCCTTAAACGCTGCCCATCACATCGTTTTATGGCCATGCGCCGAGGCGAAAAGGAAGGCTACCTAAAACTAAACATTACGCCAGAGGCGGAAACTTGCACACATCGATTAAAGCGCTTTTTTGTAAAAGGCAACACTTCTGCTTCTGAACAAGTTGCCGAAGCTGTTTCTGATGCCTACAAACGATTACTGGCACCATCAATTGAAACTGAATTTACAAATACGTCAACCGAAAAATCAGATACAGAAGCCATTCGTGTTTTTGCCGAGAACTTGCGCCAACTTCTTCTCGCATCTCCTTTAGGTCAAAAAAGAGTACTGGCACTTGACCCCGGATATCGCACAGGATGTAAAGTTGTTTGCCTTGATGCTCAGGGCAACTTATTAGATAACAATACTATTTATCCACATGCACCCCAAAATAAATATCAAGAGTCGGCCAACACCATTACTTCATTAATAAACAAGCATCAAATTGAAGCAATAGCCATCGGTAATGGAACAGCATCGCGTGAAACAGAAGCCTTTGCAAAAGGTCTTCGATTAAATCATAAAGTAGACACTTATGTTGTAAGTGAAGATGGTGCATCTGTATATTCGGCCGGCAAAGTTGCACGAGAGGAATTTCCCGATTACGATGTGACTGTAAGAGGTGCTGTATCGATCGGGCGTCGACTTATGGATCCGCTAGCTGAATTGGTTAAAATCGATCCTAAATCAATTGGGGTAGGTCAATATCAACATGATGTTGATCAATCGCAGCTAAAAAAATCGCTGGACAATGTTGTTGAGTCATGTGTTAATTCAGTGGGCATTAACTTAAATACTGCCAGTAAGCACTTATTAACTTATGTATCAGGATTAGGTCCGCAATTGGCACAAAACATTGTTGACTTCCGAAGTGAAAATGGGGCCTTTGACTCACGTGATAAACTTAAGAAGGTACCAAGACTTGGGGCCAAAGCATTTGAACAGGCTGCTGGCTTCTTACGCATTAGCAATTCTAAAAATCCACTTGACAATACCGCCGTTCATCCCGAGACCTATAAACTCGTTAAGCAAATGGCAAGTGACATCGGTTGTTCAATAGATGAACTGGTGGCTACCAAAACTTTAAGAGAGCAAATAAAATTACAAAACTATGTATCTGATAAATTTGGATTACCAACCTTAACAGACATCATGAATGAACTTGATAAACCAGGACGCGACCCGAGGAGTGAAATAGTTGCATTTGAGTTTGCTGAAGGCATTTACTCAATCGATGATTTATATGAAGGAATGGTATTACCTGGTTTGGTTACTAACATAACCAACTTTGGCGCCTTTGTTGATATTGGTGTCAAACAAGATGGACTCGTGCACATCTCACAATTAGCTGATCGCTATATAAGTGACCCGAATGACATTGTAAAGCTTCAACAACAAGTAAAAGTGAAAATACTTGAAGTAGATCGAACAAGAAAACGCATACAGCTCAGTATGAAAAACTTATAAACTAGAAATATTTAATACTTCAAAGGAAATCTTTACCGATTTCCTTTTTTTATTTAAAATTACTACATCCGTTGTCACCCATTTCGATCATGAAGGTGTCTATAGGAGTACAAAAGGTTTAAGTTAAGAGGTGCTAATCTGGCGATAATTGTGCCTCTTTCTTTTTCAGTTTATTTATTCTTTTAATCGTTTCAAAATTAAATGAAGGGCAATGGAAAGAGTGATGGAAGAAAGCAGTCAGTTATTCACTTCATTTGACAAGTGTTCAATGTTTCAGACTGGCGAAGTAGTTTATAATGTGAATAGTAGAGCTAAGACAGCCTATCTTGTCAAGAAAGGAATGGTTAAGCTTTATAGCATTGGAGCTAAAGGCAATAAGCAGATAGTACGCATGGTACGTGAGGGTGAAATTGTAGGTTATTATTCTCAATTTACCAATGAACCTGAAGTTACAGGATGCGAATGCATGGTCAATTCAGTACTTTGTGAATTATCAGACAACAGCCTTGAACAAGCTTTTAAAACTGATAGTAATCTAGCATTTTCAATGCTTCAGAAGGCATGTACAGAAATGAAAGAAGCTTGTACTTCAATTATTGACATGAGTCAAAAAACGGTGCGAGGTAGGGCTGCAAATATATTGGTTAAACAAATGGAGCTGTTTGAAATCAATGAAGGACATGAATTTCCGATTCGTATTTCACGAACTGATATGGCGAATTGGATCGGCACATCAAAAGAATCAGTAAGTCGTTCATTAAATGATTTTATGCGCGAAAAGCTGATTGATATGAACAAAGATACCATCCGAATAATTAACCTAAAAGGACTTAAAAGAGTTAGCATTGTTAGCTAAATCTAATACTCCAAAAGCATGAAAACCTTTTATTTGGATTACAAAATAGCAAAAGATGGTACTCGAACCATACACAGGGTAGCTTGCCACCTGATGCCCAAAATTGATTATTGTCTTTTATTGGGTGAATTTCATTCTACCGACAGCCTTTACAATTATGCCATTGGCCAGTTTCCGCAATGGCTAATAAGTAAATGTAGCTGCTGCCATTAAAATATTAAGAAAATCCGCCTTTAGAGCGGATTTTTTATTTTTATTTGAATTATACGGTTTGCATCTTACGCATCTGACTCAAAATCATCTTTTTGGGCATAAATGGAAGCATCGCCATCATTACCTTCTGCGAAAAGGTTAAGCCAGAAATGACATCAAGCTTACCTTTTAGCATACCGTCATAACCATCTTGTGCTACACCACTGGAACTAACAGCAGTTTTAAACATTTCGGTTTTATCCATGCCTGAGCGCGCTCCAAATTCAGTTTCCGTTGCGCCGGGCATCAGATTTGTTACTGTAACTTTACTCGCATGTAACTCCTCTGAAATGGCGTTACTTAAGAAAGTAACAAAGGCCTTTGTAGCAAAATATACAGCCTGCAATGGCCCTGGCATAAAACTCGCTGTTGATGACACATTCATAATCCTTCCTCTATCGCGAGCAACCATATCGGGCAAAACCAAACGTGTTAAAGCTGTTAAGGTAGTCACATTCAAATTTATCATATTTATCTGAAGAGCGAGTTCCTGCTCTTGAAATTGCCCTAATCCTCCGAAGCCAGCATTATTTATCAAATACTCAATTTCAATACCAGCATGCTTCACTTCATCATATAATTCTTGTGCAGCAGTCAATTGGGTTAAATCTTTAGCAATAACCTTTACTTGCACACCATATTGCCCTTCAAGTTCAGTTTTTAAGGCTTCCAGCTTGTCTTTACTTCTGGCCACAATGATTAAATCACCTCCCCTGGCAGCATGTATTTTGGCCAATTCTTTACCAATTCCTGTTGAGGCTCCTGTTATTAGTGCGGTTGCTTTCATATTTATAGTTTTATCGTTTGTACAAAACTAATGTGGATAAATTCTTATAGTGTATACTTATCACAGTTCATTGTATACATTTTACTTTCGTCAATTATACAACTATCAAAATCAACAATTAATACACTCAAACTGTTTGATTCATATAATTATTAAACAGATGTGTTATACGGCAAAATATCTGATTGAGAAAGCCCTTAAAAGAGCAAAGCATTATGGTGTTAGTGAAGATATTGTTCGTTACACTGAAGAATTGAAGCGCTTCAAAGACCACGAGCGGGTTTCTGGCTTCACTCATCCGGAGATTATCATCTATACAAATCAGGCACCTTATCATCCGATTTTATCGCATTGGGGTTTAATACCTCATTGGGCAAAAAATGAATTTCAAGCAAAAAACATCTGGAATAAAACCTTAAATGCCCGGGGAGAAACGATATTTGAAAAACCTGCTTTTAAAAATTCCGCCAAAGAGAAGCGTTGCCTTATACCAGTAGCAGGCTTTTATGAATTTCATCACACTAATAAAAAGACGATTCCGTATTATGTAAAATCCAATGATGAACAACCACTTATGCTGGCAGGACTCTGGAGTGAATGGACGAATATTGATACAGGAGAACTTATGAACACCTGCAGTATTGTAACAACAAGTGCTAATCAGTTAATGAAGAAAATTCACAATAATCCCAAGTTAAATGAATCAAGAATGCCAGTAATCTTAGACCAGTCGGAGGAAGATGAATGGTTGATGGCACGTTCAAAAGACAACTTACAGCACCTTATAAAGCCATATCCAGACAAACTAATAAGCGCTAAACCATATGTCGATAATTCAAAAAAAGCCCCGGAAACCGGAGCTTTACCGTTTTTATTTGATGACTAGCTTATTAATAATTTAATTTCGCGAGCAACCTGTTGATTGTGTTCAAATGCCAGATTTTTATGATTCACTAAATCAACAATGGTACCAATAAAACACAAACCTGCAGTAAAGAAATATAGAATACCCATTCCAATATGATTAATAAAAAAACGCTGAATTCCTGCAAATCCAAAAAAACCTAATAAAGAAGTAAGCAATATGGTTTGAGGATCTTTTCTGCGACCACGATAAATAAGAATAAAGTTTTGCGCCTGTTCTTCATTCATATCTTTTAACAGCGAATCGAGAAAGATAGCTTCTTCGCCTTCAACTTCTGGTAATAAGGTGTAAATCTTGTTCATAGCATGTAATTTATGTTGTAAAGTTTATGTCTTTTCTAAGTATTTTAAAAGATCTGTATAGCAAAACCACAACGGCAATTGGTGCCAGTGGATGAGCTTGCCAGGCATCCAATAATCGTCCGTGAAACAGATAGGTAATACTATGACCTAAGCCACAACCAGGACAAAAATTAAAACCCAGATTTTTAAAAATACAAAGTGTGTAATGCGTAGCTTCATCAGGTGAGGATAGCGCTAGTGAAACAAGGGCGATTAACCAAAAATAAGCTTCTAAATGGGAGTTCTTGTACTTATAGGTCACTCGTTTCACACCTCACATAATTGCAATATTTCAAATGTAGTAAATTTTATAACTTGATAATAGATGAATGGCTATTTTTTAACGTTTCCAAATAACAAAAAGCTCCGATATGAAACATACCGGAGCTCTATTATAACTTATTATCTTCTTTACTCTTTCACCCAGTTATCATACTTAAACTCGCAGTTAACCCAACTTTTATCTATTGTAATATAGGTGTCTGCCTGCTTTTCTTTAATCCACTTATCCAAAGTCTCCTGTTGCAAACTATTTTCAAGCATAGTACGTAACAACTGATAATCCTCTTTGCGATTAGCCTTATGAGGAGGTGATTTGCGCTTAAGTTTAATGATACGATATGTTTCTTTTCCTTTGCGCTCGTCTAACATATAAAATGAAGGTGAAATATCATTCTCTTTCATGCCCTGCAACTGCTTATTAATTTCAACAGGTATTTGTGCAATTTCAAATTTAGCCGTTCCACTTTGCGGATTAACCATTTGACCACCACTTGTACGCGAATCTTTGTCCATCGAAAAACGCAATGCTGCCTCTTCAAACGACATGGTTTCATCAGTAATTAAACCACGAATTGTATCCAGACTGGCTTGTGCTTTTTTCTTTGCCTCTTCATTCACCTTTGGTTTCATCAAAATGTGTCTACAATTAATTCGGTCACCTTTACGATCAATCAACTGAATGATGTGAAAACCAAACTCTGTTTCAACAATTTTTGACACCTTCTTTTTGTCCTGCATGTTAAACGCCACACTAGCAAATTCAGGTACCAGACCCGAACGTGGCATCCAGCCGAGCTCACCACCTCGTGTGGCCGAACCTTTATCCTCTGAGTATAAAACAGCTAAAGTCGCAAAATCACGTCCTTCACTCACCTGCTTTTGAAAGTCACGTAGTTGTGATTTTACCCTGTCAATTTCTTTCTGCTCTACTCGTGGATGCAAAACTATTTGCTGCAACTCATACTGCGTTGGCACCATTGGCAAACTGTCCTTTGGTAAATTACGGTAGTAGGCTCCAATATCAGCCGGTGTTACATTAATATCCTTGGTAATTTCTTGCTGCATGCGCTGCGTTAGCATTTGTGTGCGCACCATTTGCATTTGGTCGCGTTTAATCTGCAACAATGACTTATTAAAATATTCTTCTGTTTTCTCTTTAGACCCGATTTGCTGAATAAAGTAGTTAATGCGCTGGTCAACCTGGTTCACCACTTCGTTCTCTCCTACTTCAACACTATCTAACTCAGCCTGGTTTAACAAGAGCTTACTAATCAATGCCTGTTCAAATAGGTGACATTTTAAATCACCAGAAAAGTTAGCCCCTTCTACTAAAGCTTGCTCGTACTGATGTTCTATATCGGATTTAAGAATGGCATTATCTCCAACTACAGCAATAACTTCATCAATAACGTTATTTTGAGCCAGTAGTGTGTTAAAAGAAATGAATATTAAAAGTAGTAATGTACTTATCCTTATGAATTTCTTCATGTCCAGTATTTTCTTAATCTTAATCATTAATTCTTTAAAGATGCATTGCCAGGTATTATCTCTCCAATAATATTGCATCTCAATAAGGCAACTGCAAACCTACATAAATTTTTGCTGCTATTGTTAATAGTTAATAAGTTTTTAGCAACTGAAAGACTTCCTAATAACTTGTCTTTTCCACATCACAATTTCACATCAATTTTAATTTGCATTGACTTTGTTATGAATAACAATAACCAACATACATCCCAATCGATTCTAATGTTTTAGAAAAAAGTGATGTTTTTGTTTTTGAGCGCTTCATCATACAAATCAACCTCAAGTTGTTTTATGAATTCCAATCGCTTTTTATTGAGAAGAATAGCTTTTATTTTGGACTCAACAAATTCAAGTGGAGCCACTTCTGAGCCTAGCTTATATTCTTTAATCGATAAAAAATATTGATTGACAGAATCGGTTGTGTGATGGTATTTATTATTCCTGATAAAGCGCTCCGTTTGGTTAATACCTTCGGGTAAATGCTTATTAATCTCATCAAACGTAAGCCAATGATCAAGAAACACTTCATATTTCTTAGCATTCTGAAAGCAATAAGCTTCTAATTTAACGATATCTTCAGCCTCATCTGAGCGATATAAGTCTTTAAGATTATTGATATTAGGTGCCGATTGAGGCACAATTACAAACACACCTTTTATGATAGGTTCGGCCAACTTGAAATTATCCACCATATCGGTGTAATACTTTTTTATTTCAGAACCTGTGATTAGCGGACTGTACTTCTGCTCAAGTAATTTTTGTTGATATTGATGAATCAAAAGAGAGCGACGATACTCTTCCAGCATCTGCTCCACATCTTTTTCATCTGGCGTTAAGTTTAATTCGGCCTTGCTTAATAACAATTCAGAGCGAATCCAACGATTGATATAATCTTGCGCAAAAATGGCACTATCTTCTTTAGACAGACTATTGGGTACCGCCTGATAAACCTTACCTTTTGTTAAAAAGGATTCATTGATTTTAACCAAAGGCTCATCATTAACCGAGTTATTAACTGAGTTACAAGCGCTGAAAACAAAAATTGTAAGGCTCATAATAACTGAGCCTATTCGATTCTTTTGCGACATTAGCTGATAAAAATTTAAGCTTATTGAGGCTAAAAGTATACTATTGCTTATTAAAAACAAAAGCGTTCACCTTTGGGTCGTATTTTTCTTTTAGCGATTCGATCCATTTCTGCTCTAGTTCTTCTTGATAATCAGAAATAACACGTCCACGAACCTCATCTAATGTCTGTATACTTTCTTCAACCAACTTGCCTTCTGTTAACAAATACGGATAATTCGTATCAATAACTGTTTTTTTATCTTTCCATTGCTTCACATCTAATTGTGCCTCTTCCCCTTTAAAAAACCGTCCCTCTTTTTCCATTATTTGGTCGCTCAATTCACTCTCCAATGAATCTAAATTCAACGATTCATCTTTCTTAAGCAACTTCTTTAATTGCTTATAGGCGGTCTTGTTTTTACAATAAAACAAACGTCCATCGAAGTGCTCATCCAAAGTATATTCACTTTTGTGCTCACTGTAATATACCGCTAAACCAGTGCTATCATTCGATGCCCTGTTCCATATCTCTTTTTGACTGATTTCAAAAATCAATAACCCATCGTGATATTCATTCATCAAGAATTTAAAGTCAGGGTATTTATTTTCCAGATTTGATTTTTCATGTTCAATCAGTTTTTCTTCCACGTAGCCATTCCATACCTGAGCGAAGTTCGCAGCAGTAAATCCACCTGATGGTAAATTAAACTTAAAAGCTTCGTGAGCAAACTCCGTTGAATGAATACTCTGCCCATTAAAAGATGCAGGAGTTAACTGCGCTTCTTCCAATTGTTTAACAAAGTCAGCCTTCTCACCTTTACTGGCTTTCACAACCAAAGCTTGCAGTGAAGCTAAATCACTTGCATTAATCGTAAAATTATATTCTTTCTTAAGGCGTTCAACTGTTGCTTTTTTGCCAGCAAATGCGCGTTCATCACGTTTTATCTTTTGCAAAATTTCTTCGCGACACTCATCAAGAGGTTTTATCGGTCGAACATCCAAGCGCTTGATAATATGCCATCCGAATTGGGTTTTTACAGGTTTTGAAACCTGCCCGTTTTCACTTAAAGAAAAAGCAGCATCGCTAAATTCAGGCACCATTCTTCCGGTTCCAAACCACGGTAGTTTTCCATTATTGGCCACCGTTTGCTTATCATCGGAGAATTGGGCAACCATCGCATTGAATGATTCACCATTCTGCAATTTATTATAGATCGAATCAATCGCAATTTTTGATTGATTCTGTATCTGCCCATTAGATTGGTAAGGAAAGGCTTTCATGATATGAGCCACTAATACCTCACCCTTGTTTTTGCGCTTATCATTTACTTTTATTAAGTGATAACCAAAAGCCGTTCGTGTTATTTCCGATACTTCTCCAACTGGTGTATTATAAGCGGCCTTTTCGAAAGGATAAACCATCATAAAGGCACCAAAGTAACCCAAATGACCTTTATTTGGAGCCGATGGTCCTTCTGACAACTCTACTGCCAGCTGGTCAAAATCACCTCCTTTTTCAAGTTGCTTTTTGATGTTTAAAATCTTTTTATACGCTTTTAAAGTATCCTCTGGGGTAGGCGATTTACTCAATTTTACCAATATATGTGAAGCATCAACCTCATAAAGCATATGTTCATAAGCTTCTTTTACCACTTCATCAGTCGCTTTCTTATCGGTGAGATAAGGCTTGGCTAATTCGTTACGGTAATAATCTAATTCTTTTTGAAATGATGGTACAGTATCATAACCTTGCGCGATAGCTTCCTCAACTTTCAGCTTGTAATTGACAAACAGGTCGACATACTCATTTCGACTGACCGGCTCTTGTGTTAAAGAATTGTTTTTATCGTAGATATAGTTGAATTCGTCCAACGAATAAGTCTTCTCTCCTATCGTTAAAACAGTTTCTTCCTGAGCCATTGCGCCTAAACCTATAAGCGCGATAAATAATAAGCTAAATAAACGGTTCATTGTATTTTGCACTTTTTTAATTAATCTCGTTTTAAAGAACGCGTGTAAAAATAGATTATTATAGTTAGATGATAGAATATTATTCGCTTAGAAAATAAAAATCCCCGGCTGCGTGGGGAAGTTACAGCCGGGGATATAATGTTATGGCGATAAACCACAACTACCATTGTCTAGATAATTCTTTAATCGGATACTATTTTTATCCTTTCATTTTTTTCTTTAATACTTTCCTGACATCATCAGCAGATGGATCAATGGCCAGAATAATTCCCTTCTCATCAACCAGAAACTTACGGCCACCAACATTCGGAATACCATACTTTTCCCATACACGATGCTTTTTGTCTAACTCTACCAGATGCGACCACGAAAAATTATGCTTGTCTATCATATATGCTAAACCATCTGTATTCTTGTACTCTCCGGCAACTCCTACAATTGTAAAACCTGAATCCTTGAATTCATCATATACAGGTACCAGCGCACGGCTTTTTGCTATGCAAGGCCCACACCAGGTAGCCCACAGGTCAATAACTGCTATTTTTCCGGCTACTAAATCTGATATTTTGTGCTCATTACCGTCCATATCCGGTAAGGTAAAATCAATAAACTTAGCTCCCACTTTCACAGTTTCTTCACTGCCAAAAATATTAGCTAACTGCTCATTATACGGATGATTTGGAAATTCGTCCACTAATTTTCTGTAATGCTCTTTAACCAAATCCATATCCACATACTTCTGGCGATGCAAAACGTCCATATACAGCAAGTAATAGGATATTACAGTAGGATTGTCGCTAATGTATTCGTATTGCTTACGTATTTGCTCCTTTATTAATGCATGTTGTTTCTCTTGAATTTCTAGAGCTTCCGGTCCCAAATGCGCATTTGTTTTCTTAAGTTCTTCAAAGGCGGCAATCAATCTTTTTCGTTCTTCTTTTGATGGGCCACTGCGCATGGCCTGATCAATGATGTTCATTGTGTCAGTATAATAGTCCTTAGAGCGGTGAAGTTCTCTAATGCGAGCTCCAAAGGGTCTTAAACTTTGTTTATATTTTCCAAAAACTGAATCATTATAGAGTTTAAATTCTTTATTGATTCGACCTCCATCAGCGAAGCTTTTATTAAAATCACTACCCGTATACAATTGAATAGGAAGCTCTTTATCCTCTAAAATAAATTTGAAATAATCTCTGTTTCTCTTTTTGCCTGTTTTGGTGAGAATACTATAGACCTCTGGTTGTTCATAAGTAACCTGATGTGTAAACTTACCATCAACGAGAGGTATTTCAAGCCCTTGAAAACGGTAATCCTGATCAAGAGTAAACAAGACTACAGAAGTACAGGTCGAATCAAACACTTCTCCCTGTATGTCACACACTTTAATACTTTTTTGACAACCTACCAAACTTATTAATACCATTGTGAAACTTACAAATGGCAGTATTAATTTATTTTTCATATGATTATAATTTGCTTTCATTTGCCATATGGAACTCACCAAAATCAATCATACTCCTGTGTGAGAAGCTATTCTCATGACTCGTTTCATATTACAACTAATTAGTTAATTCTAAATATTCAAAAACAGCAACTCTTTTAATTGTTGTGTATTAACTCATCCAGTCTGATATAGAAATCCGCTGTCTCGCCTGAAAAACGTCCAACAATCTTACGGTCTCTGTCCAAAATTATTTTTGTTGGATAAGAGTATACCTGATACAGTTTGGTTAGATCATCATCACCCTTTTTATCATTGATTACATTCAACCACTTCAAGTCCTGCTCTGCTACAACCTTACGCCATTTCGACTCTTTATCTTTACAGGCAATGCCCACAAACTCTATATCCCCTTTATACTTGGCGTAGTACTTTTTCATTTTTGGAAAGCCCGTAATGCACCAACCACACCAGCTGCCCCAAAAATCAAGCACCACATATTGATGCTGTAAAGCGTTTAAGTTGAGTGAATCTCCTGATATGGATTTTAATGTAAAGTCAGGTGCTGTTTTACCTTCAACCAGGTCAATAACGGCATTTTTAGCTTCCATCTTCTCATCATAAGCCCGTTTCTTATGCTCCAAGATGCTTTTAAAAGCCCCGTCTCGGACATCGGCACTTAAGTGGTTATAGTATTTCACCACGGTATCAACACGCTGGTTAAACAAGTAATATGCAGCCAAATCTTTACCAGGGTTCTGTTTGATATAGTTCATTAAAGGCTCTGAAGGGGCTCTAAACAGACCTCTCCTTTTTTGTGTTAATTCATTTAATAATGAAAAACCACCTTTATGACGCATCACACTGTCCAGCTTTAAATCACACTGATGCAACTGTTTATATAAGTTCAAATAGCTATCACGCGAAACACTATAATCATGATTAAAAGCTTCTCCTCCTTCGGCTTTATAAGATAGTTGCCATTCTTCCAAACGACCACTCACCTCTATTTTTGACCCAGAGTTAACCAGAAATGTCATATAATATTGAGCAGGCCTCTTATTGACTCCTTTAGCATTCTTATAGACTTTCTGCTTGGGAAAAACATAAAACAACACAGGTTCCTCGGATTGCACATCATACGAGAACCTGTCATCCTTTGAAACAATCGTATCTAATATCACACTCTCCCGATCATAATAACTACTTACCGGTATTGCCTTGATATATAGGGTATCATTTCCTAAGCCTTCAATATTTGCCTCAATAGTCTTGCTTCCTAAACTGCAAGACAAGAGTGATAAGGCGACTATAGCAGATACTAAAGCTGTCTTTATTGTATTCATTTGTTTCAATTTAATTTCAATCATCCTGTTTGATGATTTATAAGATATCTTCAGGCACAAAGTTTAAACTTAATAGCTCTTCTCCTCGCCTGATTGAAAAAGATAAAGGTGAACCAACAGACGAAATCAATGACAAAAATTCGGGAACCGAATAGTCGGCACTCGGAATATCATCAATGCTTACAATGACATCGCCAGCCTGCATGCCTGCCTTAAAAGCTGCTCCATTCTCTTGTACATTCGACACAACGAATTCCATTTTGACGTTGGTCATAAAAGAAAAACCGGACGGGTCTATTACAATGGGCTCTTCAAGTGCATAATTGCTTATTGGCTCAAGGGTAACTGTTTTTGCTGGTCCGTTAAATGTAATGTTAAACTTTTCAAGCAGCTTATTACCAATCATACCCAAGTAATATGAACTGGCCTGAGGCAATTCTTTGGAGAATGACATAACGCGAACAGGCACATGATGAATGGCCAAACCTCCTAGCCGGATACTCTGTAAGCGGCCAGTTGTGGTTATAAAATCACCACCCGGACTTTTAACCCTACTGCTTATGCTCTTTTCAAAACACCTTGACAGCTGATACTTTTGTTCGGCATGTGGTAAAAATAGCATGGCTGCATCGGCACCGGTATCCATAAACATTTTACCACTTACTTGCTTTCCTTCACCTGCGTGAATGCTTACTTCTACACCTGGCACTCCGCCATAAAAGTCCAATGGTAAATTCAAGGCAGACGAATCAAATGGGATGCTGCCATCTCCAATAGTTATAACTTCTTTGACATTATCAATTGTCAATACCTTATTACGAAAAAAATTGGTTCCAATTACACCGGAATAAGCCATATGACCGGCACCAAAAGAATCTAATATAACAAAGTGTTCTTTCTCCAGCGCCTCGCCTCCCAGTTCCATCTTATCAACGCTTGTATAATAGCCGGTTTGCATACCTCCAAAAGATTTTATTGGTACTGACTTACCGAAAGTGAGACCAAGCCCATTGGCTAAATCTTTTGAGACCATGTTATAGCTTGCACCCGTATCAAATAAGAAGGTATGGTTTTTACCATCTTCCATTTTGACATATACAAACATATGAGCACCTTCTCTCCAAAAAGGTATCTCCATTTGTGCCTGCACACTAAGCAGTATACTTCCAAGTAAGAAGACAGATAAAAACAACTTTCTCATTTGATTCATATCATTTGCCATGAGACTACATATCAAAACTTAGTTTTTGCTCAAATACTCTTGTATCAATGCTTTTAATTCCGGATCAGACGGCCTTGGCGCATTGGCTTCCAGCACATGACCATTTTTATCAAAAAGCATAAATCTTGGAATACCCTTAATCTGAAAATCTTTACTCAGCTTATTGTTGCCATTTATATTGAGTTGTACACCACTCATGTTCTTCTCCTTGAGCATGGCTTTCCATTTAGCCTGGCTTTTATCAACCGAGATACTCACCACCTCAAAATCTTTACCCTTAAACTGCTCTTGAATCTTTTTAAGGTAAGGCAACTCAGCTTTGCATGGCCCACACCAGCTGGCCCATACATCTACTAACACCATTTTGCCTTTAAAATCAGATAGCGATACATTATTACCCTCCTGATCAGGATAAGTAAAGCTATACGGCTTTTTTGTTGTATTAGCCGTTTTCTTTTCCAGCTCTGCTAAAATCTTTTTCAATCGCTCACGCTGATTATCGGTATGCAGGTATGAGCCATACTGCTCGTTTAACTCAGTTAGTTTGGCCTGTGTTTTAAGGGCTTTTGCCTTGGCTAGTATTAACTCACCCCGTATTGTACTATCTGTGACCAATTCCAGATAGTTTTCCATCGTTACCCCCTTAGTAGATGCTCCTTCTTTGGCATTGAACTTTAAGTTATAGATGGCGTACATACTAATGTAATACTTGTACTCCGGGTTCATGAGTAAAAGTTCGCTATCAAATACACCTTTACTATTGCTAAATACCTTATAATATTCGGAATGGTCCTGCGCTCTTGGATGAAAGTCATGGGGTGCGAAAATATGGCTCAAAGCAAAAAGTTGAAGATCCCAGTTAACTGTTCGTTTCATCAAATCGTCAAAAGTAGCATTACCTGTCTTAACTTTTTTGGCAAACGTCTCTGCCAACGGACTGATACGTTCCAGCATGGGAAAGAAATCACGATAAGTTGACTCAACAGGCTTGGGTTTACGAGCCGTTCTGTCATATAAATCTTTGGATAGTACAAACCACTTATGGAGCGTGATATTTTCTTTATTGTTCTTGCCAAACAAGTGATAGCCTTCTTTGTCAATCACAAAATTAACACGACTATCTTTTTTGACATAGATGCGTGTATAATCATTTCTATATCCTACATAATAGAAACCCTCGCTCTGCGGTACGAAAAGAAAACCAAAATTACCTTTTGTGTCAATTGGTGTTTTTGAGATACTTTTCAGCTCTCCATTCTCCATTTGAAATAAGAAAATTGAACTGTAAGTATTCTTCTCGAATTTACCTTGTATGGTGCAAAACCTATTCTTTGCACCTGCTGTTATGGAGCAAAGTAATAATAATGCGATATAAATATTTTTCATCTGTATAATCTTTTTTAGAAAACCTGGTATTAGTTGGCAACATCCCATTCGGTGATATATGGTGACATGTAAAACATATCATGAACTTTACCCACACCTTGCATTATTTCGGGTTCACCTGTAGGTATACCAGCCAAAGTATCGTATAGATATATCTTATAGTTGACACCATCAAATGTTGCTACCACTAATTTATCAAACTGATTCTCTTCATCATCGTAGATATCATATTGATAATGCTCGATGAAAGTTATCTCTTCTCCTCCAGGCATAACTAACAACTCCTCTTCAGTATGATATTTGATATTAAACGAATACAAGGAAGAACCAATTGAAAAGTATAAGAACTGATAATCGCGGTTGACTCCATAACAATCGGCATTTGTTAACTGCAAATCAGGGGCTATACCATCTAATTGAAATAATGGATTTTTCAAACCTCCAAAAAAACCTAAGGCATTTAATTCCAGATGCCCCAACAACTGTTCACCTGTGGACTTACTTTTTAGTATTGCAATACCGGTTCCAGAACTATCAAAGCCCCTGGATTGTCGCCCTAAATATTGCAAATCGGCATCCAAATTACGGCATAATGGGTAGTTAATGGATGATAATCGTCCCTCTTCTTGAAATCCAACTAAATAGGAACTGGTTGGCCGTATCGTGCAAAAAGAACTGGTTGAAGTATTGTACACTAAAGGTGAGGCCATTTCATTAATTTGAATAAATTGGTTAGATAACCCAATATCTGTATTACTTAATTTGGCAGCACCAAATAAACCACTATTAGAGAACTGATTATCGATACTATAAGCCTGACCATCATTACCTAAGAACATACCTCTATAATTCGCTATAAAAAAATTAGGTGCCTGTCTTTCCGGCACTTTTTCAAAAAAGGAATTAGAAAAATCTCTTAAGATTTTAAGATCATCATAGCGTAAAATAAACATCTCTTCCTCACTCAAAGGAACCAATACCTTATTGCGTTTAGAAGAAGCATTCGTTTCCGGATCAATCCAATTATAATAAGGTGCATAGGAAATTTGAACGGGTTTACCTCTTAATGGACGCCCCCATACACCTGATATCATATTAGCACTCACTTTACCCTTATTGTTTAAGTCCAGTTCTGTATTACCTTTTTCTTCTTTCAGAATATACCAGCCTCTTGAACTTGCCGTCACTACACTAAGATCTGTGGTTTGATATTTACTTATCCCTGTTGACGACTGTGTGGCTTGAAAAACCAATTCATACTCACCAGGAGGCATTGTTATTTGGAATTCAATATCTTTCTCATAGCTGATGGTATCAAACCTCGTTACTTTGCCAGCGATCACTTTCTCATAATACATCCACATATACTGATACATTTCTTCCCCTTCACTCATTATCTCCGGGTTAATTTTTATGGTATCCTGAATACTTACAAGTGAATATTTTGCCTCAAAATCGCCAATCGAAAACTCATTAAGTTCAATTGTTTGAAATGTCGAATCATCTTTAGCACATGAAATAATAACTAAACTAATGATCAACACAATTATGGTATGGTATTTTACTTTCATAAACGTATTCTTTTTGGTTCTTTTTAACACCAGGTGCATTGCTGTTAGGATTATGCCACCCATGCTACATTATCGTAATATGAGTAACTAACTTAACTTGCTACTTATACTCCATTTGGAAAGGTTACTAATGCCCCTTCAATATCGCCATCTTTGGGCTCCTCTCGAAGCGGATTATCAGGGTTCGCTATATTATATTCATAAAGAGCAGTTTTCACCTTTGAGTTATAATAGTTAAGCAAACTGATATCTGCTTTAGTCATTTTGAAAAAATCATCATCAATCCTTAGACCTAGTATGTCGATAATAAACCGATGCTTAACAGGTCCGTATTCTCCAAATAAATATTTATCAGCAATGTCATCCCAACCATTAGGTTTAACAACAACATCTGAAATGATGATTGTTTTTTCCAAAACATCCTTTACCCCTTCTTCAAAATAATCATTAGGGGAAATCCTTAGTCTTAAACGGTAGGAATCTTTTACCAAGGATACATCTCGCAGCACAACAATTGGAAGGTTAGCACGGGCAGTGTTGGCTGATACTTTAAATGTAGTATGCTCAGAAAGTGGTATAAAATGAATACCGGATTCCGCCTGATCATTTCTTATATCGAAAAGGGAATCTATTTTATTACCAAGTTCATCATATGTATAAGTCCACTCTTCTTCGAAAACCTGAACCAAACTAACTGCTCTGTCATAGTCATATACATCTCCCATGGTTTGCACAGTCACCCATACGGTATCTGATGTGACCGTTTTAGGCTCGTAAACGAATGAATATCTAAAATCTTTTGCATCAACAAACTGAAGTCGATCAACACCTATATAGGTCATTAGCGCCTGGGGCTCACATGCACAGAAAATAACACCAATTACTAAGAATCTAATATATTTATTTAAGTTCATAAGTTTTATATTTTACTAGTTATACTTCGTCAAGCTTTCATTATTTGCATTTGACATTTTTCGCTTTTTCACGATCCAAATACCTTGTTATTGCTTTGAAAATAAGATATTCGGCTCACAGCTCTAGATTATACTAGTTTTCAATCATCCCTATTTCTCTAGCCGGCAATGGAACAACATAAGTTTCCTCCGTTGCTGGTGATCGATATAAGAATATACGATCTGCCATTAATCGCTTGTAGGCATAAAACATTTGCCCTTCACCATAAAACTCCTTTCGATATTCTTTGATTAGAATATCTTGTCGATCCTGCTCATTAATAAAATCATTAGCAATCAGGTTTCGAGAACCCGCATACTCCTTATACAAAGTACTACTCTCTGTTAATTCACTGCATTCTATCGCAATCAGGTACATTTCAGAAAGGCGCAGGAGAGGTATAATTTGCTTTTGAGTAGATGGTTGGTCTTCAGCAACATCTTCTTCCAGAAAGTATTTCATTATGGTGAAAGATTCATTACCGCGCGTATCCACTACCGTCTTCCAAAGGTATTCATAGCGAATATCAGTCAGGTTACGGTCAAACACATAGGAAATGATATAATCATGTTGCTTCAGTACACCGGTCAAAAACAAGCTCTCAACATTTGACTGTAGATCGTATGCACTTAAAGACCACAAATGTTCTTTACTTAATGTTCTATCATAGCGATCTAAATCATCTTTTGTGCCTAAATTATACTTATAGCTTCCATCAGGATTTTGTGCCTGAATAACATGCATTGCATACTCGTAGGCTTTTTGCTTGTTTTGCGTCCATAAGTAAAAGCGTGCCATAACCCCCTTTACAGCAAAATAATTCATCTTATACTTTCTATAGCCCTGATGCAGATTATTAATACCCTGTGATAAGGGATCATTTAAATCTTCAACAGAAAAATCGTGTATCGGATCCACTTGCGACAGCAATTGCTCTGCATTTTTAAAATCTTCTTCTATGTATTGAATATACTCCTGATAACTATGATAAGCATGCACATCTTTTGATATCGTCTTCACATATGGTAAGACCTTACCTTCTTTTATCAATGTTGGTACCGGTCCGAATAGTCGAAGTAATTCAAAATGACAAAAGGCTCTCAATGCCAAAGCTTCTCCCTTAACCATTTCATACATGCCCAGTGTAAAAACATCTTTATTCTCATCAATGTGCTCTAATATTGAATTAATATTAGCTATATTATTATACATCAGAGAAAACACCAGATCGGTAGAAGCCAATATCTGAGAACTATTATAATCGTATGTTAAGAAGGCATTCTCAGTGGTTGTTCCACCTAGGTCCCAATGTTGAGCCAGGTATTCTATCTCTTTCATTGTTAGTGTTTGCCCATATAGTTTTCTTGAGGTGAGATTAATGTATACACCTGTCATAGCATCTGTAAACCCGTTCTCCGATGCAAACATCTCCGAAACCGATGTTTGACTTCGTGGTTTAACATCCAACCAGTCGGAACAGGATGCGGCAACGACACTGAACAATGCGATGCTGTATATTATAAGCTTATTCATTACTTTAAAAATTAATGGTTAAAAATAGGCTGACATTGCTAATGACATACGACGAGAAAATGGATAACCTAAACCTCTTTCCCTTTTAATCGTTGACCAGTAAAAAATATCCTGCATATTGCACTGAAACCTTAATGAACTCATTCCTAAATTCCGTTTTATCCAGTCTTTACTAGCCTCATATGCAAGGCTAATATTCTGACATCTTAAAACAGCATCGTCCTGCACAAATCTAGAAGAGGCGTATGTTCGGTCATAAATCACCAAATCCCTAAATGAGACCCGGTCACCAGGTTTCGTCCAGCGTTGATCAAATACACGTTGGTCCACATTATACTGTAAATCGGCATTTTCAACCCTTTGGATTAAGGTCTGATTATATCTTTGTCCTCCCCAATGATAAGAGAATGCTAAATTCAGGGTTAACCCCTTATATCGAAACATGGTGCTTGCATTTCCCCTATATTTTGGCTCTTCCTGACCGGCATACACCCGATCTCTTGAGTTCCATTCATAGCTTACTTCACCTTCGCGCGTCACAAATACTTCTTTTCCGGTACTTGGATCAATACCCAATGATGGTACCACATAAATCGCACTTTGAGGGTCACCCTCAAACACTAAACGATTCGGCGTTTCCCCTTTTGCCTGCATCTGAATAGCGGTTTGCTCCTTTAAAGCGTCGGATATTTTAACAATTCTATTTCTATTATGAACCACTCGACCAGTAACACTCCAGATTATCTTTTTGGATGTATTTCTAATTAAAAAAATAGTTGACATCAATTCAAATCCTTTGTTTTGCACCTCACCAAAGTTTTCTGTATAAGCCTTAAAACCATTAGAATATGGCAAATCCCTTACTGAAAGCAGGCTTTCTGTAAACTTATAATATACATCTGCATTGAATTGGAAGCGATTTTTAAACCAGCGCGACTCAAATCCTAAATTATATTGATCGGTTGTTTGCCATTCCAAATCTTCATTGGCAATCCCCATCAATGTACTCCCCATCCATCCAAGGTACCTTGAGTTTCCAAAATATTCATAAGTAGATATAGCCTGGTATGGATCGAATCGTTGCGAACCGACCACACCATAAGAACCTTTCAAACGCATCAAACTCGCACCTCTATCCCTATTAAAAAAATCCTCATTGTGAATATTCCAGCCCAAACCAACAGAACCAAAAGGTGCCATTCGCTTATTGGCTCCAAACTGAGAAGAACCATCCACACGAACAGACATATCTGCTATGAAACGCTCATCGAAAGTATAATTTAAATTACTGGTCAGACCAAAGCGTCGCGTTGTTGATTCTATACCTGAAGGTTTTCGATTGAGTGCATATTGTGCGGCATCTCCGAGGAAATCGAGATTATCCTGCATAAACCCTTCTACATTCACATTATACCTAAACATATTTGATTGTGACATATCGTAGTTCACCCCCAAATAAACCCTGTGTTTCTCAAAAAATAATTTGGTATAACTTAGGGTAGCACTCCCATCTATACTGCTACTTTCTCCTGTTTGATAATCATAAGTCCCTCGTCTGAATAAATTATCCCCTGTAAAAAACTCAAAATCGGTATGAGAAAAGGGCTTGTACTTATCTGAATTAGATATTTGCTTTGAAATACCAAAGCGCGTGCGAAACCTTAATTCCTCTAATATACGCCAATCCAAGGATAAGTTATTGGCTATTCTGGTATAAGCACTTTCATCTATTGTATTTAAAGAGGCATTGTATAAGGGATTATCTGGGTAAGTATCCCATAACTGATTTGAGTTATCCAGGAAACGTACCAGATTACCCTTTTCATCATAAGGTACCCAATACGGATTTAGCTTCGTATAATCAGAAAAGCTTCCATAGGGGCTGTTCTCAGATTTATTCAAACCAATACCAGTTTGGTTTTTAATGATTATTTTCTTATGATAGTAGCCTAGTGTAATATCTCCGTTAAAGGTTTCACGGTTCGAACCTTCCATTACACCAGCAATATAATTGTATCCAGCAGAGGCAGAATAGCGTAAATTTTTATTACCACCTTCGAGTCTTAAATTATGTTTATGTCCAATCCCTGTTCTTGTTGGCTTGGCAATCCAATCAGTTGATGTACCGCTTCTTACTGTAGCCAACACTTGATTATATTTTTCTTTAAGCAATAAATCTTGCCCTGGCTTATAGGGGGAATCATAAAATCCGGCAAGGCGCTCCAGCTCTAGTTTGTCTTCTGCATTTAATAACTGATAGCCTTCCAGGTCCGGCTGTTCAATATTCAAACTTGACTTCAGGTAGACCTTTAGTTTACCTTCTTCCGGATCTTTCAATGTAATCACCACAACACCATTAGCAGCCCTGGAACCATAGATGGCCGTGGCACTGGCATCCTTTAACAAACTAATGGATTGAACCTCTTCATTATTCAGGTCCATCAAGCGCTGCAGGCTGATTTCAAATCCATCCAATATAATCAATGGCGTATTCAAATTTGCACTGGCCTCATTTTGCAAATCATTAACACTTGGCAAACTCGATGTACCTCGAATAGTAATATTTGGTAGTCGGTTCGGATCCGAACCATGTAAGTTACTTTCTTCGATATTAAAGGCAGGATCAATACTTTCTAGTGTACTCAGCAGATCCCTGCTTTCAAATAACTTTAACTCCTTTTCGCCAACTGTGGTAACTGCTCCTGTATAACTTTCTCTTTTCTGCTCGAATATACCAGTCACTACCACCTCTTCAAGTCCTTCACGTTTTTCTTTCATCACCACTTTCATTGGCACCCCACGATCCACCTGATCGAGGGTTTCCATGCCAATAAAAGAGAAGCGTAAAATGTTGTTGGGCATACCACCTGAGCTGATTTCAAAATTACCATCAATATCGGATACCGTTCCAATATTATTGCGGATAACAATGATGTTCACACCGGGAATGGGGTTTCCCTGTTCATCAACAACCTTACCAGTAATATTCTCAGGATATTGCTGCTCCTGTGGAGATACCTTCTTCTTCTTCACAATCACGTAATCTTCAATGATTTCGAATTCAAAAGGCGTCTTTTCCGTTAGTTCCTGCAAAGTTACATCCAGACTAAGCTCCTTTAAGTTTAAATCCAGATTAGCACACTTTTCAACATCCTTTTCATTGTACATAAAGTACATATCCGTTTGACGTTTGAGTTCTTCAAACACCTGACGAATAGAGATGCTTTTCCCCTTAAGTGTGATGCGTTTTGTTTGCATGGCACCAGTCGACATCGGTAATAAAAAGACAATAGCCAATACAAACATTGCCTGCATAAGCATCATCTTTTTCTGATGTCTAAAGAAAAAATGTTTCAACAAATTGTTTTTTTCCATTAGATTGTTTTTACATTATATTTTGAACTGCTTTATTTCACATGCATAGCCTTCGATGCTAAACTTCGTTAGCCCGATAAGCATTCTTATTATTTTGGATTAGTGATTTGCAGACAGTTATGGTGCCGGCTTTTGAATGCCGGCTTTTGTTACTACTGCACGTTTATTTTCTTAGTTTTCTGCACTTATAATAATCACCTTATTACCATCCATGCGGTAATCTATTGGCGCTATCTTCTTAATTAGGTCAAATGAAAACTCAATTGGTTTATGTTTTTTGATGGCTCCGGAAAGCGGAATGCTTTTTAATTCTACCTCACTAAATTCAAAATCAACAGGGTACCACCTACTTAATTGCTTGGTGATTTGTTCCATTGATTGATTTTCAAATCGATATACACCATGAACCCAGGATGTAAACATTTCGGCATCCACCTTGGCAATCCTAACTTGTTTTACGTCCTTATCAACCACAGCCTGATACCCTGGTTCCAAAACACGTTTCACACCTGTGGCACTAACCTCTACACTACCTTCAAGCAAAGTGGTTGTATTTTTAGCATCATCAGTATAGGCAGAAACATTAAACTTAGTACCTAAAACCTTTATAGCCGAATGCGGTGCTTTAACAATAAACGATTTGGATACATGATGAGCTACCTCAAAATAGGCTTCTCCGATCAACTCCACCTCACGCACATCGCCTGTAAATTGCACAGGGTATTTGAGCCTGGACTCAGAGTTTAACCATACTTTCGTATCATCAGAAAGCTGTACCATAAAATCCCCTCCTCGGGGCACTTCAATTTGATTGTATAAGATCTCAGCATTTTCTGTGTCACGCTTCGAATATGAAATACTATTCAACTGCTCTTTCGCCACTGTCGTACCCTTTTCCTCTAACACAGCACCTTCTTTAGTGGTATCCAGAGCCACTGTCATCCCATTAGAAAGCGTTAACAGAACGTGCTCTTGCTTACCGATTTCCTTACTATTTTTTGATAATTGTCGAGTGACATTATCATTTAAGTGAAATAGAAAGAACAGGCTTATTCCCAACACCAATACAGAGGCCGCGGCATATGGTATCCATCTCGATAGCTTCCTTTGACGACCTTCTTTTTTGGAAGACGTAATGCCATCAACTATCGCGTTCCAATTTTTCTCTAATCGAATATCTGCATAAGCTCTTAGAGCACCTGCTTCTTTTAACAAAGCCAATTTTTCGGCGAACTTCCTCTTATGCTCCGGCTTCTCATTAAGCCACAGTTTCAAATCATTCAGCTCATCCTTACTTATGATTTGCTGTTGATAGGCAGTGATTAGACTTATTATGTACTCTTCTGAAAACTTCATTAATTATCTCTTATACTCTTATTATCGTAAATCTTCAAAATGGGTGACAAAAAATTAGGTTTTTTTTTCAGGCAGACCTCGAACCAATAAAGACGATAGTCTTTCCGAAACCACATAAAGAGCTTAACAACTTTAAATACAGGCATTCAGAAAGACTTCACGATAATACACTAATACACCAACGTTATTTCAACACGAAAAACGTTCAGATTTTGACCAATTAAACACATTACCAATTCAGCACATTCAACCATCCTTTGGGAAATAAAACAATACAAATCAGCTAAGTAATTCTATTTAGGCAGGCAAAAGCTTTAATTACATTCCAACAACCAACAACTTTACATTTTCTCTCTAACATGCATGTTCAAGCATTAGTACAATCTTTTAAGGCATCAATATTAGGATTAGGATATCAATAGAACCTCTTAAACGCTTTAAGGCTCTTGAATATTGTGTCTTAACTGTATTTATCGAAATCTCTAAATCTTCAGCCACTTCGGCATATTTCTTCTTCTCAAAAACAATCCCTTCGAACACCAGGCGACAACTCTCAGGTAGTTTATTAACTTCCTTATACAATTTTTCGATCCTCTCCTCCAACTCAACAGGTTCGAATTGCTCTTCTATAATCTCATGTGATAGTGCTTCAACCTCTTCAAATCGATACTTACTCTCTTTCTCAAGGACTTTTAAGGAGTTATTTCTAACGGCGGTGTACAAATATTGCTTAATGGATTTTTCAATGATATAGTTCTTATTATTCCAAACCTTAATAAATACTTCCTGCACCACATCCTCAGCCTTTTCGTAACTATCAAGATACTTGTAAGCATAAACACAGAGAGGCACAAAATACATATCAAATATTTCACGCAGATTCATCAGACTATCATCTCCTGATCTAAATTGCTTATCTTCACCATTAAACCGCATATACGCCCACAAATATATACAAAATTACTGCTTCTGAATTTCCACCACAATAAAACAAGCAGTTAAGCCGTTCATTACAAGACTGCTATTTGCAATAAATCATATCTGGCATCTACATAAAAGAAAATAATTTCTTTTTTTTGTCACCCATTTCTCAAAAAGCGGATAATAAGATTAAAGTATTAGAATAATAAGCTTTGCTAATTATTTGACTACACTTTAATACTATTAATAATCTAAAAGGAATAGAATGAAACAAAGATTTACATTATTATCATTGTGCCTGCTTTTAACAAGCATGTTATGGGCACAAAATCCAGTCGCACCAACACTTGTAGATTCTCAGAGCCCTAATGGCCCTAACAATCCATACCAATTATCTGAGCCAGGACACTTAACTTGGCTTCAAAGTGCCGAGGGAATAATGGATGCGCATTATATTTTAACACAAGATATCACAGCACCTAACGGTTCTGTCTGGGCTCCTATTGGAACCAACACAAACATATTTTCAGGTGTTTTTGATGGCAATGGCAAAAAAGTTTCTAATGTAACTATTAATAATACAAACAATTACAGCGGCTTCTTTGGCTATGTACAAAACTCTCTAATTGAAGATTTAACCATTGAAAATATCACAGTTAATGGAACAGGTTATGTTGCCGGAATGGTTGGATACAATGACGCTGGAGTATTCAGACGCTGTCAGGTATCAGGAGCAATCACTGCCAATAGTTTTTATGTTGGTGGGTTTGCGGCAAAAAATAGCGGAAAGATATTTGCATCACATTCAAATATCGACATTACCTCTACCTACACAGACACCTACTCCGCTTATACAGGAGGTTTTGTTGGATATAGCAGCAATACCGTAAGCCACTGCTATGCAACAGGCTCAATTAACTGCGAGGCACCATCCAAAGTAGCTGGATTTGCCGGTTTAGGAGCCTATATTTACAACAGTTATTCGGCCTGTTCATTTACTAATACAAGCGCCTTTGGTTTTTCAGGGATGTTAGGCTATCGCACATATAATTGTTATTGGAATAAAGACCTTGCCCCAGCAAATACAAAATATGCCCCCGATTATGAGGGTCAAGCAACTTATCCTGATAATGGCTTAACCGAAGGAGAATTCGGCGGATTAAACAATTTCACAGGCTGGAGTGAAAAAGCCTGGGAAATGGTTTTTGATGACATTAACTTTGTGTCAAGACCACAATTGAAATGGCAACTCTATCCAAATACATACTTTTTAACAGTTGATACTGATGACAAAGCAAATACTTTAGGAACTTCTGGAACTGGAATGTACAGCATAGGAGAACAAGTAACTGTTAGTGCAACAACAATGGCAAATTATGCCATTAATGCATGGCTTGTTGATGGGATTGAAGAATCAGGTGCTCAGTATACTTTTAATGTAACTGCAACTTCACCTCAACATTTGACAGGTATTGTTGGTCTGGACAATAGTGTGTTTGCAGGTGGAGAAGGAACTGAAAATGCCCCTTATGAAATCAATAACATTGATCAGTTAATTACTGTTAGCGAGTTCCCAATTGCATGGGATAAGCACTTTGTTTTAACAGCTGACATTGATGCTACATCAACTCAAACGTTAAACGAAAATCCGAATAATGCAGGTACATACTTTGGATTCTCTCCTATCGGGAATAGTACAAGTAATAAATTTACTGGTTCATTTGACGGAAACAACCATACAATAACTGGCTTATATATCAGACAAGGAAGTGTTGCAACTAGACCTGCAGGATTGTTTGGCTATATTGATGGTGCCACAATTACTAATACACACTTAATTAATGTGAACATTTTATCTGGTAATGACGCCTCTGGAACAGGAGCTCTTGTCGGGAATTGCAGCAAATCAAATATAAACAACTGCTCCTCCAGTGGTCAACTATCGGTTAACTACGGCCTAGCAACTTCAACGGATGTAGCAAATGGGAATTACGCAGATGGAGTCATTGGAGGTTTAATTGGTAGTGCAAATGCATCGTTCAACATTGAAAACTCTTATTCAACTGCTAACGTAAAAGCTATACGCAGTGATATGCCTGCTAATCCATACATAGGCACTGCTTATGAAGATTTATATGTTAATATGTGGAATGATCAAACAACTGATTATGCGGGTGGCTTCATTGGTTCCACATATGGCACTGAAGGCCTTATTTCCAATTGTTTTACAATTTCATCGGTAGAAGGCACACACACTTCACTTGGCGGGTTTGCTGGTACAATTAACTCTGGAGTAACTGTTACTAATTGCTATTCAGCTTCTACTTTTGTTAATGCCATTAATGAAGAGTCTGGAGCCGGCCAAGGTGGTTTCGCCGGTGCAATTAACGGCACTATTACCAACTGCTACTGGGATAAAGATGCAGCAGCTTCAACAGTTTCTCCAGGTCTGGATGTAGCCAACGGCCTAGCAACTTCAGCTTTTGCCACTCAATCTAATTTCACAGACTGGAACTTTACTGATGTATGGTCTATTGGTGTTGTAGCGTCTATTGATAATGTGGCTCGCCCTTACTTTGCATCCATGAACCCAACAGCAACAGCTATTGGCGATGAGTTAAAAGCAGCGTTTACTGTTGCTCCTAACCCAACAACTGGTTTGTTAAAAGTAAGCAATGTAGAATATGGCAACACTGTTCAGGTATACAACCTGGCAGGTAGTCTGGTTACAAAAGCGACAGCTTTAGGAGCTGAGGTAACGTTGGATATTACCGAGCAGCCACAAGGCATTTATATTGTAGTATGTGAAGGTAAAACTCAAAAAGTAGTTAAAAAGTAACTAATAGGCCGGGAACCTAAGGTTAATATCTGCTAATGACTGCTGGAGTTAGATTGTCACAACTCCAGTAGTCGGTTAGCGGATAACAAGCCACCAGACATTCTTGTGCTGGTGGCTTTTAATTTCAATACTATTAGTTACCTCTAAACTAACTTTTATGAGCCCCAAAATCATCAAATAGTAACTTCATGAAACAACTTCTTTTAGCAGGCATTGCCTGTTTATTGCTACTCACCAGCTCACACAGTAGCTTCAAAAAGCCAACTTATAGTGCATCTACTGCCAGTTATGTTGAGTTATCGAGAATTACATTGAGTGAGCATTCTACAGTATTGGATTTTGTGGTCAACCATGCACCTGAGCGCAGCATACTGCTCGACTCTACTATTTGTATTCAGAACAGTGAAACAGGCAAAAAATACCCTGTCACAAAAGCCACTGACATTATCTTAGGCGTTAAACAAACGACAGGTAAAAAAGGAATCCTTAAGTACTCATTGCACTTCCCGGCGATTGACCCCAACACAAAAACAATTCATTACATCGGCAACAACTGGAAGCTCTTTGATATTCAATTAAACAATGAGCAACAAAAGCCATTAATCCCCGAAAAACTACTGGGTAACTGGTTGAAACAGGATGGAAGCTACGAATGGGTTTATGGTCTGTTCGAAAAAAGAACCATCTATAAGAATGCTGTTTGGGAAAATAAAACACTTAAAAAGCAATCGGGCTATTACCTGCTAAACATCGAAAATGATAACGAGTCTAAAACACTGTACCTGAAACCTAAAGGAAAACAACTTTTAATTGGCGAAAGCGCTGACAGCTGGCAATTGCACATCCAATCAAGGCTTAACACCCCGAAAAACGATTCTGAAGAAGGTGCTTATCAGTTTTCGGGCATTAAAAACGACACGGCTATTTACAAGGGTTATATCCATGGCTTCCATCCCATGATGGGGCAACGTGCCATGTTATACCTCACCAATATATTCCTAAGCAAATCGGAATACTACTCGGTAGTCATTCAAAAAGATGGCAGCTTCTCAATCAAAGTGCCCATTATGCATGCACAAGAGGCTGTTTTACGATTGAATAATTCAACTTACAGGGTATTACTGGAGCCTGGTAAAGAAAGTTTTCAGTTCATCGATTATACCAAAGATACTGATGTATATGGTGGCAGAACGACTCCTTTAGAACAGAAAACACTTTTTATGGGCGAAACGGCTAAAGTCAATAACGACATTGTAAAAATGGACTCCATCTCATACAAAGGCTACCAGGCCAAGAAAATGTCATTAGATGCAAACCCGGAGGAATACAAAGCTTACTGTCTGGAAGAACTGGCAAATAAGCTGAACGCCATCGAACAGCTTAACAGAGCTTACCCCCTATCAAAGCAAGCCATTGCATTCAAGCAAACCAAGCTTAAATACCAGGTGTATGCTCAACTGTTGGATTACAACCAAAGCAGGACTGATGCCTATAAAAGCAAGCATAATATACCAAGACAGCAAAAACAGATTGACTTAGAGGCTATTCCACTTAAACAATCCTATTTTGATTTTATAAGAGCTAAAGAATTAAACAATCCAGAGGCTTTATTAACTCCAGGCAGTTATGGTTTATTCCTCTCAAAATTAAGTCGCCTGGACGATGTATTGCCTAAAGCTAACTTTATATACAAAGCACTTAAAGATTCATTAATCAACCGAAATAGTGAAGTCAGTGGTGAAGAATTGGAGCTATTAAAGACCTTATCAAACGCTAAGTCAAAAGATGAGGCTGTTCAAACAATCAACTCAAAGATGAAGGTATGGGTTGGGTTCTATCGAAAACATGTTGATCTTATCAATAAAGTGGTTCATGACTCATATGATGCACAGTTTTCAAATAACTTAAAAACCTATTTGAAGTTGGAAGATGGTCTGGCTAAGGACATTCTCTTTTCTCAGTTAAATGCTGTTCGTCTGACCAAAAACAAGAGCCTACCCAATACAGTGGTGGAGGAACACCTGAAAACGATTGTGGTTGACCAGACAATCGAACAGATTTTACTGGATTTTTACCAGGTAAAAGCTACAGAGGCAGCCACCCTGCGAAAAATTAAGGCCGATAAGACTGCTGCCCGTATCGTTGAAACACCCAAAGTAAAAGGTGGTGTACTACTTGATGGCATTATGCAAAAATACAAAGGCCAACTTGTTTATGTTGACTTTTGGGCCACCTGGTGCGCCCCCTGTATGAATGGCATAAAAAAAATCGCCCCTCTTAAAGAAGAGTTAAATGGTCAGAACATTGCATTTGTTTACATTACCAACGAGTCATCACCTAAGAAAAACTGGCTTTCAAGTATCCAAACCATTAAAGGCGACCATTATCGCTTAAATAAGACGGAATGGAATCACCTTAAATCACAATTTGCCATAAAAGGCATCCCACGCTATATGTTGGTCAATAACGATGGTCAATTAGTGGATGATAATGTTGGGCATTTATCCAATAAGGAATTAAAAAAGTTATTTAAAAAACATGGTGACAGCACTAAGCTTGTCAATATAGAATAGAAGGTTTATAGGTTGGGTTAATAAATGGTGAGAAGCTGCTCAGAAATTATGATAATTTCTGGGCAGTTTTGATTTATTGTTTCAATTGTACTAACACCTTACCTTTACGCTATCACGACAGAATCACGTTAACTACCGTCTCAGCTCTATAACTCCCCTGCATCTTTCATTTAAAAAGAAATTTCATGTAGGATATACGCCTTGCACGATAGACGTCCCCTCCAAAAACCATTAAGCTCTAATTAAATAGCTCAATGACTCCTAAGTTCCACCTTCAAGCTCCGAATCCAATGCTAAAAAGCACCGGATTAAATAACATTTGCTCTGGTATCAATGCCCGAGTGCAATGATTTTATTCCCCGATTGCAGCGAATTAATTCCTTAAAGCCTCCGGTTTAATACCTCAAGGCAGCAATTTTATAGTTTGCAGCCTGGAAGCTGAAGTATTTTCAGAGAATGGTAAAGCTCAAAAGCAATTAGTCCACGGCCATCAGGCATCTGCTTTGGAGCAAAAAGAATTCAAGATGAAGAAAAAATAAATAAATGCAGAGTAATAATTCGGATGGGCAGAGCTGGAAGAACGAAGTATGGAGCTTGTGAAATTTGGTTCTGGAGCCTACAGAAGAAGTGTCAGTGCTAAGGAAGGAATTTATGACCCTATAAAAAAATAATCCAGAGGTCTGCTTCCGGATTATCTGTTATTTAATCTATTGTTTCCTGCTTTTTACGTCGGCCTGGAAAACGTGTACGCAAATCGTCATAGATTTCTTTGGCGCCCGGCACATTATTTTTGGAAGCCATCTTTGCGTTATTATAAAATAACAAAGCCTGTGTATAAGCTTCACTGCCCGCCAACATAGCAGTGTCATTAATCTGACTCGCCATTTTTCTTAAAAGACTTTCAATGGGCAACAAGCCAGTCGCATCAGCTACATCAATATCAAAATCTTCCTGAGTGGCATATGAAGGACGCAACTCCGGCCTTTGTTGGCTGTATTCGTGCGAATTAACCACAAATGCGAGTGTCTTTTCCCCCATCTTTGGCAATGATATACGCTCCTCTTTAGTAAGCGTAATCATATAATTCTTCATCAAGGCATTCACTTCATTTAATTTAGCTACTGCCTGCTCAAGCACATCACTTGGTATGCTTGTGGTGTGATTATTCTTCATAAATTTCTATTTTTGTGAAAATTCAACATTTGCGGAACACATTGGCCCGAAAGTTGGCAGACCCAAGGCCTATTGTGCTCCGCGTTTTTAATTAGCAACATGAATTAACAAAATATATTAATGACGATATCGCTCGACTTGACGAATGCACACAATACATTTACAAACCCCTCAATTTCTTTGACTAAAGTGGATTACTGTTAATTCCTAGCTACTTCATAACCTTATTGTGTTAAGTATGAAAATCATAACTACTCCTGTAACAACCACTTAGCTTACTCACACAGTACAGGCCTTTATTCAACATGACTTTCATCAGCAAAATTCCCAAATCCAATCAATAAGTTTGCGTCACCATGATGAACTATAAGGTTTATAAATAATAAGTAGGACGATTAAAACTGAACTTACTTACAACACAATAGATTAACCCGGAAAGTATCGACTTTTCGGGTTTCTTATTTAAAATTCCTGTGACAGAATACACTATTATTCCTCAAGAATAAACTCCAATATACGATAGGTGCGGAGTTTCAAGAGGTTCCTCTTATAGTCAACAGGAAAATTGCTTTTAAGAATTCTTGTTTTCAACTCAAGCCGTTGAGGCTTTCCCTTTTTGCCTCCAGCTCAAAAAGGGAAGAAAAAAGCCGCCGACTCAAGCACTCGTTTACCCATTTAGGCAACATAACGGGAAAAATTTAAAGATTAACAGCTTGGTATCAAATTTTTCTTTCCTTTATTTATGCCAATGGGGCCCAAACTGCGCTGCTTAGGTCGGTATTACCAAAAAAATGAAAAATCCCTGCTATAGGTAACAGATCATTCCAACCTTTTTTAACACTCACAAAACGGCTATTACATTAATTCTTCCTACTTTTGCGCCCTGAAAAATCAAGTTATATCATGATAACAGTATCAAACTTAGCCATACAGTTTGGCAAAAAGCCTTTATTCTCAGAAGTGAACCTAAAATTTACTCCTGGTAATTGCTATGGATTAATTGGTGCCAATGGCGCAGGTAAGTCTACATTTCTACGCATCCTTGCCGGTGATTTAGATTCTACTTCCGGAGGCATGAAAATGGAGCCAGGCGAACGCTTATCTGTTCTTCGACAAGACCACTATGCTTACGATGAATTTACCGTTTTGAATACGGTGATGATGGGGCATAAAGAGATGTGGGAGCTCATGCAGGAAAAAGATGCTTTATACATGAAAGCTGATTTTAACGAAGAAGACGGCATGAAGGCTGCGAAGCTTGAAGACGAATTTGCTGCCATGGCTGGCTGGAACGCTGAGAGTGATGCTGCTGAACTATTGAGCGGATTAGGCATTAAAGAAAAATTACACGGTCAGGAGATGAAAAACCTGACGGGTAAGGAAAAAGTGAGAGTATTGCTGGCACAGGCTTTATTTGGCAATCCGGATAACTTATTACTCGATGAGCCTACCAACGACCTTGACCTTGAAACGGTTCTTTGGTTAGAAAACTATTTAGCCAACTTCCAGAATACAGTGATTGTAGTATCTCACGACCGTCACTTCCTTGATAATGTTTGTACCGATATTGTAGACATTGACTATGGCAAAATTCGCATGTTCTCTGGTAACTATACTTTCTGGTACGAATCGAGTCAGTTAGCTGCTCGTCAACAAGCTGCTCAGAATAAAAAAGCTGAAGAGAAGAAAAAAGAATTACAAGAGTTCATTTCTCGATTCAGTGCCAATGTAGCAAAGAGCAAGCAAACCACCAGCCGTAAAAAGATGTTGGACAAGCTAAATTTTGCTGAAATACAACCATCTACACGTCGATATCCAGGAATTATATTCCAACCATCACGACCTGCTGGTGACCAGATTTTACGCGTTGAAGATTTAAGCTTCTCGATTGAAGGCGAAGTCATGTTTAAAGACGTGAGTTTTAACATTGAGAAAGATGAGAAGGTCGTATTTATCTCACGCGATAACCGTGCCGTCACAGCCTTTTTCCAAATTATCAATGGTGAGAAAAAAGCTGAAACAGGCAATTTTGAATGGGGACAAACCATTACAAGCGCCTACCTTCCAATGGATAATACTGAGTATTTCCAAAAAGAAATGAAGCTCTATGACTGGTTAGGTCAATTTGCCAAAGATACATCTGAAGACTATATGCGTAGCTTCCTAGGTAAGATGCTATTCTCAAACGATGATATCGAAAAGAAAGCATCGGTATTATCTGGTGGTGAAAAAATGCGCTGCATGATTGCCCGCATGATGATGGAAGAACCAAACGTATTGATTCTTGATCACCCAACAAACCACCTCGATCTGGAATCAATTCAGGCCTTTAACAACAATATGAAATCATTTCCGGGGCAGATACTAATGGCATCGCATGACCATGAATTTATTCGCACAACATGCCATCGTGTAATTGAGTTAACGCCCAATGGAATAGTTGACAAGTTAATGGACTTTGAAGAATACCTTGCTGACGAAAACATTAAAGCTATTAGGGAAGCAAAATACGCTTAAGCACACAACAAACCGATATATTTACAATAAGGGAAAGGGTAAGACATGTAGCTGTTTTACCTTTTTTTTGATAAACTATTTCTGTTTTAACTCATCGACTTCTCTTACTGAATTCGTTATGACTGTTGAATCATTGGGTACGATGGTCACATCGCTATTAACATTTGTAAAATAAACATAGGTACCCTTATCGTAAAATCGATACACCTTACAACCATCATGTTCAAACAGGTAAGACACATTATAACCGGCATTATTCTCCGATGGTGAGTAGCTTATGGGTTGTTGAATAGTACATGAATATAAACCAACAGCCATACAACTAATCAGTGGGTAAATCATCTTCTTCATAAAAATATAATTAAGGGTTAAACTGCATTTTATCAAACATCGGTTCGGAGCTTACTATATACTGCCAAATCAAAATAACACAACCTATAATACGTACTCCGGCACGCTCAATTCCATCAAAAATAAAGCCAAGAATTACTGCATCTGCTTTCTGTGTTCAATGACCTATGTGATTAAGTAATAATTATGAAGTTTCACACCTAATTTTTCGCTGTTTTTTCGTTTTTTTGCCCTATCAATATAAATAAAGTAATCAATGAAAGTATTTCTCGGATACCTCTTAACTCCATTTTTTCATCTTTATTACGGATTAGTGTTGGTCATATTCCATCCTTTTCAGGTATTAGGTCACAAATTATTCGGTGATCATGCTCGTCGTAAAGTGGTTGATTCTCTGAATTTTTTCCTGATAAAGGGATTATTTTTAATGGGATGTAGAGTTAGGTTCTTTGGATTTGACGCATTGCCAGAAGGGCGACCAGTCATCATTGTTTCAAACCACCAAAGTCTTTATGATATACCTGCTATTGTTCATGGTTTTAAAAAGTACTATCCCAAATTTATTTCAAAAATTGAACTGGGAAAAAATCTACCAAGTATCTCATATAACCTTATACATGGAAAATCAGCTTTAATTGACCGTTCCAATGGTTCTCAATCAATCAAAGAAATTTTTAAACTTGGTCGGTTAATACAAGACAATAACTTTGCAGCTTGTATATTTCCTGAAGGTACACGAAGTAAAAATGGGCGTGTAAAAAAGTTTAAAATCCCTGGTGTGAGCACTCTTTTGCGAGCGGCTCCTGATGCGATCATCATACCATTTGTCATTAATGGACATAGCAAAATGATGTACAAAGGAATGTTTCCTTTAAAATTTGGAGAAAAAATTACCTATACAGCATTGGCCCCGATAGAACCGAAAGGGAAAGATATTGAACAGCTGATGTCTGATATTCAGCAATTAATTAAAGCGGAACTCGAACAATAGTATCGACCAAACGATAAAATTATTCTAATTTATTGAAATTTAATAAGAAACGACCCTCGGGTCGTTTTTTTTGTACCCATTAATAACGTATCTTCGCTATCTTAATTAACCATAACAATCAATGGATTTATTAAACAAACACACTTTCCACATTCCGGTGTTAGGCTTAGGTTATACACTCGATACACCTATCAATGTGGCGCCTTATGGTATTTCATCTGTAATATCATTAGTAGATGACAGTTTAATGGAGCAGATGCGCGAGTTTTATTGTAACAAATTTGATTTGCCATTTAAAGCTATTTCTGAAAAAGCAGAAGATTTTAGAGCTAAACGCATCACATCATACTTAAACATGGTGGATGACATTGTTAGCAATAAAGTTGCAGACCTGAAGAAAACAGCTTACGAGAAGAGTGAAGAGTTAGAGAAGTATTTTGATATGCTTCCTGATTTTGCATCCATAAAAGAGAAATTTAATATTGCTGAAAAGAGCCGTCAGATTAAAGAAGAGCTAGGCAATTGGATTCAGGAACACTTACCAATTGGAGATATTGATGTTAACATCATGACTAAATTGGATAAAGTTAACTCTAAGAATGGCGAAGAATTACCAATTGAATATAACGACGCTCATGCTGCTGTAAGAGGCTTTGCTAACAGCCAGTTAAGTTCATCTTTGGTATTGTCGGCAGGAATGAGTCCAAGACTTTATAGCTATTTAGAAAAATTCAAAGATTTCTTTCCTGATATCAATGGGCAGCTTAAAAAGAAAATCATCTTAAAAGTTAGTGACTTTCGCTCGGCGTTGGTACAAGGTAAAATGCTTGCTGCAAAAGGACTTTGGGTTTCTGAATATCGCATTGAAAGCGGTGTAAACTGTGGCGGGCATGCATTCCCAACCAATGGTGTTTTATTTGGGCCTATTCTGGATGAATTCAGAACGAATCGCGATAAACTACTTGATACTTGTAAAAGCGTATACGAATCAGCACTTGCTAAAAAAGAACTGACAGCACCTGCCTCAACGCCTTCGATAAAAGTAACTGCTCAGGGTGGCGTTGGCTCCAATGAAGAGCATAACTTTTTAATGGACCACTACGAGATGGATGGCGTAGGTTGGGGAACACCATTTATGCTGGTTCCGGAAGCTGTTAGCATCGATACCAAAACTTTAAACCTGCTTAAGGAAGCTAAAGAGAAAGATCTATACTTCAGTGGATTGTCGCCTCTTGGCGTACCATTCAACAGTATTAAATGGGCTTCGATGAGCGAACAACGCTTGACTAATGCTGAAAATGGCAAGCACGGAATGCCATGTACTAAGCAGTTTTTGAAATACAATACTGAATATACCGAGAAGCCAATTTGTACAGCATCAACTCAATACAAGAAAAAGAAATTGGCAGAGCTCAATGAGCAGAACTTGCCTTCTGAAGCATATCAAACAGCATACGATACAATTACTGAAAAAGAATGTTTGTGTGTAGGCTTAGGTGTTTCTTTGCTTGAGTCAAAAAACATTGAAGTTGGGCCGACCGATAAGGTAACTGTTTGTCCGGGACCAAATTTGGCTTATTTCTCAAAAGAAGCAAGCCTAAAAGAAATGGTGGATCACATTTATGGTCGTATTAACTTATTAGATAAGCGCCCTCGTCCACACATGTTTACAAAAGAACTGGGCATGTACCTTGATATCTTTAAAAAACGTGTTGAAAGTTTCTTATCAAATCCAGAAAACAACAAAGAAAAGAAGCAGTTAACAGCTTTTCAGAAAAACATTTCGGATGGAGTTAAGTATTATACCGATTTGTTTCAGGAAAAGAAAAAGGAAGTCGTTTCAGAGATTGAACAACTAATTGGCAAATATCCAATTATTAATAAAGAATTATAGTAGACAAGACCTTAAGGCTTAAAAACCTTAAGGTCTTTTTTATTTCAATTCTATCTCTAAAATTCGTTTAGTCCTATTGGTTACTTTAAAGCGATCATCGATTCGCCTGCCCAGTACCCAAACAATATCCTCGCCACTCTCCATCAACCAGGCATCTTCTTTATCTTTGAGGCTATACTTTTCATCAATAAAAAAGTCGCTAAGCTTTTTAAAACCTGTCATACCAAGAGGCATAAATGAGTCCGCCTTCTTCCACTTACGCACCAACAAGGGCAAGTCAACCAAGTCTGCATCTAAATGTATTAGCCCGGCATTACGCGAAAAACGGAAACCTTTAGGTTTATCATACACCTGAATAATCATCGATACCTCCTCATGGTTATCTCCTTCTTCAACCCAAAAATGCTGCACTCCAACTTCTTCAATGGGCAATACCAGCAAATTATGACGATCCTTAATTAATCGATACGAATCACTAAAAAATTGCTTGCCAGACAAACCATGCAAATGGTCAATCACTTCTGCGACAACGGCTGAATTAAAACCATATGGCCGAAGCACTTCAAATAACAAAGATGAATAGTGTGGATAATTCTCCAACTTAGAAATGGGAATAATCACTTTATCATCTTCATCAACAACATCAGTTTCCTGAAACCGCTCAACTTCACTTTTGAGCATTAGCTCTGCATCTTTCAGATGAGCCAGGTTAGACTGCATAGTATCAAAAAAGACAGGGTTGATAGATTCCAATACCGGTACGATATCGTGACGGATTTTGTTACGAATAAACTTTGTATCGTCATTAGATTCATCGTGGCAATAGGCAATCTTATTAACCTCACAATAGGTTTCGACAGATGCTCGCGGATAATCAAGCAAAGGCCTGATTATATTTCCATTTCGATAGCTAATTCCACTTAACCCTCTTAATCCGGTTCCACGAACAAGGTTTAGGAAAAATGTTTCGATGGAATCGTTACCATGATGACCTGTCACAATAGCATCCAGATTATGCTCATCGAGTAAAGATGAAAACCAATTGTAACGCAGTTCACGAGCAGCCATTTCTATTGAAATCTTCTTCTCACGAGCATAGGCATTTGTTTGAAATACGGTGGTAACAAGTTTTACATTCTTGCTGTTGCAAAAGCCCTTAACCAATTGCTCATCAGAATCAGAATCAGAACCTCTCAACTGAAAGTTACAATGCGCAGCTATCAACTTATAACCACCCTCAATAAGTAGGTTTAGTAATGCCATTGAATCAGCACCACCACTAACTGCTACCAGCAGCTTATCCTCACTAGCAATATGACACTTACTTTCAAGAACGTGCTGTATATTTTTGAAGCTGAGCTTATCCATTTAAATAGGCTTAGTGTTTAATATTAAAAACCTTCATTATGGCTGAAGCTTTTAGTAAACATTCATCATATTCATTTTGCGGATCTGATTGATTAGTAATAGCACCACCAACCATAAAAGAGGCACATTGTTTCTTTTGGTTATAAAGAATACTTCGGATGACCACATTGAAGTCAAAATCACCATCGGGTGTTACATAACCTACTGCTCCACTATACACACCGCGTTTACTACTTTCATACTGTTCAATTAATTGCATGGCACTAATCTTAGGAGCACCGGTCATCGAGCCCATCGGAAACGATGTAGTGATGGCATCAATCCACGATTTATCGCCATCGAGCTCAGCCGAAACAGAGGAAATCATTTGGTGAACCTGCTTAAAGGAATAGATACCACACAGTTCGTCTACATTAACGGAACCACGCTTAGCTACTCTCGACAAGTCATTACGAACTAAATCGGTAATCATTATATTCTCAGCCTGTTCTTTTTCCGACTTTCTTAAATATTGCTTGTTAGCATTATCGATAAACCAGTTTGGATCACGTGGCGAAGTACCTTTTATCGGCTGTGAAACAAGACGACTTCCCTCCTTTTTTAAATATCGCTCGGGTGAAGCGCCCATTAAAAATTTATCATGATACTTTACAAAGGATGCAAATGGCGTTGGCGAAACTTCTTTAAGTCGTTGAAATACACATTGTGGAGCCAAATCAATATCCTGAATAAAAAATTCCATGCAATAATTTAACTCGTAAATATCGCCACGCTGAATGTGCCACAACACCTTCTCAATAGCCTCTAAATACTCTTTATGAGATACTTGATGATTGAGTTTAATATTCTCAAGAACATCCTCAGGATAGCAAACATCGTTTAAATCATCGATATAAGCCAGTGCTGATTCCTCGGTATCATAATCATCTAAATAGCCTAACTGCCATTTTATGCCATCTGACAGAAACAAATAACGGGGACGAAAGAAATACAGATCGGGCATCTCTATTCTGTCAGGATTACTTGACGATAACTGCTCCAATTGATTCTTTAAATCATAGCTTAAAAAACCTAATATCCAATCATTACATTCATCTTGAAAAAGCTTTAATTGGTGTATATCGTTGATACACTCCGCCACACTTTGCAAGCCTGCAACAAAATCATAATTCCTGGTACTTTGAATACATGCCTGTGCTTCAAATCCATTGGCATCCAATACAACAGCAGCGCCTTCGTTTCGTGAAGCCTGACATAGTTGCTGTTTAAATAAATCTTCATCTTCAGGATGAATCTCAAGGTACTTGCGCATGACGCAAAAGTAAGAAAAAAACGAGTGTTAATGATTCTAGCAATAACATGAAACTTATCAAATAAGAAAGGAAGCTTTAAAACTTAGATTAACGCATACTTGAAAGTGGAATAACAAAAAAAGCACCTCCAAATGGAGATGCCTTCAATTAAGTATACTGCTTTTATTACTTGCTTCCTAAATAATCTGCAATACCATCTTGCGTAGCAGTTAAGCCCTTGTCACCTTTATGCCAGTCGGCCGGACAAACTTCACCATTTTCTTCGAAAAATTGTAATGCATCAACAATACGAATGGCTTCCTCAACACTACGTCCAAGAGGCATATCATTCACAACCTGATGACGTACCTGACCTTCTTTGTCGATTAAGAATAGTCCACGGTAAGCCATTGGTGTACCGTTAAATACAATCTGACCATCGTCGTTGTAGTCATACTCACCGGCTAACACATCATAGTTTTCAGAGATAGTTTTGCTGTTATCAGCAACCAAAGGATACTTTACGCCTTTGATACCACCATCTTTAGGTTCAGTTTGTAACCATTTCCAGTGAGAGAACTCTGAATCAACAGAAACACCAACCACTTCAACGTCACGCGCCTCAAACTCTTTCATTTTATCCTGGAAAGCGATAATCTCCGTTGGGCAAACGAAAGTAAAATCGGCAGGGTAAAAATACAAAATCACATACTTCTTACCTTTATACTGCTCCAATGAGAAATTCTCAACAATTTCTCCTCCATTAACAACAGCGCTAGCGCTAAATGCAGGGGCTTGTTTTCCTACTAATACAGCCATAATTTTATTATTTTAATCGTTAAACTTATTTCCTTTAAAAGACAAATCACACTTCAAACAAAAATGCTTGAATGATGTTCAACGATTCTTTACTTTTTTGCTACTAATTCAGAAATTTTAAGAATAACCTCTACTGCCTTCTGCATACTTTGCACAGGCACAAACTCAAAACGACCATGAAAGTTATGCCCACCTGCAAAAATATTTGGACAAGGAAGTCCCATGTATGATAAGCGCGAGCCATCAGTACCTCCTCGAATTGGCTTTACAATTGGCTTTACACCAACCTCTTCCATTGCCTCTTTAGCATAGTCAACCACGTGTATCACTGGCTCAACTTTCTCACGCATATTATAATATTGGTCTTTAATTTCAACTGTAGCTGTGCCTTCACCGTATTCCGCATTAATTTTATTAATCAGGTGTTGCATTTCGCGCTTACGGTCATTAAATCGCTCACTTTTAAAATCACGAATAATATAAACCATTTCGGTCTTCTCTACATCGCCATTGAAAGACATTAAATGATAAAACCCTTCGTAACCTTCAGTGTGTTCAGGCGTTTCATGGCGAGGCAACATGGTCATAATCTGGTTCGCAATACGAATGGAATTACGCATCTTATTCTTCGCATAGCCCGGATGTACCATCCTGCCATTCACAACTACCTTTGCTCCGGCAGCATTGAAATTCTCATACTCCAGCTCACCTATTTCAGAACCATCAAGAGTATAGGCAAACTCAGCACCAAACTGCTCTACGTTAAAATGATCCGCTCCTGCCCCAATTTCTTCATCAGGTGTAAAACCAACACGAATTTTACCATGTTTTATCTCCGGATGTTTGATCAAATATTCGGCAGCCGTTACAATCTCGGCCACACCAGCTTTGTCATCAGCTCCCAAAAGGGTTGTTCCATCAGTCATCACCAAATCCTGCCCCAGGTATTTTTCTACTTCCGGAAAATCAGAGGTTTTTAATGTGATCCCTTCAGCTTCATTTAGTACAATGTCGCCACCCCTATAGTTATTTATAATACGTGGTTTTACATTCTTTCCCGAAAAATCAGGACTTGTATCCATATGTGCCACAAAACCGATAACAGGAATATTTTCGTCAGTAGTTGCAGGAACAGTTGCCATTACATAACCATTCTCATCCAGAGTCACATCCTCTAACCCTATCGTTTTCAACTCTTCAGCCAATAATTTGGCAAATTCCATCTGACCTGGTGTTGAAGGCGTTAAACCAGTATCGGTATCTGATTGTGTATCAACAACCACATATTTCAAAAATCGTTCTAATACTTGTTCCATATATTTAAAACTGATAGCTATTAGCGAATAGCTGCTAGCCGGTGTTAATTTTAATATTTCAATTGTCTGATATCTATAAATTTGACGTCCTGGCTACAATTTTTATTGTTTCACATCATCGGCATTATAAACAAAACCTAAGCGCTTGCCTGTTTGCATTTTAGAACTCATTATTTCACCATTCATTTGCATCATAGAGATAATTTTTACGTCATCATATGGCGGTACCAGTAAATCAAACTCTAATGAGTATACAATGCCAATCTCGATTATTTTTTGCCAGTTAGTCGCATTAATTACTGATGTTCCAAAATGATTAATTCCCGTTCCCTTTTGCCTTTTTCCCTCTACAAAATAATGACCTTCTTTGTTTATAAATATGCGGGCAATCAAATAGCCGGCATCATTCTCGCGATTATATCGAAACGAATCGTGCAAAAAGTTGTAAATATTAACAACACCACAATACGAGTTGTTCTCATCTTGTTTCACATAGTCACTTTTCCACACTTCATGATCACGATCGAATTCAAAAGTATTGGTGTGCATATGAAAAACCAACATATCTCCAGCCACTTTTAATTGTGCTACAAACTCTCCTTTATCTTCAAATGCTAATTGAATACGTTTATCTTGGCCACCCAACTCTTGATTATATTCGTTTTGAACACTAACAAGCACTTCTTTTAATAAATCAAAATTCTTTTTGGTTGATTCAAAAACATCTTGTTTTACTAAAGCCTTGGATTGTAATATGCCAACAATGGCCTTTTTAACATCATCACTAGTCATAAGAAATGCTTTAAATTTAATTTATAAACAATACTTCGTAGCTAATTTAGTTTTTTTCGCACAAAAAAAGGGAAACCTTTATCATGGTCTCCCTTTTCTGTAATAAATATCATGTATTTGCTTAATATGCTCTCGCAAACATAACGCGCTTTTTCGATGGCTGACCTGAATAGATACAAACACCATCTTCATCAGGCTGGTCCAAAGGAATACAACGAATTGTAGCCTTCGTTTCATCCTTAATCTTCTGCTCAGTCTCAGGCGTTCCATCCCAGTGAGCCATAATAAAGCCACCTTTATCTAATTGAGCTTTAAACTCCTCATAAGTATCAACCGAAACTGTACTTTCAGCCCTAAAATCCAAGGCTTTATTAAATATATTCTCCTGAATATCTTCCAATAACTTAACGATATGCTCATCAACACCATCAAAGGCAACAACCTCTTTACTCAATGTATCGCGACGAGCAACTTCAACCGTTCCATTTTCTAAATCACGAGGACCCAATCCTAATCGAACAGGCACGCCTTTTAGTTCGTATTCAGCAAACTTCCAACCTGGCTTTTTATTGTCGTTATCATCAAACTTAACATCGATGCCTTTATCGCGTAATTTAGATATTAATCCACTGGCCGCTTCCTTAATCTTAGCTAATTCTTCAGGCTTACGAAAAATTGGTACAATCACGACCTGAATAGGCGCCAATTTTGGAGGTAATACTAAACCATGATCATCGGAGTGAGCCATAATTAGTGCCCCCATCAAACGGGTTGAAACACCCCATGATGTTGCCCAAACGTAATCTTCTTTACCTTCTTTGTTAGCAAACTTCACATCAAAAGCTTTGGCGAAGTTCTGTCCCAAAAAGTGTGAAGTTCCAGACTGTAAAGCCTTTCCATCCTGCATTAATGCCTCAATGGTGTATGTTTCCAATGCTCCGGCAAAACGCTCATTGGCTGACTTTATACCTTTTACAACAGGCACAGCCATAAATTTCTCGGCAAAGTCACCATAAACATTAATCATTGTTTCAGTTTCTTCAATCGCCTCTTGTTTTGTAGAATGAGCAGTGTGACCTTCCTGCCATAAGAATTCAGCCGTTCGCAAGAATAAACGCGTACGCATTTCCCAACGCACTACATTGGCCCATTGGTTACATTTAATTGGCAGATCACGATACGATTGAATCCAGTTTTTATAGGTATGCCAAATGATTGTTTCAGAAGTTGGTCGAACAATCAATTCTTCTTCTAACTTAGCTTCCGGATCAACAACAACTCCATCACCATCAGGGTCATTCATCAAACGATAATGAGTTACCACGGCACATTCTTTAGCAAAACCTTCAACATGATCGGCTTCTTTACTAAAGAATGACTTGGGAATAAAAATCGGGAAATATGCATTTTCATGACCAGTATCTTTGAACATACGATCCAAAACACTCTGCATTTTTTCCCATATGGCATACCCATAAGGTTTAATTACCATACATCCACGTACTGCTGAATTTTCAGCTAAATCTGCTTTGAGTACAAGATCATTGTACCATTGTGAATAACTTTCACTCCTAGGCGTTAAAACTTTTGCCATTTTCTATTTCTTAATTTGTATCCGTTTCTTTACAAGAGGCACAAAAATAAGAAAATTTAAGCCAATTCATTAGGTCGTAAGTGTCGATTTTTTAATATTGCACCCTTCGCCACCAACAGAAACAGGCAATTGCTCAATATTAACATTTATTTGAACTTTTTTTACACTTTTTAATATTACGGCACGTTTTTTGCTTATTTCTGTATTGAATTTAAACCATGTAATACCGGAGGATTAGTGATGAAAACTTATACAATATTCGGCTTATTTATTCTTCTACTTATAAGTGGATGTAGCTCTTCTCAATGGGTTGATAGTAGTTATTATGATGATGACTTATACTACAAACCCAAAAGTAATCCGGTAAGCATTGACGATTCATATTCCCCTATTGCCCAAGACAAAGAAATTCGAAAGGAAGATAAGCAAGAGGTAAACCAGCTAAAAAACGAATACAACAAATCGGATTTAGCCGTTGAAGACAACCGCAATTTCTCTCAAATACAAACCGATTACATGGCTCTAATAGCAAATGACTCCATTGAGCAAATGGATACTTTGGTTTATTACAATGAAGAAACTGGCTATTGGGTTGATGGTTTTAATGGCTCAGGTTTTGACCAGGATTACGCTGAACGACTTATTAAATTCCATGGCCCTTTTAACGGCATCCCATACTGGTCTCCACTATATAACGACATTGTATATTTTAATAATTGGGACTGGAATGTATATGTTGATGGAAATTACGCATACGCCTTTCCAACATGGAGCAACCCTTGGTATAATGATTACATGTATGGCTATGGATACAACAACACCTGGAATTGGAATGTCTCAATGAGTTGGGGATGGGGCTATCCAAATTATGGATATGGATATTGCAATCCTTGGTATTCACCATGGTACGACCCTTGGTGTGGCCCGTATTACGGACATCATCACCACTACTACCCTGGTTATGGTGGAGGCTACTACCCACCTTACTACCCCGGTGGCGGAACAGGAGGAATTGCAACTACCAGAGAATACAAACCTCGCGGTGGGCAAGCTACTTCGGTTAGACCAGGTGGAAGCAGAACCGTTAGCTCAGGGAGAACCGATGGTGGACGAACAAGCAGCAGCAATAGTAATTACATTAACACCTCGAATACAAGAGAATCATACACTGTTGGAAACACTCGCGTATCATACACTAACAACGCTAACAAAACTGTAACTAATACTAATACCGGGAGAACATACACTTATAGCAACAGACAAAATACCAGTACAAAAAGCAATGTGAACGGTCAGTCTGGTTCAACAAGCAATTCATCGCAAAAAGTTGGAACTAGCAGAAGAGGCTATACACCAAGTTACTCAAACACAAAAAATAACTCAAGCCGAAGCAACTACAATAGAAACTCAAGCTATACACGACCATCATCATCCAGGACCTCTGGCACATCAACAAGAAGCACAACTAGCAGAAGTTCCAGTCGTAGTTATTCGGGTAGTTCAAACCGAAGCAGCAATAGTTCAGCTACTCGCTCTTCAGGAAGCAGCAACAGGAGCTCATACACCCCAAGTCGTTCATCGGGTAGTTCTACTAGAAGCTCGTACACACCTAGTCGCTCTTCAAGTAGTAATTCCGGAAGCAGATCAAGCGGAAGTAGCGTGAGCAGCTCAAGAAGTTCTGGCAGTTCAAGTAGCTCAGGCAGCTCCGGTTCATCACGAAGCAGCGGAGGAAGCCGAAGCGGAGGCGGCCGAAGATAATAACCATTCCTTATTAACCTAAAAAAATTAATCATTATGAAAAGGGCACTATATACAATAATGATAGGCTGCTGCATGGCAAGCAGTCTTAGTTCTCAAAATTTGGACGATGTAGTTCGTTTCAATAAAAGAGAACTAACAGGCACATCACGCTCACTTGCCATGGCCAATGCTTTTGGAGCATTAGGTGGCGATTTAAGTTCCTTAAGTATTAATCCTGCAGGCATTGCCGTGTATCGCAGCTCTGAATTTGCGTTTACACCTTCCATCTCGCTCAATCAATCAAAGGCAACATATAATAACTTTGTAAGTAAAGATGACAAATACTCTTTTCCCTTTAACCAGGCAGGTGGTGTTACCACCAATCGACCATTAAGAGAGAAAGATAAGGGACTAATTAGCACACACTTTGGCTTCACTTACAACAGAACAGCCGACTTCAATGAAAACACATCTATGCTCATAGGCAGAGGTGTTACTGATGGCGATTACAACATAGATGGGCAAATCAGTGATGCTCGCACACTTCTAAGCGTTATTCGAAACGAAGCCCATGGATATTACGACAATAACGGCAACTTCATCCCAATCAATGCCACCCCAGAAAACTTACGAGGAAGAGCCAGGTGGGCATATGACACCTACATGCTTGATCCTTTATTTGAAGACGGCACACATTACTTTAGTCAGTACGAAGACGTGATTGATTATGATGATGGCACCAGCACTGTATACAATAGAAATGTAAATGGCATCGACCAATACAACATCATTGAACGCGACGGTTATTCAGGTGAATACGGCTTTACATTTGGCGCTAACATCAGCCATGTGCTACTTCTTGGTACATCAGTTAACATTCAATCATTCCGTTATGAGCAAACCGAAAGCTTTAGAGAAGTAAATGTGAACAGCTTCGATCCCTCCGGCCCTAAGGACATGGATTATTTCGATGCGTATAACAAACTAAATCAAAAAGGATTAGGTATAAATGCCAAGTTTGGTATGATTCTTAATTTGCACCCTATTCGCCTTGGAGCCTCTTTCCACACTCCAACATTTATGGAAGTAGACGAAGAGTATTATTCTGGCATTGACTCATACCTGGTTGACTTTAAAAACTACAATTCGTCATCTAACGTAAGTGAATTCACTTATAGCTACCGCACTCCTTATCGTGCTCAAGGTAGCGCCGCCATCGTTCTTGGCAAATTTGCCCTCTTATCATTTGATTATGAAATGAAAGACCATACATCGTCAAAATTCACATCAAAAGATGGTTATGCCACGCTTTTCAATCAAATAAATGAGGACATCAACAATCAAATGAAAATAACGCATGATTTCAAAGCAGGAATTGAAATAAGACCAGTACCATATTTTGCACTCCGAGCAGGGGCTGCTTACTTTGACTCGCCTATTAAAGACGAATTTGTTGATTTAGAGTTGACAAAATGGATGGGCACAACAGGCATAGGTATTCGCAGTAAGAACTTCTTTTTTGACGTAGCCTACGCCTATAAATTCAATGAAGACAATTATTACTTAAACACGAGTGAAGGTGCAATGCTTGAGGGCTTATCATTTAATGAACCAATAGCTCTTGAGTACAGAAACCATCAGGCAAGTTTTACCTTTGGTTGGAAGTTTTAACCTTCTCCAACCTATTCTTAACCATAACAAAAGCCGCTTCTCTTTCGAAAAGCGGCTTTTACTTTTATATCCTAATATTATTAAATAATCATACCTGCAGCAACCGTTTCATTTGTTGCTTCATCAACCAAAATAATACTACCTGTAATTCGGTTACGATTGTATGAATCAAAAAACAATGGTTTAGTTGAACGAATCTTAATGCGAGCTATATCGTTCATGTTTACATCATTGTTTTCTTCATCTTTCTCTAGGGTATTGATATTCATTTTATATTGAACCTCAGTAACCATACAGCGCGCCTCTGATGACGTATGACGAATCACGTATTTTCCTCTCGGGATTAATTTACGCTCGTTAAACCAACAAACCATCGCTTCAATATCCTGACTATTCTTAGGCTCTGTTCCGTTGTTTTTCTTCACCAACATATCACCACGACTAATATCGATTTCATCTTCCAATGTAATAGATACCGACTGAGGTGCAAAACCAACTTGCAATGATTCTTCCATCATATCAATGGTTTTAACTTTAGAAGTAAAACCACTTGGTAATACGCTCACTTCATCACCTACCTGTATAGCACCACTTGCGATGCGTCCACCATAACCTCTGTAATCAGGCCACTCGCTTGATTGAGGTCGAATTACATTTTGTACTGGAAAACGGAAATCATCATGATTAATATCGCTACTAATATGAATATTCTCTAATAAGTACATTAAGGTAGGGCCATCGTACCATGCCATTGGCTCTGAACGATCAACCACGTTATCTCCTTTTAAGGCACTAATTGGTACAAAACGGATATCTCTAACTGATAACTTAGACGATACAGCATCGATATCAGCTTTAATTTGCTCAAAACGCTCCTGGCTATAGTCTACCAAGTCCATTTTATTAATACAAAAAATAACGTGAGGTATTTGCAACAACGACGCGATATAAGCATGACGCAATGTTTGCTCTAATACACCATGACGTGCATCAACCAAAATCAAGGCTACATTAGCAGTACTGGCACCAGTAACCATATTACGGGTATACTGAATGTGCCCTGGGGTATCGGCAATAATGAATTTACGTTTTGGTGTAGCAAAGTAACGATAAGCAACATCAATGGTAATCCCCTGCTCGCGCTCTGATCGTAAACCATCGGTAAGAAGTGCTAAATTAACCTCTTCGTGCCCCGATCGCTCACTCACACGCTCAATAGCCTCCATCTGATCTTCAAAGATGGCCTTGCTATCATACAACAAACGACCAATCAATGTACTTTTACCATCATCTACACTTCCTGCTGTGGTGAAGCGTAAAAGCTCCATATCTAAATATCCTGATTCTTTTCCGGACATATTATTGATTTTTCTGATTTGACAAAAGTTTAAAAATAGCCTTCGCGTTTACGATCTTCCATGGCTGACTCAGATCTTTTATCATCTGCTCTTCCGCCACGCTCGGTTGTACGTGTTGCTGCTACTTCGTGTATAATATCTTCTAAGGTATTGGCTTTTGAAAGTGTTAAGCCCGTACATGTCACATCACCAATTGTACGACAACGCACATCTAAAGTCTCTAACTTTTCGTTCTCTTTCAATTGCATAAATGGCAGTTTAGCCATCCAAACACCATCGCGATTAAACACCTCACGCTTGTGCGTAAAATACAAGCTTGGTAGTTCAATCTGCTCCATGTAGATGTATTGCCACACATCCATCTCAGTCCAGTTACTGATTGGGAATACACGAAAATGCTCTCCCATATTTTTACGACCATTGAAGATGTTCCAAAGTTCAGGACGCTGATTTTTAGGATCCCACTGTCCAAACTCATCTCTATGTGAGAAAAAACGTTCCTTAGCACGTGCCTTTTCCTCATCACGACGACCGCCACCCATAGCAGCATCGAACTTATTGCCTTCAATAGCATCAAGCAATGTGGTTGTTTGCAATTTATTTCGGCTCGCGGTAACACCTTTTTCTTCTACTACACGCCCCTGATCAATGGAGTCCTGAACCAAAGCTACAATACACTTTGTTCCGGTTTCTTCCATTACGCGGTCACGGTACTCTATTGCTTCAGGAAAATTATGGCCAGTATCGATGTGCATCAAAGGAAATGGCACTTTAGCAGGCCAAAAGGCCTTACGAGCCAAGTGAAACATTACAATTGAGTCTTTCCCCCCGGAGAATAACATCACAGGATTTTCAAATTGAGCTGCTACCTCTCGAATAACATAGATAGACTCAGCTTCCAGTTCCTTAAGGTGATTTATTCGGTATTGATCCATGATAAGTTGATTTGTCCTACAATATAACTTAGCAGACGCATATTATTACTGCCATCTTCTATAAAAACGTCGCCAAATTTAATGATTAATAAAAGACTATGAAAATTTTGAGCGATGTGCTTTTAAGTAAATTAACCCTATAAAAAAAGGGTGCTTTCAGCACCCTTTTCTGTTTTTTAGTATTTTTCATCTAAATCGTCAGTATCAAAGCTCTTATTATACTGATTCATTGCCCTGAGACTCATTCCTACATTAGAGAAACCACCATCATGAAATAAATTCTGCATGGTTACCTTCTTGGTCAAATCCGAGAACATAGTGATACAATAGTCTGCACAATCAGCAGCATCCGCATTTCCAAGTGGTGACATACGTTCAGAAAAATCAAGTAAACCATCAATTCCTTTCACTCCACTACCAGCAGTCGTCACCGTCGGTGACTGAGAAACAGTATTTACACGAACTTTACGCTCACGACCATAGATATATCCAAAGCTTCTGGCAATTGACTCCAACAATGATTTAGCATCTGCCATATCATTATAACCGTAAAATGTACGCTGAGCAGCGATATAACTTAGGCCAAGTACAGACCCCCATTCATTAATGGCATCCATTTTGAAACCAACTTGTAACATTTTATGGAAAGAAATAGCCGAAATATCCAAAGTCTTATTCAGATAGTTATAATCCAAATCATGATAAACCCTCTTTTTTCGAACATTTAATGACATACCAATTGAGTGCAATACGAAATCAACTTTTCCGCCTAACACTTCCATTGACTTTTCAAAAACATTCTCAAGGTCGGCTACATTTGTAGCATCTGCAGGAATAATTTCTGCCTCACACTTTCTACCTAATTCAACAACCTCTCCCATACGGCAGGCCACTGGAGTATTAGACAATGTAAAACGTGCTCCTTCTTCGTAAGCCCTTTCGGCTACTTTCCATGCGATAGACATGTCATTAAGGGCACCAAATATAATCCCTCTTTTTCCTTTTAAAAGATCAAATCCCATATCAATTTATTTTTGAGCGCACAAATATACAGCATATGTTGCACAACACAAGTTTCAATGTTAATATTCTATACCTAACTTATTACAACAAGCAAAAAGTTAAAAGGTTTTGTAAGTTATAAATACCTGATTAGTTATTCAATAGAGCACGTGCATTCTCAAGAGCAGCATTTGATAAAGTTGAACCACTTAACATCTTTGCAACCTCTACAACACGGTCTTCATGGTTTAATTTCCTGATATTTGAAATAGTTTTATCCGCTTCATCTGTCTTAAAAACTTTAAAATGATGATCGCCTTTAACGGTAATTTGAGGTAAATGAGTAATACTTATGACTTGCATGGAACTTCCCATCTCCGCCATAATACTGCCCATTTGATCGGCCACTTCGCCCGAAACACCTGTATCAATTTCATCAAAAATAATTGTTGGTAATCCTTTTGATGATGACAATAATGATTTAATAGATAACATTACCCTTGAAATTTCACCGCCCGATGCTACCTTATTTATCGGCGCAGGTGTTCCTCCCTTGTTACCAGCAAATAAAAACTCAATATCATCCTTACCGCTCATATTAAAATCATCAGTATGGGTATGTTCAATAACAAAATTAGCATGAGGGATACCAAGCATTTGCAATTGCTTTTCGATACTCGACTTGACCAACGAAAATACCCCTTTACGCGATTTAGTGATAGACTTACATGCTTTTTCAAGCTCACCAACCATCTTCTCCAGCTCGTTTTGTTTCGCTTTTAAATCATCATCAAAGAAATTTACTTTATCAATTTGTTGCTGAAGCTCATTCTTTAACTCGATTAACTCACCAATAGATTTGACGCGGTGTTTTTGTTGCAGGTCATAAATCAAATCCAATCGCTCCTGAACTTGCCGGATAGTATCAGGATTATAATCTAGATCTTCGGAACGCGATTCTAAATCATCGGCTAAATCCTTTAAATCAATTCGGGCAGATTCGAGACGCTGAGTCAACTCGTCCCCATCTGGTAAAAAGCCACTTATCTTCTCTAATTTATTAACAGAATCGGCTAATGCATCGATAACCGGTGATGGTTCCTGACTTAAATGATTAACAACTTCAACGAGGTTTCCTTTAATCTCCTCAGCATGCGAAAGCTGCTCGAGCGTTTGTTCCAACTCCCCCTGCTCACTTGCAACCAAATTAGCCTTATCAAGCTGTTCAAACTGAAACTGCATGTAATCCAAATCAGATTTCTGCTTGTCATTATCGGCGATCATAAGCTCGATTTCTTTTTGCAAAGACTTGTAGGCCTTAAACTGCTTACCATAGTCAGCTATCAAGGCTTTATTATCAGCCAGAGTATCAATCACCATCATGTGAAATCCACTATCATCAAGCAAAAGGTTTTGATGCTGAGAATGCACATCAATCAACTGAGCACTAATGCTTTTTAGAAAGCCAAGGTTAACAGGCGTATCATTGACAAAAGCACGTGATTTTCCAGAAGGCAATAGCTCACGTCGTATAATTGTCACTTCTTCATAATCAACATCATTCTCCTCAAAGAAACCGACCAATCCGTAATTTCCAATAAAAAACTCGCCTTCAACAATGCACTTATGCTCCTTGTTGAGTAAAGCATTCACATCGCTTCTCTGCCCAAGAATCAATGACAAGGCACCAAGTAAAACAGATTTACCAGCTCCTGTTTCACCGGTTATAACAGTTAACCCGCTATCGAAACTGACTTCGACTTTGTCAATTAAAGCGTAATTAGTAATTGATAATGACTTAAGCATATTAGTTGGATGATAATATCTTTTCGTATTTTTTATTATTGGCCGGATCAACTTCCATCAACAACTCAACAACACGCCCTTTTTCCATCGAGAATGATTCTTCAAATATCCTCACCAATTCATCAGATTTAGACGTAAAGAATACCTGCGTGAAAAATGAACTTGGTCGTTGGCGATGCACTTTGCGCGTTAACTCTAGAGCTTTAACAATCTCTGCACGTCCCTCTTCAACTTTATCACTCATCCGATCTAAACCTTTACGATGATACTGATACATACACTGACGTAATGGGCGATGATATTCATTGAGTATATTTTCGGTTAGCCAATAGCGATTCCGTTGCCCCTCAAAGGATTTCCAGCCTGCTTCACGCGCACTTTGAGCCCTATTCACAATTCGTTCTGCCTCCTGAAAATAAGGCGTTCCTCCACTATTCTTATACGAATCGTAATCTAAACCTAAAACAATATTGGCATAATAAGCCAACACAGCAACCAAATTAGAATCAAAATTATTGGGATTATAAATCAAGGGCTCAAACTCAACATACTTAAAATGAAAGTCCTGATCCTGATGATTAAATAAAACTGTATAGTAGTTAGAATTATAAACCGGGCGGCGAGCCTGAATCTGAAATGAACCTTTAAATTCATCAATCGATATCACTTCAGAAATATTAATCATGATGTTACAATCAATCCGCTCTTCAGGCGCAAACTTATCATTTGTCCATTTCTGATTATTCATGAATTCCATAATAGCCGTCTGCAAGGTTTCAAACACCTTTTTATTGGTACTTTGAACCTGAGGTGAAACAACCTGAACCGCACATTGGAATTCTTGTGAAAAAACCGCTGTGCTTAGTGCGAATAAAAGGACAATGATTAGATATCTCATAATGGTTTAATGTTATCGATTGGCCAAATAACGTGTTAATTCGTCAATAATATCTATGGCAACATGTACCTTAGATTTTAACGCAAATTCTCTGGTCTTATTATCTTTATCGATAATTGTGATTTTGTTGGTATCCGAATTAAAGCCTGCTCCCTTATCTTTCAAACTATTCAATACGATGAAATCAAGATTCTTTTTAACGAGCTTCTTTTTTGCATTGTCATTTTCATTCTGCGTTTCAAGTGCAAACCCCACTAATACCTGACTATTTGTTTTTACTTTACCAAGTGCCGCAGCAATATCGGTTGTTGCTTTTAGCTCTATTGAAAAAGCCTCGTTATTTCGCTTTAGCTTCTCATCAGCCTTACTAACAGGCGTATAATCGGCTACTGCTGCACACATAATGGCTGCATCCATTTTTGCAAAACAAGCTTCACTCGCAACATACATCTCTTCTGCACTACGAACATCAACCCTTGAAATATTTTGATGCTTTACTTCTAATTGCGTAGGACCACTAACCAAAGTCACATTCGCTCCACGCCTGGCTAGCTCCTCGGCTAACGAATAGCCCATTTTTCCAGATGAATAATTTCCAATAAAACGCACCGGATCAATCATCTCATGCGTTGCTCCAGCTGTAACAAGAACGTTCTTCCCTTGTAAATCCTTCTTTTCTTTGGCTGCAAAGAATGCTTTTAAATGCAGAACAATCTCTTCGGGTTCTGCCATACGCCCCTTACCAATTAAACCACTAGCAAGCTCCCCATCATTTGGTTCTATCAAATGATTTCCATAAGAACGTAAGGTATCCATATTACCTTGCGTTGATGGATGTTGATACATATCCAAATCCATGGTTGGTGCTACAAACACCGGACATCTGGCAGACAAATAAGTTGTAATTAAAAGATTATCGGCAATGCCATTAGCCATTTTACCCATTGTATTGGCTGTTGCCGGTGCTACAATCATCGCATCAGCCCATAGTCCGCTATCAACATGACTATTCCAATCCCCATTTTCTGGATTAAAGAATTCAACCAATATTGGTCGCTTTGACAAAGTAGCCATGGTTAGCGGCGTAATAAACTGCTTAGCTAACTTGGTCATTATCACCTGAACTTCAGCACCTTCCTTAACTAACAAGCGCGTTAACTGAGCACATTTATAGGCAGCAATACCACCAGAAATACCGAGAATAAACTTTTTTCCTTCTAGCATACACCAAAAATAAAAAAAGATAAAAGAGAATATACTATCCTCCTTTACCTTTTATATATCTTAAAATCAAAAACTGAAATTTCTTCAAGCGATAACGCAAGTTGAAATTACTCTCCAGCCTCTTCTTTATCCGGATTGCGGTGGTAAACATTACCTTCAACAAATTCCTGAGTAGCAATACATACCGATTTTGGCAAACGCTCATAAAAACGTGAAATCTCAATCTGCTCACGATTTTCAAAAACCTCTTCTAAATTATCAGTATACGATGCAAACTCCTGTAACTTTTTGTTCAACTCTTCTTTCATCTCAGAGCTAATCTGATTTGCGCGTTTTCCCAAAACTACGAGTGATTCGTAGATGTTACCAGTAGGCTCAGATAATTCGTTCTTATCCCAAGTAATTGTTGATACTGGTGCATTTGTTTTTTTGTAGTCGATTGACATATGATAATTTTTAATTTACTGCAACTTCTGTATTATAATTCTTAAGCATCTTATCCGTATCATCATAAATACGATCAGCTTTTCTTCTGTACTTGCCTTCAGGAAATTCATTAACGAAGGAGTAATACTCATCCATCGTATCCCTTACTCGTTCTTCTTTCTTTTCCTCAACACTATTCACAGCCTGAATGTATTTTGATTCAAGAATAAGAAATGAAAGTTCTTCTCTATACTTAGTATCGGGAAAATCGCGCAGACTGTTTTGAGCAGCGATCACCGCTGATTGATAGTTATTACCCAAATAATCACCAAGATTATAATATAACTTAGCACTAAGGTATGATTTATAAACCAGCTTATCGCGTAACTCATCCATTAAGCGTGTAGATTCTTCAACCCTGGCACTATTGGGATACATATTAATGAACAGCTGAAACTCCTGAATAGCTTCTTCTGTTGTGGTTTGATCCAATCGAGGCTTTGGCGAACGCTTGTAATAACAGTAAGCACTCATATACTGACACTCTTCAGCATAATCACCAGCCGGGAAGTTCTTCACATACTCACGGTAATAATGACCTGCCGTTAAGAAGTCGTGTAATCCATACAAACAATTGGCATATGTATAGTTTACTTCTTCGGCTTTATCAGTACCTCTGTAAATATTCACCAACTGCCCTAGCAAGGTTGCTGAACGCGTATAATCTTCTTTCTCATAATACTGCATTGCCTCCGTATACCACAACTCATAATCCTGACTCTTCAGTAGCTTTTGGTATTTACTACATCCGGTTCCTACGAGCCCTAATATCACAACAATCAGTAAATAATTTAACTTCATATATCTGAAACTAATGAGATTCAATGTATCACAAATGAATAACAGTTCATCCAAACTGTTTTTACAACCGTGCAAAGATAATCTTTAGTATTAAACCTCACAAGCCTATATTTGATATTATCAACAAGCACAATAGATTGCCTCTATTATCAATCACTTTTTTTCAACGAACAATTACCTTGATAATCTACTCACACATAATATGTAACGATCCCCCTCGCCTAAGCTATTCATCTGAACCTATTATAGTTAAAGCCCAATGAAGCAAAGCATATTCTTTTTTAATAAGGTTTCCTTCAAAAAGATGAGTAAAAACATTACATTTGCTGCGAAAAAATTAAAAGCTCAGTATAGTGGATATTTTCGATAGAATTAAAGAACATATGGGTCCATTAGGACAATATGGAAAAGAGGCTCATGGTTATTTCACCTTCCCAAAATTAGAAGGAGAAATCAGCCCAAAAATGAAATTCCGTGGTAAAGAAGTACTTACATGGAGTTTAAATAACTATCTCGGATTAGCTAATCACCCAGAAGTTCGCAAGGCTGATGCTGATGCAGCTGCTGATTATGGAATGGCATACCCAATGGGTGCCCGAATGATGTCTGGACAGACTAGCAAGCACGAAGAATTAGAAGCTAAACTTGCTGAATTTGTAGGAAAAGAAGATGCTTACCTTCTTAACTTTGGTTATCAGGGCATGGTTTCTATCATTGATGCCTTAGCGACAAGAAACGACGTTATCGTTTATGATTCAGAATCGCACGCTTGTATCATGGATGGAATATTCATTCATAAAGCCAAAGGTGGTAAAAGCTTCGTATTCGCACACAACGAAATGGATAAGTGCGAAAAAATGCTTCAGTTTGCCACTAAGCGAGTAAAAGAAACTGGTGGTGGTATTTTATTGATTACCGAAGGTGTATTTGGCATGGCTGGCGACCTTGGTAACTTAAAAGACATTGTTGCTTTAAAAGAAAAATATGATTTTCGCATATTGGTTGACGATGCTCACGGATTTGGCACAATGGGTAAAACTGGTGCCGGAGTTGCTGAACACTTTGATGTAGCTGACAAAATTGATGTTGTATTCAACACATTTGCTAAGTCAATGGCTGGTATTGGCGGATTTGTAGCAAGTAACGAAGAAGTGGTTAACTACTTGCGCTACAACTTACGCTCTCAGATTTTTGCCAAGTCATTACCAATGCCAATGGTATTTGGAGCACTTAAACGTCTTGAAATGTTACGCGACCAACCTGAGCACAAAGCGAATCTTTGGAAGGTTGTAAACGCACTTCAGAAAGGCTTAAAAGAAGCTGGTTTCAACCTAGGTAAAACTGAATCACCAGTTACGCCAGTATTCTTAGAAGGTAATGTAGGTGAAGCAACTGAATTAACAATGGATTTGCGTGAGAACTATAACATTTTCTGTTCAATCGTAATTTATCCTGTGATACCTAAAGATCAGATTATGCTACGCATTATTCCAACGGCGGTACACACATTAGAGGATGTAGATTATACTATTAAAGCATTCCGTGAAGTTCAGGAAAAATTAAAAGCTGGAAAATACAAGAGCGACAAAATCGCTAGTTTTATTTAGTACAGCTAATAGAATATAAAAATAGGGTAAGTTTTAAAAAGCTTACCCTATTTTGTTTTTATATAACTCAACACTAATTGAAATTCTTTGCAATCAAATGCCACCAGAGCAAGCACAGAGATATTGATTACAACAACCGAATCTGCTCCCAATACCTCTGCTGACACTCTCAACCAATACCTATCATCTGATAAAATCCATATTCCCAGCTCTTCCAACTACAAGAGTTTAAAATACCAGAAATACATAATTAGACACAACATTATCGCGGTTAGGCAGGAAAAAGTTGATTTTAGCAAGACATAAAAAATTAGCATACAGCATACTATTTTGTCAGCCATAACCAAATTTAGTATCTATTTGCAGAGTTTTGGCATATATTTTAAATAGTTAACATCCTTCGAATGCCTTTATTAATGGTCTCATCCAAAAATCATTCAACTACTTTATATATAACTCAGGTTTTTCTCCATAGCTACTCTGCGTCAACTCTCTTCCAACCATGCACTAAACTCATATTAAACTCAAAGTTAACTCATACTAAAGTCATATTAAATTCGATTGACAATGAATTTAATATGAGTTAAAATTGGCTTAAATGTATCTTTAATATGTTATTATTTCACATTTGGCAAGTAGCAACTAATAAGCAGTTACATTGACAATGTCATTTTTATTTTGATCAACACCTTAGAAAATATTGAATAAGGTGTAGGTACGTATAACTGAAATTCAGATATTACTACTAAACATTGTAAGCTTAGCTATAAATGTAAGCCCATACCGAAGCCATAAAGGCTGATAATCTTTGTTTCCAGATTATCAGCCTTTATTGTTTTTCACCTCTTTGTAGTTACGGTATTAACCGCTAAAAGAACATGACTTAATACATCCCATTATGACAATCGGAGCAAAGCATTTCTTTCCATGCGCCATCAATATCAACAGGATGCCAGAATTCAAGACCTTTATTGGCTAATGCAACTTGCATTGAATCTCTAGTTCCTTGCGCCATAATAGTGTGGCAAGTATTACAGTCATTACTAATAATATGACCTTCTGCACTTTCATGTGTTCCTCCGTGGCACCTAAAACAACCATTAAATTCCTTGTGTCCAATATTCTCAGGATAAGCATCCCAGCGTACCTTCATCTCCGGAAAGATATTATTCTGATATTCCCTTGTAATAGCAGCAATAGCCTTATCCAAAGCTCCCGGCATGGTATCAAGCACCTCAGCATATGATCCGGTATAATATTCTCTTAGCGATTGCTCAATCGCCATCACGGCTGAGTCTGAGGTTGAGTATTCTTCAACGAGAGCCGACATTCCCATCATTTTTATTTCAGGCAATTCAGCAGAAACATCGCCTGCAGCCATCAAATGATCCATAATATGATAAGGTGATAGATATTTGTGCGCAGGTCTGTTATGACAATCCATACAGTCCATTGTTCTGCGATCTAAATGACTTAAACTATCAGGTGTAAGTTGATCCATCATATTCTCATAAACGATGGTATCACCTGTTTCCAGATTAGTGTACTTTACCCATGGAATGGTCTGTCGATCCGGAGAAGCAACATACTCAATTTTCACATTCGGATTCATGTGCCAATGTGTTCCTTCTTCCAGATTTTTTGAGGCATGGTCACTTCCTACCTTCATACTCATCTGAATATTCCACTCTGTATTTTTTTCATCAGACAAGAAATGCTTTTGATATTTCAGCTGATGAGAGTAAAATTTTTCTGGCCAGTGGCACTCTTCACAGGTCTCTTTTGATGGCCTTAAGTTGTGAATTGGTGTAGCAATTGGCCTTGAGTATTTATCAAATAAGACAGAATAAACCTGACGCATACCTGACATTTTTGATTTTACATACCAGTCAATACCTGAACCAATGTGGCACTCTACACATGCCACCTTAGCATGACCTGAGTTTTGATAGGTTGTATATTCAGGCCCCATTACATCGTGGCACATGGTACCACAGAATTTCTCAGACTCGGTAAAATGATAGGCCTCGTAACTTCCAATTGATGAAAGTAAAATAAGAATTACAGTTCCGGTAATAAAAATAGCTGCTGCGTTACGGTGTTCTTTTTTATTGAAGTCAAACACCATCCATTTACCTTGTAATTCTTCATGTTTCTCCTTGGCTCTTTTATTTGCTCTTCGCATGCCAAGCGGAATCATCAGGAGACCTATAATCATCACTGCTGGTAAGATAATAAAGGTAAACAGCCCCAGGTAGGTACTGCTATCCTGATAAATGGCAGTAATAGCCATTAAAAATAAAATTATAAACAAGCTGACAGCTGCAATTAATGTTCCTGCAAAAGATAGCATGTTGTAATACGACTTGGGTAATTTCATAGATTTTATTTTAAATATAATTAGTTGAAAATATTAATTATTTTTTCTCTCTTTTAAATATGCAGTCAGGATTAGCATTAACATAGCACCTAAAGTACCCCACAACCAAACAGGAAAGATTGGCGGATCATCATTCGCATAAGAATGCAAACCTTTTGTGAAGTAATAATTCACCCCCACAAAGGTCATTATTACAGTGCCAAAAGAAATGATTGTTGCAACATTAAAAGCAAAGCGTGACCTTAAAGCAGGGATATAGCGAAAATGCAATATCGTAGCATATACCAGGACAATTATAAGCGACCAGCTTTGCTTGGCATTCCAGCTCCAATAATTCCCCCACGACTCATTGGCCCAGACACAACCAATAAAAGTACCAATGGCAGTTAAGAACATACCAATAGTCAATAGTTTTTCATTGATTAAAGTAAGCTCTTTAATTACCAAAGAAAATAACTCACTCTTACCTTTAGGTCGTAATAGATATAAGCATATATTAATTAGGCCAATTATAAATCCTAAAGCCAGGAAACCATAACCAATTGTTATAATGGCTACGTGAATAATAAGCCAATAAGACTTAAGAACAGGATTCAAGTTGGTTAATTGCGGGTCATAATAACTAAGTCCTGCTACCATCAAAAGAACAGAAGCCAGGATAGCCGTGGATGCTAATACGATTTTCGAATAGCGAATAACCGACAACCCGGAAATAATGCTTCCCCAGGCTACCAATAACAACACTTCGTAACCATTGCTCCATGGGGCATGACCTCCCAGGTACCACCTGAGTCCCATGCCGACTGTTTGCCATGCAAAAGCAGCAATAAAAAGAGCCGTAAATACTTTTAATAAATACCTGTTTGCTCGACCAGGAGTGGTCCTAAAATTATCAATCAGAGCTAAAACCAATAAAATAATGCCTAGTACACCATAAACAAACTTTAGCCGATCGAAGATTCGCAATTTATTATATAGTACTTCAAAAGCAATCTTCTTTTCTGAGGGCAATAATTCATGTGGAGTTAATTGCCTTTGAATACTCTTTATATACCCTATTAGCTGATCAGGAACTGAATAATCATCAGACTCTCTGGCATATAGTGTGGAAACAAAATAAGCCCGCATCATATTGCTATAATTCAACTCCTGAAGTCTTAAGTCTTCATTTAAAATGGCAAGTTTGCCTGTAAGTGGTTTAAGTGCCAAAGAATCCCGCCAATGGACCCACTTATTATTAACATCTTTCTCTACAGGAAATAATTTTAAAAAATCGCCATTAATAAGCATTTGGAAAATATTAACTTTCTCCGTTATCTTAATAATTTCACGATCAAGCGTACTTTGTTCAGATGGATCTGTTTTAAAGGCTGATTGAGCTACCTGTTCTAATTTATAATGAAAGGACTTATCAAAAAAATCAATAAATGAAGCCTGCTTACCCGAAAGACCAATCATATTGCGAATGGACTTCTCTTTCACCACAAACAACTTCTGATTTCTCCAGTAATTAGGATCCAGGTGCAGATCAAGAAAAAGATGCATGGCATCCATTTCTCCTTTCCCCTCAAAATTAAAATGATCCTTCCCTGTTAGTTTATGAGCTACATCGCTTGCCAATGAATAAACTGAGGTAAACCTGCCTTCATACGTCTGCACCAACAAATGCCCAAACCGTTCTGCATGTTCATTACTAATTGGCTTTTGAATATTATTTTGAGCCAAAGAAAAGTTTGATATCGTGAAGAGTAAGGTCAATACCGTTATCAGGGATTTTCTTTGCCGCCTTACAGCTTGTATTTTTTTGCTTAACTGAGAGAAATGAGAGTTTTTTGATAATAAGATCAGAATGGCTCCTATCGTCATTAATAAATACCCCATGTAGGTGATTCGGGTTCCCCAATAATCATAGTTTAATGAAAGGATCGTTCCTTTTTCGTCATCATCGTATGAGGTTTGAAAAAAACGATAACCATCGTAATCCAGCACTTTATTTTTAGCCAGTATATGTTCCTGCCTGTGATCATGCCGTTCATCTATTAATAACACCCTGCTTTCTGCGGCTGACGGTATTTCTGTACCGGGATATTTACTTAGAACAAAATCTTTTAACAATAAACTAAATGGTAATTCCATTGGCTTTGGTCCATAAGTCATTTCTATGGTAAGATCACCTATATTATATGCCTTAAAAGGTTGTATGTACCTTGTACGATCATAGAAAAGTATTACCTCCTGCTGCTTATCATTATGTGTAAGCTCTACATACAAAGCATCCGGACTATCCGTCCTTGAATTTCTTCTGTAATAATCCATTACTATTTCGGCATCCCCCTTATCTCTAAACAAATCGTAGGCCTCAAAAACGTACCTTTTATAGGTGATTTCAACAGTTCCCTGCGGCGTATTGAACTTCAGGTGGAAATCATTTTGACCTACCTGTGAGAAATATATAGGTTGATCACTTGTATATGCCATCTCATCACCAGGGAAGTTAATTTGAAAATAAGGTTCGGCCGTATAAATAGTATTGGTCGATTCAGCTTCATTGATGTGCATATTAGCTTCGTAACCCTTATACCGTGTAATGCCACCTCCTATAATCAATAAGATAAATGAAATATGAAAGATAAGTACCGGTAATTTTTGTAGCTTAAAAAGTTTATTCTGAAATACATTAACAAGATATAATATTCCAAACAGCAGCATAAACATCTCGAACCACCAGGCATTGTATATTAACAGTTGTGCTGTTGGTGTGTCATAAAGCTCTTCAACAACGGTAGCTGCAGCTATAACAATCACAAACAGAAGCAATAATAACACAGAGAACTTTGTTGAAGAGACTGTTTTTATTAATTGCTTCATAAATTTTGTAATTGTTAGAAACGATGGGGTATTAGCCCCATCGTATTATTATAATATTATTAATTACCAACAGTTCTTACCATTTCCACAGTGTGCATTAGTTGGTCCGGACCATTGATAGCCCAATCCCGGAATCATTGTACCAATATTCCTTCCGCTAGCAATATCAGGGTCAGAGTGCCATACATAATTTGCTCCTAAAGCATCACACTCAGCTTCAGTGTCAAATGTATTATAAGCCGGTGCTTTACCTGAACCAACATACTCTCCATGACCATAATATCCATACCATGAAGGATAAAACCAAACACTACCATCAACATGTCTTGATGTACTATATGTTCCTTGCTTTTTAGCTTCACCGCTGGAAGCTCCAGCATCATTATTATGGCACCAGAAACATTGAACTGCTAACCAAGAATGTGTTATACCATCTCCATAGGAAGCCTCATCCAGACTAATAAGTTGATCTGGAGAATTATGAGCACCTGTATTTGAACCATGAGCTCCTGTGCTTGGATACTGACTGGTAGTATTCACATCGGTTACTTGTCCTGTTGAGGTTCCTTCCTGGATAGTATAATTTGGGGCAGCCGGCATCTCAGTTGGGCCATCGTGACAGGCACTACAAGTAGTTAGAGATCCTCCTACCCAATTGGGAGTTGTTGCATATGTTATAGGAGAAAAAGCTGCACTTGGATTCCACTCGGCAACTCCTGAAAAACCTCTATTTGCAGTCGTACCTGTACTGTGGCAATAAACATTGCTACATGTACCTCCGTTACCTGCATAACTTGGCGTATTAGCATCGGCTCCATTTCGTGTAGCTAAACCACTAAGATCAAACCCTACATCTCCCCGGGTACCATTAACATGACCTGCCTGATGACAAGTAGTGCAATTATAGCTATACAGGGTACCATCTGTATGTTTATTATGAGCGCCTGTACCACCATGCATTGAAGCATCTGCAGCATGACAATCGCCACAAGCAATGACTCCACCATCCCAGGCAGGAACAGTGGCGTAAGTACCGGCTCCATCACTGTGGCAATACACATTCGAACAGCTTGTACCATTCCAGCTTGGAGAAGCGCCACCGGCAGCTGCTAAACCGGAAGGGTCAAAAACAACATCCTTACTACTTGAAGGGTGACTGGCTTCCGCCCCACCACCCTGACCGTGTCCGAAATGGCAGGTACTACACTTATATTCGTAAGTGCCGACGTGCAATGAATGAGCTCCCTCGGTATAACCTTCTGATGCAAGAGGATATTCATAGGGTGTTGAAGCATCGTGGCACGAGTGACAAGCTCCCGCTGAAGGTGCAAAACCGCCATCATGAGGGTGACAAGACGTACAATTAGCACCATCATTATGACTGCTTCCGCTTCCATCAGCACGGTGATATTTAAGAGGAGTACCGTCATCAACATGACACACCTCGCAAATACCATCATAAGTACCATCACCATCAGCGAATGAGGTAAGTGATGGAAACACAACCGTACTGCCATTCACTACATCATTTACCATATAAATATTGTCCTTGTTGGTGTTATGGACTTTGTGGCAAACTAAACACGAAAGGCTTTTGTGTGTCATAGCTCCCTCATGGCAATCAAGACAAAGTGTGCCATCATTTGCGGCCTTGAGTAAGTTCCCATCAGTTGTTAATGTGCCGCCGGCCACATCATGAACACCATGACATGATGAACAGTTTATCTGCTCTCCATTTGCGGCCAATGTAGGATTATCCACAATTTGGTCACTACTTGTATCCATTACTATACCAACCGGATGACTCCCTTTATTGCCATTATCGTCTGCATAACGCCCTACATTCCTTGCTGAATGACAATTTTTACACATGACATCATTTGTATTATCAACTCTCAAATAAGGAGAAGCCGCTGCAGAATTATGTTGATCATGACAAGTTGAACACATAATTTTTCCATCAACCACCCGAATTGCCAACTCACCATCGGCTGGCGTTGGAATATTCGTTTCATAAGTTGTATTAACAGCATTCACATCCCAGGCATGAGAATTACCTCCAGTTCCCGGAACTGCTTTATCACTGGAATCAAAAGCCTTATTGGAGGCAATACCAGTACTGATATGACAACTCTGACATTGCAGGAAATTTTCAGTTGATGCCGAAAGTCCTTCTCCCAATGCATTGTGAGTAAAGTGACAGGAAGTACAATTGGTAGTACTATGATCGGTTGGCGTGGCACTGACTACTGACTTAACAGCAGCTACACTTGTTCCACAAGCATTGGATGCCGTTACTGTAATATCACCATTTTGTCCGTCAGATCCGGAAGTCACATAAATTACTGATGTTCCATCTCCTGATTCTATGGACCAACCTGCAGGCACAGTCCAATTATAGCTCGTTGCTGATTCAACTGCTGGTACATTATACCTTAAACCTGTTGTTCCAGGCCATGCATTTGTTGTGCCATAAATCACAGATGGAATTGCAGGTGTAGTAATTACATCAAGCTGAAACACATAATTTCCACTTGACAACCCTGTCGATGAATTTTTGACACTTAGTATTGTACCATATGAAGCAACTCCAGCCCCTCCAGGCACTGTTATACTAATCGGACTAGCCGTAAGCGAGGCATCTACAACATCCACAAACCCCTGTCCTTCTGCAAAATCAGAGAAATTGATGCTATATAAATCCGGTGACTCCGTTGTTGCAGAATAAGTAAGACCCACTGAGGTTGTTCCCTGACAAACAGAAGGATTAGCGCTTAAAGTTATTGTTGGCGGAGAAGATGCCACAGACGAAGTAACGGCTAAAACAGATGCCGTACTCGACCCACAAGTGTTATTTGCCGTAACCGTAATATTTCCGTTTTGTCCTTCGCTGCCTGAGGTAAAAGAAACAGATGTAGTTCCTTGTCCTGAATTGATCGTCCACCCCACAGGTACACTCCAGGTATAATCATCTGCACCTGTCACAGATGAGATGCTATAAACATTTCCTGATGAGTTGGGTGTGGTGTTTGTCGGACCACTGATTAGCCCCGGTGCAGTAGGAACATCACTAACAGTCACAACAGTAGCTGCAGAAGACGGGCTGGTACAAGCATTTTCAGTAATCGTAACCGTATAACTTCCGCTTGTTGAGACAACAATAGAAGGAGTTGTGGCTCCTGTACTCCACAAGTAAGTACCGGATGAGGCACTTGAGGTTAGTGTAACAGTTCCCGGAGAACAAAAAGCAGTTGCCCCGTCTGCTGATATGGCAGGTGCTGAAGGAGTGGCATTAATTGTAATAGTTATAGCATAAATACCACTTGAAAGTCCGGTGCTGAAATTTTTCACTGTCAAATCCGCATTATATGTACCGGCAGCGGCGCCGGCTGGCACTACCAAAACAATCGGACTGCCTGTAAGTGCTTCATCAGTCACATCTAAAAAACCATTCGATGGGGCAGAGCCTTTATAACCTATGCTGTATAAATCAGGGCTATTGCTTGTTGCACTATAGGGTATATTGGCAGTTGTTTCTCCCTGACAAACAATCGGATTAGCATCATCAATGCTTATGGTCGGCGGTGCTGCCACCACTGTTACAGCCACTATTGAAGAAGAGCTTGTTCCACATGAATTAGTTGCAGTCACCGTAATATCTCCATCCTGCCCCACCGTACCTGAGCTCACAGAAATTGAAGTTCCTCCCTGACCTGAATCGATTGTCCAGCCAACGGGCACAGTCCAAGAATAAGATGTGGCATAAGTAACCGAGCTAATACTATAAACTATACCGGAACTGGTGGGTGATACTGATGTAGAACCGCTAATTGCTCCGGGAGTGGCAGGAGCCGGAGGATCAACTGTAATGGTTATTGCATAAGGATCGCTCACCAATCCACTACCGGAATTCCGAACAGTCAGATCAGCATTATAGGTTCCAGGTGTCGCAGTTGCAGGCACTGTTATTGTAATCGGGCTTGCCGCTAAAGCACTGTTTGTTACATCCGAAAAGCTTTCTGCTTCTGCTGTAGCATCAAAGTTAATACTGTACTGATCAGGTATACCGGTAGTTGCTGAATACGTTAAATCGGCATTGGTAATTCCCTGGCAAACGGATGGATTAACTCCGAGAGTAATCGTTGGGTTTGTTGGTGCAGCTTCAACAGTAACAGCAAATGTTTGTGCAATACTTGATCCACAACTGTTAACAGCAGTTACCGTGATGTCACCATTATCACCTGCATTTCCGGAAGTTACAGAAATGGATGTTGAATTCTGACCAGCGTCAATTAACCAGTTAGCATTTGGAACCGTCCAAGTGTATCCAGTTGCATCCGCTACCGGACTAATACTATATGTAATGCCAGATGTATTCTCTACCACAGGTGTAGTTCCACTAATGCCGCCGGGCTGCACAGGAGCCGGTGGCTCAATTGTTACTGCTTGGGTACCCGTCACCAGCAAACCGGCACTTCCACACCCACTTGCAGTTGCAGCCCAGGTTATTTCTACATAATAGTACAAGGTACCAATATCACTTGATGAAGGTGTATAATTAAAACTTGTTGTTCCTGTATTTGAACTGACAGATAACACCTCAGTTCCTCCTGAATTAGAATTTACGCTGTTAGAGAACCATCTAACAGTAATATTTGTATTCTGAGGCTGACCATTACCAACTGAACAATTACTAAAACTAACTGTCAAACTACCAGTAGCATCATTCTGACAATAAGTAGCACTCCCGGTAAAACCCGTAACTGAAGTAGGATATGAAACTTTTGCTGCATTAGCCTTAAAATTTATAACAGGCAGGATTCCTATTAAAACAATTAGTAAGCTTTTTTTAATGATTATATTTAACATATCATCAATATTTCCAATATTAACTTCTTACTTTGAAATTACAACTTTCGATGTATAACTCGTTGTTCCATCGCTTAGCCTTATATTATATACACCGGATGAATAAGCTTTCATATCCAGCTTATTAATACCATTTCCTTCTATCTGTTTAGTAATAATTAATTCACCAAACATATTAATCACTTCCAGTGTATAAACAGACTTGTCACCTTCAGATACCCGAATAGTAAACTCACCATCGGAAGGATTCGGATAGATAGCAAAACCATACTTTATTATCTGATCCTCTATGGATGTTACAAGCACCTGGACCTGTTCGGAATAGGTGATTGAACCACAATCGGCACTACTTGCTGTTAACTGTACGTTATACGTACCTGAATTGGAATACGTGTGAACCGGATCTACTTCATTTGAGGTATTCCCATCTCCAAAATCCCATTCATAAGAGGTGGCATTAGAAGAATTATTAAAGAATGAAAGCTCCAATATATTAGCTGAATGATCAAAAGCAGCAATCGGTTTATCAACTACATCAATTTGAGCAGCTCCATTTATACATATTCCTGCCCCACTTGGATCACTTACATCTGCAATTTCATATAATCCGGGTTCTGTAGCTTCAATTATATAATTTGGGTTATCGGTATCAATAGAAATAGCGTTAGCTCCATCACGCGTATAGGTGAATTGCCAAGGAGCTATACCTTTTAATTCAAGCTGTATTTGAGTGCTATTACCTTCACAAATTGTGGCATCTGATGAAATAATATTTGCAGATGGAGAAGAATGAACAATTTCAGGGTAGCTGGCGAATTTACCATCATTTGTACAGTGAACATCAGTAACCTTGATGATTTCATAGATACCTGCCTTAGAAGTATTAAGATCATACAAGGAAGTTGTAGCTATTGAACTGGTAATCGTATCCCTATCATCAATATGATAGATAAAGCTCCATGGCCCTTGCCCTAATAATGACACTTCTAAATCAGTTGTTTCTCCCGGACAAATAAACACTTGTTTTCTACCTAAAGTAAATGTGGCATCCGGTAAGGCATGTACAACAATAGTTTTACTTCCATTAAGCGTTTGAGCGGCACAATAAACTGAACATAACTCGGTAAGCTCAACAACACCCGCCTGAGCTACTTTCAACTGATATGGATTACTGTAAATATCAGTGATGGTAACAGGATTTAGTCCATCAATTGTATATGTCAGGCTCCAGGGAGCTGTTCCCGTCAGGTCAATTTCAACAACTCCTTCTTCTCCTTCGCAAATGTTTATCGTTTCTGGTACAATGTTCGAACTGACAAGCGGTTCAACAATAATATTCACTATACCTTCGGTACAAGTACCTGATTGCACAACATCAGAGATGGATAATATCTCATAAGAACCGCTTGTGTTAACAGATAACAAGTGAGGATTATCACTTGTAGTGACCTGATAGGTCTGCAACCCATCGGTATATTCAAAGTCCCAGGGACCAACACCTGAAAGATTCACTTCAATAGTAAAGGATGCACCGTTACATAAAATTACATCTTCTGATTGAATAAGTGCTGATGGCAATCCATTATCAGATACTGTGAACGGAGCACCACTTATAGTACCTACACATTGGCCGGCATCACTTAACTGAGTAATGGTATATGCACCAAACTCATTAACTGACAGTTGCCGGCTTGGCTGTTCTGTTGTTTCAGTAAAATGCTCAATCCCATCAATGGCATAGGTATATGTCCAAGGTCCTGTGCCGGTAAAAGCAATATCCATTGCGGTTGATTCTCCCGGACAAATCACAACATCTGAAGAAGTAATAAGAGCTGTTGGTAATACGTTCTCAGCTATATTTGCACTTCCAATAAATTTGGTACCATAAAAGTTGGCATCTATCAATTCTGTCACTTCATATAATCCGGGAGTGGTCACTTCCAGAAAGAAAGTATTCGACTCCGGATCTTCGGTAATATTCTCCAGTGTTACAGGGTTCTCTCCATCAATGGTATAAGTAAACGTCCAGGGTGATGTACCTGTAAAGTCAATCTCAATCTTTTCAGATGCTCCTCCACAAATCACACCTTCTTGTGTGATAAACTCAGCAGTTGGCAGTGTTTCATTGGCATAAAACACTTCAACATTACCGGTATTTAATGATGTAATGTATGCCCTGTTGTACTTATTCAATACAATATCAATGGGCACATTTAAACTCCCATTATTTTCACCATAGCTACCAAATCTACTGACGAAAGAACCGGACTCATCAAATATACTAACGACCGATTGGTAAGGATCTACCACGTAGATTAGGCCCTTATCACTCACAGCTAAACCTTGTATTCTGGTAAACTCTCCATCGCTATTTCCTGACTTACCAAAGCTACCATTTATGGTTCCATCAAGCTCACAGAACCAAACTTTAACAGGCAGTTTAAAACCGGAACCAATACCACCATGTTCAGAAACTAAAAGTCGCTTGTTCTTTTTATCGTATGCAATACCTACAGGATAAGTAAATGTTCCGTTCCCAAAGTCGTTGATATGACTCCCTTCTGAATCAAGCACAACAATGCGTCTGTATTCTTTATCAACTACATACAGATTATCAGCCTCATCAAAAACCATATCTGTGGGTTGCTGAACACCTTCGAAAAACTGAGTTAAACTGCCATTTTCCCCAAGGCGATAAATAATACCAGTCTGGCCATCTCCAATATACACCTGATTTTGAGAATTTACAGCTACTGCAATTGCTTTTATGGATAACTGGTAAGTATTGTGCAACAGTCCTTGCGGGGTATATACCATTACCTTTTTATTATCAGGCTCTGTTACATACAAATAACCATCAGTACCTATAGCAATGCGCAATGGGCTCTGCAAACCGATACTGATGCTTGCCTGATGATTAATATGTAAAGGAGAATTTTGCCCTGCGGCACTGATAGCAGTCAGAACTGCAAAAATAAGGCATATAGATTTTAGGAACTGATTCACGCTGTATTTGTTTTTGATGATATTTTTTTACGGAGCGCTGGTCATTAATGTTGCCACTTAACTACACCTTTATCAATGTAATCATTCATTTATACCCAGTCTGAATTAACACAACCAAATTCGGCTGTCGAAACATTTGAATAGGGACTTAATCCCCATTCACATGCTTATATTTGAATTAGTTTTGAATCTTAGCCTCTTCAATTATTAATTCATACTTGTAGCCAGCTCCAAAATCTTTATCTATGGCAACCACTCCCTCTAGCATCACGACTGAATTTAATTCAATCAGTTCTGAAGTTGTTATCGTTATATCATAATTAGCGCCGTCTTTCATTTTCGTTCCATCCTGAATATGAATCCAGTTCTTGTTCATAATGTGGTTATTGACCTTCACCACTTTTCCTTTCACAAGAACCTTTTGCCCACGATACTTTTCTTTGTTTTCAAACAAGTCGTTAAGCATAAGCTGACCTTCTGTGACGTCAATAGAAATGGCTTCATTGGAAACAACCTTTTTAGCTCCGCTATGCGTATGGGCGTGTGTTGTTTTGCCATGCAATGCATTTAAAAAGTAGATGGTTTCGAAGGTACGGTCTAGTTCCTTGCTCGTAAAGTTATCCATTCGCATTTCATCAGCATAATGATAGGTCTCACCCACTTTAATATCAGCTTTTGAAATTGCAAACCATTTTTCTTCTTCGCCTTCTGTTGCTCTTACATAGGTATATTGACCTCCTTGAATAACTTCCTGTGCCACCACATTATTCATTCCGGTTTCAACAGCTTCACCTGGCTCCTGACCTGCCTTTTTTTGTTTAATATTTGAGTTACATGCAGTCGCAACTATTACTAACAAAACAACACCTAAAACTTTCATTAACTTGCTTATCATACTGTTTATTTTTTAATAATTATTCGTCAATCCTTTTTCCTTCCTCAAGAATAATATCGTATCTATATCCGTAACCAAAATCTTTGTCCACTACAACTGTTGCCTCAAAGATAACAACATCCCCAACCTTTACTTCGTGCGATGTGGTAACAATCAGTTTTTTACTTCCGTTGAATTCGGTACCATCCTGTATATGCACCCAGTTACAATTTAATATTGACTGGTTGTACTTAACCACCTGTCCTTTCACTACTACTTGTTGCCCTTCATATCTGGCTACATCAGCCAATAGCTTAGCTATTGGTATGCTATTGGCATCGTGTTCAATATTTACAGGCTCTATCTTTGTATCTGCGGGCTTGTTAGCACTGGCTGCCTCATGATAGGTGGCGCTATTAGGCGGAAAATCATGAATAGCTGCTAAGAAAATTACTTTCTTAAATACCCGGTCCAACTCCCCACTTTTAAAATCGCGCATTTCCATGCCATCCGGATAATAGTAGGTGGCTCCCAGCTTCACCTCTCTTTTACGAACAGCCAGCCAATTTAACGAATCGCCTTCCAGCATCTGTATATAAGTGTATGCACTGGTATTCAATACTTCTTTGACAATGCCCTTATGTACGTTTCCCTTATAAACACTCTCAGCTTTACTTGTATGATGATGTTGTGCATTAATATTTCCTGCAAAGCACAATAGAAATATTATTATTGATATTCTCATAACATTTTACTTTTATTCAACCTCTTGTTCAATACTTGATTTAAATTTATTATTTCTGTAATTCATTCCAGCCATTACGGTCAATAAAATCAGAACAGCGACAGAAACATATACAAAATTAGGTATTGGAACAGGGTCACCACTTGCATATGAATGTAATCCTGACAAGTAGTAATTAACACCAAAATAAGTCATTAATACAGAAGCAAAAGCATAAAGAGCCAGAATATTGTACAAGAAAGTACTGCTTAAGCCTTTAATCAGCCGAACATGACTTACAAAAGTATAAACGATGATGGTGATTAAGGACCATGTTTCTTTTGCATCCCATCCCCAGTAGCGTCCCCAGGACTCATTGGCCCAAATAGCCCCTAGAAAAGTACCGATGGTTAATAAATGAACACCAACGATGATTGACTTCTGATTTAAAAAGGTCAGTACCCCAATCGTTTTTTTAATGTTATCCTTGTTGGACGGTGATATAGATACAAACAAGATCAGGTTAACGATAGCCAATACGAAACCCAAGCCTAAGAATGCATAGCTACTGATAATCACAGACACATGCAAGGTTAACCAGTAAGACTTTAATACCGGCACTAAGTTCGTGATCTCCGGATCCATAAAACTAAGGTCTGAAACCATCAAAGTCATAGCTGCTAAAATGGCCGTAGACGGTAATGCAAACTGTGTATGCTTATTGAAAATATATCCGGCCAGAATTGTTACCCATGAAATAAAAATCATGGATTCATATCCGTTACTCATCGGTGCATGACCTGAGATATACCATCGGGCTGCAATGGCCAGTGTGTGAACTATAAAAGCCGGAAGTATACCGTAAACAAAAACTCTTTCCAGCCAAAGAGGTGTCTTTTTAGCTCGTAATATTCCTATGATTAAAATGATTAAATACACAAAACCCACCGTTGCATAAAATGGGAATAAACGTTTGAAAACATTCCAGTTGTTGTACATCGTCTCCACCTTTATTTTGGTGGGTGAAGGCAATTCATAACCCGCATTACTCATTTGATATTCCCTAAGCTCTGCTAAAAGTCGATCAGCTTCGGAGTAATTGCCAGTTTCTTTAGCCGAGTTGACACTTGTAAAGTAAGAAGACACCAAAGCCAAACCACCTTCAGCTTCTCCAATGCTCACAATATCCTTTGGAAAATTACCTGTATGATACCATTTACCACTTCGACTCCCCGGTGCTGGTAAAACGTTAAAAAACTGACCTGTGAAAATGGAATAGCAAATATTGATGCGCTCATCCACCTTCATTACTTCCTTGTCGTACTTACCTCTTTGGTTGGGAGCTTTAGAATATACCTGTTCAACAACCTTCTGCAATTTATAAGCATTACCCTGTATAAAGTCACTATAGGCTCCGTATGCTCCAGTTAATCCCAGCTCTTTTTGTAAGGCTTTGTTAGATACTTTGATAAAGTTAACATCTTTCCAATGATCGTAATTGATGTTCATATCTAAAAAGACCTGAGTCGCTGACTGCCCCTCAAACGTCTCACTGCGATGTATTTTTCTTAACAAAGCTGATGACATGGTTGACATGGGTTCGGTTCTTCCCTGAGGATTTTGAACCAACAACTGCCCAAACTTTTCAGCATGTGAAGCATCAATTTCTTTTGCACTGCTTTGTGCAAAGACACCTCCCGAACTAAACAGGAGCATTAAAGCTACAACAGAAGCCACGGCTTTTCTTTTACCCGGATATGCCTTACGCAAATAGGAATTCTTATTAAACATAGACCATATCATACCGAAAAACAAAATAAAATAACCGATATAGGTTACCGTAGTACCTAAACTATCATCATTCACCGATAAGATGGTTCCTCTCTCATCTTTATCATAAGAAGACTGATAAAACCGGTAGCCATGATGCTTTAAGATATTGTTCATATAGATATGAAATGGAACCGGCTCATAACCTTCCTCATTAAGCATTACATAACTTGAGAAAGAAGACGGACTGTTAGAGCCAGGGTAACGATCAATTTTAAAATCTTTGAGATGGATACTAAATGGAAGTTGAATCGTCTGATAATTGTACGAAGCTGAAAACAATTGCTCGCCAAGTCTGACAAAACCTACATTGCTTCCAAAAGCTGTTGCATTTACAATAAGTTCCTTTTTTTCTTTGCCATCACTTATCTCAAAACGTAAAAACGGCATTTCACTCTCTTCTTTGCTTAACAAGGGATCATCATGCCATGCGAGAATTGCCTTTGATTTAAAATCAGTAACTGCAAACTGATAACCTGCACAGTGATACATTTGATTGACGACTACATTTGTCAATCCTTTCTCATCTTGTGACAAAGGAGCGTTATTCAAAGCTGAGATCTTATTATTTGGAACCAGCTTTAAACTATCCTTATCCATTACCATTTTTATATCAGCATTCACCTTATCATCACCAAATGTTACTGTTAATTGGCCAATTCTTTTGGTGTCTCCCAAGTTAAAAAACTCTTTGGCTTTAGTGCCACCACGCGAAACCATAATCCCCACGACAGGCTGCCCATTTTCATCGTCAGTGATGGAAGCTTTAGCCCTGCTGTAATAATCAACAAAGCGAATATCATAGTTAGTACTGCCTGTCGTAATCTCTTCCTTAAACGAACGGTCAGTTTTAAAATCCTGCACAAACTGACGCGTTAAAGGACTTGTATTATTATCTTCCGCAACCAGCGTCATCATACGGTTACGTGTAACAATGACAGAAGAGGATTGTCCTTCACGAATATGCATCATTCCTTCTTCTCCAAAATAACGGGTTAATCCTGCACCTATAATCATCACCACCATAGCCAGGTGAAAAAGGAATATGCTGAACTTCTTCGGTCGGTATAGTTTTTTTTCAAAGATTCTTCCTGTAATATTGATAGCGACAAGGATAATCAAAACTTCCATCCACCAGGAGTTGTATATCACTATTTTAGCATATTCAGTCCCAAAGTCGTTTTCTATAAAAGTGGCTAAGGCCAGAAAAAAGCCAATAACCACTAAAAGAATCCCCATCAGAACAGGAGAGAATAAGAGTTTTAGTTTTTTTAATATGTCCATTCCTAACTTTTTAATTAATTTATCTATAATGCTACAGGCATTTTGAAAAACGAAGATCTCCTCTCCTTTATCCTGCAAGTCCTTGTTCACTATTGTGTTTTTTCAAATAGGCCTGAGTGATACGATAGTATTCTAATGAGCCATTTCCATTAAACCCTGTCCTTTCAACTGCTTTAAATTCTTTTGTAAGCTGTTTCATTAACTCCGGCTTAGTCATTATCATTTCATATAATTGCTTCTGTTCTTTTTCATCCATATGTTGAGTTGCTATTTGAGTCATTTGATACAAAGTATTACTGTACTCAATACTTGCTACACTACCAGCATTATCAACAATAACTTTAGAGGATTTTCCTTTTGCTGTATATGGATTATTTTGCAACACCGATCCGCTAAGTAGTTTAACGGCCAATTCATCAAGACGATCTTCTTCCCCATTATACACTGATGATTTAGAATGTGTAAAAATTAAATTATAATACTCCATAAAACTAATCAATTCACTACTATCTCCAACTATCTCTCTTGTAATAAAATCAATTGACTTATCAGTCTGCTGTTCACTTTCTATTAACAAGGCAGAAGTACTTTCGGGGCTCACTAAAGTGTTCCTTCTGTTAGCATCAGGTTTGTATATGGAAACCGGCTGTTCTTCTTTTGTTCCATCTCCTTTGTAAGCTATAATTTTAAGTGATAACCTATTCTCTTTTGATGCCCTATACACATTACTTCTATTTTCCTTAGTACTTTCACTTGTAATAAGCCTTTCTCTATCCTTTATCCCTATTTCATCAGCCTCTTTTTGATTCAACGGCTGCGACTGCTCCTTATTACTAGTTGCCAGATGTACATCTTTACCTAAATCGACTTCCCTACCTCCTCTTGACTGTTGATACAATAAAGCAAGTAATTCGGATGTTGAATTTTCAGGTAGCTTTTCGCGTTCTCTATCATAGTCTTTTTTTGCATGACAGCCCGGATAGCACGCCCCTCCATCTGAATCATGCTGATAGCGCATAGCCATCACTTCCTGACCAAATACAAAATCATGCGCTATTAAGTGCTCATTATCTGAGGCATGTACATCATGACAAATAGCACAGGAGCGTCCCTTATTATCATTAATATGCAGGTAGTGAAGATTCACCTTTCCTTCCCTGAATTCAGTGGCATCAGAGGTAATTTTATTTTCGATCAGAGCCGCATCGTGGCAAGAAAAGCATAATGCAAAACTATCGGCTACAGCCGGTGTATATTCCGATTCAGGAAATACTTCTTTTACAAACTGACCGGTTTTAGCGGTATGCGGATCGTGACAAGTCACACAACCATCCATCTCAAGGGCAGCATGTACTGTTTTACTATTTTTAAGTTTCTTGCTCATTGCTTCAACAATGCGCCCATCCTTTCTCTTGGTCCTGTTGTGACAATTCAGACAAACTTCCTTATTATCCTTAATCAGAAAGTATGGCTGATCAGAAGCATGGGGCGAATGGCAAGCCACACACCCTTCTTTATTAATCACTGGCCAGTGCACATGTCCGTCACTCTCAACCCGACTGTACATTTCATCATGACAGGTATAACACAGAGCTTTATTCTCTTCAATTAATAACTTAGTATTTGGTGCATTATGCGTTCCATGACAGTTGGCACAGTCATCATCAAACGGGTAATGCTGGTAGGCCGTTTCTGATTGTATTTTTATATCCTCATGACAAGAAAAACACAATTGCTTCTTTTCCTTTTTTATGAAATATGGATGATCCGACTCGTGCGGATCATGACACGAACTACATTGCCCCTCCTTAACCGGATAATGAACCTTATCTGAATCCGGGATTTCCTGTTCGTGACAGGTTAAACATAGGTTGGAGGCTTTGGGCTCAAGTAAAAGGCTGTTATGAGCCGATGCATGTGGTGAATGGCAAGTTAAACATTCTCCTTCCGCTGCAGGATAATGCCGGTGAGTTTTAGAATTGAAGTCATGACAATTCAAACATAATGCGGGTACATTCGCTGTCAGTAAAGCAGCTTGTTCTGAAGCATGGGGCTGATGGCAATTTCCACAATCATCATCAAAGGGGTAATGAATGACCGCCAAGTCATTTTGTTGCTTAATATCATCATGACACTCAAAACAAAGGTTCTTTTTCTCTTGTTTCAAAAAGAATGGCTGGTCTGCTGCATGTGGGTCGTGACACATACTACACTCTCCCTCTGCTGCTGGATAATGTTGGGATGCTTTATCGGCCATTTCCAGATCGTGGCAGTCAGCACATAAAGTTGTTGGTGATTGCTGCAGTAAATAAGATTCATTGGAGGCATGCGGGTTATGGCAGGTACTGCATTCTCCTTCTGCAGCGGGATAATGCTGATTTGTTTTATTCATCATGTCAGCATCATGACATTCAAAACAAAGCTTAGAAGGTGTTTGCTTTAGAAAATAGGTTTCATCAGAGGAATGGGGATCATGACATGTGCTGCACTCTCCTTCGGCAGCTGGGTAATGCTGAACAGATTTATTGCTTAACTCCAAATCGTGGCACATGACACATACATTGCCTACCGGGTTATCAATCAACAAAGAAGCATGATTGGCTGAATGCACATCATGGCAGGTATTACATTCGCCTTCCTGAACGGGATAGTGAACATTAGTGTGGGTATTGTTCTCTTCATGACAGTAAAAACAAAGGTCAGGTACTTTATCCATTAATTGAAACCCGACGACGCCAGTTTGTGGATGACTCTCACCATTCCCCAAATGGCAATTATCACAGGCGTTATCTTCCAAGGCACCGTGCTTAAAACTTTTATCTATGAGAGTCTGATGGCAATCAGCACATGACTGTTCTGAGGAAGCTGTCTGGGCAAAAAGCGCCCCCCTGAAAAACAGTATACTCATAAAACAAATTGCAAATACTCTCATAATAATTTATTATTAAAATCTCCTAATTAGTTTTAATGATAAACGAAATAAATTAAGCTTAGTTTCATAATATATCTGATCATAATACTCAATACTGAGCTTACCTTTTAATCTCCGAATATTCAAATCATACTCACACTTTAACCTTAACATTTCTATATAAATATTGCTTCCATCCTGCTTATTATAAAAAGCATTGAAATTTAAACCGGAATATTGATTAATTCGATATGAAACTGAACTTGAGAAACTATAAAAATTACGATACTCGTTTGCATCAAAATAGTCAGCTAACTGATAAGAACAGTTACCTGAAAAGATTATTTTTTTATACCTGCTATTCAAATTGAAAAAATACCTCGTCATATAATAGGGGAACAACCTACTTAAGTGTTCTTCATACTCAACTCCTGCATTGATTATACCTGTTTTAACCCTGACACCATAAATATTTTGTGTCAGATAATTTAAAGTTGCAGGATTTACATTATAAATATCGTTGTATTCATTTATTGAAGACTTATAATAAAGGTTTAGAAAAGAATTAAATAAAAATAGCTGCGCCGAGAACAAACCAGTATTAAGAGTATAGCTATTAGATCCTAACTGGATAGACGAATAATCAACATAGATGAGACTATTGTTTGCCATTAAACCTCCTGGCACCCTTTGAATTTCGATATAGTCACCTCTCTCATGAATTATATAATCCAGATTTGGTTCATAAAATACAGTATTTGTTATATCAGTAACAATAATGGAATTAACATCAACAAATGGTTCATTCAACATAGTTATTGTACCATCCGAAATTTCATGCTGCTCATCGTAAACATTTCTGCTAAGACCTTTGGAATCTGTTGATACATTTCGTTGCGACAAGCCACCACCCAGAAATAATTTACCAAAAGGAATATTTTTTTGATAATCAATTTTACCACCTACCGCAAAAACATTTTGGCACATCGCAGGCTGAGTTGACTTAAGGTAGTCCATAAAAACCTGAGAGCCAAGACTCAAGAATAGCTGATGGCTTAAACGTCCTATTATTTGATTAGATGATATTTTATTACCTGCTGTTGTACTATTCCTGAAATTATAATTTGTATTAAGTGTAAAACTATACGGCAACTTTAAAAAGGCATTCTCTTGAATTAAAAAATTGGAACTTTGAATTCCATTCTGTTCATGTGAAAAATCTCTAATAAATGTATTTAATGTGTACTTTCTATCTGCATCAAAAGCAAGTTGATTTCGAAAATTTGCGTCAAAAATATTGTTATATATTTTACCAAAAATATTACTTGTTTGTGTTTTACTTTTATAAGAAACATCTATGTAACTATTATTTCTATCAGAAATATTTGTACTGCTTTTAATCTGATATAAAATATTCTCATAATTATAGGTTCGTTTTGACTGAATTTCTTCCTGAATATTAACAGATTTTTCAGCAGTAAAAGAAAACGGTGCGAATGAATTTCTGACTCTTAAAATTGCTCCGTTAATTTTATTGTTTAAATATATATCGGTCAGGTCTTCACGATTATGTACTACCCGACTTCTGTTAGTATACATCAAAAGAGAAACAGGTCTTGTATCAAAGATACTTGCATTAATATAAACCTTTTTCAAATCTCTAACCTCACTTTGATCAGGAAATTGAATATAATCACTTTCTCCAGTTTTAAGGTCATAATATAAATCTATATTTAACTTAATAAGATTAGGATGCAAAATGTAATTTTTTGATTTATACCCTAAGGCACCTGTAATGAAAGACTGGCTGGTTTTAACATTTTCAAATTGATAATTTTGATACTTGAATCCATACAAACTCTCTAAGGATACCAAACCTTCATAGGAAAGGACATTCCAGAACTTGTTTCCCAGCTTCATTTCCCTTCCACTTACCTGAATTGAAACGAACAATAATAATAATAATACTAAATATATGTAAAAAGAAGACTTCAAGTTAATATTTATACTAATGAAACATAAAAGGATCTTCACCACCATGTGGATTATGACACTCTGTACAGTTATAATTCCCTATGTCAGCATGAACTTCATTATTCATAACCATTTTCTGCTCATGACAATGATAGCATAGCAATTGCCCTTCTCTTAAAAGTAAATTACTATTACGAGAATTATGAGCATGATGACACGATGTGCAATAACCAGCAGATACAGGTCCATGAATATATTTGTATCGATCATTAAAATCCTCATGGCACTGGTAACAAAGGCCTGGCATTTCCTGTCTAAGGTCTCCCATGCTTTGGGGGATATGACAAATATCACAACTCCTTTCCTGATATGGAGCGTGTTGAATAATCTGATTGTGCCTCTCCCGGGCCGCTGCAAGAACAGATTCGTTATAACTAAAATCCCTTATTACCTTTTCGCCTTGACCCTGACTGCCTGGTTTAGGAACACCATCAAAAAAAAATGAAAGAGTCTTATAATGCTTCTCTGTCGAACATCCCACTACACAAAAAATGCATAAAATTATAAAGGTCAATCGTAGCATCCACCTATTCATTAGGAATTATATCTTTTCTACCCTTGCGTACACAGATACCTTATCAGGGCCGTGTTGGTTGGTTACAAATATCAGATATAATAACTTATAGCCAGGTGCAAGAAACTTTTCGAAATATTCATTATTGGTATTATCAATATAAATACCGGAAGGCATATACAGATAACCAGGCCCCTGATAGCCTCCCCCTCCAAAAAACATCAATAATTGCCCCTCTTCATTAAATAATTGAACATTTTGAAAGGCGGCATCAACTGCAAAAATATTTCCTTCGTAGTCAACTCCTATACCCTTTGGTCTGGCAAAGGACCCGAAGTTTAATCCCTGTTTGCCCACAGACCTGATATATTTTCCTTCCACTGAATAAACTTTGGTTTTAAAATCACCCCAGTCACTCACATAAATTTTATCGTCTAAAACAGAAATACTCTTGGGCTGGTACAGATAACTATCATCACCCTCTTCTACATCAGGGAATGAATACAACTTATTAAAAGGATATGAATTTTCATATACATCAATAGTATGTTTTTCCAGATTGGTTATAAACAAGTTATCCTCTGTAGTACAAATATCAAAAGGTTTTAGATCATCATTTTTGATTCTACCTATATACTTTTTTTCACTATCAAATATTTTAACCTCTCCTGTTCCATTATCTACTATAAATATATGGCCCCGATGATCTACTTCACAGTTTATTGGTAAATTAAGCGACGCTTCACCTTGCGGTTTAAAATACTCAAAACGACCAGATGATAAGTTCATAACAACCAAAGACTTGAGCGCTATATCAGTGATATAAACATAATTTTTCTTAACGGTTATACCATACGGATTTCTTAATTCCTTAATTTCGACTTCTTCCCCTGTAATGTATTTATAGAAAAAAGATTGTTTTACGGGTTTTAAATCTTCTTCAGAAGTTATTTTATTTAGAAACTGTATTCTTGCAGTATCAGGAGGTAGTGGAAAAACTAAAAATGATTCTTCTTTAGCAATCTCATTCTTATTAAGCACAGAACACCCTGAATTAAACATGAAAAACAAAGCAATTACGGAATAAAAAACAAATTTCAACATAACTTCTAGACAAAAGGGAAAATAATTAGGGCAAATAAGCATTTGCCCTAATAGAATTTACATTATGCAATAATAATTATTTATTGTGGCACTCCAGACACAACGCACTGCCTGCATTACTAACTCTCAATAAACTAGGAACACCGGCAACACCATGAGGATCGTGACATGAAGCACATTCAACAGTTCTTGAGCCATTTGCACCAAAAAGAAAATCTACCTCGATGGTATTTGTCCCAAATGAGCTAATTTCTGATTCTGGATCCTTTAAACCTCCATCTGCAGTTGCAAGGTCAACATCATAAATAAATGAAACAGGGTGATCATTAGATAAATCAACACCTACTATAGTATTAGCTCCAGTATACTCCGTATTCATGTTAGTCGTACCTGCAGATCCACCATGTGCATCAAGATTAGATGTTCCATCATGGCAACTCAGACATTTTAAAGATATCCCTCCTGGAGCTGAAGTACTACCTTGGAAAGTACCTGAAGAATACATTGTAAAACCTGTATTAGCACGAACAGCGTGATTCCATAAAGGAGCATCTGCATTGTCACCACCGTGAGGAGTGTGGCAAGGCTTACATATCTCTCCTGTACCACTTTCATTCCACGTTTCAGCGGAAAAATTGTGTCCTGTACCGGCAATCTGAGCTGTACTTAACTGTGCTACTCCGAGGCACATTACTAAAGCGATTAAAATTTTTTTCATAATATTTATATTAAAATTAATAACCCCATACACCCAACATATATTATACCAAAGAATACATACACCACTATATCTGACACTTAATTATCTTTATTCATTCTAAAGAATATTCTATACTTATCTTTATACCAATCAACTCACTAATCAATGTAACATTCAGTACAAGTGAGTCATATACCCCACTTTCATCGGGTGATTTAACCCACATGGGTTATATTTTATATTTCTTCTTTTTATAGCGCAGTGTATCACGTGAAATACCTAATAATTTAGAGGCTTTTGTTTGGTTACGATTGGTCATTAACAATGCCTTTTGAAGCACCTCCTTCTCCATATCATCCAGTGATATTGGCCCCTTATTTAAATCAACAAGCACACTATATTCTGACAAGCCAGCCCCCCATTCAGGCTCTGACACTAATTCTTCCTGCCTTATTTCCATTGGCAAGCAATCCTTCTTTAACACCTCCCCACTTTCGAGTATCACCGCCCTTTCTGCAACATTCCTTAACTCACGAACGTTACCAGGCCAATTATAATTTACAAGCAACTCCTTTGCTTCCTCATCAATCCCCTGTATTTTTTTTGAGAATTGCTGATTAAAGAACATGAGAAAATATTCCAATAATACAGGCACATCCTCAGGGCGCTCCTTCAATGGAGGCAATGAAAATTGAAAAACTTTCAAACGGTAATACAAATCCTTCCTAAATGTCTTCTTTTCAACCGCCTCTTTTAAGTTGCGATTAGTGGCAGCTATAATTCTCACATCAATTTGAATATCACGACTCCCTCCAACTCGCCGAACCATTCGATTCTCCAGCACATTAAGCAACTTCACCTGCACTTCCTGATTGATTTCTCCAATCTCATCCAGAAAAACGGTTCCCCCTTCTGCAATTTCAAACAAACCCTTCTTCATGGCGACTGCGCCTGTGAAGGCCCCTTTTTCATGCCCATAGAGTTCACTCTCCAGTAAAGCATCGGGCAGCGACGAACACACAATCGTCACAAAGGGCTTATCCTTCCTTTTACTTTCATTATGAATAGAACGGGCAAACACATCTTTTCCGGTACCACTTTCGCCTAGAATTAAAATCGATGTTGCATCGGTTTGCGCAAGCTTTTTTGAGATCGTAATTATCTCCGTAATCTTTGGAGATGCATGAATTATATTCTGAAAGGTAAACTCCTCTTTTTGCTGACGACGAAAAACCTGCAACTCATTATCCAGACTCAACTTCTTTTTGAAACCATCAATAATCACATTGATCTCATCAAAATTAAAAGGTTTACTTACATACTCCGAAGCTCCACCTTTCATGGCCTCAACGGCCATATCAATGGTTCCAAAGGCCGTCATAAAAACAATACCAACCGACTCATCAACAGCACGCAGCAAAGGAATCAGTTCAATACCGAACATCCCCGACATATGATTATCCAGAAAAATCAAATCAGCCCCTTTCCTCTTAAAAAGCTCCAATCCCTCTTCTGCACTCTCAGCACTTATAACTTCATAACCTTTACTCTCCAACTGTTTTTCAAAAGACCAGCGGATCAGTTTCTCGTCATCAATTACCAATACCCTCAATGATTTCATTAAATATTGCTTTTTTAGTTCGCTGCGATTTCATTAAATAGAAGGGTGATGATAAATGTACAACCCAAGCCCTTGTTATTTTTTACACTTATTTTACCACCGTGCTTGTTGATTATCTCTTTAGCTATCGCCAAGCCCAGGCCAGTCCCTTTGGAACGCGTAGTATAAAAAGGATTGAACACTTTAGCAATGACATCCTCGGGTATCCCTTTTCCTGTATCCAATACTTTTATTTTTAATTTACCCGCAACACTATCGTATCGCGTACTATAAACAACCTCACCCGTCGATTCAATGGCCTGCGTAGCATTTATCCCCAAATTAGTCAATACATTTTCCAACTGATCATAATCAAAGAGCAATAAAGGAATGTCATCTCCTAAGTCTAATTTAAAATCAACTTGGTTGTCACGTTTTTGATTACTCAGAAAAAAAACGATTGACTTTATCAATTCATTTATATCATTCTCTTTTAAACGCACCTCACTTTCCCTTGAATATTTGAGCAGATTTGTTATCGCACCATTAACGCGGACCGTCTGCCGCTGTATCTCTTCCAAAATTTGCTTATTCCCCCCGCATGATGTCTCATCATTCACAATCACCTCAATAGCATTAGCAATACCAGTTAATGGGTTCCGAATTTCATGAGCCAAGCGCGCCGACATCTCGCCCAAAGTGGCAAGTCTACGTGTCGTACGAAGCTCATTCTTATGCATCTGTAATAATTCATTTTGGGTATTCTGAAAGTTATCCAGCATCTCATTGAAATTAGCCCCTAATTCACCCAACTCCTTACTTTTAGGAATCGCCAGGCGCTGTGTTAAATCACCATTATTGACACCCTTCATCAGACGATGAAAAGAAACCAAAGAGGTTCGAACAAATTTATAATGCATAAAAATGACAATCAACACAATCACCCCAATCATCAATACTGTAAAGAAAATACTAAAGCGCTGAACAACGAACAAACTCTCCTCTGCCTCAGATAAAGAATAATCAATAGCTATATACCCAAGTGTCTTAATACTCTGAAGGTGACACTCAACACAAGAAGGGCTGTTATCTAACTTAATCACCATCCTTGAAAATGGCTCCTTCAAATCATAATAAGATTCTACACAAATATTGGAGTGAGCCTGAAGTGATTCAAAACGATTAAAAACACTATCTACTACAATTATTTCGTCTCCACAATCTATGAACTCCTCCGGTCTCAATAATGACACATCCATAACATGCTCATTATCTTCCATATCATCCATCAAAGTTTTAATAATACTGCCGCTATACTGTTTAATGGTATACAAATAAGGCTCTTGAAGCAATTCAATAGAGGTGGATACATGATGCTCTACATTTTCATAAATCTCTTGCTGTATATACTTGGTATAAAGACGAAAAGACACATACGACAAAGTCCCAATAATCAATATTAAAGGAATGGTAATTTTAACCCGGAATGAAAATTTATTCAGTCTTTTATCTAACTTTTCAATCATAATATCATCAAAAACAAATATTCAACCACTTCAATACCTTTTTATTTATACATGTTTTTGTTCCTACCCACACAATCACTTAGTACCCTATATTATCATGATCCTTGCCATGACACATTACATTGCAGCTCCCACTTCGATACCCCTGATCGGTAAAATGCAAATCACCATTTGCTCTGGGACTTACTACATTTAAATCAAAATTAATAAGGTGAGAATGATTAATATCTCCACCTTGCATTTCGCTTATTCCGTGCGGATCATGGCACACATTACACGAAATATTATTTTTTACCACATGGTTATAGTGCACTTTTTGCTGCACACCATCACCCGCCTCCGTCACAAACATGTTTCTTGAATGACATGAATAGCACAATTCATAAGCCTTTGATGACTCTATCACTTCATCTCCTTTTAAATATTGATACTTTAAAATCTGCGGATAGATGGAACCATGTGGTCCTGCCGGAGAGTCGTCACCATCACTGGCATGACAATCAGTACAATAAATCATATCTGATTCTGTCAGATTATTTAACAGGCCAGGTACATAAGTATTTTTACCCTTTTCAGCCACCGGATGAAAGGACACTGCCGAAGGAGAGAACTCCATCCTGGTATTGGTCTGCTCTACCTGTCGGCTGGTTACTGCTCCTGCCATTGGATTTTCAGAGTGACATCGGAAACACAACTCATATTCATAAGCAATACTACTCACCACATTTCCTGCCTGATCAATCCCTTGCACACCAGAAATTTGACCATTCACCTCGGGCGCTTGAGCAGGTTGATTATTTACAGCATGCGGATTATGACAGTCCTGACACTCCACGTGCTTTTTAGACAGGCTCAACAAGGTCTCCTCTCTGGGATCATGCACACCATTATAAGCATACACATTGTGCCTGTATTGTTTCTGCATTTGCAGCTCTATATTTTTTTCTGCCGGAGCTACATTTCCATTGTGACAATCCAGACAATTTTTTTCCTCGAGTATGCTTTTTTGTAGCTGAGCTTTTCCTTTGGCTGAATGAGTCTGATGACAATTGGCACAAGCATTTTCTGCCACACTGGCGAATGGTGTTTCCACATGTGTCCATGGATTTTCACCCGATCCATTCCAGTTGGCATTAGAAGTGGCATGACTTGATGTTGTCCAATAATCACGATCGTGACATTTCAAACACAACTCTGAGAACTGATTCGTTGCCACTAGGAAATTAGAGTATTCATCGTTATGTGGGTCGTGACATGAGGTACATTGCACTTTGTCTTCGCCATCTAACACCACAGGATGTTCAGGACTTGTTTTTAATTGACCATCGATAGCAGCAAATGCAGCATCATAAACAAATGATATCGGATGATCATCTGTCAGATCTGTTCCTAAATTAGCCCTTCCATATACTGGTACAGCAAGTCCCGTGTTTGCTCCTTTCGATGCACCACTACTTGGCGCTACTGTACCATCGTGACAGGTTAGACACAACAGCGATGCCCCATCAGGCTGGCGAGATGGATCCACCTTGATATCCGAGGTAGAGCTGACTGACTGGTCATACATTAAATAACGCTTTCCAACATTTCCCCATTTGGGTGCTTGTCGCCTTGAGGAATGTGGCGTATGACAAAATTCACACATCGATTGACTTGATCCCGCCTTTAAGCCTTTACCATTTACTGATAAATTATGCCTTGTGTTAGTTATTTGAGCACTAACACAATAAGACACCAAAACAAGCCCCATCAACAAAATCAGTCTATTCATCAATTAAATCCATTCATTTACCCCGATAAATGTACACTTTACCATATTTTTATACTTGAAATAAAACAACAAAGATTCACTTTCATTAACATTTAGATTTATTCTAATTAAAGACTAAACTCTTTATTAATTCATTATTAAGTTGATAAACCTGTATTCGGGCGTTTAAATAATCTGTTACGTAAATTCGATTCATATCTGTTATATAAACTCCCATAGGCATCATAAACTCTCCAATGTCGGTTCCTTTATTCCCGAAATAATATAACAAGTCTCCATTCTTATCAAATACCTGAACAGCATTAAACAGAGCATCTGCCACATATATATGCCCATAAGAATCCAGAGCTATTCCCTTGGGTCTGGCAAAACTACCTGTGGCATCCCCATTTTCGCCAAAAGAGCTGATAAAGACTCCCCCGGGCGAAATTTGCTGAATGCGAAAATTCATAGAATCGACTACATACAAAACTCCATCCTTATCTACATCCAGAAAGGTCGGGTAATTAAATTGTAAATCACCCAATCCTCTACACCCAATTCTTTTTATCAAATTCCCTTCAAAATCGAAGACTGCAATTCGGTGCGCTCCCGTTTCTGAAACATATACCAACTCCCTGTCAACATCACAAACAATACCAGTTGGCTTATTTAATATGGTATCAGAAAAAACCTTAAGCAGGCGATCTTTTTCATTATATAGAAACACTTGATTATGGTATGAATCAGTCATTAGAACAGCCTCATCAGGATACTGGCACATATCAACCAATGATGTCAATGCTATTTTAGATTTGACCTTCCAGGGCTTAAACTCTCCCTCTGCATATCTGATTATCCCTTGATAACTTTGATCTAAGACTTTTAACTGCTGATTTTTGTCAAGAAAAACAGAAACAGGCCTATATAATCTTTGTGGCTCTTTTCCTGTAAGTAAGTGCAAGAGTGATTTAAAACTAAACTTGAACTCTTTCGTTACCTGACACTCAGGTATCACCTCTACATACTCAATAAATCCCGAGCTCTCATCAATTATCTCAACCTGCTCCTGCCCCAGAAACAACTGGCAAGAGCCGACTAAAAACATTACAGCAACAATATATTTTAGTACAACCATAACACACGTGAGTTATTTATAAACAATGTAAATTACAAACTAACGCAAACTTTTTTAATAACTCTTCCGTATTTGTTACCTATTTTAGACACGCAAAAAATATTAAGAAACTAATTTAATCTAAACAGTATAGGATGAATATTCAACGACTATTACTACTAATCTGCCTTGTACTGGGCGCTAATTTATTAAATGCACAAAACAAATACATTGGTGCAGCTAAATGTAAGATGTGTCACAACAAACCAGCAACAGGTCAGCAGTACACCAAATGGACCGAAGCCAACCACTCGAAAGCATGGCAATTACTAAGTGCTGAAGAACAGAAAGACCCGAAATGTGCGAAGTGCCACTCAACAGCGATGAGTGTGGATGCTAGCTTACATGCAGGCATTAAAGTTGAAGAAGGTGTTTCATGTGAATCATGCCATGGACCAGGTAGCGCCTATAAAAGCCCAACAGTTATGAAGAGCAGAGAAGCTTCGATGGCAAAAGGATTAATCCTCCCTACTGAAGATGTCTGCAAGAAATGCCACAACGAAGAAAGCCCACACTATAAAGGCTTTAATTACGAGGAATACTTAGCTAAAATAGCACATACAAATCCTAAGAAGTAGGCATAATAAAAACAAATAACCATCTCCTTACTTAATTGATTAAGTAAGGAGATTTTTTTTGAAAGCTGAAATTGGACCGACATGCAAGTATTCCATTCTAGCACACAATCCATATCGTAAAACACTACATATCATGACAATAATCAAGCCACAGGAAAGAAAAAGCCTTCACTAGCTATATATAAAATTTATTACCTGAAAACTTTACTTGTTGAAGCGGCTTGATCAACAAGCCGTATGAACAATTCTTTTTTTAATGACATAGAGCTTTTGGGGTGTAAAGGTCTCCGCATTACCGATATAAAAAAAACAACTCATTAGATTGATCAATCAATTTGAGGCAGTGTCAATCAA
>NZ_JAENRR010000200.1 GCF_016612505.1 Carboxylicivirga marina
GTGTTCATGTTGTTTAGTTATAATGATTAATTACCGCTGTGTTCTCTGTGAGCTCAGCGGTAAATTATTACCTGAAATGGCTTGCACATATTGCCTGAAAGGCATTAACGTAACAGCGCAGGCCACTTGAACGCAGTGAAATAAGGGCTGTGATATAAAATAGCACACAATTATTAGGGCTGTAGGCCCGACACATAAATTATAGCGATACCGAAGTTAAACCAAAAATAGGCGTAGCAGCATGCAGTA
>NZ_JAENRR010000201.1 GCF_016612505.1 Carboxylicivirga marina
GCCCAGTTAAACTTCCAATCACCATCCAGTGATTGCCAATACTCTGAATTTTCAGGCAAAACCTTGCGAGCATTTTCTACACTTTTAAAAGAGTAAAATGTGGCACGCGGTTGCTCTTTGTTATGGGCCAGATGAGCCGGTGATTCCCACTCTTTGCCCGTAGGTGCTTTTTCATCGCCGTAAGTGAAGCCATCGAGTTGCTCCTGGGCAACACACGAAAATGCAGTCAAACACGCAAACAATG
>NZ_JAENRR010000202.1 GCF_016612505.1 Carboxylicivirga marina
GGGTCCTCTCTTCGTAGGCTAATGCATTGGCCCTTTTTGACCCGTTTTGGGGCGAAAACAAAAACTGACTCCCGGGCATATTTTTTTCGGCCTTTATGGGCAGAGAACTTTAATGCCGCTCAGAATGAGGCCACCCAGTAGTTAGGTGTGAATTTTCGAGACCTCTGGCACCGTTCTAAGATGGGTCCTCTCTTCGTAGGCTAATGCATTGGCCCTTTTTGACCCGTTTTGGGGCGAAAACA
>NZ_JAENRR010000203.1 GCF_016612505.1 Carboxylicivirga marina
CAACGTTAATATTGAATAGGTCTTTGCCGTAACGAAATAAGAAGCTTTCAATATCCTCTTTGTGTTTGCACAATAAATCCATACTCCGGTAAATGTGTTGCACGGCAATATCATGGTCAATCATTTGCGGATACATCCGCTGTAACCAGTTATCATACAAAGCTAACTTTGATACCGGCTTTAAAAAGCGTGAGCAAATCTGGGTAAAAATAACTTTTTGCAAATCGAACTCAAGC
>NZ_JAENRR010000204.1 GCF_016612505.1 Carboxylicivirga marina
TGCATCGGCAAACAACGCCAAAGGCTGATTTAGCCTTAGAATTAAAAGTTAATACAAAATACAGCGCTTTGGCTCAGTATATTCTGGAAAGAAGCTAAGGAGCATTCCCCCCTTTCAGCGCCATGTAGCGAGACCGTTGCCTGCAATTTAAAAATAAATCTTAGAAATGAATATAGTTCAAGTATTTTTTGCAATCCTATTGATAGGACCAGTATTATGGGGATTG
>NZ_JAENRR010000205.1 GCF_016612505.1 Carboxylicivirga marina
TTATTTTAATATATCCTTTCGTCTGCTCGTCTATGATTTTACGTTTCGGGCTCGTCCGCTTTGGGTATACTACAGGCTTATAATAAATGCTTGATTTGGCAACACCTAATGTTTTTATAGTACGATTAATACTCACTTTGAATTCCCTGGATAACGATTCAACTTCTTGCTTCGTTGTTGATCCATTTCTAACTTTTTTTTTAAAATCTTGATG
>NZ_JAENRR010000206.1 GCF_016612505.1 Carboxylicivirga marina
GATCTATAACCCATATTCCTTTGTTGCTTATCGCATCACCAACTTGATTAATGGCACTTTCTATTTGATCGTTTTCACTTGTAAAATCAGGGGCATTCTGTGAGTATAGTGAGAAATGTAAAGGCGTGATTTCATTACTGCCAACTTCGCTTGCAATTACCTGATTGGTCCAATAGCCATTGACCAAGTCGCCTTGTTCGCTGCCATC
>NZ_JAENRR010000020.1 GCF_016612505.1 Carboxylicivirga marina
ATATCTTCAGAATATTATTTTACCGCAGAGTTAAAGAAGGGCACAGAGTTTTTATTGGAGCTGCCAATCAATCTTCCACCAGGGGAAGTGCCTGAAAGGCGATGGGGGCTTTTCAACCATGCTGCAAATAATGCGCTGAAGGCGCTAAATATGATAGCATAGGGTAAAGCGTAGCCCTATGACTAAGTCGTGCAAATAAAACCGGTGCAACATGAAGCTAATGGTTGCAGGATGTCATTTGCAGCGGAATGTGCGATAAATACCCCGCACAGCCTACGGCATCAGTCCAGGGGGAGCATTTGACTTACATGGTGTATGATGTATCCACGAATGGCGCTAATTGACGAGAATTATTATACTTGGAATTCTATTACCGAGCTGAGATTCAATTCTCCATTTTTCATAAGGGGGAGATAGTTATGTAGGCGATGTGACCTGACTATTCCGTTTCAAGCGTAACATTAAAAAATTAGGCCACTCCAAAATTCATTTGCTATAACTTCCTGTCAAAAACACACCCATGAATACTTTGGTCAAAGAATAGCCAATGTTTATCAAGTATAATTGAATGTTTATCACCTGTATGATGAATGTCATTATTTATAATAAGTAAACATTACTAAATTTATTTACACAGTTAATAAGAATCCCGTCGGCTTTCCTTTCGTACCTGGAAGTCTGAGGGGAAGCTGACAGGATTCTGTAGTATTCATTACAAAATTAGAATAAAATGTCAAATGAGAAGGAGTATGAGGTAATATTACCTCTTGCATCGGAAATTAGAAACGATGAGATTTTAAAACCAAACATGCCTATTAAACAAGCAGTTTATGAAGCGGAAGATTTATCCAGTTGGTGCTCAAAAGATCAGGAAGCATTGATTGAAGTCGGTGTCCCTGAAACACACTTCACAAACTTAAACCTAGCAGCCGGTGCCTTGCGCCATGCTGAATCAATTTGGAATGATGATGATGACTCAAGAAAAGAAGCTGAACTGAAGTGGCGTGAGACAGAGCCCCTTGCTTATGATGTATTGGAAGAGTTAGTGCATATATGCTTCTTTGTGTACGATGAAGATCAATCATTGCTTAATAAAGTAAGAGAAATAGCTTCAGGAAATAGTGATGCCGATTTAATTCAGGGTTTAAATGATTTGGCAGTAATTGGTAAAAATCACCCTCATCCTTTATTAAAAGTGGAGTTGTTGAATAAAGCTAGCCAGTACTCATCAGAATTAGGTGATATAAGGGCTACAGCCAACAGTGAGAAGTTTGAGGCAACTGAAAGCTTGATGAATAGAAATAAGATTTACACCTTACTTAAAAGGTATACGGATGATATCAGGCGTAGTGGTAAGTTTGTTTTTTGGCGTGATGAAGATCGCCTGATTGGCTATTCAAGCAAATACCATCGCCTGAAGAACAAGCGGCACAGAGCCAATGCTGATGCAGCAAGCGGTATTTAAATGAACTTATAAATTTCTTTCATAAAACCCATCTTTCGAGGTGGGTTTTTCGTTAAAAAGCGCTGAAACCCTTGAGAGGACAGTGCATTTTATGAGAGGGCGGCAGAATTATTGAGAAGAACAGGTGAAACCTTGAGAAGACCGAGTGATAAATTGAGAAGGGTGACTAAAGTTATGAGATAAACAGACAAAAACATTGAGAAGGATGCCCTAAAACCTGAGAAGAATGGGTCAAATGTTGAGAAGTATGCTATCAAACAGTGAGAGGACGCTGTCTGTGAGTGAGAAGTGTTGTATTTTCAGGGCAGGCTTAATTGAACATATCAAAAGGGAGTAAGGATTTATAGCATATAATAATTTAAATCGCAGATTAATATAGATTAATTCCTTCAGAATATTATTTTACCGCAGAGTTAAAACAGAACGCAAAGTTGATCCGTGGCTTGGTTCTAGGTGAAGCTGTAAATAGTGCGCTGAAGGCGCTATATATAATAGCATAGGGCAAGCGGCGCGGCGCCCTATGTTCAGTAGATGCGAATCAAACCGGTGCAACAAGAAATTAATAGGTGCAGGATGTCATTTGCACCGGAATGTGTGATAAATACCCCCACAGCCTACGGCAGCTCCCCCTGGGGAGCATTGATTTACATGATGTAGTTTTATCCACGAATGACACGAATTATCACTAATCCTGATAATTTTTAAGGAAGCTGTAAATCAATCTTCCACTGGGGGAAGTGGCTGAAAGCCGATGGGGGAGCATAATGTTGTCATACTCTCCATCCACAAATGGCACTAATTACCACGAATAAATTTTTAGTGTAATTTACCGCAGAGTTAAAGGAGAGCGCAAAGGTAATCCGTGGTTTGGTTCTAAGTGAAGCTGTAAATAATGCGCTGAAAGTGCTATTTATATAAGCATAGGGCAAAGAGAAGCGACGCCCTATGACTATATTGTGCAAATAAAAGCGGTGCAACAAAAAGCTAATAGTTGCAGGTTGTATTTTGTACCGGAATGTGTGGTAAACACCCATCCGCCTTCGGCACCTCCCCAAATGGGGAGGCTGATGGACAGCTTGTAAAAGTTTATCCGCGAATTGCGCTAATTAGTGCGAATTAACAGGTGAATTGGATTTAAACGCAGAGTAAAAGAAGAGCACAGAGTTTTTATTGGAGCTGCCAATCAATCTTCCCCTGGGGGAAGTCCAGTAAGGGATGGGGGTGTTCATCTTCAAGCTGTAAATAGTGCGCTGAAGGCGCTATATATAATAGCATAGGGCAAGCGGCGCGGCGCCCTATGTTCAGTAGATGCGAATCAAACCGGTGCAACAAGAAATTAATAGGTGCAGGATGTCATTTGCACCGGAATGTGTGATAATTACCCCCACAGCCTACGGCAGCTCCCCAGGGGGAGCATTGATTTACATGATGTAGTTTTATCCACGAATGACACGAATTATCACTAATCCTGATAATTTTTAAGGAAGCTGTAAATCAATCTTCCACTGGGGGAAGTGCCTGAAAGGCGATGGGGGAGCATAATGTTGTCATACTCTCCATCCACAAATGACACGAATTAATTTTTAGTGTAATTTACCGCAGAGTTAAAGGAGTACGCAAAGTTAATCCGTGGCCAGACTCTTCGGTAAGCTATAAATAATTCGCTGAAAGCGCTATATATAATAGCATAGGGCAAAGCGCAGCGGCGCCCTATGACCAAAAAATGTAAATAAATCGGTGCAATACGAAGCTAATAGTTGTAGGTTGTATTTTGCACCGGAACGTGCGATATATACCCCCAGAGCCTGCGGCAGCTCCCCAAGTAGAGTATTTGATTTATTTGCAATAAGATTTAAGCACTGATTATGTAAATTACTCAAATTAATTCCTTTGGAATAGCATTTTACCGTAGAGTAAAAAAAGAACGCAAAGATAACCCTCAGGCTAACTCTACAGGAAGCTGTAAATAGTGCGCTGAAAGCGCCATATATAATAACATGACCATGAAGACATAAAAAAAGGCCTTGCACTATGTACAAGACCTTCTCTAATCAACATTCTTGATGTTTTAACCAAACAAAGGCTCATAATCAACTTTTGGGGTATATGATTTTAAATAATCTTTTAGATAGGATTGTGCACCTTGGGCCATTTGCTGATACCCTTCATTATCCAAGTCAACCAACTTCGTTAGTTGATTATGCCATTCAGCCTCATCCAGGTCTAAGTTAAAACCAGCTTGTTTGGCTTCCAGATTACTCCAGGGGGTAAAATGCGATATAATAACAGGCTTACCTGCTGTTAAGGCTTCAAAAATAACATGCCCAAAGTTTTCACCTAGAGTAGGTAAGATGAAGAAGTCATAGGGGAGTAGCGTCTCGACAACTTCTTTTGGTGCTACCTGTCCAACATATTTGATACGGTCTTTGTTTTTTTCAATCAATGGCAAACACTTTTCCCAATAGGCATGGTCTTTTATGGGACCAATAACATCCAGAGAAACATTTAATTGTGGATGTTTATCCATTACCTCCAAAAGGAATAGTAAATTCTTTTTCTCAGTGATTAAAGAGAGAAATACCAGTTTCAACTGACCTTGTTGCTTGGTATGCGTAAGGTTAGCAAAATTTGGCTGTAAAGGTGGTGTATCCTGCGCCAGGGTAACATCAGCACCTTTAAAGTGCATTTGTATATCCTTAACTTCCTGCTCATCGGTCGCATGCCAGTGTAGCCCCTTTAATAAGCCACTAATCTTAATAGCACTCAGGTAAACTTTCTTTTTAAGTGCTTTCACTTTTAAAGCGCCTGCATGTAGCATACCCCTGGGCGCTATAATCACTTTGCTTTTAATTCCTTTTAATGCCATTATGGGCTTAAAAAAAAACTTGTTACCATAAATACCATTAATATAGATCTTATCAGGTTTTATCTCATCTAAAACAGCCTTTATTGCATTTGCATCATCAGCACTCGAATAGTAGACCTGAATGTTATCATTGGCGTTAATCCATTGATTGACTTTTACATCCAATTGAGTGCCGTCTAAATCATAACACGAGGTGTAAATATAGAATTGGTAATTATCGAGGTTATTGACCAGATTACAAAGTGAACTCACAATGCCGCCAGCTTTTTCGGCAGGGGAGAAGTAGGGATATATAATCAGTATTTTATGGTTCATCGCTATTTGTGTTGTTCATCAATGATTTTCTGATAAAGTGCCTCGTACATGCCTGTCACTGTTTGGGGATTGAAACGATTTACATTTTCTAAACCATGATTGATTAATTGCTGCCGATAAACTTTATTCTTAATAACCTTTGTAATGCCTGCTTTGATTGAGTCGACGCTATAAGGATCAATTAAGCAAGCTCCTTCACCAGCTACTTCAGGCATCGAGGAAAGGTTAGAGGTAACAACCGGACGCCCAATGGCCTGTGCCTCCAGTATTGGCATGCCAAAACCTTCATTTAAGGAGCAGAAACTAAGTAAATCACAGTTTATATATTCCTGTTCTAATGCTTCATCAGAGATTTGATATTTGTTGGTGTATTCAATTTTATTTTGCTCCAATGAGGTCGTTATCTCTTTAGTTAATTTACCAATTATGGTCAGGCGGCATTTGATATGCTTAATGGCTTCTATCAGGCGCTCTATATTCTTATTAGGGGTTGTGCCAATATGTAATATATTTGGTTGATTACTATTGAAAATATGCTCATGTTGTTGAAGGTGTTGTGGTATGATATTAGGAATAACGATGACCTTATCTTTTGAGCATTTAGTAGTGGCCAGTAATTCACGTTTCGTAGTTTCAGAAATAACCGTTACATATTTTGAGTATTTGACGGGAAGATGTACCCAAAAGTACCATAAAATAAAGCGTTTTATGCCTTTGCTATCTTTTAAAAAGGTAAAATCGTGGTAAGTATTAATCGTAATACCCTTTTTAAGAACAGGTGTAATAAAATAAATATCACCGGTTATATGGTTTATGTTACCCTGTTGGCGTGATGCAGCAACACTACTAAAAAACCTTTGAAACAGACCTATACTATAAAATGGAAGGGTGTATATTGAGTATTTTATTTGATCAGATAAATGCTCTCTAATGGTATCAAAGAGTTTTTCAATACTAAAATGAAAGTCATAGGGTTTGCGTTGAAAATAGGTAACTTTCATTATTTTTTTAATTTATACCAAGTGGGATTCATAAATGGTTTCTCAATAAATTTAAAGACTATCGCACTACAAATCCAAATAACTACCACTAGAACGATAGCCGCAAGTAATAATAATGAAATAGAATTAGTCGCATTAAAAATCCACAATAAAACTAAGCCTCCAATGGCAATGATTTGAAAGTGGATTAAATACATAGAATATGACATTGTTCCAGTCATGGCTAATAAGGGTAGACTAAAAAAGCTTTTCCAGCATGATGATTTCAGAGCTAGAGTTAATATTGCTGAAGTAGCTATTGGTATAAGATAACAGCCAATCGAATGGTGCGGCTGTACTGCGATTATAACATACAAACACAAAACTCCAATAATTACTTCAATGCCTTTATTTATATTTAGTTGTATTTTCTCATCTAAATATAAATCAACACACAACAGGCCTGCTAAAAAATAGTGATAGTAGTTTAACAGACTTATAAACGACAGTAATTTGTAATTGTACTGAAGATAACTACCACTAATTATGGCAATTAATAAAAGGATTCGTCTTAAAGGCTTAGGAAGCTTAAAAACTAATGCCAATAACGGTAACACCAGGTAAAATTGAAATTCAACTTCCAGTGACCAGCTTACATAGTTTAAGTAATTCCCAGTTTTAAACAGGATATTATGAATATAAAAATTCCCACTTATAAAGCTGCTGATAATGGTACTTAAGTCATACTTGGAAGTGACAGTATAGTACAATCCAAAAACCATTAATACGATAAAATAGGTTGGTTGAAGCCGTGTAAAACGTCTTATAAAATATTTTTTAAGGTTGACCCTTCTCTCACTAAAAATGTAAAACTTAGCAAATGGCAGACCTAAGATAAACGCACTAATAGCAAAGAAAACAGGAACACCATTATCGCCATTATGAAGTATGCTATCAAGAATATTAGAAACGTTTTCAAATTTATCTTGCAGGTGATGGTTTAGAAACCCCCACAAGTGAAAGTAAATCACCATAAAAATAGCTAAGGCTCTTAGCCCATCAAGCTCCAAAAGGACTTTTCCTGAGGATGTTGTTCGCTTAAGAAAGTTTAATATCATTTAAGTTTAATGAGTGTCAAAATAGTCTATTTTTTGAAAAATACTTCTTAAAATAAACCTGATGCAAAGCAATAAAAACAATTAAGGCCTTAAAAAAGTGATTAAGAGGTGTTAGTAAATCATCCTCGGCTTTGATAATATAAATAAATAAAAATGGAATAAAGAAGAAGTAGGGTGGATACCGATTAATAAATTTGCTGAAACGTTTAAGGCAATATGAGTAAAAAAATCCTACACAATACATAAATACCAATCCTCCCCAGTAGCCATAGTTGGCCCAGCCTTCACCTAATAAGCTTAAGTTCATACTGGTCCCTTTCAACTTGTGACCGGTAAATCGTTCAAAATTTTCTTTACCTCCAGCTTTAGCTTTGTTAGGTAGTAGAATCCGAGGGAAAATGGCAGATATAATTGCTGACTTAATTGTTTCTCCATTAGCATAATCTTCATTTTCAGGCACCCAATCCATTACCCAGGTTACTAAAGCTCCCTGGTTAGCCCGGGTGATTCTGGCCGATAAGTTTTGATCATCCATTAAATTTTGAAACGTTAGCCGTTCGAAACTTAATTGAGCCAATAATCCCGCTCTTTCAAAAAAGCCTATTTGTTGATACGTATCCTTCCAAACCACTTCACGATAATCTTTTTTGGCACCATCAAGAGTAACGATTAAATAAATACCTATTGCTACCCAAGCTAATTTCTTATTAAAACTAAGGTTCGGTTTATTGTTCATATAATACAGAAAAGCAAAGGCAACCCATACCAATGCCAGGAAGAAAACACCAGAAAAGAAAGCATCCCTAAGCACTGGTAAGAAGGCAATTACTAACCAAAGTACTTTTCTATTATGCTCTGCTTGAGAAAATATGACAATGATACCGCCTATATAAGATAAAAAAACCAATAGGGTAAAAAAGTAAGCTAAAGCTCCGGGAACAAAAGGTTGTATAATAATAGCTAAATAGCCAATACCGACAAGCTGTTTAGCAAATGAAAACAGGTCAAACTGAAGCAGCTTATTTTTAATTTCCTTAGAATTAATATTACTCTTGAATGTAAACAATCCGAGTCCAAATAAGAGAATTCCTGGTAGTGCATAATTGAAATAACTTTCAGCATCAAGTTTTGGGGAAAAGATTTTATCGGGCTCCTGAATATAAAAGGCCAAAAAAGAAGAAGCTAATAACTGAAGGTTGGCGGTTAAAAATGCCAATTCAAGTAAAGGAATGGTTTTACCTAAACGGTCAATAAAAAGAAACAAGGAAAAGCTAAAGGAGCCTAAACTCAAAAGTCCTACTAAAGGTATATCAACAAGAGTAGAACAAATTATAACTACTGCAATTAGAATAAAGATCGTATTCTGATATTGTTTTACCATTTCGTAATAACTATACTTTCAAGGGTTTCACAGATCACTTTAAAGTTCCAATCTTTAATTATTTCTTTGGGCTGTATATTATTAAGTTCTGAAGCGGAGCTGTTTATTGCTTTTTTCAAGGCATTGGTCAAGGAACCAAGATTATTAGCTTTAAATATATATTTTTTGTTTTTTAACAAATCGGCTGCCGAGCCAACTTTATCACTTGCCACTACAATCCTATTACAAGCCATCGCTTCGTTAACTACTAGACCCCATGTTTCGCCAGGTCCCTGCGAAGGTAAACACAGTATATCTCCTAAGCGATAAACAACCGGCATTATTGACTGATTCTGAAAGGGAAGAAAATGAATATTGTTGTTATAATTAACCCTTGCTTTTAGTTCTTTTTCCAGGTAACCGGAACCAATAAGTATCAAATGAAGGTTTTTATTAATCTTTTTAAGTTCATTGAATGCTTCCAACAAGATTAAAGGATTCTTCTTGCTCTCGAATTTCCCTACAAATATGATTGCCCGATCCGTTTTATTAATATTTAGTTTTTCCCTCCACCTTTTAGCCTTCTGTTCGTATTGCTTCAGATTATCATCACTGAAACGCTCATTATCAATGGCATGAGGTGCAAAAATAAGTTGCTTTTCTTTTAGTCCATGAGCTAAGTAATATGCTTTATTATTTTGACCTACATATAAGGCTGTATCAATGTTTTTATATACCCATGTTAGAAAAGCTTTCCTGATCTTATATTTTGCTAAGGATTTAATGGCATTTATTAAGTTTAAAGACTTATTCCTTTTAAGGATATCATTAATATTTCTAATGTCATAATCTAAGAGCGTGCTGTCACCTCTAAACAAAACAGGGATTTTTCCTTTAAAGTAACGCATTGTCTTTAAATGCACCTGATAATTCCATCCGAAAATAAGTAGGTGTGTTGCACCCCAATTCTCAATTTGAGTATTTAGTTCAGGACATTTAATGCCGCCAAAGTGATCTAAACCCGGTTTTGCAGCAGTGTTTTCAATAAATTGATAGTCATAACCATCCAGAAGCGGAATATCCCATTGTATATTCGTTCCAAAATCTTTGTCGACAAAATCATACTGACGCTGGCTGTAGGTGTAAAACACCTTGATGTTACACGCTCCTCTTTTTGTTAACAGAGCAAATATAGGTGCATAATACTGAATGGGGTGTGTTAGGACAATTGCTAATTGGGGTATTTTCATCCTATTGAGCAATTACTTTATTAATACCATTGATTAGTGTTTCAGCTGAAGCTTTTGCCGAATACGGACTTAAAGCCTCCAGGTCAGGCTTCCATTCTTTATCATCAGCTGTAAAGTTTCGAAAGTTTTCCTTTATGGAACGATAAAGATCATTTTCAGAGGTTTCCGGAGCGTATGTCGTTAGGTACTTATTGGCTTTTATTTGTTTAAGGATTTTGGCAGCATCACTTTCGTTGTGGAAAATGGTAAATACAGGTGTTTTTGAAAGTAGGCTTTGAAAAACTTTAGAAGCTGTGTAATGCTTTTCAGTGCTACCAATTACCATGACTCCAAAAGCCCTTTTTAATAAGTTCAAAATCTCCAAATAAGATATCCGTTCTCTTTTTTCGGTTACTAGTTCACTTATCCCAAATTCTTTAGCATAATCGAGAATACATTTATCTTTATAAGGCCCGGTGCCTACAAAATACAGATGTAAATTGTCAGGTAAATTATTTTCCTTTTTTAATTCAGCTATTCCTTTAAACAGTAGTTGAATAAATAGATGGGATTTCGGCAGAAAGGCACCTGCATATATAAGTGCCTTAGAGTTCTTGTCCCACAATTTTTCTTTGGGTTCTATTTCCACTGAATAATCAAAGGGATCAAAACCATATTGCATGGCACAATCTTCAATATTCCCTTTAGGAAAGTTACGTTTTAATACAGGTGCATAGTACTCGTAGGCAACACCTGTTATCAGAGATGCTTTTTTAACAGCCCAGGGTTCCATAACTTTTGCCAATTGGTTAGCTATCCATGCTTTTGAAAATAGTTTATTTTGACCGGGAAAGCCATTCACCCAAGGGTCAATATAGTCTATACCAAATGGCACACCGGTGGCCTTGTGTATTGGTCGACCCAAAAGGGCATTGTAATAGGAGGGGATAGGAAGCCAAAAGAAATCTATTTTTTCTTCTTTGATTATTTCAATCGCTTTCTTTTTAAGTTGTGTATATGCTCTTAATGCTAAGTCGCCAACTATCCGTTTTTTACTATTTATTGGCTGAGCATCTACAAAATGCACCTTAACCGATGTTTTAACCAGTTTTGTCAGTTCAGGTACGGATGGTTCTTCATAAAAATCGGGATGTACTGATAAGATGTGTGTTTCCCAACCGAGTTCTGGTAAACTATTCGCTAATAACCTGGAACGTTGCGCACCAACCAGATTGGATGGCATCCAGTGTGGGTATATGATTAAGATTTTTTTCATCATCTATTTTTATCTACAATATTATTCCAAATAGCATTTAACTTTTGTTCTTCAACTTCCCAAGACAAGCGTTCTCTTGCATTAAGAAAACGTTCTTCGCTTTTACACTTGATATGTTCAGCGTTTGAAATTAAATATTTAATTGATTCAGATAAGGCCATATCTGACTGTTCACATAAAAGGCCAAATCCAGAATACTTCTCTATATACATTTTTTGGGCTGGTGTGTCGGTGGCCAATATATATAAACCAGCCTGAGCATAGGCAAATATTTTATTTGTCAGGCAAATCTGTCGATTTATGTCGGTTGAATTATACTCTAAAGCTAAACCAATGTCGTGATTTGCGAGTTCCTTATGCAAGTTTTTCTGGGAAAGTGGTGGTAATATTTCAACAATAACTTTACAACCAGTATTTGATATTAATGGTTGAATATGTTGTTGCTCAAATTGCTTGTCTAATTCGCCTATTAAAGTCAACTGCAATGTATTATCACTAATTGATGAATCTTTAGCGAGATACATCAAAGCTCCAAATAGTTGCTCCAGACCACGACCAAATGAAATGGTTTGAGAGAACCAAACTAATTTAAGTTTTTTATCGCTAATGCCAAATGGTTGTTTGGGCGAACTAAATTCTTTGTTCGAAAAACCATTTAAAATAACTGTATGATTGGGATGCCCCCCAAGAAGCTTTAGTGAATGTTCACCAATTAAAGGACTTGCGCTCGTTAAGACTTTTGCTTTGGGAAGCATTTTTTTCATTAAAAGCTCTCTACGTTCTTTTTCATTAATTGTATCGAATTCAATTAACTCTCCCGGGTGGTAGTCCTCAATATCAAAGGTAAAAGGAATATTGTTTTTCAAAGATAATTGGTATGCCGGATAAAGTGCCCCCAAATTATGTGCAATCACTAGATTGGGCTTTAAATTTTGTCTTTTAATTAGTCTGTAAAGCTGTAAAGATCTCCTGGTTTGCGCAACTGCATTAGCAAGCAAAGATTTTTTAAGAAATGGATATAATATCCTTGCCAATTTTTCAATTATTGCAAATATCAACCAATTGAACTTATGTCCTTTGGTGGCATCCAGCAAGTGAAAATTGATATTAAGTCGTTCTTCAATCATTTGCTGATTAAGGTTATCACTCCAGTTTCCTAACTTCCATATTATAACGGTAACTTTATATTGCTTACAAGCAATATCTACCTCTTTTAACAAACGCGGATTAGTAGGTAAGTTGGCTGTAGTAATAAAAAGAATATGTTTTTTCATAAATTAATTAGAAAGCGTTGCTTCAATCTTATTCAAAATTGTTGAAATTGAATATTTTGATTTTTGATAGGAATATAGTTCCGTTAAATCAAATTCATTTTTTATAAGCTTGTCAATCTTAGTTGGTATTTCAGAAAAGTTATCAAAAATATACTCCTTTTTATGGTTAAGAATTTCTAGTGTAGAGCCAATATTATGAGCAAGTACTGGCGTACCTGCAATTACACTCTCCACGAGCACTCTTCCAAAGGGTTCATTCCATAAGCTTGGAAAGATGGTAATATCATGCATTCTAAGGAAATCAATCGGACATGCCTGGTATCCCACAAATTTTACCGATTCAGAAATGCCTAACTTTTTGGCCAACTCTTTACATTGGTCATAATACGATTGATGATCAACGTTCATTGGACTACCCGCAATTGTTAACAGGGTATTTGGTTTTTTATTGATAATAGCAGGAAGTGCATTTATTAATTCCAGAATACCTTTGGTTTGATCAATTCTTCCAATGTATGCGAGCTTAAGTTTGTCTGTGTTAATTATTTTTTGTGAGTATGTCATTGAAAAATCAAAACCGTTAGGAATTATAGTCGTTTTTCCTTTAGGAATACCCATTTGAGTATGGGCTTCAAACATATTCTGATTGGCTACAATGAATTGATCAACACCTGGGAGTAACAGACTTATCTGATTTTTTTCTTTTGAAAGATCACCTGAAAGAGGAGGGAGGCGTAAATGGCATACCAGTTTTTTAACACCTTTTAATTTTTTAACCACTGCCGCTAAGGGTAAGTCCATTATTTGATTAATGTAAATAGTAGATCCCTTAACTTTCTTAATTCGAAAGATTGATTTAAAAAAACTAATCCATTCTTTTAAGCAAAGCTTATTATAAATATTAATGGTTGGAATTTGAATAACCTTAATTCCATGTTTATTATATTGTTCTACTAAATCACCTTTAATCACATATGCCAGTGTAACTGTATGTCCTTTTTTTTGAAGGCCAGTAAGTATGTCAAAGTAACTTCTTTCTTGTCCTCCTCTTTTTGTTGATGGTTCATATTCTATTGCAATTATGTGCATATTAATTGCTGAATGTGTTACAGTTTATTTTGTTAAAATGAGTCATTGTATAATTTCTACCCTGCTTAGCAATTCCTGATGAGGTCGTATTCTCCTCAAGCAATAATTTAATTTTTTCTTTTAATTGATTAAAACCCTCAGAATGATCAAAATCAATATTAAAACCTGTTTTATTATTGATAATTGATTCTGTAACACCACCATGTACTCCTCCAATCACTACATTGTTCATATACGAAGCTTCAATAAAACTGATTCCAAACCCTTCAAAATCGGTATTACCCAAACTTTGTGTAGGTAAAAAGAAGATAGAACTATGATTTAATATGGAAAACTTTTCCTGCTCACTTATATAACCAAGAAGTTTGATGTAGTCATGTGCCTGGTAATATTCAATTAATTTTGTTAGTGATTCTTCCTCTTCTCCTTTACCTGCAACTAAGTAAATTAAATCAGGGTAACTCTTTTTAAGTTCAACTACCGCTTTAATTGCAATGTCGATACCTTTTCGTTTTACTAATCGAGTGGCTGAAAATAGAATTGTTTTTTCAGAGAGATCAATATCGAAAATAAAACCTAATTTATTTGTATTGAGTAGGTTAATATTATCAATGTATTCCGTATCAATAATGGGGTATTGGATATCTATAGGCTTATTTAGAGTGTTGTATGTCGAAATTAATAATTCCTTGGTTGCTAAGGAATTACAAATTATTTTTTGACTGCCTAATATGATTTTATGAAAAAGGCCAGGGAGCTGTTTAGAATTACTCACTATATCTAAGCCATGTAATACCAGCTTGTAAGGTATTTTTAATTTGATTAGAGATTTGATCGTTAAAAGCTGCTGGTAGCCATAAGCAGATATTACAATAAATTCGGTATTATCCTTGGTGTGTTGTTTGAAGATTCTATTGGTATATCGCTCAATACCTTTGTAGTGAAGTAGGGTATTTATTTTTCTGAAGACTGAAAATTGATCACCCAGTTTATGTCCGAGGTTTCGTTCAGGCAATGATATTTTTTCAACATCAAAGGGGGAGCTGGTATTCTCACTATTTGAGTATGTGTATATTTTACTGAGCTTATCTTCTTTAAATAATGCTTTAGCTACCTCAAGCGCATAATTAGCTACTCCTCCATCTTTAGGAGGGAAGTCAGCTGAGAATATAATATATTGTTTAGCCAAATTTACTGAGGTTTATATGGTTGATTAAGATATCTTTCTCTGATAATCTTGTCATTGAATTCATAATCACAGTTACGTAATTTAATTGCTAATGGTATTTTTTTTAAGGAAAACCATAGGGCTTTATAGTGGTTCCTGTCTATTCGCCAGTCAAAAAGTAATCTGAATGGAAATTTAATCAAGAAGTAAATTAGAAAGTTTTTTTCATTACAATTCTTGAGCATCCAGAGAATTTTATTGGTATTAATCCGTTGTGTGAGCTTATCATTCTGATTGGCGTATTGTTCTTTGATCGTTGCTCCATCTCTATGATATATAATTGCCCGTGGAACAAATACAGACTTCCACCCTCTGTGCCACGCTTCGTGACTTAAGTCCAAGTCTTCAGCGTAGGCAGGTCTATATAATTGATTAAAGCCTCCAATTTTATTGAACATCTCAGTCCTGAATATAGCAGAGCCACCTCCGCCATATAGCGTATATCTTACTTCATTATCCTCCTCATCCTCCTCAAGCCATTGACTACTCGCCCAACCGTTTTGATATTTTAATATCCTTACACTATTCTGAGCTCCTTTACCATCCCAATTTAAAAGTTTGCAATTCACAGAAAATATTGAGGGATCGTCCCAGATTATCGGTAAACATTCATTTAGAACATTTTTGTCCAATCTCATATCATCATTTAAAATGAAGGTAAATGGACTTGTGGTGTTTTGAACAAATGAATTCAATGAAAATAAGTAATCATTTACTGGTGAAAATTCATATCTATAATCAGGATAGTTTTCTTCTACAAATGATTTTGTTATCTCATCTTTCCCATTATCAACTATTAAAACGTCGATATTATAGCCTGTAGTATTTTCGATTACATCTTTCACTGAAGGTAAAAGTTCTTTCAGGTGATGCTTTCCTTTGTACGTTAAAATTAGTATTGTACAATCAATCATTTTCTGAAAAGGCTTTTAGTTCACACAATTGATAATTTAAATTTTGAACGATTATTTGTGGTTTAAGTCTTCGATCAACCTTTTGTGGAGTTTCAAAAGGTTCAATTGAGAAATTGGTATTAAATACCTCTTGAAACAGTTTTAATAAATCGTATTTTGAATAAAAGTCTTCTGTTCCAAACTGTATTAACTGACAAGGTGTATTTACGTGAAGCTGATCAATTATTAATTCAATCTGCTTACACCATTCTAAGGTTGTAATACCATTCCATAAATGATTTGTAAAACCCTTTAGGCTAGCGTTATTGGGTTGTGATAAGAACCATCCTAATAATCCTTTTGGGGTTTCTGCATTGTCAGTGCCTATAATCGAAACCCTCGCAATTAAGGTATTTGGTCTGTTTAAAAGGGTATGTTCTCCCAACTGCTTACTCCATCCGTAATCATCAATTGCATCCTGATGAGCATTTACCTTATAAGGATGATCTGTATCACCACTAAAAAGGCAATCGGTACTGGCATGTAATAGAGTTTGTGTTGGCAATAAAGATCTGGATAACTCAAGTGGTAGAATTGCATTGGACCAAAGCAGGGGGGAAGTATCCTCTGTTTTTTGTTTTATTTTTCCAATGGCATTGATAATGATCGCGTCCGGATAATTTTTTATTTCGTTGAAAAATTCCAAACGTGATTCGGGTTCAAACCTTTGAGAGATCGTGATAACATTATAACCTTTGCCAGAGAAAAACTTCACGGCCATTTGCCCCAACATTCCCTTATGACCCAAAATAATAATTGGTCGTTTACGCATTGTCTTTGGTTTAGGTATAGAATTCGGTATCACCCATTCGGTCAAGTAAATCTGATAACTCCTGATAGTCCGTTATGCGATGTGTATTGGCAGAGTGGTATTCGTAGCCAAGCGGGTATGTTTCATTGATGTTAAATGGTTTGTATTCAGGATAAACTGTGAAGAACTTTTCCTCTTCTTTAGCTCTTCGTATTTCATATTCATTAACCAAAACTTCATCCATTTTTTCTCCCGGACGTATTCCTACCACTTCTATCCTTGATAAATCGCCATCACCGTATTTCTTCAGCATGGTTTCAGCCAGAAACTGAACAGTTGCGGCCGGTGCTTTTTTTACAAATACTTCTCCACCTTTAGCATTGGTTAATGCATGCAATACCAGCTCAACACTTTCATCCAATGTCATCATAAAACGAGTCATTTCAGGCACAGTTAATGTCAATGGTTTTCCTTCCTGGATCAATCGTTTAAATAATGGAATAACCGACCCTCTTGACCCCATAACATTACCATACCTTACACAAGCAAATCGAGTATCTATGGGGTATTGATTTTGAGAACCAACAATCTTTTCCATCATGGATTTAGAAATACCCATCGCATTGACCGGTTTTACGGCTTTATCAGTACTTAATGCCACGACAGCCTCCACATTATTAGCTATGGCTGCTCTACAAACATTTTCAGGGCCTAATATATTCGTTTTTACTGCTTCAAAGGGGTAGTTTTCGCAGGCAGGTACATGTTTAAGTGCTGCTGCATGAAAAACATAATCAACCCCTTTCATGGCCTGATTAATGCGTGTATCATCTCGAACATCCCCAATGATATATCGATAATCGGGATGAGCTTTCTGCATTTCGTATTGCTTTTTTTCATCACGGCTATAAATGATAATATTTTTGGGATTTTGTTGTTCAAGGTAATTAGCAACGCGATTGCCAAATGAGCCTGTTCCTCCTGTAATTAGTATTGTTTTATCTGAGATCTTCATTTCGTAGTATTATTGTAGAATGATAATAACCTTAAAGGTTTAGTGATTTTGAATAAAAGATTGGTTCGTAAAAGTGCCTTACAAACAAGTAAATAGAAATATAAAAATATGCCAGCTTCTAGTCTAAACTGATGTTTATATTGTTTTCTATTCTGCTGAGGTAACCAATCAAATAACAATTGCCTAAACCAAAAGTATTTTTTTGCATTTTTGATCTTTCTCGTCAATTGTGGGTGTTTGTATGATGCAATGGCATAATACACATTGCTATCTTCTGGAATCATGGAAATGTTTTCACTACTAGAAGAAAAGTTGGTATTGTGAATTCGATATGTTCCCAGTATTTCATTGATAAAATGCCACTTCGCCTTAGGTTGGTTGCAATATATACCGAGGTGAAACAATAATTCATGCTTATACTTAAGTCGGGAATCATACCTGGATGAAAGGTAATAATCTGCTCTAGCAAGGCAACTGGATGGTAAAATTCCTATTGTCCTTTTATTAAAGAACCAGTTTGTATATAAACACCAATCAAGAGGATTAGTACTAGCATAGTATTTGTCAGAATGCTTGAATCTTACGCCCTCCTTTTCATTAAACATAATCATGTCATGCATGCAAAGGGCGTAATCAGGATTATTTTCTAGAAAACTAACCTGTTTCAGAATCTTATCAGGATGCATTAGGTCATCACCACCTAAAAAAGCAACATATTTTCCAGTACAGGCATCAAATGCCTTATTGAAGTTAATGGATATTCCATTATTAATAGATGCAGTTAACAATTTTATCCGATCATCTTTAGCAGCATAAGTCTGAATGATTTTTACAGTGTTGTCATTGGAACAATCGTCTGAAATAATAACTTCAATATCATTATAAGATTGTTTGAGTACACTTTCTAGGGTATATGCTATATATTGTTCTTGGTTATATGTTGGAATTACAATACTTACCATTTAATATTTCTAAAAAAAGTTTTTAGTCTTTACTTATTATTTCAATTGTGCTATATGTTAAACATCATGTAATTTCTCATTTTTAACTAAAAAATGTTTGTTAGGGGGCTGAATTAAGTGTTTTTTTTCTCCTAATATCAATAATATTACTCTAAGTAAACTAGGAAAAATACGTATTTTATTTGAAATTAAATAATGATAAAACTTGTATAAAAACAATTGATATGGTTTTAAAATATTCAAGTCAATAAATGTTGAAATAATTTTATTTGATTGTATTGAAGGAAAATTTGCAAAAAGATACTGCTTCATCACTTGTAATATAAGTGGTGATAGATTTACCTTTTTTGACGAGTATTTCTTAAGGAGGTATAATTTTGTATTGCTATTGTTAATCTCTTTATCAATTGTCATTCCTATATTATCTCCATCATGTATTCTCCATAAACAATCATAGGTATTTGAAGTTAAATATTCAAACTTCAAACCATGAAGTAAAGTAGAAATGTGAAAGTCAACATCTTGAAATCCGATAAGTTCTTCATCGAAATGAATTTCATTTTTTATGAGTGATTCTTTTTTATATAGTGGACAATGAATAACCCAAAGTGGCGTAAAATGAAGGAAATAATTTATCGTATTTCTATTACATTTTTGTAATGTTGAAATTATTCTATATTGGGATTTGTTACATATAGGGTACTTTCCTTTTAAACCATTAGAAATACAAAAATCTAATTCTGGATGGGATTTTAGAAAGTTAGTTCTTCGCTCAAGAGCGAAGTTAAATAAAATGTCATCACTGTCTAGAAACATGATATATTCGCCGTTCGATTTTTCAATGCCAATATTTCTACATGTTGGCGCTCCTTTTGGTAGCCTTTTTCTTTCATATAATCTAAATCGATTATCTTTTCTACAAAATGACTCGATTTTAGATATTGAATTATCAGTAGAACCATCATCTACAATTATACACTCCCAGTTTTTATATGTTTGGTTGATTAGAGACTCTAAAGTTTCAGAAATGAAACTTTCTCGGTTGAATGATGGTATGATTATTGACGTAAGAGGCTGTTTTTCAATCATATATTTCTAAAGGATATTAAATAGATTGTTTTGCTCTTTGTTTATTGCAAAATTTTTCTGGGCATATATAGTGGCCTCCTCTGAAATCCTTGAATAGAGGACTCTATCATTCGATAAATTATATAGATATTTAGCATGTTCATCAACATTTCCTGATGCAAACAAGTAACCTACTTGTTTGTGTTTTACTATTTCTGGAATCCCCCCACTACGACCTGTAACAACGGGTAGTTTGTTTATTAGTGCTTCAACAAATGATACTCCATAAGCCTCTACCTGACCAGTTAATTCTCCAGTCATATTATGTGTAGTAAATATATGACACTTCTCTCTAAGTTTCTGACCTTCACTATATGTGACGGCTCCAAGTAATTTAATTTTATCAGCGTATGGTGATTGATTTATTAATAACCTACAAGTGGACATCATCGGGCCATCTCCTGCTAATATTAATTCAGCATTCATACCCATATCACAGGCCTTATTAAATGCTTGAATCGTTAAATGAGGCCCTTTGCAATCAACTAATCTTCCAAGGAATAATATCTTAAAAGGGCTAGTATTTTTTTTAACTGGAATATTTTTTGGTATTTCAACACCAAACTTCAGTACTTTAATGTTCTCTTTTTTAATCCCTATTTTGAGTAAATTACTCTTTGTAAAGTCTGAGTTAGCAATATATGTTGCGTTCTTTTGAATCTCCTTTGCGAAGTTAATATAACTTTCGTTGTATATTTTATCAAAAGGATAAGTTAAAGACTTCATTTTCCATGATACATCATAGCCATGACAGTGTATAAAGATATCTTTATTTGTATTTAATAGACGTTCTTTTAATTTATAAGCTTGTGTAAGGTAGTGAATGTAATATGTATTTATTTTATAGAGTTTTTCTACTTTATTTAGATTGTAGTTTAGCAAGTATTGATGGTTATATTCAACCTTTTTAAGTTTGTTGATTACCCTTTGCTTCACACCTGGTATTTCCAGTAAATTTATTACAGGTATATTACTCTCTTCTTTAAAAGGGGTAGTTTCTTGAACACCAATAAATGAAATGTTTGGTTTAAGATAATTTATCTGACGCCAAATCCACGTCTCAGATTTCGCTTTATAGCTAGGGGTAAGCAGAGCAATTCGGCGATTCTTAATCATTTAACAGGCTTTTATTTTGTATCTGACTGATATACCAATTATTGTCGTCCTCCATTAATACATCTTTCCACCCCTTGGCCTTGGCCTTATTGGGCTTTAAGCCAACTGGTTGATTAATAACATTCACCTTTGGTTTATATAAGCCAATACAATGGGCAATGTATTTTACAGGGTAGTATTTCTTAAGGATTTTTGAATACACGTCAAGTGGCTTGCTCTTTAAATCCTCATATCGTATTATTAAAAGCTTTGAATGCTTAACTTCCATCCATTCTGTAATGTGCCTTTCCCAATGTTGTGCTATAGTTTCTTTTGGTTCACATTTTTTTCCTGGTGTACCTTGCCAGTCTAACTTAAGTCTTAAAAAATCACTAAAAGTAACGTCTTTATAATCAGGATTAATGAAGTTAGGCGTTTTCCATATTGAATAGGCTACATCGCGGCCATCTCGGTAAATATATATCATGGGATGTTTAATCCCCATAATCCAATCCCCAGGAAAAGAATGATTACCAAATAACTTGCCGTATTCATTTCCTTCTTCTCGTTGCAGGCGATTTGCCCAATGACCCCAATTAACAATTTCAGTATTTAAGTCTTTGTTTTGGAAAAAGTTCTTAGCTAAGAAAGCCTCTAAAAAATGTGTTCCTGATCGAGGGTGTGAATAAACTTTAATGATTTGTCTTTCCCAGAAATATCTACCCGAGCGTTTGAGATATATGTAGGTTCTTAATTTTTCGGGAATAACTGCCCTATATATTTGCTTAATCATTTTTTAATATTGATTCTAAAATTGTATCTAGTTGTCCGTCCTGTTTAAGCAATTTTATAACATTATGACCACCCTTATTAAAAGCTAATTTAGTTATACTGTTATGCTTTAAACGTGTCGTATGGTTATTGTCTAATCTATCATTACAATCCCAATAAATATGCGTTTTTGTTTTTCGAATACATTTTTGTATCCTTTTTAAATCTTGATATTTGCTTGATGGTAGTTTACTGTGAAGTTCTTTAATTTGCTCTAGCCACCTGTAATCTCGATATATATAACGGTTGAGCTTGTTTGTAAATGTTTGTGGTGCAAAGGCATGTACTTCATCGACATTTATTAACCAGCCATATAACATTGCAGCGAATCCTCCTGCTGAGTTACCAATGAATATAACTTTCTTATAATAACTGCTATTAAGTAGTTTTTTCAAATAAATAACTGTTTCTTCAACAGACGTACTTAGTCCTTTTAACCCTAATTGATACCAAGCTTGATGAAAATCTCTAATAAATACCTTGTCTACATTATATTTATCTAAAGATTTCATGAATTCAAACACTGGAATTGGTAATTTACATGCAATACCTCCAAATACAACAATTAATGTACTATTTACTTCAGAAATATCTTTTATGACTGATACGTTATTATCAGCAAGGGAAGCTTCAGATAAGTTACTTTCCATTATCTATTTCAAAATGATGGTCAACAAATAGGCCTTCTTTTAACACTGGAGTTTTTCCAGTTTCAAAAAAGTTCCCACTGATTATTTGAATTTCCTTTACAAACTCTATATCATCTTCTATGCCATTTTCAGAAAAAGCTGTTAAATGAAGGTAGTAAATACCTTCCGGCAAAGGGATCTTCGGTATAAAGCAGTCAATATTTAAATCTTTGTTAATATTAATAAGCTGGCTAGAATAGGCATTATTACACAAAAACAATGTTTGGCCTTTAGTATTAACAAACAGCAGTCGAAGACCAACTTTTTCAACTTTAGTATTCGCTTGTATTTTTAGTCTAAAACTTACAGCACAGCCTGTTGGTATTTGATCTATTTGAATACCTTGCTCATTAAGTATGTTAATGTCTTGAAACTTAATTCTCCCGGAATATTTCCTATCAGTTCTTTCATTTAATGATTTATTGGTATTACCAATATTAAGGTTAAGGTATTTTTCAATTCCCTTATCTGTTGTTCCTCTATAAATAATAGAGCCATTGTTCATTACTGTAACCCCATTACATAAATGTTGAATACTGCCCATATTATGACTCACAAACAGCACTGTCCTTCCCTGGTTTTGGCTTACATCCTGCATCTTGCCAATGGCCTTTTTCTGAAACTCGGCATCGCCAACGGCCAGTACTTCATCCACCACTAATATTTCGGGCTCCAGGTGGGCTGCAATGGCAAAGCCCAGGCGCACGGTCATACCTGAGGAGTAGCGTTTGGTGGGCGTGTCGAGGTATTTGGCTACACCGGCAAACTCTACTATCTCGTCCAGTTTACGGTCAATCTCCCACTTGCGCATGCCCATAATGGTTCCGTTCATGTAAATGTTCTCACGGCCTGTCATCTCGGGGTGAAAGCCGGTACCTACTTCTAATAGAGAAGCCAGTCGGCCTTTTACTTTTATGCTGCCGGTAGTAGGAGAGGTGACGCGGGAGAGGAGCTTCAGTAAAGTACTTTTACCTGCTCCGTTTTTACCGATAATTCCGAGCACTTCGCCTTCTTTTACTTCGAGGTTGATATCTCGAAGGGCGGCTACTAATTCGCCTTTCTCGGCTTTTTGTGTGCGGTCGTTAACGTGGCCTACCTTGGCGTAGGGGTCGTCCTGGCCGAGTATGTTCATACGAACGAAACGGTTTAAGTCGTGGCTTAGTGTGCCTGTGCCTACTTCACCAAGGCGATATATTTTAGAGAGATTCTCTATTTTAATTACTGTGTTACTCATATTTAAATAATTCTGTCATCGAATTAGCACTAATTAGACTAATTGATTTACAGCTTGTTTAGTCTATTTCAAAGTAAATATTAATTTACCCGAATAACTGCTTTCGCAGTTTTATCTATTTGTAATCCCAGCCAATTAGCTGACGGTTTTCTATTTTGATTACTGTGTTACTCATATTTAAATAATTCTGTCATCGAATTAGCGCCAATTTACACTAATTGATTTACAGCTTGTAATTATTAAATGCCAATAAAATTGACACGAATAATTTAGCTTACGCAAATTAAAGCAAATTGTTTATTACTCTTTTATATTGCAAGCTTGATTTACCAAAGTTAATAAGTATTCCAAGCTTTTTATCTGTTGCTTTAAGGTAATTGATTAATTGTGATTCATGTTCTTTAGTCAATTCACCCAACGCTTTTAATTCTATTATTATTTCATCGTAACATATGAAATCAGCCTTATAATATTTATCTAGCTTATCGCCCTTATAATAAATATTTATCATGCTTTCTTGCTGAAATGGTATATCCTGAATCCGAAATTCCTTTGCTAATGCTTCTTGATAAACTGGTTCCAGGAAACCATTCTTTAACTCATTGTGCACTTCCATAGCTGCTCCAATGATTCGATATGCTTCATCTTTGTAAAGTATACCTTCAATCATCATTTATAATTCGTGATAATTCGCGTAAATTCGATGATTGTACTTCCATTGCCGCCCCAATGATACGATATGCTTCATCCTTTAACAATATACCTTCTACCATAACATTTCTAATTCAAGAACATTCACCTAAATGTACATACAGCTATTACATCATCCTAATCATTCGTGCTAATTCGCGAAAATTCGATGACTAGACCGTATCAATAAAGTTACGCTCTGTTTTATGGAAGATGATGATTCCTAAAAATAAAATAACTGTTGCCACAGTGGCGCTGTACCCTAAACTCATCCAACTAAAATGACCAGCGCCTAAGAAGGCGTATTTAAAGCCTTCAAGGATAGGGGTGAAGGGGTTGAGCATTAAGATGTCTTTCATCATGCCTGGCTCAATGGTGCTGACCGGGTAAATAACCGGAGAAGCATACATCAATAGTTGCACACCGAAAGTTAATAAGAAGGTCAGGTCACGGTATTTGGTGGTCCAGGACGTGAATATGATACCGGTTCCCAGTCCGAACATGGCCATTAACAGAATATAGACGGGTAGGAGGGTAATGCTCCAGTTGGGTTGAACCGCACCTTCCTGTGTAAAAAGATAGTAGCCATATACTATCATAAAGAAAGCAAACTGAATACCAAACTTAATCAGTCCGCTTGTGACCTTGGCAAAAGGCATAATCAGGCGAGGGAAGTAGACCTTTCCGAATATATTGGCATTCTCCTTAAAAGTAGTGGCCGTTTTATTAAAGCTCTCTGAGAAATAGTTCCAGATGGTGATGCCTGCCAGGTAAAAGAGTATCTGAGGTGTGCCATCGGTACTGATTTGTGCGATACGTCCGAATACTACCATGTAGATTAAGGTAGTTAGGATGGGTTGTACCACAAACCAGATAGGGCCAAGTATGGTTTGTTTGTACACGGTGATAATATCACGCTTCACAAACATTTTCAATAGATCGCGGTAAGCCCATATTTCTTTAAAGTTAATATCGAAGGCGTGGCGTTTGGGGCGTATAATTAAATCGTATTTTTCCAATGTTGTATTGTTTATTTGTTGAACTGTTGAATTGTGATTTGCAGCTTATTTTTTTGTCCGCTAATTACGCGAATTTGCGCGAATTATTTTTGAACCACCCCGCCTGCGGCACCCCTCCTTGAAAAGGCAGGGAATTGATTGGCAGCTTCTGAAAATGTCGAACAGTTAATCGTTTATAAGTTGAGGAGTTGAATGTTGATTTGTTTAATTGATGAACTGTCGAATCGAGAAACTGCAGAATTGTGATTTACAGCTTGGTAATTTCTTTTAACCACAGATTAATAAGATTATTGATTTACAGCTTGGTTAATTATTTGTCCACGAATTACGCGAATTGGCGCGGATTATAAATTATATTTTATCTAAAAAGTTGAAGAGTTGAATGTTTAGGTGTTTAGTGTCAATAGGCTGATCGCTTGAATTAGTTGAGCAGTTTATGAGTTTAATGTTACATGCTCACTTCTCATCGCTCACCTCTTTTTAAACTGCTTCAGTCTATTATTCTCTCTTCACTTATAACTTACTCAACGCCTTCGGCGTGGCAAGTCACATTTGACGGCCTTTATTTTATGCATTACGCTACAAAAATAGTATTGTTTCAGAAAGTATAGCGGATGAGATGCCGTCACTTGTCACTGCTTTATGCTTAAAAGGGATTATCTGTCTGATTAAGTGCTAATAGCTTTTTATCTTTTTCAGATAAAATAATATCCTCAACTGGTAACTGCCAGTCAATATTTAAGCTTTTATCATCCCAGGCAATACCACTGTCGTAGTCGGGGGCATATTGGTTATCGACCATATAGCTAAAAATAGCTGTTTCGCTTAAAACTACAAAACCATGCGCAAAACCATGTGGTACAAATAGCTGGTGTTTATTATCGCCTGATAGTTCAAAGCATTGGTGTTGGCCGTAGGTAGGGGAGTCCTGTCGTAAATCAAGGGCTACATCGAGCACCTTACCTTCGATGCATCGTACTAGTTTGGCTTGGGTATAGGGTGGTTTTTGAAAGTGGAGGCCTCGTAATACGCCGTAGGATGACTTTGATTCGTTTACTTGGATAAAGTTAATATCGCCAATGTGTTGTTTGAATTTTTCGGTGTTATAAGCTTCGAGGAAGTAACCGCGATTATCGCCGAAGACAGTAGGTTTGATTAAGGTTAATCCTTTTATTTTAGTTGGTATAAACTCCATTTATTATTTACAGCTTGTATATTTTTTTGTCCACGAATTGCACTAATTAACACTAATTGTTTTTGAACCACCCCGCCTGCGGCACCCCTCCTTGAAAAGGCGGGGAATTGATTGACAGCTTCTGAAAATGTCGAACTGTTAATAGTTTATAAGTTGAGGAGTTGAATGTTGATTTGTGATTTGCAGCTTATTTTTTTGTCCACTAATGACGCGAATTTGCGCAAATTTTTTATAATTGTTTTGCTGAGATTAGGAGGGGTGCTCTTCTCTCATCGCTCTTTTTTCTCTTCTTTTTTAAAATTGTCGCCTACACTTTCGGAGTCGTGCGGTAGCACTGTTGTGCTTTATTGTTGAATCGCGTGCTATTAAAATCCTTGCTCTATCCATGCCCTGGAAACTTCCTCCACCTTAAGGGGGAGGTGCCAAAGGCGGAGGGGGTGTTTGTTTTAAAAATGGTTAATCGTTGAATTGTTATTTACAGCTTGGCTAATGCTTGTCCACTAATGACGCGAATTTGCGCGAATTTTTTATAATTGTTTTGCTGAGATTAGGAGGGGTGCTCTTCTCTCATCGCTCTTCTCTCAGTTCTTTTTTTAATATCGTCGCCCACACGATCGGAGTCGTGCGGTAGCACTGTTGTGCTTTATTGTTGAATCGCTTGCTATTAAAACCCTTATACTATCCATACCCTGGAAGCTTCCTCCACCTTAAGGGGGAGGTGCCATAGGCAGAGGGGGTGTTTGTTTTAAAATGGTTAATCGTTGAATTGTTCTTTACAGCTTGGTTAATGCTTGTCCGCTAATGACGCGAATTTGCGCAAATTTTTTATAATTGTTTTGCTGAGATTAGGAGGGGTGCTCTTCTCTCATCGCTCTTCTCTCAGTTCTTTTTTTAAGATCGTCGCCCACACGATCGGAGTCGTGCGGTAGCAGTGGTGCACAATTGTTTCTTCTCTGCTTAACCCGTTAATTGTATATATCAAGGATTGTTCTGATATTTTACAAAACCAAATACTTCAATAGTGTTATTATTAATCTTGAATACAATAGTATACCCTTTAAATATTAAGTCTCTTATGTTCTCATCATTAAAATATATTGAAGGTCTGAATTGATAAGGGTTCTGAGGGATGCGTTTTAAAAGGCTTATGAGTTCAGATTTGAATTTACGAGCATGAGCAGGACTGTTGTTGGCAATATAATCAACCTGATCTTCAAGTTTGGCAATAAAAGCATCTTTAAAGACGACCTTCATGTTTTGTTATTTTATTCTCTAATCTCTCTTCTAACTCATCTATCGTATAATATTCAGCTGTACCTTCATTAATTTCATCAAGTTGAACTTGCAATTCTTCTTGAGTTTTAAGAAAAACGTCATCTTCACTAATTATCTCAATTTCATCTTTACTGAACTTACTAAGTAACCAGATGAAATGCTTATATACCTTATCGTGTATTTTAAGTTTGATGGTATGCATTGTCTTTTGTTATCTCCTAAAATTAATACAATTGAAACTGTCGGTCAAGTAATAAAAGTGTGACACAAAACTCTATGCTAATCACTGTTTTTCTATCATGAATAATACCGGATACTATTCAAAATACACCTTTAGTTCGCGTCTCTCCTAAAAGCCCTATGTATATGTGTCGGCATTATACCAGTGTATTTTAATATTTAATGGTATAAGATAACTCTTCTCACCGCTCTTTTCTCAGTTCTTTTTTAAAGAACGTCGCCCACACGATCTGAGTCGTGCGATAGCACTATTGTGCTTTATTGTTGAATCACATGCTATTAAAATCCTTAATCTATCCATGCCCTGGAAACTTCCTCCACCTTAAGGGGGAGGTGCCGCAGGCGGAGGGGGTGTTTACTCACCGCTCATCTCTCTCTTCTTCTTTCTTTGCGTCTTTGCGTTAACCTTAGCGTCTTTGCGAGAAACCCACTCATCTCTCACCGCTCTTCTCTCATCTCTTTATTTTCTTTTGTCTAAAAGCGTAGCGGTCTATTGTCTATAAGCGAAGCGTTCTAAATTCTGCAGCTTCGCTGCTTACCACCTCACTTCACTCTTCACAAACTCATACGCCTTCTCAATGCCTTCCTCAATACTTAACTTATTGGTATCAACTGTTACTTCCGCATCCTCCGGTCGGTCAAAAGGTGCATCTAAACCCGTAAAGTTCTTAATCTCGCCCGCCAGGGCTTTTTTATAGAGGCCTTTGGGGTCGCGCTGGGCGCAGGTCTCAAAGGAGGCATCTACAAATATTTCGATAAAGTCATCGCCTATAATCTCACGCGCCATTTGGCGTACGGCGTTGGTGGGAGAGATAAAAGCATTGATGGTGATGATGCCACAGTTGAGAAAGAGCTTGTTGATCTCCGCTATGCGGCGAATGTTTTCGTTGCGGTCTTCAGCGGTGAAGCCTAAGTTGTTATTAATACCGGTGCGGATGTTGTCGCCATCGAGCACCTGGGTGAGGTAACCACGCTCGGCAAGGCGTCGCTCTAAGCCATGTGCCAGGGTGCTTTTACCCGAGCCGGAGAGGCCTGTTATCCAGATGACTTTGGCTTTTTGCTTGAGATACTGCTCTTTGTCGGAGCGATTAAGGTATATGTTAGTGGGGTGTATGTTGTTCATTTTGGATTTATGATGGACGAATGTTGATTTATGATGTTTGATTGGCAGCTTGGTAAAATGTCGAACTGTTAATAGTTTATTAGTTGAGGAGTTGAATAGTTTTTTAGTTGAGGAGTTGAATAGTTTATTGTTTGACAGTTGAATCGTTGAATTGTTATTTACAGCATTGACTAATGCTTGTCCGCTAATGACGCGAATTTGCGCGAATTTTTTATAATTGTTTTGCTGAGATTAGGAGGGGTGCTCTTCTCTCAGTTCTTTTTTTAATATCGTCGCCCACGCGATCGGAGTCGTGCGGTAACAATGATGTACTTAATTGATGAATCGCTTGCTATTAAAACCCTTATACTATCCATGCCCTGGAAGCTTCCTCCACCTTAAGGGGGAGATGCCGTAGGCAGAGGGGGTGTTTGTTTTAAAATGGTTAATTGTTGAATTGTGATTTACAGCTTGACTAATGCTTGTCCGCTAATGACGCGAATTTGCGCGAATTTTTTATAATTGTTTTGCTGAGATTAGGAGGGGTGCTCTTCTCTCATCGCTCTTCTCTCAGTTCTTTTTTTAATATCGTCGCCCACGCGATCGGAGTCGTGCGGTAGCAATGATGTACTTAATTGATGAATCGCTTGCTATTAAAGCCCTTATACTATCCATGCTATGGGAACTTCCTCCACCTTAAGGGGGAGGTGCCGCAGGCGGAGGGGGTGTTTACTCACCTCTTTATTCTACGTACTATTATTCCCTCTTCACTTTAATCTCATCACTTTTATTCTTTAACTCTATAAGCGGAGCAGTCTATTGTCTAAAAGCAGCTTGCTGCGATCTATTCTCTTATTAACACAGCTTCGCCTCCTTCCCGAAACATCGGGATTTCCTCCTAAAGAGTCGTCAACACTTCGTTGGCTTGCACGGCTTCGCCTCCTCAGTCACAGGGTGTGAGTTTATTGGATTCGACAATAATGGTTTAAGCGGTTGATAGTCATCAACATTAATCCTTAATGTATACTTAAGTGAGGTTTTGGCGACTTCTATTGCATGTATACACCGAAAAAGGGGATAGGTTACCCTACCAGCCCATATTTTTTGTTGCTAAAATAACGTGCTTGCCTGTATAATTATTGTTGTTAATAGGCATACGAAGCCAGTCATTCGTAACTACCATCTTGTGTATGATTGTCTTATATAGTGTGATGCCAACCATTTTATAGCCCAGAAAAGGGCATAAATAAGAAATGTCGGCCATAATGGTCGTTGTAATCTTTTTTAATAACGAATATCTGTCCAAAACCTTCATCTAAAGTTACACGCGAAATTAATAAAAAACTCGATAAGACAAGGTGTCTGTATGTATGCTTAATTTCAATATTGTCCTAATTATTTCATGATATTGGGCTATTCGCCCAAACCCAACTTACTGCTGAAACGATTAAGAATACTCAATTCTCAATCGTTCCGATAATGTCAAAAACTAAGGAAAAAACATCAAGGCTTCACCTGCTTCTCTCATAAAACTACAGTTATTTGACTGAAATCGTTTAAACTCGCTTCGCTCAAACAGAAAACGATTTTTAGCGTCAAACAACCTTGTTTCATGGTTCACCAGCTGAGGCCCTTTCCCTACAGGACGTGTAGCGAATTAAACAAAAACATTTAGGACGCCATTAGCTTAATTTAAAATATAGGGCAGGGGCGTGGTTATTTATTCAACCATAGATTGATAAAGTGAATTTGATTAATATTGTTATCAGCTAATGCCGCTTACTATTTCTTCTCTCACTTCTTTTTCTTGCGTCTTTGTGAGAAACATTTTTCTGTCCACAGATTACGCAGATTAAGAAGGAACAGTATTCGCAGTTTGCTTACAATTTTATGGATGTATTGCTGTGCAATTGTTTTTCTCATGGCTCAAATCTCACCTCTCATTTCTTGCGTGATTCCCCCTCAGGCCTTTGGCCAGCTCCCCAGGTGGAGCATTGATTTACAGCTTCAAACTCTTCTCTCACTTCTTTTTCTTGCGTCTTTACGAGAAATGTTTTTTCTGTCCACAGATGACTCAGATTAAGAAGGATTAGTATTCGCAGCTTGCATACAATTTTATGGATGTATTGCTGTGCAATTGTTCTTTCTCATGGCTCAAATCTTACCTCTCATTTCTTGCGTGATTCCCCCTCAGGCCTTTGGCCAGCTCCCCAGGTGGAGCATTGATTTACAGCTTCAAACTCTTCTCTCACTTCTTTTTTCTTGCGTCTTTGTGAGAAACATTTTTCTGTCCACAGATTACGCAGATTAAGAAGGAACAGTATTCGCAGTTTGCTTACAATTTTATGGATGAATTGCTGTGCAATTGTTCTTTCTCATGGCTCAAATCTCACCTCTCATTTCTTGCGTCTTTGCGAGAAACATTTTTCTGTCACAGATGACTCAGATTAAGAAGGATTAGTATTCGCAGTTTGCATACAATTTTATGGATGTATTGCTGTGCAATTGTTCTTTCTCATGGCTCAAATCTCACCTCTCATTTCTTGCGTGATTCCCCCTCAGGCCTTAGGCCAGCTCCCCAGGTGGAGCATTGATTTACAGCTTCAAACACAGGTAGGTTATTAACATAATTGTTGCGAGGAGTCAAAATCATTTTTTTTTAACGTACCATATAATCAACTGTTATTTAAGTGAAGCAATGCCGAAATTAGTCATAAACTTCGTTGATAATGAACGCTGGTTAACAAAGGTGACTATAGCAACTTCACAATCAAATGTGATGTGTAAAAAGTCAGTCATGTAAAAAGATTTATCAAAAGTAGATGTCTTGAAGTATGTTGTGACAAAACTGAATGGTGATAATTTGAACCATGATTGGATAATCATAAGGCAAACTTGGGCCTTAAGATTTGGTTATTCTGATATATCTATCAGATTAATTAAAAGAGACGATTCTCAGGCGCTTAAAAAAATGAGGCAATTATTGTTCTTGAAGTGAATATATCGTTAGCGTCATCAATCATTGCATTGAGCATCGCATTTTAAACTTGGCATTCAGCCAATATAACCAGATTCAGTACAGCGAACACACAGGGATGTTATGGTTATTTCAGCTGCAGAATACGCTATCTAACAATAATGCAGTAATATATCTGATATATATAAATATACCAGCATCGCACAAAAAACCTTAATATACTAAATAACAACATATTAAAGCTCAATTATTTTAAATTATATCCTTGTCTTATATTTGATATTATGTTATTTTTATAGATCTAAAAATAGCCGGCATCATACCGGCTATCCCTTATACTTTTATGCAAGGATTATAAAGCTTCTAATTTAGCTTTCACCTCGTTGTATTTATCCATTCTTTCAAAACGGTAATACAAACCTTTAAGCGTTTCTAATACAGCAGCTTCTTTAGGTTGCACTTCATGGGCCTTTTCCATAAATGGTAAAGACGTTTCCCAGAACTCATTAGCCACTTCCATGGCAGCGTTAAACTCCTTAGTCGTAGTTTTATCGTTAGCCACATTTTGCTGCTCAACACCTTTGTTATAATAAATGACACCAATATTGTACAAAGCATTAAAGAAAGCATCATCAATCTCTAAACACTTATTGTAGTTGTCAATGGCCTTATCTTTATCAATGCTTTCATAAAGCACACCACGAGCATAGTAAAATGACGGATTCTCAGGATCCTTTTCAATAGCCGTATTCAAATACTCTAAAGCAGCATCATTCTGCTGAGCATCTAAATAATACTGTATCAAGGTCGTTAAGATACGCTCATCTTCAGGATACTTCTGGAAACCACGCTGCAGATTTTCAGGGATTTTTAAGCTATCACCCGATGCATCGTAAACCTGGTCTAATAATAAAACGGCATCGCCTCCACCATAGTTCAAGTCAATGGCCTGGTTGAAGAAATTCTCTGCTTTACCCCAGTTTTTAGCATTGTAAGCTGCTAAAGCACAGTTGTAAACGATAGCAGTGTCAATACCAGGTGTATCTTCCTGGAACATTGGTAATGCATTGAAATACAATACATTTTCGAAAGCATAAAGAGCCTGGTTGAAATCTTCCGTGTTAAAACCTTCAATACCCGAATTGGTTAAGTCAGGCTTGAAAAAAGTTAACTGTAACTTGATATCCTTCTGGTATTTACCGATGCTTTTACCTTTGGCGTCACCTTTTTCGTCAAGCTCAATGGCTTTCTTATAGAAATCCACAGCTTTTTTGATGCCTTCAGCATCCTGACCGCCTTTAGCCAACTCGGTGTATACTTTTGCCGCAACAATGTATGTTTTTGGCCAGTTTATTGATTTTTCATGCTCAAGAGCCAGGTCAATTGATTTCTTGGCATCCTCCATATTGTTTGTTTCCAAATAATTAGTGGCAGCCGAAACCTTGCCTTTCTGAGCATAAACTGCTGAGATACTGAAAATTAGAATTGCAAATAGCGCTAATCTTTTCATTTCAAAAAGTTTTAGATTGATTTTGTGAGGCAAATATAGTATTTATCCTCATTCATTAGTTTGTTCCGTTGTGTTTTCAGTTATTGTATCATCGTTATCATCTTTGGCAAACTCTTCGTTTTCAAGAGTCGCTTCCGATGCTACCTTAGCTACCGATGCTATTTCATCCTGCTTTTTAGACAAGTTGATTAAACGAACCCCCTGAGTCGCTCGTCCCATCACACGCATCTCGCTAACCGATAAACGAATAGCAATACCTGAACGATTGATAATCATCAAATCATTATCATCGGTCACGTTCTTAATGGTAATCAGTTCACCTGTTTTATCGCTGATGTTCATGGTTTTCACCCCTTTACCACCACGATTAGTCACACGGTAATCTTCTGTTTTAGAACGTTTTCCATATCCTTTTTCCGATACCACCAAGATATCTTCTGCTTCTGTATTTTTAACACAAACCATGCCAACTACCTCGTCGGCCTCATTTGCCAGCGTGATACCACGCACTCCGGCACCTGTACGACCGATGCAACGAGCCTGTGTTTCATTAAAGCGAATCGCTCGTCCTGATCGCGTTGCCATCAGTATTTCAGACTGACCATTGGTTAATCGCGCCTGTAAGAGCTCATCATTTTCTTTAATAGTAATGGCATTCACACCATTCACACGTGGACGAGAGTAATCTTTTAATAAGGATTTCTTAACGACACCTTTTTTCGTACCCATCATGATGTAGTGCGAATTGATGTAATCCTCATCATTCAGCTTCTTGACCTTGATAAATGCTTTCACTGTATCATCCGATTCGATGTTCAGCAGGTTCTGTATGGCTCTACCCTTCGAATTCTTCGTTCCTTCAGGAATCTCATACACTTTTAACCAGAAGCAACGTCCTTTTTTAGTGAAGAACAACATGGTATTGTGCATTGATGCCGGATAGATGTGCTCAATAAAATCTTCATCACGTGTGGTTGATCCTTTGGAACCAACACCACCTCTGTTCTGTGTCTTAAACTCAGCCAGCGGTGTACGCTTCATATATCCCAAATGCGAGATGGTAATAATCATCTCTTCATCAGCATAGAAATCTTCCGGGTTAAATTCTTCAGAGCTGTAAACAATATCGGTACGACGATCATCGCCATACTTGCCTTTTACTTCTTCCAACTCTTCTTTGATGATGCCCATACGTAGCTCCACATTCGCCAGAATATCTTTTAAATGTGCAATCTCTTTCATGAGCTCATCGTACTCGGCACGTAACTTATCCTGTTCCAGTCCGGTTAACTGACGCAGGCGCATCTCAACGATAGCACGAGCCTGTAAATCACTTAGTTCGAAGCGCTTAATTAAGTTCTCACGTGCCTCATCCGGCGTTTGAGCAGCACGTATAATCTTGATAACTTCATCAATATTATCACTGGCAATAATTAATCCCTCCAGAATGTGTGCACGCTTTTCGGCCTGATCCAATTCATATTGAGTACGGCGTGTTACCACGTCATGACGGTGCTCAACGAAGCACTTAATCATCCCTTTCAGGTTCAATAATTGTGGACGCCCTTTTACCAAGGCAATATTATTAACACCAAACGATGTTTGCAGTGCAGTATACTTATATAAATGGTTTAGCACCACATTGGCAATGGCATCCCTTTTTAAATCAATAACGATACGCATACCCTGGCGGTCTGATTCGTCATTGACATTGGAGATACCATCAATCTTTTTGTCATTAACCAGGTCGGCAATCTTCATGATCAGCTCTGCCTTATTGACCATATATGGAATCTCAGAGATCACAATCTTCTCACGACCATTGCTTTCGGTTTCGATATCAGACTTGGCACGTGTAATGATTCGTCCTTTACCTGTGTTAAAAGCATCCTTAACACCCTGGTAGCCATAGATGGTACCTCCTGTTGGGAAATCAGGTGCCTTAACGATTGATATTAAATCATCAATCTCAATGTCATTATTATCAATATAAGCAATCGTGGCATCAATCGTGTCGCGTAAATTATGAGGCGGCATATTCGTAGCCATACCCACAGCAATACCCGATGCACCATTCACCAATAAGTTAGGTATGCGGGTTGGTAGTACAGTTGGTTCCTTGATTGAATCATCAAAGTTCAACTGAAAATCAACCGTATTTTTTTCTATATCGACCAACATTTCTTCGGCCAGCTTATTCAGGCGGGCCTCGGTATAACGCATGGCAGCCGGGCTGTCACCATCAACCGATCCGAAGTTTCCTTGTCCATCAACCAAAGGATAACGTAATGACCAATCCTGCGCCATACGCACCATCGCGAAATAAACAGATGAGTCACCGTGAGGGTGAAACTTACCAAGCACCTCTCCTACGATTCTGGCCGATTTCTTATATGGCTTGTTAGCTGCTAATCCCAGCTCACTCATACCATATAAAACACGGCGGTGTACCGGCTTCATTCCATCACGAACATCAGGTAAGGCACGCGAAACAATCACCGACATCGAATAATCGATGTAGGCTGACTTCATCTCTTCCTCAATGTTGATTTTAATTATTTTTTCTCCTTCAGTCATTTATGAGTTTGTTTTATATATTCCTAAACAATAATGTTCTAATTATTTTAATTGGGCTATCCGCCCAAACCGGACTTCATTTTTTGTCATGACACAAAAAAACGAAGCAAAAAAAGTCCAGGCTGCACCCTTCTCACTCAAAAAACCAGGACTCATGACTCAAATTGTTTTAAACTCATCCTTTCTCGTATCTCAAAAGGATTTAAACAGCTTACAATTTTTAATCGTCATTTCATACCTGTTTTTTGGCTCACAGGCTGAGGCCATTCCTCAACAAGTCATACTGAGCCTTGATTAAAAATGTTTAGAACGCTATTAATTCCTAAACACTAAAAAATGGCTTTTAGCAGCCATTTTTTGAACGCACTAATTTAAGTATTTTACACAACATGAAAAAACGATCGTTAACACATTTTTTCAACAGTTGTAAAGGCTAAGATACTCAGGAATGTTATCAACATTTTTTGATTATTGACGCAAGAATAATTAATTTCATCCAATGACAAAAAACTGCTTATTTGGCAGATGAACGAGCAAAAAGCATGAATACCCAAAGAATTGCATGGTTATTGTTCATAATTAATCACAGGCTGGCTAAACAAGAAGGCTGGCCGCTTGTTGTGTAATATAAGATTCTAACTATAAATATGGATTTAAACTTTTCGCCACGTATTAAAGACGTGATATCATACAGTAAGGAAGAAGCCGAAAGACTAGGCAACCGCTATATTTCGCCCGAGCACCTGATGCTTGGCATTTTACGCGAAGGTGAAGGCGCCGCCATTGAGATACTTCAGCGATTAGATGCAGATGTTTACCGCCTGAAAGGAGCTTTGGAAGACCATTTAAAAGAAAATGAAGCCATTCAGAGCGATAACCTGCCTTTATTACAATCGACCGAGCGCATTCTTAAGCTCGTACATCTGGAGGCCAAAGCCTTAAAGAGTGACCGCATTAATACAGGCCATTTACTAATCGCGCTCTTAAAAGAAAAGAGCAGCATAATATGGGAAATTATGGCAGAAGAAGATATTCACTACCGAAAGGTAAAAGACATGCTTAACGAAGAAGCACCATTGGCGAAAGCCGACTATCCGGAGGATGATGATCAGGATAGTCCATTTTCCGGATCTGGCGGTGGTTCGGGCGAAGGCAGCAAAGGGGCTGCTAAATCAGGTTCGGATACACCGGTACTTGATAACTTTGGGATTGACATTACCAAAGCAGCAGAAGAAAATCGCCTCGACCCCATCGTTGGACGTGAGAAAGAAATTGAGCGTCTGGCACAAATCTTAAGTCGTCGTAAAAAGAACAATCCGATATTAATTGGAGAACCTGGTGTGGGTAAAAGTGCCATCGCTGAAGGTCTGGCGCTGCGCATCATCGATAAAAAGGTGTCGCGTGTATTGTTTGACAAGCGCGTCGTCACCCTCGATTTGGCTTCCATTGTGGCAGGCACCAAGTATCGCGGACAGTTTGAAGAACGCATGAAAGCCATCCTGAATGAGCTGGGTCGTAATCCGAATATCATTTTGTTTATTGACGAGATACACACCATCGTAGGTGCAGGTGGCGCCACCGGTTCGCTGGATGCTGCCAACATGCTAAAACCTGCTCTGGCCCGTGGTGAGATACAATGTATTGGTGCCACAACACTGGACGAATACCGCCAGCATATTGAGAAAGATGGTGCCTTAGAGCGTCGCTTTCAGAAAGTTATGGTGGAGCCTACTTCCACCGAAGAAACCGTGGAGATTTTAAATAACATTCGGGAGAAATATGAAGATCACCACAATGTAAACTATACACCCGAGGCCGTTGAGGCCTGTGTGAAGCTGACCGAGCGTTATATCTCTGATCGTCATTTGCCCGATAAGGCCATTGATGCCCTGGATGAAGCCGGATCGCGTGTACACATCTCTAATATCGTGGTACCTGAGACCATCCTTAAGATAGAGAATGAGATAGACGAGATAAAAGAAAATAAAATAAAGGCCGTTAAAGCCCAGAATTTTGAGCTGGCAGCCAGTTTTCGCGACAAGGAAAAAGGTCTGTTGGAAGAGTTGGAATCGGCTAAAAGGAAATGGGAAGAGGATTTGCTGCAACATCGCGAGAGTGTAGATGCTGAAAAAGTGGCAGAAGTAGTGGCCATGATGACAGGTATTCCAGTACAGCGTGTTGCACAAGCTGAAGGCTTCCGTTTGCTGAAGATGGGCAAGGAATTGAATGGTTCGGTGATTGGACAGAATACCGCCATTGAAAAGATTGTGAAGGCGATTCAGCGTAACCGTGCCGGACTAAAAGATCCGAATCGTCCCATTGGCTCCTTTGTGTTCTTAGGACCAACTGGTGTTGGAAAAACACACCTGGCGAAGGTGCTGGCCAAATACCTGTTTGATACCACAGATGCCTTAATACGCATTGACATGAGTGAGTACATGGAGAAATTCTCTGTGTCGCGATTGGTTGGAGCACCTCCGGGATATGTTGGGTACGAAGAGGGTGGTCAGTTAACCGAAAAGGTACGTCGTCGCCCTTATGCAGTGGTACTTTTAGATGAAATTGAAAAAGCCCACCCTGATGTCTTTAACTTGCTGCTTCAGGTGCTTGATGAGGGGCGTTTGACCGATAGTCTGGGGCGTAAAGTGGACTTTAAGAATACCATTATCATCATGACCTCCAATATTGGTACACGTGAATTGAAAGACTTTGGCCGCGGTGTTGGATTTACACCAAAGAGCAGTGTTTCGGATCAGGACCATGCCAAGGGGGTAATTGAAAAAGCACTTAAGAAAGCTTTTGCGCCAGAATTTATCAATCGTATTGATGATGTGATAATCTTCAATAATCTGGATAAGGACAATATTCATCAAATTATTGATATCGAATTAAAAGGTTTATATCATCGTGTTGAAAGCTTAGGCTATAAATTAGAACTGACAGATGAAGCCAAGGACTTTATAGCCAGTAAAGGGTACGATGTGCAGTATGGTGCCCGTCCTTTGAAACGAGCCATTCAGAAATACCTTGAAGATGAAATGGCCGAAGTGATCATTCAGGCTTCCGTTTCGGAGGGTGATGTGATTAAGGTCGGCTTCGATAAGAAAGAAGAAAAGATAACCACAGAGATTGTGGAACTTTCGAAGGAGAAAGAAGAGTGATAGTTTAATAGGTCATTAGATTAATTGGCCCATAGAACAATAGGTCATTAGATTAATAGGCCCTTAGTGAACAAAAATAAGATAAAAAGGCTGTGCAAATTGTACAGCCTTTTTTGGCTCCGTATGGATTTTAGTGGGTTGGGTATTTGATAATGTGACATCCTTGTTCCGTATGGCCTCCGATAAAAGACTATGGATTTATAAGTGGGTACTTAATGAGACCGAGAAGCTTCGAGCTTGACTCGAAGATCACTCGGCCGATTTTAGTAACTACAACTAAATCAATGGTTATTTATCGGTAGCCTTGACTTTTTTGTTTCGTTTTTGCGTCAAGGCATCGGGATGTTTAAGAATTAAGTATCCTTAAACATTTCAGCAGAAAAGCCAGTCCGGCTAGAGGACAACGATCGTAACTATCAAGGCTAAGTTCACCCACTAAGAATCATATAGCACCCCTTCTTTTTAATGTATACCAACTATTGCAGCAAAGTTTCTTTACATACCCATACCTAAGCCCTGATAGGGCAACATGTAGAAGCGCAGGTCAAAGGCCAGCGGAAAAATCCATGCATCACTATCAGGGCTGAAGGCACGGCACAATACAAATAGCATAAAACACTTGTGTTATGTATGCATCGACCATTCAGTCCTAAGTTATTGGAATTCAACAATGTCCTAATTATTTTATGATATTGGGCTATTCGCCCAAACCCAACTTACTGCTGAAACGATTAAGAATACTCAATTCTCAATCGTTCCGATAATGTCAAAAACTAAGGAAAAAACATCAAGGCTTCACCTGCTTCTCTCATAAAACTACGGTTATTTGACTGAAATCGTTTAAACTCGCTTCGCTCAAACAGAAAACGATTTTTAGCATCAAACAACCTAGTTTAATGGCTCACCAGCTGAGGCCCTTTAGCAACAGGACGTGTAGCCAATTAAACAAAATCATTTAGGATGCTACTGATTTGAATTATAAGAAAATCTATGGAGGAATTGGCTCAATCGGATAGAATTTCAATCTGGTGTTCACCTGTACCAGCTATTCAACAAACAAAGGATGGCATCTTTATTAACAAGCTGTCAATAAAGATGCCATCCTTAAATCCTTTATTCAAAATCCTTTACTTCAACAGGCTACTCATTTCAGCCGCCTTCTCCTCCATCTTCAAACGACGGTATGATACATTCAAACAACTGATGATGGCCTTATCCTTAGGTGAAAAAGCATGTGCTTTTTCTAAATATGGTAAAGCTTTGGTATATCCTTTTGCAATCTGCTCCAGCTTCTTGGTCGAATTGTGATAATCAACACGCGTTGGGTTTTTCATGCCCTCATAGCGCTTCGTCTCTTTCGTATACAAATAGTCGGTTTGCTTAAAATAAATCACGCCCAGCTTTTTAATACTGTTCTTGTGGTTGGACTTTATGGCGACTACTTTTTCCAATTCAACGGTAGCCTCTTTGTATTTTTTTAAGCGTTCATACGATGAGCCCAGTAGATAGTGGTAAGTGTAATTGTTGGGTTCCTGCTCAATGGCCGCACTTAAAGACTCCACCGCTTTATCGTACTGACCGGAGTTAAAATACAGATATCCCAATTTCTTCGTAAACTCAGCACTGTTGGCTGCATATTTCTCCTTGCCGGCTAATAACTCTTTTTCAGCCAAATCAAATTTCTTTAGGCCTGCATAAGCATCACCATAGCTTAAATACAAATCAGCTTCGTCGTAGTTATTGGCTCTGGCCTTATCCAATACGGGCAGAGCTTTGGCATATTGCTTGGCCTTGGCGTAATTTTGTCCCGCTTTAAAATACGAGAATGCATCCGCTTTTCCTTCTGATTCATAAATCTGCGCTGCTTTGTCATATAATTCGGCTGCCGCCAGGTATTGCATCCGGCTCTCTTGTATGATGGCATCACTCTTCAGAACATCAGCACTTTGGGCCTTCATTGCCATCAGACTCATCATAAGCAGACCTATTGCGAATAGTTGTTTCATTGTATACTTGTTTTTAAGGATTGAGCAGCAAAAATAATAACTGCATTTAATAATAAGACACACCAATTAAGAAAAAGGGTTACAAAAAAAGCGACAGTTACAATAACCATCGCTTTTATATACTTTTAAAAATATTATTTAGCTCTTAAGGAAGTTTTCAATTCCGGTTAAGATAGCTTGTGCATTTTTGTTAGCAGCATCATATTCTAATGCTTTTTTAGCTATGTTAGTTGCTTCATCTAACACAATTTTTGCTTTTGCTTTGATAGCATCCCACTGATCGCGGTTACCATCAACACGTGAGTTTAAGATTTCCTGACCCTCAGTATACAAAGCGTTACTTTCTTTCACATAGTAACCAGCCAACATTTTTTTCATGTGACCAACATACTTGCTTGTTCCAAACTCTTCAACACCAGCTAAAAGCACTTTTTCCATCTCTTCGTTCTTACCCATGCTCTTCAATGATGAAGCAATGTAGTAAGTCGATACATCAGCTTTGTAACCTAAGCTCTTAGAGTCCTGATAATATTTCTGAGCTTTTTCGTAGTTTTTGATTTTACGTGCACTGGTAGCAGTATTGTAAACCATTGCTGCGTCCATCTCTTCTTCACCCCAGGCCGCAATTGACTTTTCAAATAACTCCAATGCGCCTTTGTAATTCTTTGCTCTTAAAGCTTCGTTCCCCTGATTTTTCAATTCTACCGCACTTTCTTCCTGAGCCACAGCTCCTAAAGACATCAATAACACAAGGGCTAAAGTTGCTAAATACTTCATAGTAATACTCTTTTAATCTTATTATAATTGATACAATTCACTTCAACGGTCGTAAAAATAGTTTTTTTTTAAAAACATCTTAAAATTTAACTTTATTTTTTAAAAAATAACTCAATTAAAGTGCCTTGCTCAATACCACTTGTTTTAACTCTTCGTACACGTTTGACGAATTTTTCACACATTTTTCTCCGTTGAGAAAAGCTTTTAAACGTTCTGGCTGTTCCACTTTTTGTGAGATGATTTCCTCCACCGTTTCGGGGAACTTAGCCGGGTGAGCAGTAGCAAGAAATATGCCATACTCCTCTTTGCTCAAAGCCGTCTTTAGTGCGTGATAAGCAACAGCACCGTGAGGATCAAGGATATAAGCGTAAGAATGAAAGACCGTATTAATAGTAGAAAAAATAAGCTCATTGCTCACCGAACAGCCGGAGATGACTGTTTGCAAGCTTGTTAAATCATGCTTAAATAACTCCTGAATACGTACAAAATTACTCGGATCACCCACATCCATGGCATTGGCCGGAGTCGCAATGCTTGGCGCCGGCTGGTAATGTCCCGATGCCAGGTATTTGGGTACAATATCATTGATATTGGTAGCAGCAATAAAACGCTTAATCGGCAAGCCCATCTTTTGGGCGATTAATCCGGCAGTTAAATTACCGAAATTACCACTGGGCACACATACGCTTATATTCTGCTTACCTTGCTTAATGGCTTGTCCGTATGCATAGAAATAATAGACCATCTGAGGTAAGAAGCGAGCCAGATTAATGGAATTGGCCGAAGTCAGGGTGATTTTATCTTTCAGGTGCTCATCCATAAAAGCCGTCTTCACCAATCGCTGGCAATCGTCAAAGGTACCATCTACTTCAATGGCCGTAATATTTTGTCCCAGTGTGGTAAACTGTTTTTCCTGCACGTCTGATACCAATCCTTTCGGATAAAGCACAAACACATTCACACCATCAACACCCAGAAAACCATTGGCCACGGCACTACCCGTATCACCCGAGGTGGCCACCAGCACATTAATATCCTGCCCATAACCCACGGTGAATCGGGCCATTACTCTGGCCAAAAAGCGTGCGCCAAAATCCTTAAAAGCCAAGGTAGGACCATGAAACAACTCCAGCGATGCAATGTTTTCAGAAACCGGCACCACAGGTGCGTCAAAGTTAAAGGCATCGGCCGTAAGAAGCTTAAAATCCGCTTCTGGAATTTCGGGGCAGAAATAAGGTTTTAAGCATTCAAAACCAATTTCGCCCAGTGTTAAATCAGGCAGTTTTTCAAAAAAGGAAGGTGGTAAAACCGGTATCTCCTCCGGCATAAACAAGCCCTTATCAGCTGCTAAACCATTGATAACCGCCTCTTTTAATCCACTTTTTAATTGTTTATTGTTAGTGCTATAATATAACATGAACTATTTTTTACCGGATAATAATACTTTCATAAACTCAGTCTGGTTAAGTACCCCCCAGGCCCCCTCTTTCACGGAGGCTTCATCATAGACCTTCACCTTGTCGGCTTCACTATTAGGGTGAAGAATCATAAAGGGCACATTATCACGCGTGTGCGTACGAATTTCACATGGCGTTGGATGATCAGGTAAAAAGGCCACCGTCAAATCATCTTGATGTTCATTCATGTAAGCCAATATTGGCCTCACCACTTTTGAGTCAATGTCTTCCAGGGTGCGTATTTTTAGTTCAACATCCCCTTCGTGCCCGGCTTCATCCGGTGCTTCAATGTGCAGAAACACATAATCATGACCTTCATCCAAAGCTTTTAAAGCCGCATCGGCCTTGCCACTGTAATTGGTATCATACAAGCCTGTTGCTCCTTCAACAAAGATAGATTTCAGTCCACCGAACTTACCCAGTCCGTGAATAAGGTCCACTGCTGAAATCACCACGCCTTTTTCTAAGCCATACATTTCTTTGATACTTGGCATTTGAGGTTTAAAGCCAGGCGACCAGGGCCAAATCATATTGGCCACCGCTTTACCTTCCGTTTTACGGCGTATATTAACCGGGTGGTTGCTCAGCAACTCATTGGATTCGAACATCAATTGACGTAATATCTTAACCGTATCGTTGCTTTCCATTGGTTTTGGTAAAACCGTTTCGACATACTCGCCCGGTACATCATGCGGTGGCGTACATAACACCCCTTTTTGTCCGCCTTTAATAACCATTACATGGCGATAACTAACCCCCGTATAAAACTGAACCCGTTCACTGCCCAGGTACTCGTTCAATGTGGCGATTAACTCATCGGCTTCTTCGGTAGAGATATGCCCGGCTGAGTGATTGAGCAGTTTGGCCTGCTCCACCGTTACCAGGTTGCATCTAAATACTAAGTCCTCAGGCTCAATGTCAATGCCCAAAGCCGCTGCTTCCAGTACGCCTCGTCCCTGATAGTATTTTTTGGCATCGTAACCCATGATGGTCATGTTAGCTACTTCACTACCCGGATGCAAAGAATCAGGCACCGTTTTTAATAAACCACAGCGCGACATTTCGCACAATTGATTGATGTGAGGTGTGTTGGCAGCCATCATCGGTGTTTTGCCACCAAGGCGTTCAATGGGCTGATCAGCAAAGCCATCAGCCAGAATAACCAGATATTTCATTGGACTCATACTCTATAGGATTAAAGGTTAACAACTTTGATAATATCGGCAAATACACCGGCAGCTGTTACATCAGCACCAGCACCATAGCCTTTTATTTCCATCGGGTGATCGTAATAATAATCAGAGCGAAGAATCACTTTATTATTACTATCGGCCAGATTGTAAAACGGATGACTGGCATCTACTTCAATAAAGCCCACTTTCGCCCGTCCTTCTTTCAATGATGCCGCATAACGAATCACCTTGCCATTTTTCTCAGCCTCGCTTCGGATTTGTTCAAACTGTGCATCGTAGCCTTTTAAGTGTTCGATAAAATCACTAACCGATTCATCTGTAAAAAAGTCTTTCGGCACAAAGGGCGTAATTTCAACATGCTGCTCTTCCAGTGCATAGTCACTCTCACGTGCCAGAATCAATAATTTACGCAACACATCGGTACCTCCCAAATCAATACGGGGATCCGGCTCGCTATAGCCTTTCTCTTTGGCCTCAATGACCACCTCCGACAAGGGTTTATCGGCACTCACATTGTTAACGATATAATTTAAAGTACCTGATAAGACAGCTTCGAGTTGTAAGATACGGTCACCACTCTTCACCATGCTATTGATGGTATTGATAATCGGCAGCCCTGCTCCTACATTGGTTTCGAAAAGGTATTTGACGCCTTTTTTTCGTGCTGTTGTTTTTAGTTTATCGTAGCGCTCATAAGCCGATGAACCAGCTATCTTATTAGCCGTTACCACCGATATATTATTTTCGAGCAAGCGCTGATACTTCTCAGCCACCAAGCCACTGGCCGTACAGTCGACAAAGACACTATTGGAATGGTTATTGGCAATAATCTGCTCCACAAACTGATCGATGGTAGCCGGACTGGATGCTTTGAGTACATCAATGGCCGACTCCAGCTCCAGGCCTCTGTCGTTAAAAATCATCTGACTTGAGTTAGCCAATCCGGCCAGTCGGATACTTAAGTGCTCCGTCTTCATTAGCCGTTCAGACTGACGCTCGATCTTCTCCAGTAAATTTTTGCCCACCGTACCTACACCAACCTGGTATAAGTGAATGGCCTGGTACTGACTTAAGAAAAACGCTTCGTGTACCACGTTTAAGGTTTTTCGCAGGTCATTTTCATGAATGACAAAGGAGATATTCAACTCAGAAGCCCCCTGTGCAATGGCATAAATATTAATACCATTACGTCCGACATCGTTAAATAACTTGCCAGACACACCCGAAGTATGCTTCATGCCTTCACCCACAATGGCCACCACAGCCATTTCTTTCTCCACGCTTACGCCGTTAATCTGTTGGCGGCTAATTTCCTTATCAAACTCCTTTATCAGAGCCAGGCGTGCCAACTCCACATCAGCAGACGCCAACACAACACTGATACTACTTTCGCTGGAAGCCTGGGATATCAATACGATATTAATATCTTGCTTAGCCAGTGCGGTAAACATACGCATTGAGATACCCGAAATGCCAATCATGCCATTACCTTGCAAGGTCAATAACGACACATCTCGAATCGATGACAGGCCTTTAACACTCTGTTGTTCATCTTTCTGGTTATCAATTAAAGTACCAGGTGCAGCTGTGTTAAAGGTGTTTTTTACACGAATAGGAATTTGCTTTTGTAAAGCTGGAATGATGGTTGGCGGATAAATGACTTTGGCACCAAAATGAGAGAGTTCCATCGCCTCAGCATAACTCAGATGCTCGATGCAATAGGCCCGTTTAATGACACGCGGGTCGGCCGACATAAAACCATCCACATCGGTCCATATTTCCAGCGCATCGGCATCCAGACCAGCGGCCAACAGAGCAGCCGAATAATCAGAACCACCACGTCCTAAAGTCGTATTATCGCCTGCATCATTAGACGCAATAAAACCCGGAAATACAGTGCGTTCTTTAAGTGAGAATTTTAGTTCACCAATGGCCTGCATGGTTTCATTAAGCTTCACCTGATGCCCTTGTCCGTTTAATTCTGTTTTTATAAACAAGCGACTATCATACAAATCGCCCGACTCCAACAAGTGACTTAAGATGAGTGAAGACCAACGCTCGCCACAACCAACAATTGTATCATAACTTCTGGTACTTAATTCATTGGTCAGGCTAACACCTTTTAAGACCTGATGCAACTCTTTCCAAATATCAGACATGGATGCAGACAATTTCGCTTGCCCTTTGCCATCAAAAAGGTCATTGATAATTTGCCCATGCAAAGTTTCAATTTCTGTAATTAATTTGGAGTAATCCAGATTAGCCTTGGCCAATTCCGAAGCCTTAACCAGCTTATCGGTAACACCGCCTACTGCTGAAACCACCGCTACAACCGGCGTGTGACAGCTTTCTACAATGTGTTTAACTTTTTTAATAGCAATGGCACTACCCATTGAAGTTCCACCAAACTTTAAAACCTTCATATGCTTATTCTTTCAAATTCAAGCAACTATAATATAAAGTACCCTTGACTCAATATAGCTTGCATGAATGGATTTGACGACTTTATGAATAAAATACGACACATTCAGCACTTTAACTAAACATGGCATTTAAAATAAAAAACAATACGATTTGACCTGATGATATGAAAAGACTATACCCCCCAAGGGGTGATAGTAGAAGTAATGGTAATATTTGCAGAATTGTAAATCATCATATAATTGGTCACGAATGAGTGAATCCATTGCAAAAATAGGGATATATAATTTAAATCAAAATTACAATCCCTATTTTTTTGATAGTTTGTCATATAAAGTCATGCTCATACATGACTTTTCGCACGACTAGCGATAATTTTTTAATTCAGATGGCTTAATAATGCCTCTATCTGTAATAAAAGCAGTGATATATTTGGCAGGTGTCACATCAAAAGCCGGATTTAAACCCTTTGAGCCTGGCGAAGCCATACGGATGGTGCATAAGTTGTTCTTTTCATCTAAGCCCTCGTGGCACAATAACTCCTCATCGCCACGTTCTTCAATGATAATATCATCACCACAGGAAGTATCAAAATCAAAGGTGCTAAACGGAGCTGCCACATAAAAGGGGATATCAAACTCCCTGGCTAATATGGCCTTTTCCAGCGTGCCAATTTTATTGGCGACATCGCCATTGGCAGTGATACGATCAGCTCCGGTGATCACCATGTCCACTTGCTTTTTAGACATGTAAAAACCAGCTGCATTATCTGCTATCACACGATGTTCAACCTCATTGTGAAATAATTCAAATGCCGTTAATCGGGCCCCCTGACCACGTGGTCTGGTTTCATCAACATAAACAAAAGGATTTTTGCCCGCTTTATGGGCCGCGTAAATTGGCGATAAGGCTGAGCCATAATCCACAAAAGCCAGCCAACCAGCATTACAATGCGTTAGTATTTTATTATCCTTTTGAATCAGTTGATTACCATGCTCACCTATTAATCGGCAAAACTCAGCATCCTCATCGGCTATGTTTTGAGCCATTTCGATGGCATCACCAACACCTTTTTGGCCGGCCTCAAAAACCTTTTGAGTGGCATAAAACAAATTCACAGCCGTTGGCCGAGTGGCTTCAATAAATGCTTTGGCTGCTTTAAGCTCGTCGGTGTTACTGCATGAAACAAAAGCCTGGGCCATGGCAAAACCCGCTGTAGCACCAATAGCCCCCGCTCCACGAACCGTCATGTTGCGAATGGCTTCTGCTGTTTCTTTATAATTTTTAAGTTCTACAATTTCAAATTCAAATGGTAGTTTTATCTGATCAATCATTGAAACCACATGCTTAGCAGTATCATACCAAACAGTACGGTAATGGGTATTATTAATCTTCATCTTAATTTATTCTATGCTTAAAAAACTTCGTATTAATTAATAGCCTGCCGGATTCATTCATCCAGGAAAATTCCAAATGTTTTTATCAGACCAATGATAATTGAACAACAGTCTTTACTTTGGAATTCATTTTTTGTAAATTAAATACAAATTTATCCACCTCAAAAATATCCGGTATGAAAAGAGTCGTCAAAATGCAAACGAATAACATTAATACCGTGCCTGCCACAATCAATAAGCAAGATATGGCCCTTCAAATTAGCGGAACCGCAAAATCCTTCATTAGACGTAGTGCGCAAGTTCTATCAATATTGTGCTTTGTTGCCATAGCTGTATTGGCTTCGTGTGATATGAAGCCCCGCATTGGTTTTTTAATGGATAGTCTGGAAATAGAGCGTTGGAATAAGGACAAGGCCCTTTTTGAAGAGAAAGTGAAAGAGCTGGGTGGTGTTGCGGTCATTGCTGTTGCCGACTCCGATCCGGATAAACAATTGGAACAAGCCCGGCAAATGATCGATGAGGGCGTAGATGTACTGGTTGTAGTGCCGGTTGATCTTGAAAAAGCAGGTGAAATTGTCAAGCTTGCCCATCAAAGCTTTGTGCCGGTTATTTCGTATGACCGCCTGATTAAAAATTGCAACCTGGATTATTATGTGTCGACCGATAACATTAATATTGGTGAACTACAGGCCAATTACCTTACAAAAATTTCCCCACAAGGTAATTATGTGCTAATAAGTGGTCCGACCAGCGATTACAATGCCTACTTACTTCATTTGGGGTGGATGAACGTATTACAACCTCTGATTGATAAAGGCGATATTAATGTGGTTCTGGATGAATTCAGTGAGTTTTGGTTACCCGATGAAGCCTACCGTATACTTAGCCAGTATTTGAAAGATAAGAACGAAGTGGATGCCATTATTTGCGGTAACGATGCCTTAGCTTCCGGAGCCATTGCCGCGCTTAAAGAACACAAAAAAGATGGGCGAGTATTACTTGCTGGTCAGGATGCCGATATTCAAGCAGTTAGGAATATTGTCGCCGGCTATCAGACCATTACCATTTATAAACCCATTGAATCATTGGCTTTTGCGGCAGCCAACGCCGCCATTAAGATTTCTGATGGTGAAGCCCCTTCAAACATGCACATTACCGTCAATAATGGCAAACGCCTGGTACCGGCGATATTACTTCAAGCAAGCATTGTTAATAGTCAGAATATTAAAATGACTGTCATTCAAGAAGGATATATAGGTGAGCAAGATATTTTTAATTAAAGTCTGGTACTTGACATTTGAGCCATTTGCATTCGCAGATGGCTTTTTTAATGTATCCATTGAACCAGTGCTTCCTGCATCGATAAGAAACCACGGAGACCCGATACGAATTGATATGCCTGTTGTTTGATAGACAACAGTTGATTACTCACACTATCCTGTATTTTGGAGTGCATTGGTGCTTTAACCTTCTCTCCCTGTTTTTTTAACCAATTCATAAGCGTTTCCACTTTTCGCTTCTTACCTTTTTTAGGCTTGTCATCAGAAGTAAAGTGATAAGCAGGATCAAAAAACAGTTGCATAAACCATTCGGCTAATTGTTCGATAAATTGAGAGTAGGTTTCCATAGTCACTTAAATTTATGCTTAAGAAATGAGTAAATTACGAATGATTGAAATTCTAATTACTCAATCACCAATACAAATATCTACTATGTATCAATACATTAAAAACTTATTAAGCTAATTCAGTCAACTTAACAATGACTTAAACCTTAAGTATTTGCTTAATTTTTACTTAATTATTTGCTTAATTTTTAATACTTTTGCTTAATACATACCTGATTAACACATGCCACATCCCACGCCTAAGCCACAGCAAGTACACCCTGCCATCTATATGATGCAGCAGTGGCAAGCATTTATGGATGGTGTTGATCGGATTATAACCTTTTATATTGCAGAAAACACACAGGCGTTTGAAGGTATTGAGTGGCAACGATTTTCGAATAATACATCCATGCCTTTTCAAATAACACAAGATGTAAGCAAGCAATTGCAACACATATCAAGTGAAAAAATTAGCCATCAGTGGTTAAGGGCAGAACTATTGCCTTTTATCAATCGCGATAACTTAAGTATTAACCAGCTTAATTTATTCTCTGAATCAGAGTATCTGATTTTGCTTATTCGTATACAGACAGCGCAGACGCCCATATTATCGTATTTATTTTTTAGAAATGACTGCAGTAATTTTGGATTGAGTGATAGCAATACACAATTAGAACCCAGCCATAAAGCCATCATTGGAAAAATGGCCAGTCAGTTTGCAAGCATCACCATAAATGAGTTTTTTGCCGCTAATCAGGCCAATGAGCAATTCCGAAAGCAGACCATCTCTATTCTGAAATCCAGACATATAGAGGCTAATTCCTTAAAAGAGCAACAAACAAACTGGAAAATATCCTGGCTGAATACATACTTAGCAGAAATAAGCCAAAGAGACGCTATTAATTATGTTATATCAGAAGCTGCACAGAACAAGCTACTACATTCAGATGTCAGCTTTGAGCAGGCCAAAAGTTCAATTGACATGTGTATACATTACATATGTAACTTACTAGCAGTAATCCCGGGTGACGAAGTACTCATTGAAGAATCCTACCTGATTATTGATGAACCCAAAGTGAAGGTGCCAATAATCGACCATAACAATCAATTGATTAATCGTAGTAGCAAAACCATGCTCTTACTCGACAGATTAGAAAATGCAGCCATACGAGTGAAGCAGCAAGGGCAAAGCATTACCAGTGCCGATGTAGGCTCCAATATGGATAAACCCATTACCGCACCAGCCATAAGCGATGCCTTACGCAAAAATCGCGTACGTATTCTTCAGTTATTTGAGCAATACCCACAGCGCTGGAGCCTTATTCGACAATCGTTTAAGCCAATTATGAATATAAGCGCCAGAAAAAACACTACGCTAAGGTCCAGTGGCTAAATCAATTCTTGATTATTTGAGATTATATGACGTTTTTTATTTGTACAGAAAGTAGATATACTCTATATTTGCAAGCGCAAAAGCAAAAAAGGATGACTCAGTAGCTCAGCTGGTAGAGCAACGCCCTTTTAAGGCGTGGGTCCAGGGTTCGAATCCCTGCTGAGTCACCAATCGAAAGCTCCGTTAAACGGGGCTTTTTTTATACCCGTTTTTTAAACTAATAAGGCCTAATAATACATTGCTCTTGATGTTTATGCTCTATTCGTGTAACAATTTCGGTGCCTAATAAGGCCTAACCAAGTATAAGTTACAAGAATAATAGGTATAGGTGTAATGCGCAATACGTGATGCCTTAGGCCTACAGTTAATAATCATCTGCAATGTTACATATGTAATAATACTCCCGGTTTACACATGTGACAGCTTGGGAAATAATAAAGCCCGCCAAAAAGACGGGCTCCTTTATCTATCGTTTTAATACCTACACTTCCATTGCACCAACTAAATCACTGACTTTATCAAAGCCATTTTCGATACAATAAGCCTCCAGGCCTTTCACAATCTTTTCTGTCACACAAGGGTCAATAAAGTTAGCCGTACCCACCTGAATAGCCGAAGCACCCGCTAACATAAATTCGATGGCATCTGTGGTGTTCATGATGCCTCCCATGCCTACAATTGGCACCTTAACAGCCTGTGCCACCTGCCAAACCATGCGTAATGCCACTGGCTTTACTGCAGGGCCTGATAAACCACCCGTAATGGTCGATAATAATGGACGGCGTGTCTTGGCATCAATGGCCATGCCCAATAATGTATTAATCAATGAGATGGAGTCGGCACCGGCGCCTTCCACAGCAGCCGCTATTTCAGCAATATTCGTCACATTAGGAGACAATTTCACCATCAAGTGCTTCTTATAAACCTGACGCACCGCCTCAACCACAGAGACTGCAGATGGACAACTGGTACCAAAGGCCATGCCTCCCTCTTTCACATTCGGACAAGAGATATTTAGCTCAATACCAGGTATATTATCCAGCTCATTAACAACCTCTGCCGTCTTTATATAATCCTCAATGGTTGAACCAGAGACATTAACCAGCATATGTGTATCATAGTCCTTAATGCGTGGGTATATATGCTCAGCAAAGTAATGAACACCTTTATTTTGAAGCCCTACTGCATTAAGCATCCCTTGTGGCGTCTCAGCCATACGAGGATAAGCGTTTCCTTCACGGTGCTCCAGAGTCGTTCCTTTCACTAAAACACCTCCCAGGCAACTGATATCAAAGAAATCCATAAACTCTTCGCCATAACCAAAAGTACCCGAAGCTGTCATGACAGGATTCTTTAACTCTAAACCGTTTAAATCTATCTTTAAGTCTACCATTTTAAATAAGTTGAGTCAAACACAGGTCCGTCAGTACACGTACATTTATGACCATCTAAAGTATCTGCAATACAGCATAAACAAGCCCCAAAGCCACATGCCATATGATTCTCGAGTGATACCTCACATTTAATATTGTTGTTTTTAGCGTATTTCGCCACCACCTTCATCATCGCCTCTGGTCCACATGTGTAAATCTGATCAATTTCAGGCGTTTGCGTGCGCATGACCGGGTGATGAATCACATAACCTTTTGTACCTACAGAGCCATCTTCTGTGGTGGTATGCACTTCACCCAGTTCCCTAAAAGCATCTAAGGCAATTAAGCCATCCTCAGAGCGTGCACCCAGCAAAAATTGTGGTTTAAAGCCATTGGCCTTCAGGTGACGTCCCATGTACAACAAAGGAGCAATACCACATCCACCACCTACCAATAATACACGAGGTTTCTCAGGTAATGAAAACCAGTTTCCTAAGGGATATACTAAGTTACAAATGTCACCTTCATTTAATTTCCCCATTAAACGAGTGCCTTCGCCAATTTCCTGAACCAAAAGCTTCATGGTATTGGCTTCCACATCCACGTCATGAATGGAAATAGGTCGCCTAAGAAAGGTGTTAGGACCGTTATCAACCCGCACTTCTACAAATTGCCCCGGCATCATTTCGGGCATCTTGCCCGGGTGCTTAAGTGTGAGGATGACATACTCGTCATTTAAGCGTTCATTCTGGATGACCTTAAAATCGTCGATGTACTTCTTCATGTATCTTTATAATGTAATTAATTACGCACTAAACAGCTATTTACATTTGTAATCAGCCTAAAATTGGACAAAGATACCAAAAAGTATTGAATTGTTATAGTTCTTACACTATCCACAGAAGATATTCGAGACCACAAGGGAAGTTTACAAGATCAGCTTTAGGCCTCTTTTAACCGCATAAGGGTGCATAGAGCCTTATTTGTCAGCCGTTAGAACCATTAATTAATGATTGACTCATAGCTACTTTGCTTAAGCGATTAGGAATTAAGCCTAAGAAGCTACCCAGGCCTTCAATACCCTAAACACAAAGACATATGCTACATTAATTCACCTGACTATAGGAAGTAAGCATGTCTGAAAGCCTATGAAAAAGCGCTATTCCGGCCTGTATTCGCTAAAGGTTTTATCAGAATAAAACACGACGATACGTTCCACAGCCTTTTGAGGAGCTTGTATAGTATCCAAATGAGGCCGTTCTTGCGGTTTAGATTGATTGGCTTTATAAGCTGCCGGCTCTTCATCTTTAAGTACCTTCTTAGGCATTTTAAAGCTGCTTTTAGGCTTGTCAACCGAATCAGGTATACTTAATTGCTCTGCTGGCTTAGCAGTACTAGTCACACCCGACAACATGTTACCTAGTCCGGTTATTAACCAATCGCCACTATAATGCGGATACTTGTTTAAAAGTTTGTTTAAGAAATCGAGACTTGGCTTATTTCTGCCTGATAATATATGTGAAACACCTGACCGTTGAACACCAATGGCATCTGCAAATTGAGAGGGCGTTAATCGTTCGTGTTGTATTATTGCTTCTATACGTTCTTTCATAGCAGATTTGTTGTTTACATTGGTCAATTCTCAATTCGCATACAGATGTAACAATGCATTTGTTACAAAAGTAAATATGGGTATAAACTTCGATTGCAACACAAATGTAACCAAAAGCTTCCTTCAGTACAAATGTAATTAATGTAAATATGGAAAAGCTGAGCAATTTTAATGCTAAAACACTTCACTTAATAGACCAACTAAACAACACTTTTATAATTGGCAAACAATCACTTCCATTAAACACATTATGAGTCTATTTAATAGAGTATTATGAGTATCTATGAATGCTTGTTACTTAAGAAAGCCATAGGCGCTTACATATATATCTCAGACCTTGTTCACCTATAACTACCTGATTATAAAAGGTAACTATTATTTCAAACAAATACTTTACATAAACACACTAAATATATGATACACAAGCATTAAAAGTGTAATAAGATTGGATTACTACCCTTGTGTGCATATTTATACACTGCATTATTGGAATGACTTTAATTATCACTTCACTAAACGCTCTTATATATTTGATATACTGTTATTAATGTACCTATATTAGCTTTACGTATATTTTAAATTGGTGCTTATTAAAATTATTGCGATTTGTCACATATATTTATAAATCACATCTGAAGCTGTTGATGTTAGTTACAAATAAGAATTGTCGATGTGATTGGCAATGTCACATGTGTAACCTCGAGTCCTCCTCCTCTACTCTATTTATGTATGTACATTTGTAAACCGTTCAATTTACCTCTATAAATATGACTAATCAGATCACACTACCGCAAGACTACTTTTTATCATATACAATTTGATTTAAGCATATTTCTGGCGAAAAATGAATTTTTAATTATCTGCATTGTCGTAGGAAATCTATTTTTTATGTGATTGTAAGCCGCTTAATTATTGTTAATAAAAAAGTACATCCCCATTGTTTTATAATCTATTTTAAAATATCTATTTTCGCAGCCCAACAAAGAACAATGGAATTAATAACGCTTTTACTTCTTGCCTGCGCATTAGCAATGGACTCTTTTGCCGTATCCATCACGGCTGGTTTGTCGCTAAAACAATTCAATGCGACAACAATGAGTCGCATTAGCGTGACATTTGCATTATTTCAGGGATTAATGCCAGTAATTGGATGGAGCCTCGGGACAAATTTTGCTGCAGCCATAAGCAGGTATGACCATTGGATAGTTTTCGCTTTGCTATGCTTTATTGGTGGTAAAATGATTTATGATGCCATTCAACAGCACGAGCAGGCTCATTGTATAAACATCTATAGCAAGCGCACGATTTGTAGTTTAGCCATAGCTACCAGTATCGATGCATTAGCTGTTGGCTTTACATTTTCTTTATTAGAAGTGGATATTGTATTCTCGGCCTTCATTATTGGACTAATGACATTCATTTTTTCATTTGCAGGTCTTACAATCGGCTTAAAGCTGGGAAGTATATTTCAAAGGAAAGTGGAATTTATTGGCGGACTGCTGTTGATCGCAATCGGTACTAAAGTGCTGATTACTCATCTACTGACATAAAAAAAGGATGACCAAAAGCTTAGCCATCCCTTTTATATCAAGCAATAAAATATTTACTTAAATTCTTTTTTCAGGGTCTCTGCCCACTTTTCGATGCGTTCATTGGTCAATGCTGCCTGGTTTTCAATATCCAGAGCCAGACCTACAAACTGGTCGCCACGTTGTGCCACACTACCCTCAAAATCATAGCCTTCGGTAGATGTAAAACCAACTAATTGACCATTTCGTTCTTCAATGAATTTGGCCATTAAACCAATGCCATCTACAAAATTTTCAGGGTAACCTTTCTGGTCACCACCACCAAAAATAGCAAAGCTTTTACCTTTTAAATCTTCATCTTCAATGGCAGGTAAAAACTCATCCCAATAATTGGGTAGCTCTCCATCAAACCAGGTTGGTACTGCTAAAATAAAATTCGTGTATTTCAAGAAGTCCTCGCCCGTCATGATGTCAGCATCCACTGCCTCAACATCAGCACCCAAAAACTTTGTAATTTTTTTTACTTGTTGAGCCGTTTTAACCGACCTGAAACTATAAAATATACCTGTTTTCTTCATAATGCAATTGTTAATTTAGTATGCTAATAGCTCTTTAGCAGCTTCCATAATACGCTCATTATTTGGCAATACAGCAGCTTCTAATGTACGATTAAAACCAACCGGCGTAAAAGTTGATCCCACTCGTTTGACCGGGGCATCAAGGTACTCAAAAGCTTCAGATGTAATTTGAGCAGCTACTTCACCACCAAAACCACCAAACACCTTATCTTCATGAACCACCATTGCCTTTGATGTTTTCTTAACTGATGCGATGACAGCCTCGATATCCAATGGTATTAAAGAACGTAAATCAATCACCTCAATTTCACCAAAGCCCTCTTTTGATAGTTGCTCTGCCACCTCTACACTCATGTGAGTAGTGTTGCCATAAGTAAATATGGTTAAATCTTTCCCTTCACGACGTGTACGAGCTTTACCAAATGGCACCTCAAAATCATCAGGAATTGGCGTTGCCGCTTTAGGTGCGTTATACAAGGCTTTAGGTTCCATAAACACGGTCATTCCTTCAGAACGCATACAGGTACGTAACAAGCCTGCCGCATCATCAGCATAAGACGGATACACAATACGAACACCAGGAAATGTTGATAATGCACCTTCGATATTTTGAGAGTGATACAAACCTCCACCAATGTAACCGCCCGATGCTAAGCGGACCGTGATATTTGGTGAGAATTGTCCTTTTGTTCGCCAGTATTCGTGAGTTGTTTCAACAAACTGCTCCATGGCCGGCCAAAAATAATCGGCAAACTCAGCACCTTCCACCACCACACGAATATCTTTATTATATCGTACCATACCATTGGCTGTACCCATAATAAAGTCTTCAGCAATTGGCGCATTAAACACACGTTTTTTACCAAACTCCTGTTGCATGCCTTTCGACACATTGAAAATCCCACCTTTATCTTTATTGGCAATATCTTGACCCCAAATATAAGTATCCGGGTTGTGTCGGAACTCAGCCTTTAAAGTTTCATTTAAGCCCTGGATTAACTTCTGAGGTTCACCATCGGATTGATGCGTTCCATCAGGGTATTTAGTTGATACATATGGCTCAGGCAAAACAAAGTCATGTATGGATTCTGGCGTAGGATGTGGAGCTGCCATACCCTTACGATGTGCCACCTTCACCTCTGCTGCCACATCTTCTTCAATGGCTTTCAGCTCTTCTTCAGTAGCCCGGTTGTAACGAATCAGCAAGCGCTGATATTTAGCTAAAGGATCGTATTCTTTTACGTAACCCAACTCATTGTCATCACGATACAAATCATGACGGTCAGAATTACTATGCGAATGAATACGCACACAGTTGGCCTGAACAATCACTGGTTTCTGATTTTCTTCGGCCCACTTACTGGCTTCCATCATCGTATTCATCGAATCAAACACATCTTTACCATTACAGTACATGACCCGCAGATTCTTAAACCCTTCGAAGTTTTTAGCAACCTTTCGGTTGGCTGTTTGATCTTTCTTTGGCACTGAAATACCATAGCCATTATCCTGGAAAACAAACACCACCGGCAAATGCTCTTTTGAAGCACCATTAATCGCCTCATACACATAACCTTCAGAAACAGACGACTCGCCCTGTGAACTAAAAGCGACCCCTTTAGCCTCATAAGTTTTAATGGCACGCGCTACACCTACGGCATGAAGCGTGTGGTTACCTGTACAGGATGATACATTATGAATGTTCCATTCAGGCTTCGCAAAGTGATTAGACATGTGGCGTCCGCCACCAGCTACATCTGCATCTTTAGAAATACCATTGTAGATTATTTCTTCAGCTGTTAAACCGGCCGAAACATTGGTTACCAAATCGCGGTAGTACGGAAATAAATGATCCTTGTTGCGATCAAAAACCTGACCAATAGCTAATTGAATACCATCGTGACCAGCTGCAGGAGCATGGTATGACCAACCAATAGCCTGCTTTAAATAATTCGGTGCTTTTTCATCAAGCGTTCTTCCTAAAAACAGAATGCGGTACCAATTTAATAAGGTTTCCTTATCCGTCTTTTTTATGGAATGTATCTTAGGAATATCACTCATATTAAAATTTTTAAGTGTGTGATAAAAACCACACCAGGCAAGGTTTTAGTGGCCTTGGTGCAGCTCTCTGTTTTTCGTTTATTATAACTCTTTGTTAATGTCAAATTCTTCCAGGTAATCGCCAATACGACGTAAGAATGCACCACCTAAAGCACCATCAACAATACGATGATCATATGATAAGGACAAGAACATCTTATGACGAATACCTATAACGTCACCTGTTGGTGTTTCAATAACAGCAGGTTTCTTTTCGATAGAACCAGTTGCCAATATCGCTACCTGCGGTTGATTAATAATAGGGGTTCCAATAATGTTTTTGAACGAACCAAAGTTGGTAATTGTAAAGGTACCTCCCTGAATATCATCCGGTGCCAGTTTGTTTTCACGCGCCTGATTAGCCAGACGATTCACATCACCAGTTAAGCCCACTAAGTTTTTCTGATCCGCATGTTTGATTACCGGCACAATCAAATCGCCTGAAGGCAAAGATACAGCCATACCTACATTCACATCTTTACGTAAGATGATGTTGTCACCATCAACAGATGCATTCACTCCCGGGAAATCGCGTAAGGCCTTAGCTACTGCCTCAGTAATGATTGGCATGTAGGTGATTTTTTCACCATACTTCTTCTGAAAAGCATCTTTCATCTTAGTACGCCATAATACCATGTTGGTCACATCGGCCTCTACCACACTCGTAACGTGCGGTGAAACTTGTTTTGACATGACCATGTGATCGGCAATCAATTTACGCATACGTCCCATTTGAACGATTTCGTCATTGGCCGAGACAGAAACGTTTACTTTATGTTCTTTTGCTGCCGGTGCCTGAGTTACAGTTGGTGACACTGTTTGAGATGGAGCCGACACAGCAGCTTTTGTTGTTACTTGCTGAGCTCTATTAGCAATATAACTTTGCATATCTGTTTTTGTTACACGGCCATCTTTACCCGATCCGGCAATTTTTTCCAACTCACCGGCCGAAATACCTTCTTCTTTGGCCATGCTGCGTACCAAAGGCGAATAAAAACGATCCGAATCTTTGTTGATTGAATCAGTACCAGCCACTTCCACAACCGGTAAATCAGTTGTTGCAGGTGTCGGTGCTGATCTTGGCGATGAGGCAGTAGGTGTTTCCTCTACCGAATCTTCAGCTCCTTCTAATAGAATAACGGCAACGGGCAAACCAACAGCCACAACATCATCAGTTGCGTACTTAATTTCTTTTATCGTACCGGCAACAGGTGAAGGAATTTCAGAGTCAACTTTATCGGTTGCAATCTCTAATAACACATCGTCTTCCTGAACAGTATCGCCTTCAGAAACAAACCATTTAGTAATGGTTGCTTCTTCGACACTCTCGCCCATTTTAGGCATTAAAATCTCAAATGTTGACATATGCTTATCTTTATTTTGTCTTTTATATATTCTTAAACGTCCTGATTATTATTTATATCGAATCTAAATACTGACTTTAAAACAAATTTCTTATTCAAAATGTTTTTGACCAATTGCAATCTCGACATTGCAAAATCCAAAATTACAAACAAGGATAATTGAGATTTGTTTATCTTTTATTCCTCAAATAATGTTAAAAATGAATCTTCTTCTTTCTTAATATCACTTAGGGTTTGTTTATAAGAACTTTACAAGTACTAATAAATCGATACGAATCATGAAAAAGATGTCATCAATCATACAATAATCTTTGGCCATTCGATGTGTTTTGGCTTATTTTGAGTTTCATTGGGGAAGTGAATAAATAACAATAACAACTAAATAGATATCAATGCAAAAAAAGTATTTGATGCTGGTATGTGCTGCAAGTTTAACTCTTGGAGCTTGCCAAAGTAATCAATCAAAGAAAGAACTGATTAAACCAGTCTTTACAGCTGATGACATGGATTTGTCGGTAAAACCAGGTGAAAATTTCTATCAATATGCCAATGGTGGATGGATGAAACAGCATCCGCTTCCTGATGATAAAAGTCGATTTGGCAGTTTTGACTTATTGGCCGAGCAAAGTAAAGAAAAGGTCAAGACCATTGTTGAAAAAGCAGCAGCTGAAAAAGGAGCCGAAGGTAGTTTATCGCAAAAAATAGGTGATTTTTATGGTGCCGGAATGAATACAGAAGTCATTAACCAGGCTGGCTATACACCTATTCAACCATTGCTTGACAAGGTTAATAACATTCAGACAAAAGCAGATATCACACCTTTTATCAGTGAATTAACCAGACTGCAACTAACTCCTTTGTTTTATTTTTATGCATCGGCCGATCAGAAAAATAGTGAAATGACCATAGCAGGTATTTACCAAAGCGGACTGGGTATGCCAGATCGTGATTATTACCTGAGCGATGATGAAACATCTGTAAAACTTCGTGAAGCATATGTCGTGTATCTAACGAAGTTATTTACCATGACCGGTAATACTGAAGACGATGCTGCAGCGCTGGCACAAACCGTTATGGCTTTTGAAACACAATTAGCCGAAGCATCGAATACCCGCCTCGAAAACCGTAACCCACATGCTACATATAACAAAGTTGATGTTGATGGATTGTCCCAAATGGCCCCTCAATTTCCATGGAAAGCCTATCTGAAAGGTATCGACATGGAGAATGCCGGTGATATCAATGTGAACCAACCGACCTTTATAAAAGAAGTAGCCCTTATGTATGAGGTCGAAAGCCTTGATACCTGGAAAGCATTCTTGTCATCTGTTGTCATACGTAAAACAGCAAGCTACCTGAGTGATGACTTTGTGAATGCCAACTTTGCTTTTTATGGTGAAGCCTTATCGGGTCAAAAAGCCATGGAACCACGTTGGAAGCGCATACTAGAAAGTACAAGCAGTGCTTTGGGTGAAGCTGTAGGTCAACTGTTTGTTGCAGAGTACTTCCCTCCTGCTGCCAAAGAACGCATGGACAATCTGGTTGAAAACCTACGCATTGCATTTGGCCAGCGCATCGATCAACTGGAATGGATGAGTGATGAAACCAAAACAGCAGCGCATGAGAAATTAGCTGCAATCAGAGTGAAAATAGGCTACCCTAATAAATGGCGTGATTATACAGAGCTTAAAATAGATGCTGCTTCGTATCTGGATAATGTATTAGCCAGCAATCGCTTTGAGTTCGCATATGAGATGGGCAAAATTGGTAAGGCGGTTGATAAAGACGAATGGCGCATGACCCCACAAACGGTTAATGCCTATTACAGTCCGGTAGGTAACGAAGTGGTATTTCCTGCGGCAATCCTTCAACCACCATTCTTCTACCTCGATGGTGATGACGCTGTAAATTATGGTGCCATTGGTGTGGTTATTGGCCACGAAATGACCCATGGCTTTGATGACCAGGGACGTTTATATGGTAAAGATGGTAACCTACAAACCTGGTGGACTGATGAAGACTCAGAACGTTTTAATAGTCGTACCCAGATTTTGGTTGATCAGTTTAATCAAATAGAAGTATTGCCGGGAAAATATGCCGATGGCGAATTGTCATTAGGTGAAAATATCGCCGATTTAGGAGGGCTGGCCATATCTTATCAGGCCTATCAGAATGCCATTAAAGAAAAAGGTAATATTGCTGACATTGACGGTTTCACCGATGAGCAAAGATTCTTCCTTGGCTATTCACGTGTTTGGGCACAAAATATTCGTGATAAGGAAATCTTACGACGTACTAAAACAGATGTTCACTCACTTGGCATTAACCGTGTAAATGGCCCACTACCTAACTTACAAGAATTTTATGACGCCTTTAATTTAGATAAAGCAGCAGCTTTATTTATCTCACCTGAATACAGAGCTACCATTTGGTAGATGGCTATTAAATACAAAGTATAAACGCGCCTTTCATGAGGCGCGTTTTTTTATTATTCTTTATTGAATACACATATAATTCATACCCATACTTTTACAGACTATCAAAGTGCAAAGGCAGGCCACCATTGGATTTTATTACAATTTTTCAGCTTTTTTAGTTTGCGTATTAAAAGTAAATACCCTTTCTTTGCACCGCATTTGAGAACAATGGTTCACAAAATAGCAATACATATTGGACCTGTAGCTTAATTGGATAGAGCACTGCGTTACGGCCGCAGAGGTTAGGGGTTCGAGTCCCTTCAGGTTCACATCAAGCCCTGTAAGTATCACCCTTACAGGGTTTTGTATTTTTAAGGTGTCAATATTGGTGTCAAATCCATGTAGTTTTTGGTTCGATTCACTTTGGATTATCTTATCTTTATTAGAATCACTTCGAGGTCTTTAAGGTGGTCGCCGAAGCCACCACATAATTTCCACATAATCACGAGCGCCAAATGCTTTATACTAGCGTATTGAGTTGAAATTTATTGGAAGACAAAATAAATTGGTACTGTATAAGAAACCTTTATTGGCAAATTATGATGTTTACCTGGTATCCACCTAGGCATAATATTTATAACTCTTAATGCTTCCACGTCCAGAAACATATCAACAGAATTTTTAACCTTTGCATCTTCAACATACCCCTCTTCATTTATTACAAAATCGACATATACCGTACCACTTTTATTACTTAATATTGCCTGTGATGGATATTTTATTTTTTCAGAAATATAACTTTTTAATGCTTTTTCTCCTCCAATAAATTCCGGTAGTTCAAATACCTTTCTTTCTTCCATCACTTGACTACCATCGGCATTCCAAAACTTAAATTGTATTACCTCATTATTTTTATACCGCTCTTCAGAGCTTTTACTACCATCTTTTCTATACCACTTCCATTCACCCTCACGCTTGTTTTTATCGTATTTTCCATAAGACCTGATGGTTCCATTTTCATAAAAATATTCAAAATACCCTTGTTTCTTCTTCAATCTTTTGTCTGTAAAACAACCCGACATTTGTATATTGCCATTGATATAAAAATCTTTGACATGCCATAAATCAGTCTCATCCTTGAAGGCTTTCCTGAAGTAAACCGCATTATCCCGTTTTGTCTTTTTCCAATTAGCATCTAGGTAAGAAACAATTGTATCTTGAGATCTTACTGTCTGAATAACGAAAATTAGAAACATCAAGTATGAAATTCTCCGCATTTAAAATTGATTTAAATTATATACAAAATAATATTATTATTTTAATCATATATCTCTGTAAATACTTTGATATCTATTCGATCTGAAAATTTGCATCTGATTTCAAAATCTTCGCTTATTACCCGCATTAGTCTATATACGTGATATGCTTTATATCGTAACATATTGTTATAATATAAAGCATATCAAAGCTAAATTTAAAATGTATTTATTCCAAATTTGCATCTAAGCAATGTGTACTTGCCTAATTTAATAATTCATGGTACTCAACAAACTCTTCACTCTTTTCTATTTCTACCGTATCAACGGCTAAATGCTTTGGGGTTAAGTCAATCTTTTCAAGCAGCAAAGTAAAACTCCCTTGCTAATATTAACAAGGGAGTAATTCTAAAAAACTTTCCAAATCATCATATACTCATTACATATAGGGCAATAACGATAATATTTAACGTCATGATTATCTTTTTTGAAGACATTCTGTTGTTCGAGTGGCAACTGCTCGAAACTTAATCTTATTCTTTCTGTTCTACATTTTAAACACTCTAACATTTGAGCTTCAAACATTTTTAGGTAATCCATAGTTCTATACTTGATTAAAAGGTTAGTATTTGGTGGTAGTGAGCAAAATCTTCACTCTTTTCAATCTCTACACTATCAACAGCCAAATGATTTTTACTTAAACCAATCTTACCAAGCGCTTTAATGTAATTATACTTTGTACGTGCGGATATTACACCCATTTGTACTAATTCATCAAATGAATGTGTTTGTAGGTGAAGTAATATCGAATTTATGTAGTTTTCAGATATTCGTGCTTTACGTTCTTTTGAGCCTTTCGGTAGTTTTTTGTTATACTTCTCTACATCGTTATTGTAGGCAATCACACGTTTCGTCGTGTCAGTAAACTTATCCATTGAACTAATACGAAACTCCTCTTTAAAATTGAGAAACACTTTAAACATCTCATTCAGCAACTCTTTTGTAAACAAAGCCGCTTTTGGTGGTTCATAATTCCCTTTATCATCCTTTAAACAAGCGTGAAGTGATTCGTTTTCTCTCCTAGCTGTTTCTGATATAGCTAAGCTAAATGTATTACTACGGTTAAGAATCTTTGAATAAGCTTTATGGTACACACGTTTTTCGGGTGAGAAGTTGCGATACTTTTTTTCAAGCTGGTAAATACTTAAACCTTTAATGCGATTTTCTCTTATCTTCTTTACAACCTTATTCACTTCTTTATAATCCTTTTGGGCTTGTTGCCATCCTGTACAATCACGAGCGAATAAGTGCTTTTTGAACAAGTAAGTCATGAAAGGCTTTTTAAAGGTTATTTCATAGCGTAGTATTCTATTGGCTGTATCTTCCAATCCTTCACGAACCATTACACCATCTTTATATTTACTTTCAACTTCAAAATGTTCTTTGCCTATCTTTTTGTTCATGGTTAAATGGTGCTTTCGCTCGCCTTTTGAACTAGCGTATTCGGAGCCTTTATGGTAAATTTTAGCTGCATAGCGGGCATTCTGAATAAAAATAGAAGTACCCCAATCAACCTTATTCTTAGTGGTCTTTTTGATGTATTTCTTTTTAATACGCTTTTGATAATCGAGATACTTTAATGAATCTTCAACTGATTTAAAGTATTGATTAAAACACAAGTCAAGGCGGTTAATCTCAATATCTTCTTTACTGATTTGAATATCCTTAAACCAATCATTCATAAAATTATCAATGAATGTTATCAGCCGTTCATAAGTAATTTCAGCGTTGAATTCTAAAGAATCTAATTCTTCATTGTTATATGGATGCTCTTCAAATTTATGTGGCACAAATTGCATGATATTGGTGCCGTATAGGTACTTAGGAATTGAAAAGTTCATTTCTACATAATCTCGGTCAATTCTAATACTATAGGCTAAGTAATAATGTGATGATGTCAGTACCTTGTTTCTGTATGACGTGAATGTGTTGTTGGTATCAGCATAATGTACTTGTTTAATCTGTAAGAATCGGTCTTTACTTATTTCTCCAGTTTCAAAATCAACTACTTCTTGATTGTGTGGACTATCCACAACTGAATTATATTGCCCTTCTCCTTCTTTTCTTAATGCTTCCAATATTTTGGGGTATTGGTGCAAGTTGTTTATTCTTAATACGATTGTATCTACCATTGCTCATCCTCCCTTTTTTCTTTGAGTGAAAATCTTGCACGGGTTCTGCTATGTTATAGACTCGCAGAATACCCGACTTACTTTTCTGCCTCAACTTTTAAATGGTTAACTAAATCGGATTTGCTAAATAGAATTCTTCGCCCTACCTGATGATAAGGAATCTGTCTGCTTTTGGTGTAGTTGTACAATGAAGTAAGTGAACAGCCTAAGAATTGACTTGCTTCTTCTCGTGATAGCATCTTACTATCTGTTTCGATTGTAACTTGTGGCGAACTTATGGTATTAAGTTCTTCTTGAATGGTTTCTCTTAAAAGGGCTTTTAGCTCGCTTTTAAACTCGTCTGTAATTGTAAAATCTAATCTCATTTTTGACTCTTTTTTTTGTTTTTGATGAGTCAAATATTTGGTTGAGAAAAAACTTGGGTTGGGGTTTGGGTCGACCCAAACAAATACAACGAATGCCAACAAGATTCAATAAGAAACAAGTTGATTGAATGTAACTGTCTTAAAATGTATTGATTTGCAACTTTTTTGTTTTTGATTTCTTCAAACAAAAATAATATTGCCTCAGAACCTGTCAAGGGTATATAAACGGATTGCCGCAGGCGCAACACAATCCGCCCTTGACAGAACCTTCATCAATTATTCAACTTGTTTTTGAAAGTCGAAAACGAAAAAAATATATTAAGGAGTGGATGACGTACTAGATTGACATGACGCCATCCTATAGCGTAAAGGTGTGAATGTATTAAAAACTTTCTAAGTCGTTTTCGAGCTCTTGTAGCTTTTGGTCAACTAATGTGATTCCTGTCTGAAACTGTATTAATTCAAATTGCACGCGAACAGATTGGATATCCTTTATTAAAGCGTTTATTGCCTGTTTTTGAGAATTGTCAGGTCGAGCAAAAGGATTACTTATAAGCTTCCTCATTTTATCAGGATTTACACCTGTTAGATAGAAAAGAAAATTTGCATCTGTTTTGTAGCTACCTGATTTCTTGGGAAACTTTTCAGCTTTTCTCATGAAATAGAGAGCAATTGCGGTTTGTCGGATTGTTGCTTGTTCAATGCTCTTGCTGTTTGTTGTTTTTTTCTGAGTTTTGAGAAATTCCAAGCCATACTGTAATTCTTGAGCTTTTGCAAGGTTCTTAAGTTTGTGTTTATTTCCAAATGAGAGCCTCTTGCCACTCATAATGTCATTATAATCTTGTTGCATTTCAGACTCAATGTCATACACAAGCTCTTTACCCTCTTCTTTTGCAAGTTGCTCCTGGTGTTCTTTAATTGATTCGTATTTTTCAATTATTCTTGGTTTATCCATCAATCAAAAATTTTGTCCATTTCGTTTTTCTTGTGCTCATCTACTACCTTAAAATAACGTTTGAATGAGTTATAGCTCTTATGGGTAGTAATATCCATAATTACCTCTGATTTCATTCCTTTTTCAAGCGCATTGGTTATAAAGGTCTTTCGAGCAATATGCGAAGTTAATATTTTGTACTTAGGAACTGTTTCTTCAATTCGGTTTGCACCTTTGTAACTTATCACCTGTACCGGAGCGTTAATTTCAGCTGCTTCTCCAACATCTTTAATATTTTCATTCATCTTTTGATTAGTTATCGTAGGAAAGACAAGCCCTTCTTTAGCTTTGTAGCGTTTATATATTTCTTTCGAGTACTTATTGAAAGGTATTGAGCAATGGTCGTTTGTTTTAATGGTGATGAAGTTAATGTAATCATCTTCTATGTTCTCATGCTTAAGGTTCATGATGTCAGAGAACCGCATGCCTGTAAAACAGCCAAAACAAAAAATATCTCGTGTTCTTATTAAGCGTTCATTGTTACCTAAATCGTGATTAAACAACTGTATCAATTCATCCCATGATAAAAAGAATATTTGCCCTTCGTTTGACTTGAATTTGAACTTTTGGTAAGCTATGTTTTTATTATACCCTTTGTCTGTTGCCCATGAAAGGAAGGTTTTAATGTATTTTGTGTCTCGTGAAATTGTACTGTTGCTCAGTTTTTTCTCTGTAAGAAGGTAGTTAATGTATTTTTCGTAAAAATGCTTGTCAATAAGATTGTATGACATTGGATGTTTAGTTTTTTCATAAAAACCCTTTAAGCGGCTTTTGTTTGTTTCATAGCATTTGATAGAGCTTTGTGTTTTGTAATTTCTTGAATGCTCTAAAAACTCATCATAGTGCTTCAATATACCATCTGTTGGTACTCGGTGTTGAAACTCTTCAATGAGTTCTTTTATTTTGGTGGTGTTGATGATTTCTCCAGACATCTTCAATTTATTATACTCATCCTCCACGAAGTTGGCAAGAGTATCTAGGAAGCTGTTTAATGTGGATGCTGTTGCGTAAGAATTTTTAGCACGTTGCTTTTTTATGTGCCAATTGGATTCTTTGATTCGCTTGCCTGTGTAATATCTCATTCGTTGCCCCTTGTGAACGATAATGAGGATAATTTGAAAAGGTTTTGAGGTGTCGCTGTGCTTCTTAAGGTTGTACTTTACAAAGTTGTTTGTGTTGTATTTCATAAGCCAATTTTTGGGGTGGTGTCAAATATGGTGTCAAATATGACTTGATTCATTTGAGCCTTTTTGTTTGTTATTGTAACTCAAATATAGTAAAACCCTTGATATATATAGCTTTTGTAATTGATGTTGTTTGTTGTTGATTCTTAATGAAGTTGCAATAATAGTCCCTTCAGGTTCACATCTCAAAATACTAAACAATTACAAAACCTTGCAAATCGTACAGTTTGCAAGGTTTTTTGTTTTTATACAATTCGTTTCAAACTAAAATAAACCAAACAAATACATATTTTTTGTGACCTATTCAGTGACCTCTTTATTCTATTTAACAGTGAGGTCACAGATTTTTTGCTATATTAGACACAGCAAAGGCTTCAAAGGAAGTCGATAATAATTATAGATGATTGATTTTGGTTCTGTTTGACCCTTTTTCGTGACCTAAAAAGGAGGTACTTTATAAGTCAAACACATGTATTACACACCAAAATCAACAACGATGAACAACACACCAACCTTTGGCCTGCAGTTTATTGTACGCCACAAAAGCAAGAAGACCGAATTAGCTGGTATCTACCTGCGTATCACCGTCAATCGTCAGAAATCAGAAGTTTCCACCAAGCTACAATGTCCTAAAAAGCTATGGGATAAAAGCAAAGAACGTGTCAAATCAGATGGGGCCTTCAATCACCGGCATGTCAACAGGCACCTGGAAGAAATACGAACCAGGGTGCAAAGTATCTATCAGGAGTTGCGTAATAAAGAGCAGCTGATTACCCCTACAATCATTAAGAACCACTTTATCGGCAATAATGAAAAAGGACGTACTTTAAAAAAGCTGCTTGCAGCTCACTATGAAAAATTTGCCGCTTCATTGGATGCCCACACCATGCGCCATTATAAAACAACACATCGCTATATAGAAGCTTTTCTTCAGGAGCACAAGAAAGTAGATGATATCTACCTGGCACAAATCGATTACCAGTTTATCTGCGATTTCGAAGTTTATCTACGTACCTGGCAACCCCTTAATATGGGTCAGCGAAAGCTCGCACATAATACTGTCATGAAACACCTGTCTCGACTGCGTACACTAATTAATTTTGCTATTAAGTTAGGTTGGATGAGCCATTACCCTTTTAAAGCTTATAAGCTTAGCTACAAACAAAGCAATCGTAAATACCTGTCTCAGGAAGAGCTGGATGTGATTCAAACAAAGCAATCGTAAATACCTGTCTCAGGAAGAGCTGGATGTGATTCAAAATAAAGAAATCAGAATAGAACGCCTGGCTTTTACACGTGATATGTTCATTTTCTCCTGCTATACCGGCCTGGCCTATTCTGATATAGCACGGTTAACACCATCCCATATACTAAAAGGTATCGACGGTAGTAATTGGATTTATACACAGCGTAAGAAAACTGAAACCCAGGTGAGGATTCTCCTGTTTGCCATTGCTGAGAGATTGATTGAGAAATATAAAAACACACCAAAGGCCATACACCAGGGACGATTATTTCCCATCCCTTCCAATCAAAAATTAAATAGTTACTTAAAGGAAATGGCCGACCTGTGCAATATTGATAAGAACCTGACTTTTCATATGGCCAGGCACACATTTGCTACTACAGTCACATTAAGCAATGGTGTTCCCATTGAAACAGTAAGTAAGGTATTGGGTCATAACCGGATTGGAACCACTCAGATTTATGCCAAAGTACTTGAGCATAAAGTCAGTGAGGATATGAATGTTTTGCGTCAAAAGTTAGAAAATGATAAAAACGAAAATCAGTTAAACAAATCTGTTTAAACCAAATAATACCATTTTGATGTAAATAATATCACCTCTTATCAAACCTGACTTTACATTGATTTAGCATACCTCTATTATTGCAACGCAGTTTCGAACTATCCGAAACTGCGTTTATCGTTTAACCAAACATTTATTGACAATGGCATACCTATTAGACCAACAGGAATCGCTAGTTTCAAAAATTAGCAATCCCGATGTGTGCTTACTCAAACAAGGCTCTATACCACACTCTTCTTATGCTGCCGAGCTTGAAAGTTGGCATCAAATCATTAAGAAAAAACTGTTGAACAAATCAGCTAAAAAAACATCAAATAAGAAGCTTTCTGGTTTAATTCGCTTTTATCAATCAAGCATTACCCGCTTAATTGATAAATTAAACAACAAAAATTGTTCATGTTCTAACCTGCTCCATTGTCACAAAAAGTATTTGACGCCATTGATAAGCAATTTGACTGAATCCCTAGTCTTTATCAATGAGCAATACAAAGATTTCTTTGATCTCGAATCAAACCTCCCCAAACCTTGTGAAGATTATCATAGAGATATAATCAATAACAGAATCAAAACGATTATTCAAAATCTTAGTCAAACATCCATTAGTCCACGTTTACTGCACATTATGCTACATCCATTAATGGATTTTACAAATTGTAAGAAAACTGCTTATACCTTTAATGACAAGCATTTTCTTTATAAATGGCTCCAGCATCTGGAGGACAACTGGATATTTGTTTTTGATGCAGAGTGTCATTCGGAAGAGTTAATCAAACAGCTAATTGAATGGAACTTAAACTCTCCCGAAACAATTGATTTCTTTGTTGAGTTTATTACCGAAAAATATCGGATGGAAGAAACAAAAGAAGACCAATTGTCAACGTTAAGGTATTTTCAAAAGTGCTTCAAGCAGCATGTTATCATTAATAAACAAGGCTATCTGCCTGATGGTCCCACATTAAAAGAGTCTTTAACGAATTGGGTTGAACAGGAAATTATCTTCATTAATGACACCTGTCATATCAATGAGAGAAAGAAAGTAGCGGTTATCGATGATTCGGTCAAATAAAAGATTAAAACCAATCTTTCAGTTCCGCAGCTAGCAGCCTTTCTAAGAATTTCGGTCGAAGTTGGCATCTACAATGAGGAGCAATCAAACGATTTAATCAGGCATTATTCGAAACACTTTTCCACAATTGGCGCAGACGACATTTCGAACGATAGCCTTTATAATAAATTTTGCTCTCCTAAAAGCATTTCGATTGACGCTATAAAAGACACCATCTTAAAGCAACTAAAAATCATACAAGAAAATAAAATTTAAACTTTTTTCAACTACTTAATCAATTCATTATCATGGGGGTTGTTTGGGGGTTGTACAACCCCTACAACCCCTAAATGATTTTGAAATTACTTTCCTTTGTTCTCGTTCAAAATCAATCATCTATAAACAAGCTAATATTTAACAGCGAAGCGATCTAAAAGAAGCGACAGCTTCGCTCTAAAACCTAAACACATGAAAACTGAGAACAAAAAGTTACTGGACCTCATCACCACTGATGACCTTATTCAATTCCGTAAATCACTAATGAGTGATATCGAAAAATTACTCAAAGAAAGTATCAAACCAACACCAAAGACCTGGCTCAAATCCAACGAAGCCAAAGCTCTCCTGGAAGTCTCCAACGGCACACTCCAAAATATGCGCAACAATGGCACCCTGCCCTTCACCAAAATCGGCGGTGTCATCTACTGTAATCGTGAAGATATCCAGAAGATGCTTCTCGAAAACAAACAGTCATTCTAGCATCTAAAAGGCGAAGTCGTTCTATAAGAAGCGAAGCTTCGTTCTAAAATCTAACGCGTAGCGTTTGAACCAAGCTGTCAATCAATTCTCCCTATAAATGGGAGATGCTGAAAGCAGAGGGGTAATTATGTCATGTAAATCATCTCATTACTCACTACTCAAATCTCATTTCTAACACCACACTATGAACTACATCAAGCACCAAACAAACACCTTTGCCTTGATGGACCAGATACCACTCCTTAAACCCTACCATATAAGCCTGTATCTCGTTTTGTTCAGAATGTGGAATACCAATCGATTTAAAAATCCAATAAGTATCACAAGAAAAGAAACCATGAAGACAGCACGGATAGGTTCTTGTAAGACCTACCTAAAAGCACTTCGCGATTTACAATCCTTTGGCTTTATTAGGTACAATCCATCTTATGATTCCAACCTTGGTAGTAAAGTTCACCTGTACACTTTTGACCATGGCGCCTGTACACCACCTGGGTCAAAAATGCCCCCTTCTATAAACTATATAAACAATAAACAAACTAACACTCTCTATAAAGAGAAAAATTCTTCAATTTCTAATTCTAAAAAAGCGAATATGAAAAACACATTATCCATTGATCATCATAAATCAAAAATCCAACATCCACCTCTCCAACACATCCAAATCTACTTCCACGAGAAAGGTCATACCGATACTGAAGCACAGCGCTTCTTCAACTATTACGAATCTAACGGTTGGCTCATTGGTGGCAAAACTCCAATGAAAGACTGGAAAGCTGCTGCACGCAACTGGATGCTCAACATCAAAAAGTTCGAGAAAAAAGCCAACAACACTCGAAAAAAACAATTCCATGAAAAACATCGCACATCCAAACTTCATAAATCTGCTGGCCAAGGTGTCCCACTGCGCCCCATCTCTCCACCACCCTCATCCGCCAACTATGATGAGCCTCTTTGATAAAATGTTCCACTAATACCCTTTTATCAAGCTGTAAATCAATTCTCCCTTTTAAGGGGAAATGCCGGAGGCAGAGGGGTAAAACAATTAATCAATTTATCATTTTCTCAAATTACCAATTATTAAAAACTATAAACAACTTCTGCCTTCTGCCTAAAAACTTAATAACTATGAACCACTACCAAATCAAAAACAACATCATCTACTACGATTTTCAAAAATCACTTGATTTAATCACTCAAAAAGGAAAAAACCTATACGGATACCACTTTCGCCTTTACGATGAAGATATGCCCATTATAAAAAAGCTATTCGTGTATTTTATTCGTGATGAAGAACAAGCAAAACAACAAGGTATTAATCTCCGGAAAGGAATTCTTACGCTTGGTCCGGTCGGGTGTGGCAAAACAGCTCTGATGAGGTTAATGCCCCTTATCTTGCACAATATCCAAGGCTTTCCTCTGAAAGCTTGCCGCGATATCAGTTTTGAATTCAAAAAAGATGGTTTCGATACCATCTATCGCTACTCTAAACGCAGCTTCACCATCTCACCAGGCCAACGCATTCCCAAAACCATCTGCCTCGATGACCTTGGTGCCGAATCCAACATCAAACATTATGGCTCCGAGTGCAATGTTTTGGCCGAAGTCATTCTCAGCCGTTACGACTTATTTATTTCCGACCGGCTAATCACCCATGCCACCACCAACCTCAACGCCCAGGATATCGAAAAGCTTTATGGAAAATGCTCTTTTCGTTCCAAAACTGGACCACTATTGCAGCGGTTATAATTACTTTTAGTTCCTTGCTGCCTATTGAAATCATTGATAACTTACTTTACAGCTTTCCTATTTAAGTTATCAACAATTCCAACAGCCCATGGTCATCATTCGATGATAAGGTTTTTGAATTTTATTTTATGCTGCTTTCTTAATCTCATAATATTCATATGGCGTTTTCATGTTCAAAGCTGAATGTGGGGCATAGCCATTATATTCATCAATCCAGCCTTGAATTTGATCGTATACTACCTGCGGGTTATCCAGGCAGTTCTCATAAACGTAATCACGCTTGAATGTGCCATTAAATGCTTCACACATGCCATTGGACTGGGGTGAATACTTGGGTGTGTTACAGTTTATAATGTTCCATTTCTCCAGTTGTCTGACCAGTCTTTTTTCGATGTATTCGGGACCATTA
>NZ_JAENRR010000021.1 GCF_016612505.1 Carboxylicivirga marina
ACTGCGTAGAAGTGGGAGAGTAGGTCGCCGCCTTTTTTTAGAGAAATCCGATATTCATTATGAGTATCGGATTTTTTGCGTTTATATGATTTAGTGTATAGGGAGGACTAATATGGTTGATGTATTAGTCTTAGCATAAAGTAAGCCACGGTGGTTAAATGTTTTTACTCCGGTCACATTTGTTCTTTTGCTTAATATTGTGGTTGTTATACTTGTTAGTGACAAAAAAAGCTCGGTATTTTGCAATAAAATTGTGAATAAGATTCGTATGAAGAGACTATTAAAACACACAACATTTTTGTTTATTAGCTTACTGCTATTCGTTGCATGTTCAGAACCAAAAACAAATTGTTTAGTTGTAGAAGAGCCTGTAGAGTATGTTAATACTTTAATGGGTACAGATTCAGAGTTTGCCTTATCAAATGGAAATACTTATCCGGCTATTGCTACTCCCTGGGGTATGAATTTTTGGACTCCTCAGACGAATAAGATGGGAGATGGATGGGGCTACCAATATGATGCTCATAAAATTCGTGGTATCAAACAAACTCACCAACCTAGCCCTTGGATAAATGACTATGCTGCATTTAGCTTGATGGCAGTTACTGGCGAGCTTAAGTTTAAGGAGGAAGAACGAGCCAGTTGGTTTTCGCATAAGGCTGAAACTGCTGCACCACATTACTATCAGGTTTATTTAGCCGATTATGATGTAAACGTAGAGGTAAGCCCTACTGAAAGGGCGGCCCATTTTCGATTTACTTTTCCAGAGAGCGAATCAAGTTATGTATTGGTTGATGGTTTTCACCAAGGCTCATATGTAAAAGTTATTCCTGAGGAAAGAAAAGTTATTGGATATTGTCGAAATAATTCTGGCGGTGTTCCCGAAAACTTTCATAACTATTTCGTCATTGAATTCGACAAAGATATTAGTGGAATTAAAACCTGGAATAAAGATGTTCTTAGTGATGGAATAGAAGAAGAGGGTTATCATGTTGGAGCTGTGCTGCAATTTAATACGGACAAAGGTGAGAAAGTGCACGCACGTGTAGCGTCTTCGTTTATTAGTTATGAACAGGCTCAATTGAATCTAGATCGAGAAATTGGTAATGACTCTTTTGAGGTAACTAAGGAAAAGGCTTATTCTGACTGGCATAGTGAGTTAAGTAAAATAAAAGTGGAAGGCGGAACAATTGACCAGCAACTTATTTTCTACTCGACCTTGTATCGCGTGTTGCTATTTCCACGTAAGTTCTTTGAATATGATGTTAATAATGAAGTAGTGCACTATAGCCCATATAATGGCGAAGTTTTACCTGGTTATATGTTTACCGATAACGGCTTTTGGGATACATTTAGAGCCGTATTTCCGTTTTTCACTGTTATGTATCCCGAATTGAATAACCAGATGATGGAAGGTCTTGTAAATACTTACAAAGAAAGTGGTTGGTTACCAGAGTGGGCAAGCCCTGGTCATAGAGGTTGTATGATTGGTTCCAATTCGGCTGTTAACATTGCTGATGCCTATTTAAAGGGTATGCATGATTATGATATTGAAACGCTTTATGAGGCTATTATTAAAAATACTAATGGGTATTTGGAAGATATAACTTCTGTAGGTCGATATGGAGCTTCTTATTATAACGAATTGGGCTATGTGCCATATGACGTTGGTATTCATGAAAATGCGGCACGTACCTTGGAATATGCTTACGCCGATTATAATATTTATAAGCTGGCAAAAGCATTAGGTAAGCCGCAGGAAGAAATAGATTTGTTTGCTAAGCGTGCACAAAATTATAGAAATCTATTTTGCCCTGATAATAATCTGATGCGCGGGAAGAATGAAGACGGAAGTTTCCAGGAGCCTTTTAGTGAATTCAAATGGGGCGGGGCATTTACAGAGGGTAATAGCTGGCATTATACGTGGTCAGTTTTTCATGATATCGAAGGATTGAAGCAATTGATGGGTGGTAACAAATCTTTTGTTACGCAGTTAGATAAAGTTTTCGAATTGCCTCCGGTATTTGACGATTCATACTATGGTTTCCCAATTCATGAAATACGTGAAATGCAAATTATGAATATGGGACAATATGCCCATGGTAATCAGCCAATACAGCATATGACTTATTTATACAATTATGCCGGTGAACCTTGGAAGACGCAGTATTGGGTGCGTAAAGTGATGGATAAACTATATACGCCAAATCCTGATGGTTATTGTGGTGATGAAGATAACGGGCAAACTTCGGTATGGTACGTTTTTAGTGCCATGGGATTCTATCCTGTTTGCCCAGGGCAAGATATGTATGTTTTTGGCAGCCCGATTTTTGATAAGGTGACAGTAAGTTTACCAAATGGAAACACGCTGACTGTTTCAAGTGAAAATAATGGCAAGGAGAATGTTTATGTGGATGAGCTGAAAGTAAATGGTAAAGTATGGGATAAGACCTATGTTGACCATGATGAACTTCTTAAAGGTGGAACTTTTAGTTTTAAAATGAGTTCTGAACCAAATAAGAAGCGAGCGATTACTCCAGATAGTTATCCTCCATCGATGAGTACAGAAGGTGAATAAATATAAAAAAAAACGGCTTGCAATAATTGCAAGCCGTTTTCATTTAGAGCTTAATGACCATTTCATTCAGTGATTTTCGCACTTTAGGTAAGTGTTGATATTTGTCCGAAGCCGATCGAAAACCGATGGCTGCCATCACAACAGATGTCAGATTCTTTTCTTTCAATTGGAGAATCTTATCGAATTCATTCTTGTCAAAGCCTTCCATCGGACATGTGTCAATTCCTTCTACTGCGGCAGCCACCATTAATTGTCCTATTGCTATGTATGCTTGTTTTGCTTGCCAGTTAAGCAACTCCTCTTTCGGCATTTGATTCACAAAGCCTTTCATCTTTTTTTCATATTCCGCTAATGCGTCCAGAGGAATATTTCTAACTTCCGAAATATTTTTCAGAAATGCATCAACATCTTTATCCGTTAAATCTGTTTTGATTACAAACAATATCAAGTGCGATGCATCTGTGGTTTGCGGTTGATTCCAGGCAGCTGCTTTTAATTGCTGTTTGATATCATCATTTTCGATTACTAACATCTGAAATGGTTGGAGTCCAAATGATGAAGGAGCCAGGTTAGTTGCTTCGAGTAATAGGTCTAATTGTTCTTCAGTTAACTTTTTCGAAGCATCGAATTCTTTTGTGGCGTAACGCCAATTTAGTTGTTCTATAATATTCATGCTAATTTCTTAAATTATTGCTTTTGAGAAGTAACAATAGACTTTAAGTTTTGTTTGTTTGAGAATTCGATTTGCTTAACTGCCAATATTCATTACTTTTATTATAGCTTTTTAGAAGTATTAATAACTGAAATCGTCAACATTGATATATCGCATTGCTTTAATCGCCTCATTATTAATTGGTGTAGTATCCTTGAGCGCACAAGTGAAGCGTTATACCAGTTATTCTTTTACAATTGATGATGGCTTGTCGCAAAACTCTGTCGGTTGTTTTTTGGAAGATAAGCGTGGATTTATCTGGTTTGGCACCGAAGATGGTTTAAATCGTTTTGATGGTGTTGAAGTGACAGTATTCTCAACTAATGACGGGAATGATGTCGGTTTGGTTAATAACTCAATTAGCTGCTTGATTGAAGATCAAGAAAGTGATTTGATATACATTGGTACCAATGGAGGAGGGTTAAGTGTATTTGATCCTAAAACAGAATATTTTATACATTATCAATACAATGATGCTCCAAATAGCATTGTCTCCAGTTTTGTTTATGACATGTGCCAGGATGAGGAAGGCAATGTGATTTTAGCTACCAGCCATGGGGTGAGTGTTTTTAATCCTACACTTAAAATATTTAATAATTATGAGTCAGGAAAGAGCCATAAAGACGCATTTCCTTTCATTTCTGCCACATCTGTTGTTGTAGGAGATGAAGAACATATTTGGGTAGGAACTTATGGTGAAGGGCTTATCTTGCTTAATACAAAGGAAAGATCGTATAAGCAATTTAAGATTCCTATGGAGGCGACTTTACAGAATAACTGTAATATTATAAATACCATCAAGTGGTCTTCCAATAATCAAGAGCTGTACTTAGCTACCGATGGTGGTTTTTACGCTTTCAATCCCTCCACTAATGAGCTTAGATTGTTATGTCTTAATGATGTCACAATTAGTGATTTTGAGTTTGATGCTAAAGGCGGAATATGGATAAGTAGTGGGCTTGAAGGTTTAACGCATCTACACCCTGATGGAAAGGTGGAGCAATTTAAAAATGATCCGTTTGATATTCATTCTCTAAAGGAAAACTATCTCCGCGATTTGTATATAGACAGCCGTGGGCATTTATGGGTAGGTACCAAAAGTAGTGGCTGTATACATATCGATATTTCCGATAATCAATTTGTACATTACTATCAAACCAAAGATGGGAGAGGGCTAAATGGCTCTTCTGTTTATGCGATTGAGTCTGATGAGGATAATAATGTGTGGATTGGTACGATGAAAGGATTATCCTTATGGCATTCAATTGATGAAGAAATTCTACAATATCATCCATTTAATACTAATGAAGAAATATCTGTATGGTCCCTTTTATATCAGGCTAATGTTTTATGGATTGGGACATCGAAAGGATTAATTAAACACAATGTAAAAACAAAGGACAATATAATTTACAAAAGCAATGCCGATGATGTAAGATCATTGCCAGATAATGAAGTCTTTGCCATTGAAGAAGGGATGAATGGAGCATTATGGATTGGTACTGCCTATGGATTAGCTAAATTTGATAGAGAGAAAGGGACTTTTAAAAGATATGCGTTTGTCCACAAAAATGAATCCACTACAAATGAAATGATTTGGGATATTCATCTGGATAGAAAAAATAGATTATGGGTAACATCTCAGTATGGCATTAATATTTATAAGCCAGACACAGATGAATTTGTGTATCTGATTGGAGAGGATTTTGAAAGTTCAGGGTTGGCGAATGCGAGCGTACATTCTGTATACGAGGATAGTAGTAACAATGTATGGCTTGCAACAGATGTCGGTATCTATCAATTGGATGAAGATTTAAATGTTGTGAGGCATTATGGCATAAAAGAGGGCTTGAAAAATCAATTTGTATACCGTGTGCTTGAACACAAAAAGAAAATATGGATCAGTACCAATAAGGGACTCTCAAAAATTGATTTGGAAAACGATAAATTTGTTAGTTACGATGTAACTGATGGCTTGCAGAGTAATGAGTTTAATGCAGCTTGCGAATGTTTACCCGATGGTCGTTTCTTGTATGGCGGCATCAATGGGGTAAATATTTTTCATCCAGACAGTATTGTACAGTCAAGCTATAATCCGCCTATCTACTATACCTCATTAGAACTTTACGGTCACCCAATAACGGTAAGAGATTCTGTAAGCCTGGAAAATGTAGTAATGAAAAATTCGGTTATCTATGCTAATAACTTATATTTTGATTCTGATGAGCGATTTTTTACTATTATCTTTGCGGCTTTAGATTATGAAGAACCATCTGGAGTAGAGTATTATTACCGGATGTTACCAAATTCTACTGATTGGATTCCTCTGAATAAGAAAAGAAATCTCACATTTATTGATTTAAATGACGGAGAGTATGAGCTTCAAGTCAAGTCGACTAATGCCGCAGGGTATTTATGTGATAATGCAAAAAGCATTAATATTATTGTAAAACCACCGTTCTGGAAAGAGCCATGGGTTATAATTACCTCAATTTTAATCATCATAGTGTTGGTATACCTCGCAGGTCGCTTGTACTATTTAAGAGTCAGAAGAGATAAAGAGGTTCTTGAAAAGCGTGTTGAGATAAGAACGAAAGAAATTCAATTACAACGTAATATAGCCCATCGTCAGCGTGATGAAATTGCACGACAGAAAGAAGAAATCGAAAGTTTCGCCAAAAATCTGGAAGTTCTGGTTGGGAAACGCACAGAAGAATTAAAGCAAGCAAAAGAAGCAGCCGAGGAATCTGATAGGTTAAAGTCAGCATTTTTATCTAATATGAGTCATGAGATCAGGACTCCTATGAATGCTATCATGGGATTCTCAGAGTTATTGCTCGATAGTGCTTTTAGTAATGAAGAGAAAAATGATTTTGCTCATTTGATTCGTACAAACGGGGATAACCTGCTTCACCTTTTGAATGATATTATTGATATTTCAATGATTGAATCAGGGCAAATGAAGATCGCACAAAGTAATGTGGATATATCAGAACTGCTGACCGAGGTTTTTAAATCGTTTAAAACATCAACTGCCTTGGAGAATAAACAGGATTTTGTGTATGAGTTAATCTGTTCAGAAGAGCATTTACATATAGATACTGATGCTTTTCGCTTAAGGCAGGTGTTGAATAACTTAATAAGTAATGCACTCAAATTTACACCCAAAGGTTATGTGCGTGTATCATTGTCAAAAGAAGGTAATTTTGCGCGCTTTAGTGTTGAAGACAGTGGGATAGGCATTAACCTGGAGAATCAAAAGCGCATCTTTGATCGTTTTTTGAAAATTGAAAATCAAAATGCCGATTTGTATGCCGGTAATGGATTAGGGCTCACCATTACAAAAAATATCGTAGAGCTACTGAATGGTAAAATTGGAGTTGAATCAGAATTAGGCCTTGGTACAAATTTCTATTTCTACCTTCCACTCAAACCTTTGAGTTAATCTAAGTACAATTCAGTACCAGACTTAATCTCTTTCATTACAAACGAGCTTTGTACATTCCCCACATGATCAACTGAGGCAAGTTTATTGTATATAAAGTTGTGATAGGTGTCCATGTTTTGCGTAATGACTTTCAATGTGTAGTCAAACATGCCTGCAATGTGATGGCATTCAATCACCTCTGGGAGTTTGGCAATCTCCGATTCAAATTCTTTAATCACATCATGCGAATGATGTTTGAGCGAAACATTACAAAAAGCCACCAGCTCTTTCCCCACCTTCTCTTTATTAATGATAGCTACATACTTTTCTATTATGCCGGTTCGCTCGAGGCGTTTTATTCGCTCAAATACTGGTGTAGTCGATAAGTTAAGGTGATGGGCCAGTTGCTTTGTTGTCATTTTAGCATTTTGCTGCAGGAGTTTTAACAATTGTTTATCGGTGCTATCGAGGGTGTTTGAAGAATATTTTTCTGAAACAGGCATATTTGTATATTTTATAAGTTATATATTCTGCAGTAATTTCATTTAAGAAGAATAAAATACTAATATAATCAATAAGAGTGGTAAAATAAACTACATATATCTAAATTTGTTGAAAAATATTTCGATGATGAATAAGAAGATGAAGCCAGAAAGCTTAATGATGTCACATGCTTACGATGCGCATGAACACCAAGGTGCTGTTAAATGTCCTATTTATCAGACTTCTACCTTTGCTTTCAATAACTGTGAAGAAGGAAAAGCTTATTTTGAGTTAGCCTATGGTTTGCGTGAAGCAAATGAAGGCGAAGAAATGGGAATGATTTATTCTCGTTTGAATCATCCAAATATGGATATTCTAGAAAAGCGTTTGGCTTTGTGGGATGAGGCAGAAGCCGGAGCATTTTTTTCCAGTGGAATGGCGGCTATTTCAACAACCATTCTATCGTTTGTGAAGCCAGGTGATGTTTTATTATTTTCACATCCGGTTTATGGCGGAACAGATCATTTTATTCATCACGTGTTGCCACAGTTTAATATCGGTGCAGTAGGGTTTGTAAAAGGGGAGAATGAAGATGTAATTATTGAACGTGTAGAAAAGGCTTATCCGGGCCGCAAGCCTTCAATGGTTTATGTTGAAACTCCTGGTAATCCGACCAACTCAATAATTGATATCGAGATGGTTTCGCGTGTTGCAAAATATTTCAGTACCGCCGATAAAAAGTGTGTTTTAGCAGTTGATAATACATTTTTAGGGCCTGTATTTCAGCATCCAATGGAATTTGGAGCTGACTTAGTTGTTTATTCGGCTACCAAATTTATTGGTGGGCACAGCGATGTTATTGCAGGTGCAGTTACTGGTTCAGCTGATTTGGTAATGCAGGTTAAAGTGATGCGTACCTTCTTTGGTAGTCAGCTTGACCCTAATTCGAGTTGGTTATTGCAGCGTAGTCTTGAAACAATTAAAGTGCGCATGGAAGCTCAGGCTAAAAGTGCAAAAGTAATAGCTGAATATTTGAAAGACCATCCTATGGTGGATCAAATTCATTATTTAGGTATGTTGGAAGAAGGAAGTGAGATGAAGCAGATATTTGATAAGCAGTGTTTATCAGCTGGTTCTATGATTGCTTTTGATATTGCTGGAGGCGAAAAAGAAGCATTTATGTTTCTTGATAATTTGAAATTATTTAAATTAGCAGTAAGCCTTGGGTCAACCGAAAGTTTGGCTGAGCATCCGGCTACGATGACACACGTTGATGTGAAACCTGAAGATCGATTGAAATTAGGTATTTCGCCATCTTTAGTGCGATTAAGTATAGGACTTGAAGATCCACACGATCTGATAGAACAAATAGCAAACGCCTTCGAAGTGGTTAAGAAGGCGAACAGTTCGGCCATTTGTTAGCATTTGGCTTGAATTTGGTTTTTATGGTTAATGTTTTGCTAAGCCGTCCTGTGGTGGGACGGCTTTTTTGCATTAGACAATAAGATAAAAAGCTCCTAATATGCTAAAAATCAGCTTTTGTAATTCGTAATTAAATGATGTTATTTAATTCAAAATTTATAACTGTTCATTCATTATAACTTCCAATTTTTAGATTAATTATCTACATTCGTTATAGCTAATTACTATCTCCAAATCGCTTCTTTTTAATCTGTCTAAATAATTGTCGGAGGAGAAGTAAAAAAAACTATATTTGATTTCTAAAATAATGTTAATTTATCTTTTAATAGGGTTAGTACTCAGTAGTACAGGAGTTTAGCTCTTTAGGGAAGATATATGTATAGTGTTTTAAGCATAATGCGTATTTAATTGTTAATGTAGTGTTCTTTGGTAAAAGTGTAATGGGAAGTAGCTTAGATAAAATCAACTGCTTTTAAAATATATAATATGAACGATATCAATAAAAAGAGGACAGGAAACCTTATTTCCATCCAGGATTCGTTGGTGAAGGCCCGATTCTTTGATGACGTGATAATGGGGGAGACTGCTGAAATTTCCGTTGATGGGAAATTTCTTCAGGCGGAGGTGCTGCAGATACAGCCTGATCCTAAAAATGCCGATGCCGGTATTGTAGAAATGCAGGTATTTGAAGATTTAACCGGAGCCAAAATTGGTGACGAAGTTGTTTTTAAAGGTACACCTTTGTCGGTCTTATTGGGGCCTGGACTTCTAACTAGTGTGTGGGATGGATTACAGAACCCCTTGTATAAGTTAAGCGAAGAAGATGCTTATCTAAAACCAGGCATGAATGCACCTGCTTTGGATGAAACTGTTTTATGGGATTTTACGCCTATAGTAAAAGTTGGTGATTCCGTATCCGGTGGTGATGTTATTGGAACAGTACCTGAAGGTAAAGTAGATCATAAAATTTTGGTGCCTTTTAAATATGGTGCGTGTAAGATTGAAAGTATTATCGAGAAGAGATCTGTTAATATCACACAGAAAGTAGCTGTTATTGTTGATGAGCTTAATAACAAGCATGAATTACAGCTGGCATTTCGTCAGCCTGTGAAATCTCCTATTCCTTTTAGAGAGCGTGCCATTCCAACTAAACCTATTTCAACAGGTGTGCGTGTAATTGATTTACTTGCTCCTGTAGGATATGGTGGGACTGTAGGAAATCCTGGGCCTTTTGGTGCCGGAAAAACTGTATTACAGCACTCATTGTGTAAATATGCTGTGGCTGATATTATTATTATGGCGGCCTGTGGCGAGCGTGCCGGTGAGGCCGTAGAGGTATTTAAAGAATTTGCAGAGTTAGAAGATCCTACAACAGGCGAATCATTGATGAAGCGTATGTGTATTTTTGGAAATACCAGTTCGATGCCGGTTGCAGCTCGTGAAGCGTCGGTATTTATCGCATTAACAGTTGGCGAATATTACCGTTATCAAGGTAAGAAAGTTGTGCTGTTGGCAGACTCCACTTCGCGTTGGGCACAGGCTTTACGTGAGCGTAGCGGACGTCAGGGTGATATTCCAGGACCTGAGGCTTTCCCAATGGATATTCCAGATCAGATTAAAGGAATGTATCAGCGTGCAGGTGAAGATTTAGGTACAGGTGGTTCGTTAACATTTATTGGAACCGTATCGCCGGCAGGTGGTAACTTTCAGGAGCCAGTTACGCAGGCTACAATGGATGCTACAGGTGGTTTCTGGGGATTATCGCAGGACCGTGCCGATGCTAAAAAGTATCCGGCAATCGATCCATTGGTATACACTACTTCAGTTTATGATGGATTTGTTTCGTGGAAAGATCGTAATAAAATGTTGGGTACGTTAAATGATGCCAATGATATTGATCAAACAATCAGTACTATTGGATTAAAGAAGGTACCAGTATCAAACTACATACAATATCAAAAAGGATTAACCATCGATTTCTGCGTGATGCAGCAAGATGCGTTTGAGAAAAACGATGCTTGTACACGTCCTGAACGTTTGGAAATCATTAATGAAGCCGTTCAGAACCTTATCGAACGCGAAATTAATTTCGAAGTTGGCGATATGGATGATGAGCAGCTAAAAGAGCAGATTAAACACAAGTTTGATGAACTGCGTCAGTGGTGGAGAGAATGGAACTACTCAGCTATAAACGAAGAGCAAATTAGACATCTGCCAAAAGCAGTGGAGGAATTTATTTTACAGGAGGAATACGCCGTATGATAAGGAAAGAAATAAACAAAATTAGTGAGATTGGTAAAGCACTTATCTCGGTAGAAGGAAATCCTGGCGTGGCGCTAAACCACGTGGTTGAACTTTTGGAAGCTGACAGTAATCAAAGCCTTTCTTTTGCAAAAGCGATTAATATTACAGAAGATACAACGCGCTTTCAGGTATTTAATGGTACGACTGGTTTAAGTACAAAAACCAAAATTCGTATGCACGAGATTCCGCTAACAGCTGGTTTCTCTAGTAAAATGCTTGGTCGTAGCTTCGATGGAGCTGGTGAAGTATCTGATGGTGGCCCTGAAGTTATCTTTGAAAAGCAGGTGTCAACCCGATTAGATACCTTAAATCCTACTGTTCGTAATGTGCCTAAGCAGGCTTTATGGACTGGTATTCCAATGATTGATGTATTTAATACATTGGTTAAATCACAAAAGATTCCAATTTTTGCAGGCCCAACCGAGCCGTATAATCGCTTGTTGTCACAGATTGCTAAAGGAGCTCAGGCCGATGTTATCATCTTTGCTGGTATCGGATTAAAATTTGATGAGTATCAGTATTTTAAGGAGCAGTTATCGCAGTCGGGTAACATTGATAAGACTATAATGTTTACGCACTTGGCTGGTGATTCACAGATTAAAGGTTTGATGTTGCCTGATGTAGCTTTAAGTGTGGCACGCGAATTTGGTGATCAGGGAAAAGATGTACTGGTGCTGTTAACGGATATGACCAACTGGTCCAATATTCTTCGTAATGTGGCCAACTATCAGGATATGATTCCATCACTTCAAGGTTATCCAGGTTCATTATACTCTGAGTTAGCTAAGCGATACGAGGTGGCAGCGGATATCGAAGGAGCAGGTTCTATCACGATTATTGGTGCTACAACTCTTGAATCTCTCGAAGATCCAGTGCCTGATAACACCGGTTACATTACTGAAGGGCAGTTCTTCCTTGAAAATGGAAAACTGAAATTAGCCCGTTCTTTATCACGATTGAAACAGGGTGTTAATGGTAAAACACGAAGTGACCATCGTGCAATCATGACGGCCATGGCCTCCTTATTGGCAGATGCTGAGAAAGCTTATGAAGCTTCGGAGGTAGGTGCAGCTAATGATGCTTATTCTCAAAAATTGTTACGTTATCGTACCGACTTTATCGAAAATGTGGAAGAACCATTTGGTGAACCAATGGAACTGGAAGCAGCTCTGAATAAGTGTTGGGCTATTCTTAAGCGCCATTTCGACTCTACGGAAACTGGACTCAGTAAAAAGCTGATTGAAGAATATTGGGATAAGAATTAAAAAATGAAAGAAATGCACGATAATAAAGAAAACCTGGAAACGATTGTTTCGAAGCTTAAGGAACAAGGCATTGATGCCGGTGAAGCAGAGAAACAACGCATTATAGAAGAGGCTAAAAAGCAGGCTGAAACAATTATTTCAGAAGCCGAAGCTCAAAAGCAAACCATTATTGATGAAGCTAATGCAAAAGCCGAACAAGCAGAGAATAATTCTCAAATGGCTTTAAAGCAGGCTTCGCGTGATATGATTGAGGCTACTAAAGTGGCTGTTTTAAAATACATGGAGTCAATCTTTGGTGATTTGAGTAAAAGCTTGTTCACTCAAGAGCAATACTTACAGGAGTTAACTAAAGTGGTTGTAGCATCTGTTGAAGGCAATAAAGCTGTTTCTGTACCAGCCGAAACATTAAAGGCTATGGAAGCTTATATTACTAATGCCGGTCTGAAAGAAGTAGTTGAATTACAACCTTTGGCCAATAGTGAAGCTAAAATAGTAGTGCAGTCAAAAGAAAATAGTGGCGTGCAGTTTGTATTGAGTGCTAATGATATACAAGAAGCCATGTTTGCCTTATTAAATAAAGATTTAGTTGAACGCATAACTCAAAACCAGGAGGGCTAATGATGTCAAACTTGGTTTATTTAATGTGTAGTTTGCCATCATTGAAATTTGGCCAGGCACCGCCCATTACGATGGCGGAGTTTACTGAAGATGCCAAAAGTCAATTATCGGCAAAGCACTTTAAAAAACTGGAACCGGTTGATATTTATAAAGCAACCGATTCGAAAGGGAAAGTGAGTTTGAAGAGTATTGCCGTGATGCTAAGTGATATGAAACAAGACATGTCGGAGCTTAGAGAGGCCAAGTCTCAAAAACGCACACCCAGTTTAGTACGACTGCCGTTAACGGTGGTTAATGCCAATCCATTGGAGCGTGAAAAGCTAATAATGCGCTGGCAATGGGAAGAACTAGACACCATACAGGCGGGCGAAACGTTTACCTTAACTGAAGTGATGGTTTATAAGCTGCGTTTGCAGATTCTAGACCGTTTGAACTCGTTTGATAAAGAACGAGGCTCGCAGGTATTGGCGTCAGTGGTAAATCCACCTAAAAAGAAGGAGGAATAATGGCAGGAGTAAAAATAAAATACACTAAAACTGAGCGAGCCCGTCAGAAAAAAATTCTGAAGGTGTCTTTGCGCATGCTGCCGTTGTTTGAAGCCATGGAGAAGTCCTTAATGTCAACAATTAATACAATTGCTGAGCGCATTGAGGAAATTCGTCAGGTAATAGAGCATAACAACCGTAAGGCAGAGCCTTGGGTAGCAGTAATGAGTGATTCACACGTAGATATTAAATCGTTTGTTTCTGTCAATAAAGTTATCACCAAGCATATCGATGTGGCTGGGGTTCGGGTTAATCAGTACGAAGGTGTTGATTTCAATGTTGAGCCTATTCAAGTTGATACACCCTTATGGGTTGATGATGCCATTGAGATGATGAAAGAGCAACTACAGCTATTGGCAGAAATTGACTGTCTGGAAGAACAGATTCGATTACTCGAAGAAGAACTTCTGGATGTAAGAGCTCGAATCAAACTGTTTGAGAATCGTCGTATTCCTAATGCGAAAACAGCGATTAGAAAAATTGGTCAGAAATTGCAGGATGATGAGCGTTTGACGATTGCAACGGCTAAAGTTGTTAAAACCAGTCAAAAGGAAGGAGTGATGGTATGATTACAAAAATGAAAAAGCTATTGCTCTTTATGGCACATCCTACCAATGATATGGATGAGGATTTAACAGTGTTAGGGCAATTGGGCTTAATGCATATTTCGCCTTTTCAACCAGCTAAAGATGAGTCGATAGAACGTATTTTAAAACGTATTGAGGAACTTGAAAAAGGCATCTCAATACTAGAGGAGTACGAAGGAATTGAATCGTCTGTGGCATTAGAAGTGACTAATTATTCGACAGAAAAGCGAGGTGAGATTGCTTTATTGGAAGATGTTTTAAATACTCATAATGCTAATGTTGAGCTGAATAAGCAGATATCAGAATTATCAAAAGCACAACAGTGGTATAATTCATGGGGAAGCATCTCTCTGAATGATATTAAGTCAATTACTGATAAAGGTGTTTACCTTAAGTTGTACGAAGTTCCTGCCAAGGATGTTAAAAGTATCGCTGAGCAACATACTGTAAAAGTTGTAGGTCAATCAGCTGGAGCGGTTCAGGTCGTTCTTATTTCAGAAGATAAGGAAGTATCATTAAACTATCACCAGATAGAGTTGCCTGTTATCTCACAACAAGAGGTTGAGGAGGCTCTAAGTGATAAAAATGCAGCATTGGCTAAAGGGAAACAACGATTGTGTCAATTATCTGAGCAAAAAGCTTTATTAGTTGAAGCATTAGATGAGCGTAACCGTCGTTTAGAAATTCGTACCGTGCAATATGGCGGTATCGCCTTTCATGACAAGGTACGCTGCTGGGAAGGCTACGTGCCAGAAGATAAGGTGAGCAATATTACCGAAGCTGCTGATGAGAATGCCTGGGGTTATGTTGTTCGTGAACCAAGACCAGATGAATATGATTTAGTACCAACGCTACTAAAGAATCCAGGTTGGACACATAAGATTAAGCCGGTTATGGGCTTTATGGGTTTAGTGCCAGGTTATGATGAAATCGATGTGTCGAAAATATTCCTGATTTTCTTTACATTCTTTACCGGTATTTTGGTAGGGGATGCGGGTTATGGACTCATCTTTTTGGTACTTACACTTTTAGCTCACTGGAAAACTGGATTTGTTAAGAAGATTGAATTCGGATTGTTTTATACACTTTCGGTTTCAGTGATGATTTGGGGTGTGTTAACCGGTACTTATTTTGGCGCCGAAACCATTGCAAATATTCCATTCTTAAAACAATTGCAGGTACAGCAACTCGCCAGTTTTGGTGGCGATAATCTCCGAATTCAACAGTTTATGTTTATAATCGGAGCAGTGCATTTAACCATTGGTCACCTTCAAAAAGGGTTGAAATACATTAATACTGTTATACCAATCGCTCAATTAGGATGGGTATCCATTGTATGGGGACTTTACTTCTTGGTCAATGACATGGTATTAGGTATTGATGGACCTTCGTATATGCAATGGTTATTTATTGGTGGAGCGGTCTTGGTTACATTCTTTTCAAGTCCGGGACAGCCTTTGTTTAAAGGAATGCTATCATCTTTAGGGAATCTGCCTTTGAATGTTATTAATGGTTTCTCCGATGTTATATCATACATTCGCTTATATGCAGTTGGTTTGTCAACAGTGTTAATGGCAAGTAGTTTTAACGACATGGCCATTGGCGAAGGAATTACAACAGTTGCTTCAGGAGTAGGTGCCGTATTGGTACTTGTTCTGGGTCATGCCTTAAACATGACACTGGCTGCAATGGCTGTGTTGGTGCACGGGGTTCGATTAAATATGCTTGAATATGCTGGCCATGCCAGTGTTGAATTTTCGGGGAGTGATTACAACCCATTTAAATTAAAAAATAAGTAAAATCTAATAAAATTATAATACAATGACTTTATTAACAGTAGTAAACGGATTTGGTGGTCACGCTATCGCTTTAGGAATTGCAGGAGTAGGTTCAGCAGTAGGTACAGGAATTGCAGCTATGGGTGCAATGGGCCTTTGGAAACAATCTATTAAGGATAAAAAGAAATTACCAGCATTAGCACTTGCAATGGTAGGTATGCCTTTAAGTCAGGTGATTTATGGTATGATTTTCATGAATTCATTAATTGGAGCAGACCTTAATCCTGATAGCTATATGAATCAGATGATTTTCGCTTTGTTCGTAGGTATCGCTATTGCTGCTTCAGCGATTATGCAAGGGCGTGCAGGTGCTGCTGCTTGTTCTAACTTAGCCGTTGATGATAAGCAAGGTGCTGGTATGTACATTGCTGCAATGGGTGTTATTGAAACTGTTGCACTTTTAGCAATGGTATTTGGTATGGGCGGAATCCCTGCCGCATAAGGAATAGAATCATATTTATTAAATATCGAAAGAGTTGGCTATCTTTGCCAGCTCTTTTTTTATTGAGGGGTCGGTATGGTGAAATGTAAATCACTACAAACTACACCTTCTGACTTATGAACGAATGATATGGATTTAACAGGGCAGTGGCAATTTTTTGAACAGTTTGAAGCAGGCTTTGACATGGGGCACGCCATTTTAAAGCAGGTTGGTGACAAACTAAGCGGCACGCTGGTTTATCGCGAGTATATTGATGATGAAGGCTCATTTCTTATTGCCATTAATGTGGAAGGAGATGTGTTTGACGATCGCTTAATGATGCGTGGGAAAAGCTATGAAATTCTAGAATCGCCATTCCCTATTGAGTATTGTTTAGATGACCGTATTGCTGAATTATCTGATCCGAATCGTATCGAGGGACACAGTGTGGATGACCAAAATCTGGAAGGGCAGTTCGTGCTAAGACGCATACATCTGATGGAATCCTGACTAGATAATTACCTTCAGTCAACAATAAGGTTTCTTTTTATTGACTAATCAATAGTATTTGTTGACTAACGACGGCATTGTGTGGATTAAAATCATAACATTCTTTTCTTAATTTCCGTATACTATTATAGATGTGGTTTCTATTTGGGTTGGACTGATGTGAATTCAACTTACTAATTAGCCAGCACAAATTTCTTTTCCGAAAATGTTCGGTAATGAGTATTCCTACGGTAATTGTAGCCGGTGCCAAATGTAGCTAAAGCAATTTCCTAAATCATGTACTATGAAACGGATACTATTGTTAACCGATTTCTCTGACACTGCCAGGAATGCCGCTATGTACGCACTCAAGATGTTTGAAAACGAAAAGGTGTATTTCGACCTGGTTAATGCTTACGATCTGGAGTTTAGTGGCAGCCCCTATATTATGCAAGTGAAAGAGGAATTGGCCGAAGAGAGCCTTAAAGGCCTGAAGAATGAATTGTCCCTCCTGCATAGGCGTTTTCCTAATGCACGCGTTGAGTTAGCTTCTCGTTTTGGTAGTTTACTGGATGTCGTTCAAAATGAGATTGTAGATTTTAAACCAGAATTAATTGTTTTGGGCTGTCGTGGTGAAACAGCACTTGAGAATTTTCTATTGGGCAGTAACGCCTACGAAATAGTGAAGAATATTAATGCAGCTATTTTAGTAGTTCCAAAGCATGCCAAGTTTAAAAAACCTGATAAAATTGTGTTTGCCACCGATTTAAAAGATGTTAAGGTTGATGAAGTGGTTGAGCCATTACGCGACTTGTCGCATCATTTTCATGCCGATTTAATGTTTGTCAATGTTATGGAAGATGACTATGTCAACCGTTTGGAAGCAGAGGATAAAATAGCATCCCATTTTGAAGGCTTAAATCTATCATTCAACTTTATTGAGGGTGAAGATGTATGCAATGGCATTCTTAAATTTATGGATGATAACGATGCTGATATTGTGACTCTGGTTCGTCATCATGAGTCGTTCTTTGAGCGCTTATTCCACCCTAGTGTTACAAAAAAGATGATATTGCATCCTGAGCATCCGATGCTGATACTTCACGATGAGGGATAGAAATTAATATTAATTAATGTAGATAATTGCCCCAGTCTCAAAAAATGAGACTGGGGCTTTTTAATATTGCAATGTAAGCTTACAATTATATTAACGTTTTAATAATTAATAAGATGAAAAATTTAAAAGAAATAGGATTGAAGGAACTTGACAATGTTCAGTTAAAAAAAATGAATGGAGGTGGTTTTTGGGAAGATGCTCGTGATGGATATTGTGATTGTCTAGTTGGCAAGACTCCTGATTTTGAAGATAGGAGCATTACGTATTGGGTTTTTCATGGATTGGCAAATGGGCTAAAAGGTGCCGTTGAGAATTAGTAAGTACTACCTGTTGGTAGGAATAACGAATCGTTCTTTGAGTGCATGTGTCATCCGTGTATAACCCAAAAAATGATTTTTCATCCCGATCATACAATGTTAATACTCAACGATTGAGTCATTAAAAAAAAAGAGGCCATTTGGCCTCTTTTTTTTTAATGTGATAAGTTCAAATTACTTCGAAACTCTTTCTAACCACTTCAACATAAATAGCATGGTGAACATTGAAAGTAAGCAGACAACCACAAAAACAGTCCAAGTTATCCATAAAGGAACACCGGCATATAAAAGACCGCCAATTAATAATAATTGGTTTCCAAGACCTGTTGCTCCAAGCCACAACCCTTGCATCAAACCCTGGTATTGAGGAGGTGCTACTTTTGATACAAATGAAATACCAAGTGGACTAATAAATAACTCGGCAATAGTAAGTATCAAATATGTTATAACTAATAACCATGGAGTTACTTTCATTGATTCTGAAAGTCCACCCATTTCTTTAACTTCTTTTAGAAGTGGTAAGTCTAGTGAGCCAAGTGCCATTAAAACAAATGCCAGAGCAGTAATAAACATACCGATAGCAATCTTTTTAGGTGTTGATGGTTCTACACCTTTTTTTCTAAGCCATGCAAAGATACCAACAACAACAGGTGTTAAGAATACCACAAAGAATGGGTTCATCGCCTGGAAATATTCTACAGCTAACTCAAATCCCCATAAATTAAGAAGTGTGTAGTCACGTCCAAAATAGGTTAATGTCAAGCCGTTTTGGTGGAATGAAAACCAGAAAAAGATAACTACACCAAATACTGCAAGAAGGGCGTAAATACGCTGCTTAACTTCCTTAGCATCCATTTCTGTTATCTTAGAATCAGAACTTCCATCCGTGGATTTTGCACTAAGTGCCGGATTCGGGAAGTTGTTTTTATTCTTAAGATATATTACTAGTGAAATAAGCATTGCAAAAATTGCGACACCAAATGCATAGTGGAAACCTTCGTTAAATACGTTAAGGTATTGGTTACTAAATGCCGTGTAATCTGTAACAGGGGCAGAGCTTACTGAGTTGGCAACTTCATGAAATCGTTGAGCTGCTGATTCACTGATTGTTCCGTTTAGATGTTGGTGACATAATTCAGGAAGAGTTGCGTTATAAGTAAATCCTGAACGACCAAGCCACCAGCTTCTTACGGCAGGTGCGATCATAGGAGCAAAGATAGCACCGATGTTAATAAATGCGTAGAAAATAGAAAAACCAGAGTCTCTCATTTTTCCATACTCTTCATTATCATACATCTGCCCTACAAGAGCCTGAAGGTTCCCCTTAAATAAACCGTTACCGAAAGCGATAACAAATAATGCTAAACATGTTAATGTAAGTGAAAACGGAACGCTGGCAACTGGTGTATTCGATGGAATTGCCATAAGAAAATAACCAATAGCCATCATTAATAAACCAGCAAGAATTGTTCGCTTGTAATTTTTGGTTTTATCAGCAATTATACCACCTACAATTGCTAGGAAGTAAATTGAAGAGTAGAAAGTGGCATAAATAGTACCTGAAACTTGTTCGTTCAAACCAAACTTAGCTTGAATAAAAAGCACCAAAATCGCCATCATGGTATAAAAACCAAAGCGTTCTCCCATGTTTGCTAAGGCAGCAGGGATTAGTCCTTTAGGATGTCCTTTAAACATATCTATTTAATTTATAATTAGTTGTTAATTCAAAGTGTGGCAAATATATATTTTTTTGAGCCACTTACAAATCGTAACCGTCATGCTTTGCAACAGGTAAACCGTAAGCATATGAGGGTTAGAATGCTATGGTCTTAATTATTACGTAATTATTATTTAAACTGATACGATTGGGTTTGGACTTAAAGTTTTTAAAACGTGTTATCCTTTTAAAAACTTTGTAAATTTGATAGGTGACGTTTAAAATTACAACTATGAAAATATTACCTATATCTCAAATAGCTGAAATCGATAATTACACAATTGAAAATGAGCCGATTACTTCAATCGATTTAATGGAGCGCGCTTCTCTTGCTTTTTACAAGCGATTTACCAACTTGTACCCGCATGGCGATGTGAGTGTGTTGGTAGGGCCTGGTAATAATGGAGGCGATGCTTTAGCTATAGCCCGAATGTTGATTCAAGATGGTCGTGAGGTACAGGTATATTTAATAGCCGAAGAGCATAATTTAAGTGAAGATGCAAAGATAAATCTATCACGTCTATATCAGTTGAAAGACGGAGTGAATTTTTTAAAGTTATCAGAGCAATTTAGTTTAATTGAAAGTCAAGATATCATTATAGACGGTTTATTTGGTTCTGGTTTAAACCGTCCGTTAAAAGGTTTTGTGAAGGAATTAGTACAATACATTAATGCTTTAGATGCAAAGGTTGTGAGTATTGACATGCCATCCGGTTTATTTGGGGAAGATAATTCTGCGAACGACCATGACGCAATAATGATGGTCGATCAAACCATTAGTTTTCAGTTTCCTAAACTAGCTTTTCTCTTACCCGAAAATGAAATATATGTGGGAGATTGGTATAGTGAACCTATTGGTTTACATTCTACAAAGATTAAAGAAACCCATTCGGATTATTGCTATACCGAAGAAGGGCATATAAAACGACTGCTTAAAAATCAAAGTCGTTTTGCACATAAAGGGCATTTTGGTCATGCCTTATTGTTGGCCGGTAATTATGGTAAAATGGGTGCGGCTATATTAGCTTCCAGAGCTTGCCTTAAAACAGGTGTTGGTTTATTAACCACGCACATTCCTCGCTTAGGTTATCTAATTATTCAAACGGCAGTGCCAGAGGCGATGGCAAATATTGATCGCTCTGATATCTTAATTTCAGAGTTCCCTGACCTGGATAACTATTCGGCTATTGGCATTGGTCCTGGTATTGGCATTAAGCCAAATACACAATCCGCTTTGCGCGAATTGTTGGAATCTTTGAATGGCAAACCAATTGTGTTGGATGCCGATGCGCTGAATATTCTGGCGATTGATGAAGAACTTTGGGAACTGGTGCCAAACAATGCCATCTTAACGCCTCATCCGGGTGAGTTTGACCGCTTAGTTGGAGAAAGCTACTCATCGTTCGAGCGCTTACAAAAGGCCCTTAAATTTGCTAAGGACATGGAAGTAATTCTTGTATTAAAAGGAGCTTATACTTCTGTGATATCATCCGATGGTCATTGTTATTTTAATTCAACAGGTAACTATGGTATGGCAACGGCTGGCAGTGGCGATGTACTAACCGGCATGTTACTATCATTGTTGGCGCAAGGGTATCATCCGCTTGATGCAGCTCGATTAGGTGTTTATCTGCATGGTTTATCTGCTGATTTATTGTTGAATGAGTCGGCAGAAGCATCAATCATTGCCAGTGATATTATTTCTCAAATAGGTGCTGCATTTCAGCAATTAACACGATAATTATCATCTTGGCTTTTAATTTTTTTCGTTTACCTTTGATGTCCGTCGTAATTTATTGATAAAAACGACGTTTTATTGAAATAAATGCATCAAAAGAACTGGCTTGATAATTGCTTGGTTCGAGGCTTTGTTAATCATTAATAATTAAGGTGATGAAGAAATTCTTTCTTTCAATAAGTGCTGTGGCAATCATATCTTCATGTGCAGTTCAACAACCAATCGTTCCAAGTAAAGTAAATGTGCAGGATGTAGCTCAAATGAGTAACGCTACCTCTAACGCCTTGCTTTATCATTTGCCAACAACTGTTATTCGAGTGAATGTAGAGGTAGAAAAGACCATCAGTAGGGTTGGGCCTTTTTATCGTTACTCACAAAAAATGTTGAATGTTAGCGATGTCATTACTAAGGATAACGAAGAGTGGCGAATTAAAACGGTTACTGTTGAAACATTTGGGAAGCCAGATGCCAATAAGCAATACGCGATTTCATACAGTGGAGCCAGTTCTGCTCCTTTTGTTAATTTAACTGCTTCTGGAGTGTTAGCAGGTGTCAATAGCGAAAATGTGATAGTCGATGACCACCTAAAGGAATTTGCAGCTGATGAAGTGCCAACAATTCAGGATGTGAATTTTAATAATGTGGCCATGATTGAAAAGCAATTAGCTAAAACGTCGACTGCTGCTATGGCTGAAGAAACAGCTAATTATATTTATAAAATAAGGAAACGCCGTTTTAAAATTCTGGCCAGTGATTATGAACAACTACCACCTGATGGCGAGTCGTACGAAGTAATGGTGCGCGAACTGAATAAGCTGGAGCAGGACCATATGGAGTTATTTATCGGTAAGAAAACGACTTACACTACTGTGAAAACATTTGATATTATTCCTGATAAAATGAGTACGAATAATGACGTATTGTTTCGCTTCTCAACGGTCTCTGGTATAGTTGATAAAATGGATGTAAGTGGTGCGCCTGTTTATTTTGAATTGGAAGCCGAAGAAATGAATCAGCTGCCGGATGAAGCTATAATTGTTGAAAAAGATCAGGAAGTACGAAACGGTTTGTACTACTGTAAGCCTGGTAAAGCAACGGTGAAAATCATCGATAAAAATAAACTTTTAAAAGAACAAGAAGTTTATTTGGGGCAATACGGCCAAGTTGTTTCGATGCCATCAAATGTTCTGGAAGAGGAAAACATCAGTATTCGTATTAATCCTGCAACAGGTGCTTTACAAAGTATCAATAGAAAATAAATAATTAAATAATCCCTTTTTAAACAAAAAGTTATGAATGACGAAATAGCTAAGTTATCTCCCCAGGGACTTTGGGAAAACTTTTATAAATTAACACAGATTCCTCGCCCTTCAAAGAAAGAAGGCAAAGCCATTGATTTTATGGAGGAGTTTGGTAAATCACTGGGTTTGGAAACGATACGCGATGAGGTAGGCAACATCATCATTCGTAAGCCAGCCACTCCTGGATATGAAGATCGCATGGGGGTTATTCTGCAAAGCCATATCGACATGGTGCCACAGAAGAATAGCGATAAAGAGCACAATTTCGAGACAGATCCGATTGAAACATATATTGAAGATGGTTGGGTAACAGCCAGTGGTACAACACTTGGTGCAGATAATGGTATCGGTGTGGCTGCGGCTATGGCTGTGCTTCAAGCCAATGATATGGAGCACGGTCCGGTTGAGGCTTTGATCACTATGGATGAAGAGGCAGGAATGACAGGTGCAAACGCTTTAAAGCCGGGGATTCTTCAGGGGGATATTTTATTGAACATGGACTCAGAAGATGAAGGTGAATTATATGTTGGGTGTGCAGGTGGTTGCGATGCCAACGTGAAGTTCACTTATACCGATGCTGAAGTGCCAGCTGATTCAGTAGCTTTTAAATTATCAATGACTGGCTTAAAAGGTGGTCACTCAGGTATGGATATTATTTTAGGACGTGGAAACGCCAATAAATTAATGTTCCGCTTTTTAAAGTTTGCCGTGGCAAATGATGAGGTACGTTTGGCATCTATCGATGGTGGTAGCTTACGTAATGCTATCCCTCGCGAAGCTTTTGCTGTAGTTACTGTACCTGCTGCCAATGCTGATGAGTTTATCGAAAGCCTTGAAGAGTACGAAGAAATCTATAAGTCAGAATTAGGAAGTGTTGAGCCATTCTTATCATTCACAGCCGAGAAAACTGATTTGCCTTCTTCTTTAATTGATGAAGTAACGCAAGATGATTTGATCAATGGTGTGATTGCAGCGCCTAATGGTGTTATGCGCATGAGTACCGATATGGAAGGGTTGACAGAAACGTCAACTAACCTTGCGATTGTTAAATCAGGTAACGGAGAAGTTATTGTTCAGGCGCTAATGCGTAGTTCGGTAAACACTGCTATTGAAGCATTAGCATCAAAAATGGAAAGTGTATTCCGCTTAGCTGGTGCTGAAGTATCATTCGGAGGTCAGTATCCGGGATGGAAACCAAATATGGATTCTCCAATCTTGAAAACCATGCAGGATGTGTATCAGAAAAAATGGGGTAAAGTACCTGAAATTAAGGCGATTCATGCTGGTCTGGAATGTGGTATATTAGGAAGTGCTTATCCTCATTGGGATATGATTTCTTTTGGACCAACCATTCGTTTCCCACACTCACCTGATGAAAAAGTAAACATCGAAACAGTAGGTTTATTCTGGGAATACCTGGCTGAGACACTAAAAAGTGTACCTGTTAAGAAATAAATAAAATGAAATATGAATAGCTGCAATTTCGATTGTGGCTATTCTTTTATGTTCGTATAACTAACTACAATTTGTAATGACAGAGAAAATACAAAAAACATTACGTGACTCAGCCGCTATGAGGTGGGGAGCGTTGATCTTATTAAGTGCCTTAACCTTTTCTACTTATTGGTTTCAGGATTTCTTTGGTGGGGTTAAAGATTTATTATTAGATGAATACGGTTTTACAAGTGAAAACTTCGGACGTATCATCAGTTTAACAACTTTTGCCAACCTGTTTGGTATGATCATGCTAGGTGGTATCCTTATGGATAAATGGGGTGTGCGTATTGCTGGTTTGCTTTTTGGTGGTCTGTCAGCCGCCGGAGGTTTAGTTGTTTATTTAGCTTCTATTGGTACGTTTGGCGATGAGCCTAATACTGTTTTGTGGTCAATGATTGTCGGCCGTATGATGTTTGGTTCAGGACTTGAAGTGGTTTGTGTGGTGGCTACCCGTACCATTGTTAAGTGGTTTAAAGGTTACGAGTTGGCACTGGCTATGGCTATTAACATGGGCTTTGGTCGTTTAGGTTCGGCTATGGGTATTGCGGTTTCGCCAGATATCGCAAGTGGACATTTCTCAACAGCCGTTGGTTTTGCTGCATCTCTTCTGGGTATCGCTTTGATTATGTTTGTCGTTTATATCTTCTTTGATGTTAAGCTAGATAAACAAAATAAAGAAGCTGCAGAAGAAGGATCAGAAGATGAGGAATTTAAAATTGCCGACTTGTTGAAATTGCTAAAAAATTCAACATTTATTTATATTACACTATTATGTGTGGCCTTCTATGCAGCGGTATTTCCATTTATTCAGTATGCAGCTGACTTGTTAGTTAACAAGTTTGGATTTACATCAGCATTGCCTGAAGGAGCAAATATTGTTGTTAACGGGAGTCCGGCTTTAGGTAATTCATTGGTATTTGTAGGCTTATTCCTGTTTGCTATTGCCTTTTCAACTATTCCGCCTCGATTAAAAACAAATTCTCAGGCTTTTATAGCGCGTATTGCCATTGCCGGATTATTTGCCTTGTACATCGGAAGCATGTGGGATGTGTTCTCGCAATGGTTAGATAATGGGCCAAAAACGGCTTCGTTAATTCCGCTTGGTTCTATCATCTTTACTCCAATTTTTGGTAGTTATGTTGATAAAAATGGTAAAGCTGCCTCTTTAATGATTCTGGGCTCTTTATTGTTAATCTTTGCTCATTTATCGTTGTCGGTATTTAATAACGTGTATTTAGGATACATGGGACTGTTAAGTTTAGGTATCGCCTTTTCACTAGTGCCGGCGGCTATGTGGCCTTCAGTGGCTAAGATTGTTCCTGAAAGTCGCTTGGGATCTGCTTATTCATTTATGTTTACAATTCAGAACTATGGTCTGGCTGCTTTCTTCTGGGGAATTGGAGCTGTTCTTGATTTAGTTAATCCTAATGTAATTAAAATTACAGAAGGATTCAGAGAGAAGTTTGAGGGCATGGGCTTAGCGAAAGAAGAAGTTGTTGCGAAGATTGATGCGTTAAAGCTTTCAGGTGAGATTCCACCATTTGATTATACGATTCCGATTTTAATTTTAGTGGCTTGTGGTGTTATTTCTATCTTCTTGTCATTTAAGTTAAAGCAAGCCGATAAAAAATATGGTTACGGATTAGAAAAAGCTTCTAACAACTAATAAGAAGTTACCTTTTAGATATTAGAAACGGCCATCTATTTTTAGGTGGCTGTTTTTTTTGCTCAAATTTATACTGCTGGATATCTTGAAATTTTATTGCAGCGTATTGTAGGTATTAGCTTTGATGGCGTATATAATTATTAAGATGCTGAGCACTTCATTTGGCTTCCGTGCGCTTGTATTAGTTCAATATAAACCTACGGAAGCCAGTTTTAAGTCTACGGAACTTCATTTTTAAGCTACGGAACTAATAATTAACCCTACGGAACACTAAAAAATAGCTACGGAAGCCTCATATGAACCTACGGAAGAGCAGATGAAGGCTACGGAAGAGCAGATGAAGGCTACGGAACAGGAAAAAATGTTTACGGAAGTGGAAGAAAGAGCTACGGAAGCCAGGTTTAGGTCTACGGAAAGTGCAAAAAAAAGCCTGCAACAATGTGCAGGCTTTCAAATATTTTGGAATAATCCTTTTTATTTACGAACGATAGTCTGTTCACGGTCAGGACCAACAGAAACGATGGTGATTGGTACCTCAAGCTCTTTTTCAAGGTAAGCAATGTAATCACTTAATTCCTGTGGGAATTCATCTTCTGACTTAACACCTGTTAAATCCTCTTTCCATCCTTTGATTTCTTTATAGATTGGCTCTACATCATCAGTTAATTCAAATGGGAATTCTTCGGTAATCGTTCCATCAGGTAATTTATAGGCTGTTGCAGCTTTAATGGTCTCAAAACCACTTAATACATCACCTTTGGTCATGATTAATTGTGTAACACCATTAATCATTACTGAGTATTTTAAAGCAACTAAGTCGACCCAACCGCAACGACGAGGACGACCTGTAGTAGCACCAAATTCATGGCCAGCTTTACGCAGTTCTTCACCTGTTTCGTCGAATAACTCAGTAGGGAATGGGCCACTACCAACACGCGTACAATAGGCTTTGAAGATACCGTATACTTCACCAATTTTGTTTGGCGCTACACCCATACCTGTACATGCACCGGCACAAATAGTGTTAGATGATGTAACAAATGGATATGAACCAAAATCAATGTCTAACAAAGTACCCTGAGCACCTTCTGCCAAGATGGTTTTTCCAGCCTTAAGGTGTTTGTTGATCTCGTGCTCACTATCAATAATGATACAGCCTTTAAGGGTTTCAATACCTTCAGTAAGTCCCTTTTCAAACTCTTCAATGTTATATTCAAAATCGTACATTTCAAGCATTTTAACATGCTTCTCTTTTAATGCAGCGTATTTTTCTTCGAAGTTATGAAGGATATCACCCACACGAAGACCATTACGGCCTGTTTTATCCATATAGGTTGGACCAATACCTTTTAGTGTAGAGCCAATCTTGGTTTTACCTTTAGACGCTTCAGATGCTGCATCTAAAATGCGGTGAGTTGGTAATATTAAATGGGCTTTCTTAGAGATATAAAGGTTTTTAGTAATATCAAACCCTTTTTCTTTAAGCGAGTCTATTTCGTGTTTGAAAGTGATTGGGTCAAGCACCACTCCGTTACCAACAATATTAGCTTTGTCGTTATGGAAAATACCCGATGGGATATTGTGCAACACGTGTTTGAAATTATCAAACTCTAATGTGTGACCTGCATTTGGTCCTCCCTGAAAACGGGTGATGACATCATATTGAGGAGTTAGAACATCAACAACTTTTCCTTTGCCTTCGTCCCCCCATTGGAGTCCTAGTAAAACATCAACCTTCATTCTCTTTTGTTTTAGTATTATGCTCGCTGAGCCTATTGTTTGTTAATTAAACGAAACCATTTGGCTTGTTTAATGACATGTTAAACATGAATTTATCAATGTCTTAACATGAAAAATCGGACTTCCGATTGCCTCAGAATTCCGATTTGTAAAAGTACACAATATACCGTTAAAAGCTATTGTAAAGCTCTGTTTTTTTATTCAATTATATTACTCCTTATCTACTGACGATATACAGTCTTTGCATGTGCCGTAAACATACAAAGAATGATGCGATACCTTGAACTCGTTAAAGTCTGCAGCATTGTTTAATACCGTTTGAATACCCGGATCACAAAATTCGATAACAGAACCGCAATTGGTGCAGATAAGATGATCGTGCTGTTTGGATTCAAAAGCTTTTTCAAATTGGGCAATGTTTTTCCCAAATTGATGCTTAATAACCAACTTACAGTCCAATAATAAGTCAATGGTATTGTATAAGGTAGCTCGGCTTACACGATAATTTTTGTTTTTCATGAATATATACAACGATTCAATGTCGAAGTGACCTTCGCGGCTGTATATTTCATCTAAAATGGCATAACGTTCAGGCGTTTTGCGATGCCCATTGCGCTGAAGGTATTCAGTGAACAGTTGTTTTACCACATCTTTGGCTTCTACCTTATTCATACGTAGTCTCAATTAAAATAGAGCCTAAAAATAATTAAAATCGTGTGATTAAAAAATACTTGTTTAGAATAATTATAAATCAGCCTTAATACGCTCCTGGCGAGTCACGTTATGAACCCCTTTTATCTTCATAATATTTAAGATGAGGTTATTTAAGTCTTCAGTGTTATGAATGTAGAGGTAAATATTCCCTTCAAAAATACCATCGTGGCTTTCAATATTTATCGAGCGCATATTTACATTCTGATCTTCTGAAATGACCTTGGTAATCTTACTAACGATGCCCATCTGGTCAATGCCCGAAAGGTTGATCATGGCCAGATACGATAGTATTTTATGTGATTCCCATTGTGCTGAGATGATGCGGTTGCCCTGACTTGACATGAGCTTTAGTGCGATTGGACACTTGCGGCTATGTAAAACAATTTCATCATTGTCATCCTGATAGGCTAAAATATCATCGCCGGGTATAGGGTTACAACATTCCGAAATAGTGAAATTTCCTTGCTCATCATTATCCGATAAAACAACTTGTTTTTTCTTCGGAGCCTCTTCAGGTTTGCTCGCTTCTTCTTTATTTGTGGACATGCCAAAATTCAGTTTCCAATAGCGTATCCACTTGTTGTTCGACTTGGTGCTGAGTATCTTATGAAGGTTGTCGAGGTTGAGGGTTCCTTTACCTATTTTGAAGTATAATTCATCGCGCTTAGGGATTTTATGGAAATCAAGAATTTTTTTAAGTATGCGCGAGTTGATGGTGAGCTTCTTCTTGTGTAATTCGTTTTCTAATATCTTTTCGCCTTTAATGATAATACTCTTGCGTTCTTCTTTAAAGGCATTTTTAATACGTGTTTTGGCCTTGGCAGTAGTTACAAAATTGAGCCAATCGTATTTTGGTTGTTGTTTCTCAGATGTAATAATTTCAACCTGATCACCACTTTTAAGTCCATGACTCAGCGGTACGAGTTTGAAGTTAACTTTGGCACCAATGCATTTATAGCCAATGTCGGTGTGTATGTCGAACGCAAAGTCTAAAGCTGTAGCGCCTTTAGGTAGAACTCTAACTTCTCCTTTAGGAGTAAAAATCATTATTTCTGACGCGAAAAGGTTGAGTTTGAAATCATCCAGAAACTCGAGCGAGTCAGCATCCGGATTATCCAATAACTCCTTAATCATCTCAAGCCATTTGTCCAGCTCCGATTCTTTTTCTTTTTGTCCTTTGTACTTCCAATGAGCAGCAAAGCCGCGTTCGGCAATCTCATCCATTCGTTTGGTACGAATTTGTATCTCTACCCATTTGCCATCGGGCCCCATCACTGTGCTGTGCAAGGCTTCATAGCCGTTGGCTTTGGGTGTTGATACCCAATCGCGTAAGCGGTCAGGTTTGGGCTTGTATATATCCGTTATCATCGAATAAATGGCCCAGCACTGTGTCTTTTCAGGTAAATGGCTCTTGGGTGTAAAAACGACTCGGATAGCCAGTACATCATAAACCTCTTCGAAAGGCAAGTCCTTTTTTTGCATTTTACTCCAAATGGAATACACTGACTTATGACGTCCAACTACATCGAATTCATAACCTTCGGCATTGAGTCTTTTCTCAATAGGTGCTTTAAAGTGGCTGATGAATTCGACATGCTGCTCTTCGCTTTCCTTAACTTTCTGACTTAAATCGGTAAATACTTGTGGTAACTCGTATTTGAGACTCAGATCTTCCAGCTCCGTTTTAATGGCATACAAACCTAAACGGTGAGCAAGAGGTGCATAAAAATAGAGTGTTTCACCAGCAATTTTCAAGCGCTTATGCTCAGGCATCGACTTAAGCGTGCGCATATTGTGCAAGCGATCGGCCAGTTTGATAAGAATCACACGCACATCTTCTACCATGGTAAGTAAAAGCTTTCGAAAGTTTTCTGCCTGAATAGAGGTGCTTTGGTCAAAAACGCCTTCCAGCTTGGTTAGTCCTGCTACAATGGAGGCAATTTTTTCACCAAAGATATTTTGTAAATCTTCAACTGTATAATCGGTATCTTCAACAACATCATGTAAAATAGCTGCCACAACACCTTTGGTGCCCAATCCAATTTCTTCGGCGGCAATGCGTGCTACTTCAATGGGGTGCAAGATGTATGGTTCGCCCGATTTTCGTCGCATGCCATGATGCGCTTCATGAGCTAACTCAAACGCCTTTGTTACCAACTTCATGTTTTCTGGAGTTTGGCAGCGTGGGCAGGCTTCAATGAGCACATTAAATTGCTCACGAATCATTTTATCTTCTTCTTCCCATTCCGTTTTTGTCATGCACGTAGTCGTTAAAGCGAACTAAAATACTTAATTCCTTTGATTGTAACAAAGGATTGTGAGCACTTGTTTTCCTAGTTCTAAAGTCTTGAATATTAGCAATGGCAAGCGATTTTTGTCGAATGTAATGCTATATTTTTCACTTACTTGCCGGCAATAACAGTAATAAAATCGGTTTCCTGGAAATATTTTTGAGCTAAATTCTGCAATTCTTCGGCCGTAATACTTGTTAGTACATCAAAGAATTCGTTGAAATATGCTGGTGACAAGCTCTCGTCGATTAATCCGCGATAGTTATCTGATGTGGCAAATGGGCCATCGAAATTACGAATCATATCACCCAATAAAAAGTTACGTACTAACGCCAGTTCTTCATTGCCTATTCGTTCGTCTCTCAGCTTTTTTATTTCATTAAAAATTTCCTTAACAGCAAGTTCACGATTCTCAGCCTTAACATCAGAGCCGATAACCAAAAAGCCACCGAATTTATAAGTCATGATAAAGGAAGAGATGCCATAGGTTAGTCCTTTTTCTTCTCGGATTTTAGTCATCAAACGTGAACCAAAAAATCCGCCTAACACTGCATTTAATATCTGCATGCCATGAAAGTCCGGGTGTTCTTTGCTAAACAGTGGAATGCCTATTTTAATAGATGATTGAAGAGCATCATTTTTTTCAACAAATATATTACGAAGAACATCTTCTTTATTTTGCGGTTGAGGATCTTTTAATGGTTGTTCATCAGACCAATGTTGACCAAAGTGTGTATTTAATAATTCTTTGATGTTGCTACCGGGTTGGCCGGATATTATAATGTGTGTGCCACTCGGAATATAAGCTTGTTTATGAAAGTTGATAACATCTTCGCGCGTCAATTTCTCAAAATCATCCATCGTGAGGTAATTACCATATGGATGCTCTTTTCCGTATAGGTTCTGTGTAAAAGCACGCGTTGCCAAGGTTTTAACCTTATCGCTTTCAATAAGGTATTCTTGTTTGCGTTTGTTAAGAAGGGTGTCAATTTCTTTTTGTTCAAACACTGGATTTTTAATGATGTCCTCTAATATCTTCAGTGTCTCTGGTAAGAAATGAGTTAGCGCAACTAATGTTACCACCGAATGGTGAAATGAAGCTTGCTGACCAATAAAAGCACCATAAAAGTCAATTTTTTCTGATATCTCAGCACCGCTCATCGAAACAGTGCCTTCAGACAAGGCTTTATTGGTGATAGATGCCAGTAGTGGCTGAGATGCCTGTACTGAACCTGCCGGAAACAAGAAGTCTAACTTGGCTACTTCTTGCGAACCTGCTTGCATCAGGTGTACTTTAATGCCATTATTTAGCTCATAGGTTTCAATAGGTAAAAGCTCAAAGCTATCAATGTTTTTAAATTCAGGAGCAGTTGTTCTGTTGATATTCATACCTTATTTGCTTGAGCGATAATAGAGTGTTGAGCTGTTATTTGCTGTAAAAGTTTTTTGAGCACTATTTAAGATATCTTGTGCGCTCACGGCTTGATACTTATCTACTTCTGAATTGATGTTTTCGGCTTTACCCAAAAGCTCAAAAGAAGCAAGGTTCATGGCCTTATTCAAAAAGCTGATTTCAGAAAATACCAAAGAAGATTCAATCTTGTTTTTGACCTTCTGTAGTTCATAATCATTAACGACTTTAGAGGTCATTCTATCTAATTCAACCTGAATGGCCTTTTCTGCTTTTTCCATACCGACACCTGGGAGTATGCGCCCGGTAACAGTGAATAATCCTGGGTGATGATCGCCAGAGATGTAGGCATTCACCTCGCTAAACAGTTGTTGCTCTTTTACCAACGATTGATTCATACGTGCCGAAGGACCGTTTGATAAGATGTCAGATAAAAGGTCTACAGCGTAAAAATCATCATCCATACGTGCGCCAATGTGAAATACTTTATGAATCATATCAGCTGGCACATTTCGTTCGACTTCCAATTGACGTTTTTCAGTTTGCTTTGGCTCCGCTTGTATCTGATGCTCTTCAAGCTGACGGTGCGGAATTGGACCAAACCATTTCTCTGCTAGTTGAAAAACTTTAGCTGGGTCAACATTTCCTGAAACAGAAAGAACCGCATTGTTTGGTGCATAATGGCTGTAGAAAAACGATTTGACATCATCCAATGTCGCATTTTCGATATGTGCAATGTCCTTACCAATAGTTGGCCACATGTATGGATGTACTTTGTAGGCTAGGGGACTTAGCAATAGTGGGATGTCGCCATAGGGTTGATTCAGGTAACGTTGTTTAAATTCCTCAATCACTACTTTACGCTGCACTTCCAGGCTTTGCTCAGAAAAGTCGAGCTCAAGCATGCGATCAGATTCCAACCAAAATCCTGTTTCAAGGTTGGTAGCTGGCAAAGTCAGATAGTAGTTGGTAATGTCACAGCTGGTCCAGGCATTGTTGTCGCCACCCACCATTTGTAATGGGGCATCATATGAAGGAATGTTTTTGCTGCCGCCAAACATCAGGTGTTCAAACAAGTGAGCAAAGCCTGTTTTGTTTGGGTTTTCATTTTTTGAACCAACATTGTAAAGAACATTAACAGCCGCAAGAGGTGTGCTCTTATCAACATGTACTACTACGCGTAATCCGTTTGAGAGCGTTCGCTTTTCTATATTTATCATTAGAAATTAAATCGATGGTGAGAGCTTATTTCTTCCTTTGTGGCCAGGTATTCGCTTAATAATTCAGTAAATACTTCGCTTACAGGTTTTATGTTGTTAATTAATGAGGCAACCTGACCTATTTCCAATTCACCTTCCACCAAATCACCTTCGAAAATACCCTTTTTTGCACGCCCTTTACCCAATAACTTTTGCAGGTCAAGGGTTGAAGCACCTGATTTTTCAGCTTCATGCACTTTTTCGAAGAATTCATTTTTCATTAAACGGACTGGGGCCAGTTTCTTAAGTGATAATAAGGTGCCTCCTTCGCCGGTTTTGACGACGAGTTGTTTAAATGCATCATGAGCCGATGATTCTTCTGTAATGGCAAAGCGTGAACCTATCTGTATGCCATCGGCACCAAGTGATAAGGCTGCAAACATTCCTTTACCTGTACCGATACCTCCTGCAGCAATGAGTGGTAATTTGGTTTGTTGTCGAATGGAAGGGATCAATGTTAGCGTGGTCGTTTCTTCACGACCATTGTGCCCGCCCGCTTCAAAGCCTTCAGCTACAATAGCATCAACACCTGCATCTTCACATTTTTTGGCAAATCGACCATTGGCAATCACATGTACGACTGTTATGCCTTTTTCTTTTAAAAAACTTGTCCATTTGGCCGGATTACCTGCAGAAGTAAATACAATTTGAACTTGTTCTTCAACAATGATTTGCATGAGCGCATCAATGTTAGGATATAATAATGGCACATTGACACCCCAAGGTTTAGTAGTGGCTTTCTTCATTTTAAGGATGTGCTCACGAAAAACATCGGGATACATCGAACCGGCACCTATTAAGCCCAGTCCACCATTGTTGCTCACTGCCGACGCCAGGCGCCATCCACTACACCAAACCATTCCGCCCTGAATGATAGGATATTGAATATTGAAAAGTTCAGTAATTCTATTCTGCATGGTAAGAGAATTATAAATCGTATCAAATTTAAAAGATACTCGTCGAGCGAGTCGAGTTGATGATCTTTCGACTGCGCTTAGTGAACGTTACTCGATACTAATAACCTGAGTTGGATTTAATTAATATTAAACTCAGGTTAATAACTCATATTTGATCAACAAAGCATCAAATAGATTAACTATCCAATCGCTTTCTTGTTCGATTTACCTTCTTTTTAAACTCTTTCATTTCGCCTTCAAACATGTCGTATGCTACAAACTTACATTCGAGAGAACCATTGTAAAGTTTGTGTTTAGCATCCGGACGTAAACCTACATGTTTTAGTGCATCCATGTTAGAAGTAATGATCCAGGCTTGCCAGTCGGTATAATTCTTTTTCAAATGAGTACCAATTTTCTTGTAGAACTCATCGATATTATCCTTGGTTAAACGTTCGCCATATGGAGGGTTGGTAATCATCATACCACGGGGAGCCGGAGGCATATGATCTTCCATGTTAGAACGTATAATGCGTATCTGACGGTTTAAGCGGAAATCCAATGAGGCCGTTTTGGCCATGTCAATGGCTTGTGGGTTATTATCACCACCAACAATATTCACTTTTGGATAACGGATTTTATTTTCTGCTTCAGTATAGATTTTTTCCCACAATGCTTTGTCGTAGTCGGCCCATGTCATAAAACCGAAATGCTTTCGCTTAAAGTTAGCCGGCATATCACAGGCTATCATAGCTGCTTCCATTAATATGGTACCAGTTCCGCACATCGGGTCAATCAAAGGAATGTCTTTGTGCCACTTGGCAATCTTAAGCATGCCGGCTGCCAATGCTTCATTAAGCGGCGCTTTGTGGAGCGGACTACGATAACCACGGCGGTGTAACGATTCTACTGAACTATCTAGCGAAATAGTGAATTGATCATGCGATACATGAACATTGAATTGTAAATCAGGCTTTTCGATACTAACTGATGGGCGCTGACCATTCTTATCTCTAAATTGGTCAACAATGGCATCTTTCGTTTTTAAAGCTAGGTATTTGGTGTGTTTGAAAAAATCGGAAAAAGCTACTGCATCAATGGCAAAGGTGTTTTTCTCAGTCATGAAGGCCGACCAATCAAAATCATAGATGTTCTTGTATAGCTCATCTTCGTTCTTGGCTTTAAAGCTTAAAACCGGAACCAAAACGCGAAGCGCTGTTCGTAAATGCAGGTTGGCTTTGTACAAGACCTCTTTATCACCGGTACATGTTACTGCCCTTTTAACAGGTGTTACATCTTTGGCCCCTAATTCCCTTAATTCTTCAGCCAATACTTCCTCTAAACCATGAAAGGTTTTTACTAATAACTTCATGCGAACGCGTTTTTCAATAAAATCTTAAATTCTGTTATCCATTTAATAACAGATTATTATAATCTCACAAGTCGTTGATCTCTTTATCTGATTAGAAAAGAGGGCGCAAATGTACGAAACTTAAAACTAAGAATCTATTTTAGGGTTCGTATTCATATGAGCTTTTACAATTCTTAACTATAAATTCTTTTAGCGCTTGAAAACGCCTGATTCATTGCCGGTATTCTGGGATAAGCGTTTATCCATAAATGTGCCGGAAAATATTAATCCACCGATTATTCCCATAAATATGTATAGCACCTGTTCGCCCATGTAACTGTTGCTTATTTGGGTGTTTAAGAATAAAGTACTCAGTCCAATAAACGCTTTACTTCCTGGTACCAACATGATGATGCCTGGTATAAGATACACCAAACGAGGTGCTTTAGTCAAGTGTGCAAATAATTTGCTAACAGCCACGGCCACTATTGTTCCAATGAAAATACTAACAAGTATGCCAGTGAAATCGAGTAGCATAGTGGTATAAAAGCAGATGAAGCCGGTTACTACACCAAGTGGTATGTCTTTTAATCGGACCTTAAATACAGGCATTAAGCTGAGTGATAAAAGAGGGATTGCAATAAAATCGACCCAGGCAGGTATATCATCTACCACTTCGTGTGCTTTAACTTCTACAAATAATGGAAGTAGGGCAAGACCCAATACCACACCAAAGAATTGTTTGAACAGAGACACAAGCGCATCAAAAAGCTTGGCTGTGCCTGAAACTAAACTTCTGGACGTGATCTCCTCTAGAGCTGTTGTTAATGATAGACCGGGAACAAATATAATGATTGAGGCCAATATGGTCATTGATACATTAATGTCGGGTCGGACAGTGGATATTAATCCGGTAATTATTGTTGCTAAAAAAGCGACTAAAGATTCCAATGTGCTTCGTATGTAGCTCGAGTGCTTAGCCATGGCTGTAACTCCGTAAACCAAGGCCCCCAGCAGTGTAGCTACAATAACAGAAAACCAGTTGGTGTTAAGGATAATGCAAAATGAACCAGCTGAAATCATAAATGATAATAGTTCAATAAGGCTGTTATAGCCTATTTTAGCCTTGTTCAGTTCCTTAATTTTATTCTTCGCATCAGCAAAAGGGAGATCATTTGAAATAACATTGTTAGTAATTTCAACAACCCTTGACAACGCACCTAAGTTTAATTCACCAGGAGGCACGCACTCTACGTGATTGTATGTGTGCTCATCTTCTTCATAAAATACATAATTTATCCAGGTAGGTGTATCCATGAAACTCCCCTTAATGCCTTTTTTTTCGGCAATCTCAGTAAGGTACAGTTGCGATTTGTATGATGGAACACCATAAGTATGAAGCGCTTTTCCGAGCTGAACAATGAACTTATATTGCTGAGGAATTTGCATTGGTTTATTCTGTTGAGCTTTAAATAAATTGGCTGCAAAGTTAGCTAAGTTTTGAAGAATAAAGATGGGTGGTTTTATGATATTTGTTGGCTTTAAAATTTAATTTATATATTTGCATCTAAATATATAGATATATAAAATGAATATAGACTCTACTTCACAACCCAATCTTCCAAAAGAAGAAGAAAATAGTTTGTTGCAAAATCTCGACAATGATGCCTTTCAGGCTAATGAACAGATTGAAAAGAAAAAAAAGAAACGCAAGCCATTTGATACCAAGCAAGAGCCCCGAAAAGCTTTAAGTACGTTTTTTCGTAATCATTTTAAAATGTTGATTAATCGTATGGTTCAGGCCGACAGAAAAGCGATGATAATGGTAAGGATTAATACGACAATTATTTCGCTGTTAATTGTTTTCAATCAAAAGATGGATGTATACATCGAAAATGGCAATCAAATTGGATTGGTGTTACTGGTTGGAAGTGGCATATCCTTGGTTCTTTCATTGTTAACTGCCAGTCCCATTGGAGCATACGTGCATCGTTTGTTTAAATATCATCGCGAAATGAAAGAGAAATACCCAGACTTTAAGCACAATAGTTTTATGATGATGAAGCGGGTTGATTTAAACGAATATGAAAAAGCCATGGATGCTGTAGTTCGTAATCAGGATTTGCAAATAGGTAATCAAGTGCGCTCTAGTTTTATGCTCAGTCATTATACCTTATGTAAATACCAGCTTTTGCAATGGTCGTACAATGCATTTTTGATCGCTTTTTTTATTAGCATTGGCATATTCATACATGGTATCATGTAATCAATTCAGTTGTGTCAATGACTTAATTGTTTTAAACGCTTTTTTTACCGTTTCACTCCCATTGTCATCTTACTAAATGATTTCTTATCTTTCTTTGATGAATTTTGAAGAAACAATTAAGATGGTTAAAATAGGAAGTAAGCTTTTACCATTGCTGATTTTACTATGCTCTTGCAATGGTTTAGATAGTCAGGTTGTTGAGTTTACTAAGGGTGGTTCATCGTTGTATGATTACGATAAACCGGCAGCTGTTATAGTGCTGAACAGCGAATTACAAGAAATTTCGGGCTTAGATTATGATAGTGCCAATGATGCTTTGATAGCTATCAATGATGAAAAAGGAAATATTTATCAGATTGATAAGGATTCTGGTGAAAGTAAAAAAATATATGAGTTTCATAAAAACGGTGACTATGAAGGCATAGCTAAAGTCGGCAAGCATATTTTTGTGCTGAAAAGTAATGGTACACTCTATCGTTTTAATACAAAAAAGGATAAAACCAAGGAATTTGAAACAAAGCTTTCGCGTAAAAATGATGCTGAAGGATTGTTCTATTCCCAAGATGACAATAGTTTACTAATTGCCTGTAAAGGATTGCCTTTGAATGAGAAGAAAAGTAAAAAGGCAGTTTATCGTTTTTTACTTGATGAAGAGAAGCTCCAGAAAGATCCATTGATCGAAATCAATGTGGATAAGCTTCAAGAGTGGGCTGAGGAGAAAGAGCTCCAAAATAGTTTGCAATGGCGTATTAAACGTTTTTCACCTTCAGGTATTGCACAACATCCTACTACTAACAACTATTATATTTTATCCGCTCGCGGAAGCATGTTGCTAGTCATCAGTGAAAACCAAAAGCTTGTGCGGCTTGTTTTTTTTAATGCAATGATGCTTCCTCAGCCCGAAGGTATTTGTTTTGATAGAGATAATAAGCTCTTTATCGCCTCTGAGGGTAAGGCAGGTAATGGAAAGTTAATTGTGATTAAACCAAAGCGATAAATGAAGAAGAATCTGGTATATCTATTTGTTGTTTTAATAATGGGGTGCTCAACAGTTAAAGCACCATATTATAGCGCTGAGGAAAAAGACTGGCTTAAGAAAGAGCGATTAAAAAAAACGGTACCAATTCGTACTTTATTTGTTGTGGGAGACGCTGGTCAACTGGATAATGAGGCACGCAATCAAAACTATGTGTTAACTGCTCTTGAAAGGCAATTGAAGGATGCAAACTCACCTGTTGACCTTGTGTTTTTAGGTGATAACATTTATCCCCAGGGCTTACCATCTAAGAATCATGATACACGTACACAAAGTGAATCTATACTTAATGCTCAACTAAAATTAGCTGAGTTCATCAATGGGAATACCTATTTTATAGCAGGTAATCACGATTGGAAAAGAGGAAAGAAAGGTGGATTAAAACGCGTTAAGCGGCAGGAGAAGTTCGTTGAAGAATTTGGCGATAGCATCCTCAATAAAAAGGTAAAATTCTACCCGGGTGATGGTTGTGGCGAGCCTAAAGTCATTAAAGTTGATAAAGATTTAGTGTATGTTTTTGTTGACTCGCAATGGTGGTTGCAAAACTGGGATGTTGAGAAGAAGATGAATCGAGGCTGTGATATCCGAACCCGTGGTGATTTTTTGGTGCGCATGGAAGAGGTGTTTATGAGTTATAAAAATGATGAGGTCGTTGTTTTTATGCATCATCCGCTGAAAAGCAATGGTACACATGGAGGGTATTTTGCAGCCAAACACCATATCTTTCCATTACACGAATTAAACAGTAAGTTGTGGATTCCTCTGCCCGGGCTTGGTTCGGTTTATCCTATCTTCAGGCAAACGACGGGTTCGGTGCAAGATTTAAGTCATCATCTATATCAGGATATGGTTAATGGTTTAAGCGATGCGGCTAAAAGGTGGGATGTTGATGTCACTTTTGTGTCGGGGCATGAGCATAACCTGCAATATTTTGATGACGAAGAGATAAAACAGATTATTAGTGGTTCAGGAAGTAAAATTAGTTATGTAGCAGCCGGAGGAGAAGCCGAATTTACACTTGAGGCAAGAGGGTATGTGAAAATTGATTTTTATAAAAATGCCGAGGCCTGGATTGAATATTACACAGTGGCAGATAAAGATGCCAGTCCTGTTTTAGAATTTCGCCAGCAAATGCGAGAGCTAAAGGCTGGATCCGAAAAAACAGAAATTACCTACCTACCTGTCACTAAAAAAGATACAGTTGTTGCTGCCAATAAAGTTTTTGAAGGAAGCAAAACCATGAAGCGTTTTCTTGGTGAGCAATATCGTAGCATGTGGGCTACAGAGGTGAAGGCCCCATTTATCAATCTAGAGACTAAACATGGAGGGTTAGAACCCATTAAAAAAGGAGGGGGAATGTCGTCCAACTCTTTACGTATGGAAAAAGCCGATGGGCAGCAGTATATTTTGCGCTCCATTAATAAAGATTACACAAAGCTTGTGGAGCCAAAGTTTGCTAACCTGAAAGCTTTAAATATCATGAAGGATCAGAATTCCGCCAGTCATCCTTATGGAGCATTAATGATTCCTTCTTTGTCGGAGGCCGCCGGGGTTTATTCAACACAACCTGAGTTGGTCTATCTAAAACATCAAAGAGGATTAGGGAATTACAATGCTTTTTTTCCTGAAGAAGTGTATTTGCTGGAACAACGCCCTTCGGGTAACTGGGGCAACGCTGATTACTTTGGTAATTCTAATGAAATAATTGGTTATACCGATTTGCTCGAAAATTTACGTGAAAAGAAAACCCACTTTGTTGATCAGGAATGGGTGCTAAAATCACGTTTGTTCGATTTGTTTATTCACGATTGGGACCGACACGATGATCAGTGGCGGTGGGCTTCGTTTACAGAGGACGGAAGGACTCTTTATCGACCAATTCCACGCGATCGAGATCAGGTATTTTATAAGTTCGAAGGTTTTATTCCCTGGTATGTGTCAACGTTTTTGATGAAGAAATTTAAAACCATGAAAGGTGATGTGCGCGATGTAAAGCACTTGTCATTCAATGCCCGATATTTCGATCGTTACTTTTTAAATGAACTGGAATGGAGTGAGTGGGAGAAGATTGCCAAAAAATTGCAGGCTGCCATGACTGATGAGGTGATTGATGCTTCCTTGCAGGGATTACCCCCCGAAGTGCGAGTTCAGAATAAAGAAGTGATTGACTTGCTAAAAGAGCGACGTGAGAATATGCTGAAAATTAGCCGTAAGCTCTACGATTTCATTAATGCTGAGGTGGAAATAACTGGTACAGATAATGATGATCGTTTTGAGATAATTCGTTTGGATGATGGCCGAGTTGAAATCAGTTATTTTGTTGAAAGGAAGTCAAAAGGCGACTTGTTAAAATATAAAAGAACCTTTGATCCGGATGAAACTAAGGAAGTCCGATTATATGGTCTACGCGGTAAAGATGAGTTTATCATATCAGGTGCTGATAATTCTGCCATCCGCATCCGAATTATTGGCGGTGAGGATAAAGACAAAATTATCAACCAAAGTAACAGTAAAGCCATTTTTGCCTATGATAACTCAAAAGGCATAAAAATAGATGGTGATAACATTAAAGAGCGTACATCAAATGACGTAGATATAAATGAATACGATCGTTATGGTTTTAAGTATAATACCAACTTGCCATTTTTACGAGGTGGTTACACATTGGATGATGGTGTTTGGCTGGGTTTAACACATACCTGGACTCGACATGCCTGGCGCCAGGAGCCCTACAAATCAAAGCAAATGGCGGCAGCTCTGATTGCCCCGGGAAGTCAGGATGCCTTTATAGTGATGTATGAAGGTCACTTTCCAAATTTGTTTAAGAATGTAGATTTTTATCCGTCACTTTCTGTCGATTATCCAAGTATTGAAAACTTTTTTGGATATGGAAATGAATCGATTAATCATGATTTAGAGAAACAATACAATTGGGTGCGTAAAAGAGCCATCAAAGCTGAGCCATTAATTAGTTTTAGAAGTCGTAATTCATTTATATCTCTGAAATTTGGCCCCTCCTTTGAATCTGTCAAAATTGAAGATACAGATGGCCGGGTTTGGCAAGATCCCGATATTGGTTTTTCAGATGAAGAATTATCGCGCCATAGTTTTGTGGGAGGAAAGGCTGTATATTCAGTTAACTTCGTCGATAGGGAATCAAAACCAACCAATGGCATACGATACAACGCGTCGCTGGCATATCAGGATGATGTGACCAACACAAATAGTTTGTGGATATTCGATACTAATCTTCAGACCTACCTGACGCTGACTAATCACCCGCAATTGGTGCTGGCCAATAATGTAGGTTATCAGACTATAAGCGGCGAGGCGCAATTTTATCAATACCCTAACCTGGGCAATAGAACCAACTTAAGGGGGTTTCGAAATAATCGCTTTCGTGGAGATAAAGTGTTTTATGAGAATTTAGATTTACGTTTACAGCTCATCGATTGGGATAATCGTTATGTGCCAATGGACATTGGAGTGCTCGGAGGGTTTGATGTCGGTCGTGTTTGGCTCGATGACGAAACATCAGATAGATGGCACCATAGCCAAACAATCGGTATGTGGATGGATGTACTGGAGCTGGTAGTCATGCAACCGTATTATTCATATACCAAGGAAGGCCATTATTTTAGTTTCAGGATGTCGTATAATTTTTAGTGTTTTTGTAGGATATAAGCGGATGTATTTAAATAGCCTATCTTTGTGATCTTATAAATAAAAGATACAACATGTCATTCTCATCATTGGGATTATCCCCTTCTTTACTCAAAACTTTAGCAGCTCAAAAGTATGAATATCCATATCCTATTCAGCTAAAGGCTATTCCGCTTATCTTAAAGAAGGCTGATGTACTGGGCATTGCCAAAACAGGTTCAGGTAAAACGGCCAGTTATGTGTTGCCTATTCTACGTAATCTACAACGCAGTCGCGATACAAAAAATCGTCATGTCAACGTATTGGTATTAGTGCCCACACGCGAATTAGCTGAGCAGGTGAAGAATGTTTTTCAAAAGTTTGGATCAGTAATTCCCGAGCGGATTAAAACATTGGCAGTTTATGGTGGCGTGTCAATTAATCCACAAATGAAGGCCTTGCAAGGTGTTAACATTGTGGTTGCTACGCCAGGACGATTATTGGAGTTGGTAGAGTCCAATGCGGTGCATTTAAGTGAGATTTCCACTTTGGTTCTTGATGAAGCTGATCGTATGTTGGCAATGGGTTTTAAAGAGGAGATGGATCGTATTTATGCATTACTCCCGGCTCGTCGTCAGAACTTATTGTTTTCAGCAACCCTTAACGAGGCAGTAAGTCAGGAAAAGGAATTATTGCTGAATAATCCTGAAGTAATAAAAATTGAGGACGATGACGATAAAGTTGACTTGATTGAGCAAGTGGCCTATTACGCTAGTGATGAGAAAAAAGGACCACTTTTGCGATATATAATCAAAAGTAAAGAGCTGAAACAGGTACTCGTGTTTGTTTCGTCAGCCTTTAAAGCCGATAGTGTTGTTAGTAAATTATCCAACAATGGAATTAGGGCAACTGCTATTCATGGTAAAAAATCGCAAGGTGCCCGTACTAAAGCTTTGGAAAGATTTAAATCAGGGCAAATTGAAGTGTTGGTAACAACCGACCTGCTGGCTCGTGGTGTTGATATAGATGTGCTGCCATGTGTTATCAATTATGAACTACCACGTTCGCCAAAGGATTATATCCATCGGATTGGCCGAACAGGTAGAGCAGAATCTGAAGGAATCGCTATTTCATTGGTAAGCCCTGACGAAGCCCATCATTTCAAAGTCATCCAAAAGAAAATGGGAAAATGGGTTGACCGAATAGATGGCGATAGTATTAATTTGCATGGGTATTAATTAGTGCTTATTTGAACAAGTATAGATGAATGCTTAAATGAAAAGTTTTTAACCCTAACGATTGACTTTTTATGATTGATATAATTAAGAAAAAGTTCCCTATTCTAATAGAACCATCCTTATTGGTTGAAATAGAACGTTACTGCACCACAAAAAAACTAAAGGCCGGTAATAATTTTATCGAGATAGGAGATGAGGTAATTGCCATGCCTTTACTTATTGAAGGCGTTATAAAGGTAGTGCGCGAAGACAATGCCGGCAATGAGATATTACTCTACTATTTAAATGGAGGTGATACATGCGCATCTACTTTATCCTGCTGTATGGAACGTGCTACCAGTGAAGTAAGAGCAACAGTTATTGAGAACACCACAGCTATAATGGTGCCCATCCGCTGCATGGAAGATTGGATGAAAAAGTATTCAGGTTGGCGGAGTTTTATAATGCAATCGTACCGTTTACGTTTTGAAGAATTGCTGCATACCATTGATAGCATTGCCTTTAAGAAGATGGATGAGCGCCTGGTGGAATACCTTATTCAATTATCGGAAGAACGCAATACACATATCTTATTAGGTACTCATCAGGAAATTGCCGATGACCTGCATACCTCTCGTGAAGTGGTCTCGAGGCTCCTTAAGCAGCTAGAAAAGCTTGGGAAAATACGCTTGTCGCGTAATAAGATTGAAGTGGTTGAACTTTAATTAGCGAGAGTTCGATGTAATAGTCGAGCTGAAAGTGCAGTTTATGAAAGTCTAATACAATGCAATTGGAGGAAAGCTTGGTAATTTCATAAAATATCTTTCCTCCTCAGATTATAAGGGTATTAAGTACAAATAGAACCTCAAACCGGCAACGCCCAACCAGAAAATCAATGCTCAAATACTCGTTATGTGACCAAAAGCACAAAACAGCATTTTTTGTGGCATTAGTTTTGCCACCGCATTGCACGAAAAACAAAAACAATAAAAAATATAAATCATGGATTTAAAAAATGCTGTAGTAATTGATGTGAGAACAGTGGAGGAGTATCAAATGGGAAATGTTCCTGGTTCAATTAATATCCCTTTGGATTCAATACCTGAGCGATTGGCTGAGATTAAAGAGTTGAACGGCCCATTAATTATCTGTTGCGCATCAGGTGCCCGAAGCAATGCAGCTTGTGGATATTTGTATAAGAATGGGATAACCGATTTATTTGATGGTGGACCTTGGACTGTAGTGAATTCAAGACTAAATAATTAATAATTATTCATCAAACGTTAGATTAAACTTATTACATCAATATGGGATTATTAGATTTATTATTTGGGAAACGAAAGCAGGAAGTATTAGAAGCCATTGAGCGAGGTGCGAAAATTGTTGACGTACGCACGGCACAAGAGTTTAAGTATGGTAATGTTGATGGTTCGCTAAATATACCGGTTGATAGTTTAAATGCTTCAAATATTAAAAAGCTGAAAAAGCTTAATGCGCCTCTAATTGTTTGTTGTGCATCTGGAATGAGAAGTGCATCTGCCAAGGGTATTTTACTACAAAATGGTTTAGAAGAAGTTCATAATGCTGGTGCTTGGCATAAGTTAAATCGCTGGGTCAATAGTTAGTGTTATTCTGTGTAGCACATATTTAAACAAAGACATCGTATCTTGATTCTTAACTTATATCAAATTAAATGAAACGAATTATTATAATCGGTGGACTGTCTGCTGGTCCATCAGCTGCGGCTAAAGCACGCCGCGAAAATGAGGATGCAGAAATTCTGTTATTCGAAAAGTCAAGCAATATAAGTTATGCTACTTGTGGTATTCCTTATGCTTTATCCGGAAAAATCAATAGTCGTAAAAAGCTGATTGTTGTTGAGGCTGAGTTGCTAAAGAATCGCTTCAATGTAGATATGCATTTGGAAGAAGAGGTAGTGGAAATTCTACCGGATGTAAACAAGATTGTGACTTCAAAAGGCGAATATGAATACGACAAATTGGTATATGCGGCAGGTGCACATACTTTTATTCCGCCTGTTAAAAATATAGAAATCGCTTCTAACTGGTCGCCATGTCGTAGTTTGGAAGATTACGATAAGGTAATGAAGGAAGCTATTCCGGAATCGGCCAAACATATTACGGTTATGGGAGCTGGCCTAATTGGTGTTGAGGTGGTTGAGAATTTACGTGAACTAGGAAAGGAAGTTACTTTGATCGAAGGTAGCTCGCAGGTGTTGCCAATGTGGGAGCCTAAATTTAGCCATTTTGCTCGTAGAACGATGCAAGAGCATGGTGTGGAGGTGATAACGGATTCTTTTGTAAAAGAATTAAAAGTGGAGCAGGGGAATATTACAGAAGTAAAGATTTCTGACACCCAATCAGTAAAAACCGATTATGTATTGATGAGCGTTGGTATTCGTCCGAATACCGAGATGCTGACATCGAAAGGAGCCGAACACATTGGTAATGGAGCTTTGAAAGTAAACGAGCGCATGGAAACATCATTGCCTAATGTTTATGCAGCTGGTGATTGTGCAAGTATCAAAAACCTGCAAACTGGCGAGTATGATTACTTGCCATTGGGAACGCACTCAAATAAAGGTGGGCGCACAGCAGGCCAAAATGCAGCTGGTGGTTCAGACACTTTTGAAGGAGGCTACAAAACTGCCATCATTAAAGTGTTTGAAAAAACATTGGCGCGTACAGGTATGAATCCATCGTTTATGGATAAACAAGGGATTGAGTATAAAACAAACCTTATTTTGGCAGGTGCTACACCAGGTTATTATCCCGATCAAAAGGAGATGATTGTTGAAACGTATTATAAGCCAGAGGATGGAACAATTTTAGGATGTGAACTATTTGGTGAGCATGGCGTTGACAAGCGTGTGGATGTGATGAGTACTGCTATTTATGCCAAATTGAAGATTTCTGATTTGCCTAAATTAGATTTGGCTTATGCACCACCATTTTCGCCGGCAAAAGATCCTGTTGTGGTATCGGGTTATGTATCGTCCAATGCGCTTAATGCTAACTATAGCGAAGTGAGCGTCGAGGAGCTGCAGAATATAATTGCGAAAGAAGACAAGGGTAGTTATCAGATAGTTGATGTAAGAACGAAAGGTGAAATTGCTAAACTAGGCAAGATAAACGATGCTATTGAAATCCCGGTTGATGAATTACGTAATAATCTGGAAAAACTGGATAAGAGTAAGACGACTTATGTGTATTGCGCCAAAGGATTACGTGGTTATTTATCCTTCTTAATACTTCAACAGAATGAATTTGAAAAACTACATAATTTATCAGGTGGCTATACCATCTGGAATTATATGAATTAAAGTCAGGAGAGCACTGGGATAATTTAAAAAGGCGATTGCTTGGGGAAGCAATCGCCTTTTATGTTTTAAGGTTTTATAGCTTATAAACCACAAACTTCTTTACCTTGCTCAAAAACAATATCGCGAGGAATGCCCGCTTTTGCAATGCGATCAAGGTCAGCTTGTAATGCCGGACGAATGGTGCCCATTTCAGCTAACATCTTTTGTGCTTTTTCGTAGTTGCCATCCCCTTGCATTATCAATATGTCGGCAGATAGCTGATTCATTGCAGCCGTCATCTTATCAAAATCAACGGTGTAATAGCCCGTTTCAGCATCATAAGTAAAAGCTTCTGTTTCCTGGAAATAATTAAAACGCATCATATTGGCTTTGCCGTGTGCACTTGCAGCGCCAAAGCGAACTGAGCGGAAGATGCCAGCCATAAACGTCACATAGTTATCCATTAAATCTTTGTTAGGTAGTTCACCCATTTCAGCTAGTTTGCCTACCATGTAAAGTCCAAGGATATCAGCCTTTGCCTCTTCAATAGACGATGCTGTTTCTTTCAAGGCTTCACGAACGCTTTGGTTACCATCTAATGTCATCTTAATTCCTAAGCCGTGAGCTACTTCGTGGAACATTGTATTCTCAAAGAATGCATCAAACTTCACATGCTTTTGCTGCTCAGGTGTAATAACCACCTTACTAATCGGGATTAAGATGTTATCAAACTTGGCTCGCATTGAATTTTTCAACTGTAGCTTACGGCTACCTTTTTCAATGTGTACCTGTGGATCGTTTGGCAGATTGATAGCAATGGTTTTACTACCGGCATTGCAATCACCAGCGTAATACAAGGCATCGTAAGCCCCAAGGTCACTATCCGTTCCCGGTACTTCGGCTTTGTACTCCGCAGGAACTGGTAACGATTCTTGTAACTGAGGCAAAAGAGCTGCAAAGTGAGTTAATTTATCCGACCAGGCTTTGTCTTTAATTAATATAAAAGATTCAAAAGCCGCTTTGCTACCATATAAAGCATCTTCATAGGTTTCAATAGGCCCAACTACAAAGTCTATGGTGTTGGTTTTCATACCCATCCAGGCTATATCACTTGCCAGGTAGTCGTTGCTTAATAAAGCTTCGGCACGCAATGAAAGATAGTTTTTCAGACCTTCATCTTCGGCCAATTCAGCTGCCTTTTTAAGTAAGTTACTGGCTTTGGTTAATTCTGTTTTATAAGCAACGCTATATGGGATAGCTTCTAAAGAATTATCTTTCTTACGACGAACAAGCGTATAAAGGTCTGATTTTTTATCATCAGTAAATGCTTCAAACTCATCTTTAGTCATATCGCTAGGATAGAATTGAGCTCCTGCTGGTTTTGTGCCAATGCCAGAAACAAATGATTGGTTATCATTTAATCGCTCCCAGGGACCATAGTTAATTTTAATAAATTTTTTAAGGTATTCGTCCTCTGTATTGTTTAATAATTCATCACGATCGCCCCAGGCTTGTCTCCAATACAGGTCTTCCATTATTTGTGCAGTCTCAAATAATATTGGAAGCATCTGTTTTTCCTTTTCACTTAACACAGATAGGTCAGTCGATAATTTAACAGGGATAAACTCTTCAACTTTCTGTTGGATGTTGTCGACAGAACTTGTGTATGTCACTTTTTCCTGACAACTAACAAAAAGTAATAAAGCCAATAAAGGCATAAATAACTTAGTCATAGTTTGTTGTTTAAATAATTGCATTTGGTGGATGAAAGTACAAATTATAATAGATGCTGACAATGATAAAAGACAAGGATAAGGGTGGTTATGAATGAAGTTACCTATGCTCTTAATGTTTTGTCAGTACCTTTAAGATAATAGATACTAATATTTTTCATGTTTTACTCGGGTAAAAAGCCGCTTATTACCTGGGTTAAAAATATCTTTTACCTGGTTTAAATTGTAAAAACATAAGGTGGAAAACCCAAGAACATGCTGTCAGGAATTCAAACAAGTACTTACGATATACCATAATGATGCTGGTATTTGTTTACCAGCTCACTTGTTATTTTTTAATCGCTCTCAGCATTTCTCGCTTGCCTTTGGGGCCAGGCAGGCGTTCAACCGTAAAGCCAACAGCTTGCATGGTGCGACGAACAATGCCTTTAGCACAGTAAGTTGTTAAGATTCCATCAATATTCATAGCATCGTATATTTTCTGAAAGATGGCCTCGCTCCACATCTCAGGCTGCACTTCCGGTGCAAAGGCATCAAAATATACAACATCGTATTGTTGGGTAAATTGCACAGATGTTAAATCGTTTTCATCCTTTAGTATGCTCATTTGCGGCGTTAATCGTTCAGTTGAGTTCCAGGGAAGCTGGTGTAGTTTTTCAAAAATAGCTTGTTCACTATTGTTTCTGGCAAAGTTAAGTTGCTGGGCGGCCTCGGTTTCCAAAGGAAATTTCTCTAAAGAATGATAGAGTATGTTTTTGTGTCGGGTATTAGTAGCGGTTAATAATGCATTAAGTCCTGTGCCTAAGCCTATTTCCAGTATGTTGATGTTTGTCTTATTACAATACAGTAATGCTGGTTCAATAAACACATGCATCGACTCGTTGTATGCTCCGTTAACTGAATGATAATGTTCATCCAATTCCGGAACAAATAAAGTGTGCGACCCATCAGCCGAAACCTTTAATTCAACTTTTCTACTTTTATCCTTTAACACAATACTTACTTTTTGGTCAATGAATTATTCAATAGGCTTTGAGCTTCTATACATTAAAAATTAAAGCATGAATTCTATTCATCAACTTGTTCAATCTTTATTTGCTGACGTTGACGCGTTGGTAAAAACGATAAACGTGTTTTCTTTTTTGGAACATTGGGCTTTCCTGAGCGATGAAGTACACTTATGTACCAACTCATTAATCCAATGCCTTTAACTACACTGGATAAGCTAATGGCCCACCAGATGCCCAACATGCCCAGGTACTTTTCTAGTGACAAAACCATGGCAGCCGGCACACGTGCCCCCGTAAATACAACACCAATAATTGAAGGCGGAACTGTTCGCCCGATGCCGTTGAAGGCTCCACGGGTAATAATTTCTATAATCATAAATACCTGAGAAACTGCCAGGATTTTAAGATAAACGATGCCCATTTGTAAAGGCTCAGGTTCGCGCAAGAATAAAGAGAATATTTGCTTGCCGAACACTATAAAACAAACAGTAACAATGGTACCTAAAAAAATGCCAATGCCCAAAGTGGTGAAATATCCTTTTTTGATACGGCTCCAGTTGTTGGCTCCAAAGTTTTGCCCGGTAAAACTGCCCAATGCTGTTGCAAAGCCCGATGATGTCATCCAGGAAATAGCTTCTATTTGAGCTCCCACACTTTGCACCGCAATGGGGATGTCGCCCCATTTGGTTATCATTCGTGCTAAGATAAGGGCAAAGCAAGCAAATAAAGAGCTTTCAGCTGCCACTGGCATACCCAGTTTAAATATCTTGAGGGATATATCTTTACTCAGTTTAAAACGTTTAAAGTCAGGGTCGATGATTTCCTTTTTCCAAACAAAACGGGTACAGAAAATACCAAAAACAACCACTTGTGCAATGACGGTTGCCCATGCGGCTCCATTGATGCCCAGTGCGGGAAAGAAACCTAAACCAAATATCATTAATGGATCGAGCAGCATGTTCAAGCCAAGCCCTACCAGCAAATAGTAAAAAGGCAAGCGACTGTTACCTACTCCGTTGTATATTCCCTGGAAGGTGGGATTTACAAAAGTAAATACAAAACCAAGTGAGACGATGCGTAGATAATTGATGGCTCCGTCTTCAACAATACCAGTTGACAGACGAAAAACACTAATCAGTTGCGGTGTGAAAATAAGTGCAATGCCAGCAATGATGGTCGATAATATCACAGCCCAAAATAAGGAGTGGCGTGCAAAGCGAGCTGCCGTATCTTGCTCTTTTCGTCCTAGTGCTTGCGAAACGCCTACTTCGGCACCAATGCGCGTCACTAATAATAGTGACATACCCAGCCAAATATAGAAGCCTGCACTGCCAACAGATGCGACCGCATCGCTACCTAGTTGTCCCAGCCAAATCATATCGGTTAGGTTGTAGGCCATCTGCATTAATGAGGTGCCAATAATTGGTAAAGCTAATTTGACCAATTGTCGAAAGATTGGTCCTTGCGTTAAATCAACTGATTTCTTCATTTCGTCTGCGAAGATAGCTGATATAGAATTACGACAGTTGATTTATGCTGTATGATTTTTATTAACCCGAGTTCGGCATAAAATTAATAGCTCAGACCGCTTGTAAATAATTGGTTTCAAGAAATGTTTGCGAAAGCATAGCTGGCTATGGTAAGTAAATATGACGAAGAAAACAGTTGTTTACAAGTGGGAAAGCAAACTTTTCATTAAATAACTAATCTACCTCTCTAAATTTTATCACAATAGCTCGCTATGCTTCAAAAATTTATATTGTATATCAGTCATTTAATAAAATATGAGCTGTTTAATTTTAATCGAACTCGGGTTATTAGTGTTTGATTTTCAAACGTTGTGTTTTTGTTGATTGAATAAAATAGGAAACATTAAACTTTTAAACCAATCAACTCATGACTATTTTTATACCTTGCAGCCCAATTAAACACCATTGCAGCGTAAAATTATCCATATCGATATGGATGCTTTTTTTGCATCTGTTGAGCAACGCGATTTTCCTGAGTTAAGAGGAAAACCAGTGGTTGTTGGTGGCAATAGTGAACGAGGGGTGATTGCAGCTGCCAGCTATGAGGCTCGTAAGTTTGGTGTACGCTCTGCCATGTCGTCGAAAGTAGCTTTACGCCGTTGTCCACATCTGATATTTCAAAAACACCGCTTCGATGTGTATAAAGAGGTATCGCAACAGATTAGGGAAATCTTTTATGAGTATACTGACTTGGTAGAGCCTTTATCGCTCGATGAAGCTTTTTTGGATGTGACGGATAACAAAAAAGGTATTGAATCGGCGACTGTGGCAGCACGAGAAATAAAACAAAAAATATTTGAGAAGACGCACCTGACTGCATCTGCAGGTGTTAGCGCCAATAAATTCCTGGCTAAAGTGGCCAGCGACCAGCGAAAACCCAATGGCATTTATATTATTAAACCAAAAGATGTGCAGGCTTTTGTTGAGCAGTTACCCATTGAGAAGTTTTTTGGTGTGGGGAAAAAAACTGCTGAAAAAATGCATCAACTGGATATTCATAAAGGCAAAGATTTGCTGCGTTTTGATTTGCCACGCTTGGTTCATTATTTTGGTAAGGCAGGGCAATATTTTTTTGATATTGCAAGAGGTGTTGATGAACGCCCTGTTCGTCCGCATCGCGAACGAAAGTCGGTAGGCATTGAAAATACCTTTAGCAAAGATTTAGTAGATAAGCAGCAAATTCAATTGGAGATAAGTCGCTTGAAGGAAGGATTGCTAAAGCGTTTGTCAAAAAGTGGTAAGCTAGGTAAAACGCTGACTTTAAAAGTGAAGTTCGATAATTTCGAACAGATTACACGCTCCAAAACAGCAGAGCAAACAATCACAGATAAATTGCTGGATGAACTCTGCAAAGAGTTATTGGAAGAAGCCCCGCTTAATCGCCCCATTCGCCTGCTGGGGTTAACAGTTTCGAATTTTAATTTTGAAACGGAAACAGATGCTTTACAGCTGAAGATTCGCTTTAAGGATTATGATTTGGAAAGATAGCTTTCAAATAGCTTTGTTTTATGGCTAACATCTTCTGTAATGCCATTTACTGAGATGGTTGCACCTGATATGGAGTCGATGTTTCTACCGACTTCCAACTTGGCTTCATGAGTATCGTAACCAATAAATTGCTTGAGCCAGCCTTTTGCGGTTACCTCATGGCCATGTGTAGCCTGATAATTGAATATCTTAACGAGTACAACTTCAGCTTTTTTATTAAACAGCATCATGTAATCAAAATACTCAGAATCGCCCATTGGTGTTGCACCTGGAAGTGAACAGCCACCTGCCCGGCAGCTATTCACACGTCCAATGTACATATGTGTTATGTCTGAGTCAGTATTATCACTATTAATAGTGAAAAACTTGCCTTGAACCCCTGCATTTAGTTCCTCATGAAGTTTAACCTCCTTCAACTGAACGTTTGTTAATTTGCAGTTCTTTACCAGGGTCTTTTGAATGGCTTTGTGTTCGTAGTTAATGTCGCCACGACCAAATGCCAGGCAAGTCCCTAAAATAAAAATGAGTGTAAATACTGACTTCTTCATAATCTTATAAATTGGTATTAGAACATGATACCAAATCCGGCGTTAAATGTTTTGGCATAACTATCATCGGCAGCCGATTTCACAAACTGCATATCAGCTTTTAAAACCGCATTTTGTGTCATCTTCCAGGTTAAACCAGTGGTGATAGCATTTTTGTCGTACGCATCATTCTTTGCAAGGTTACCAGCTACGTTATTATGGGTATCAAATGCCTCATAACGAATAAATGGAATCAAGTCAGTTTTAACATTATCAAGATGCTTGAACAAGTTGTACCCTGCCTCTAAATAAAAACCATTTAATGAGCTTCCAAGATCGCTTCCGGTAAACTCATTGTATTGCTCCGTATTTGATAACGAAGTGTAGTAGTACTGACCACGTAACTGCAAACCTCCGTAAGTGTAACGAGCATCAAGTCCAATCATTGACATACCAATAGTTGATGAGTCGGCTGCAGCAACAGCTTCCTTATCACTCTTTTCGATACCGTCATAAAGTGTGCTTTGCGAATTACCAAAGTATCCTGAAAGACCTACATTTAATCCTCTGATGCCGAAATATTCAACTTTACCCGTAAAGTTTGGAGAGCTTACATATGCTTCCGCACCCTTTTGACGACCTTTGCGCAGGCCGTTTTTGCCGCTGAATTTTGCCGAGCCGTCATAACCATTAAAACCGCCTACTACATATGCTTGATAACGAATAGATGCAGGCAAAATATTACCAGTAAAACCGGCACCAATTTCACGCCATGTTGTAGGGGCTATGTATTTGTCAACTAATGGACGTTCCACACCATTAAAAGTGTTTGGCTCGTGATATTCGTTAACGATACCCATTGGTATAAGCATTAAACCTCCACGAAACTGGAATGCATTCGATATTTTATGCTGAATGAAAGCCTGCTCTACATATACTTCTTTTACATGTTCAAACTCTAATTCTGTTACGAATTGTGTCTTTTCATTGAAGTTGTAACCAAATAGCATAACAACACGATGAACATCTAGTTGTCCATTGTTGTATGTGTCGCCATCAAGAGCTTGATTGTAGTGAACCTCGCCATAACCACCAATGGTTAATCCCTGATTAGAGTTTAGCAGACGTTGAGCTGAGTTGACTTGTTGCTGACTAGCATTGTCTGTTTGTGCAAATCCGTTAGTAAATATTGCCGCAATGGCAACAAGTATTAAAATCTTCTTCATTGTTAAAAATGTTTCCCGTTGTTTTAAAATCCCCAACTTCGATTAGTGGAATTGATTATTTGATGGCAAAATTAAGGGATAACTCTTTGGTGTAAAATCCCTAAAAGTTGGGAAAAAGAGGTAGGGTTTAGTGAGGTGTAGTAGTGTTTGGGTATATTGTAATGTGCAGTTAGTTAGGTTCTAGGAGGAGTGTGAGAGATGTTTTTTGTTTTTTGATAAATAGACTTATCCCTACAAATAGGGATAAAAAAAACTTCCACCATAACTGATGGAAGTTTCAATTTTTCAATAGATAATCCTTAAAGAGCGTTAGTGTCTTTAGAAATGGATAAGAATTTTTCCATCATATCTTTTCTAAGATTTTGATAGTAAGATTTTACCATTTTAGGATTGTCTTTAGCATCTGGATGATTGGCTCTTGCAACTAAATCATTTCTAAATTCAATTGCCTTTACCATTACTTCAGCAATTTTATCATTATCAACATCTTCCTTAACTAACTGCTTCACATACGCTTCAGTTACAAGTTCAGAAGCAAGGAAGTTGATGTCTTTTTTTAATTCTCTAACACTAGCCATATTATTATGTTTTAATGTATTAAGTACAAATGCAAATGTAAGTAATTATTAATTAACCAAAAATGATAGGCAGGGATTAAGCTTGGTAATGCCTGTAAACTAATTGAATAGTGTTTGGTGAATAAACATTAAATATAATTACTTGTTGTAAACCATAAGCAAACCTTAGATAATGAGACCAGTAAAAGGCTATATAATTTCATCTCCCATTACTATTTACGTTTTATTAATAATACTGTTGACATCTTGCGATGGTCTTGAAAAGAAATCAACTTTTATAGATTCTGCAGATGCGGTTCAAATACAAGATGAATTTATAACATACTCTGAAGCCATAGTAGGTGAAGAAGGTGAGTTACTTAAACTCGCCAATAATGATACTATTACCTGGAAAAGCCTATCAGAGTTCGCAATTACTGAAGAATCTGTAAATCTGTTCTTAAAAGTAGAGTTGACATATCATTCCTCATGTATCGTTAATCTCAAAGGTGCGCAGATTATAGAGCTTGTTGAACTTCAGGATTCAATTATTATTAAAAGAAAGAATGCGGGTGTTCTTGCCGAAAACCAGCGACTGTACAGATATAAAGACAAGCCATGGGTGATTTTAGATGCAGCAACTGGTGATAAAAGTACGATATATGCCTCGGTAGAATATGGAAGAGGAATTAAGAAACCTATTGTTTATCTGTATGATGAGCAAGTAGTGTTTGATAAATTACTAGTTAAAAAATTTATAGAAGGTGTTCTGATTGGTGCTTTGGTCATTTTGTTGATTATCAACTTGATATTTTTGATTTCAACACGTGATAAGGTTTATTTTCCATACTTATTATACGTTGCGTCATTTACTTTATTGTTTTTATTACGCGAATCCATCATATATGAAATCATCTCTTCAATATGGCTTCCGAGGTTTATTGATGCTTTGCTATTCATTACAACAGGAATGTTGATTATTTCTTATCTATGGTTCGCGAGTCGGTATTTACATCTCAAAACAAAACAATCATATTGGTATAAAATTGTGCGACTGAGTATGGTCGGAACCATCGTCATCGTGGCGTTAATTTATGTGTTGCGACTTGTGGCTCATAGCTCTTCTACAATTCCTGTTACAATATGGTCGGTAGGTATTTTTCTTTTAATAAATATTCCGGCCTGGAAACGATTACGTTTTTATAAACCAGCATTTTTATTGCTTTTGAGTAATATCATTCTATCTCTGGGAGGAATTGTAAATTTATTGATTGGTATTCAAACCAATTCGATGCTGGTTAATCATGCATTGGAGATTGCTGTGGTGTTGCAGATGGTTATTTTCTCTAAAGGAATTGGAGATAGGGTGAAGCTTGAAATGCAAGAAAAACATCGGGCTCAAAAAGATGCTATGCGAATGCTGGAAGCAAAAGTAGTAGAGCGAACGGCTGAAGTAACCATGCAAAAGGGGATTGTTGAAAAGAAAAATAGGTCTATAATTGATTCTTTGAATTATGCACATCATATTCAGGCTGCTATTCTTCCACCGGCCAAACTGTTAAAAGATACATTAGGTGAGTGTTTTGTTTTGTATAAGCCAAAAACGATTGTAGCTGGTGATTTCTATTGGATGGAAAAAGTTAATGGACGAGTATTTTTTGCTGTGGCCGACTGTACAGGTCATGGTGTGCCCGGAGCTTTGCTTAGTGTTATGTGTAGTAATATTCTTAGTCGTGCAGTTAAAGAAATGCAATTATACCAACCGTCAACTATTCTTGATGCGGCTGTTAATTTATTAGAGGGCTATTTCGAAAAAAGCACCAAAGAAGTTAAGGATGGTATGGATTTGGCACTGTGTTGCTTGCATAGTGATTCGAGGCTATTGGAATATGCCGGAGCAAATAATCCACTTTACCTAGTACGAAATGATGAATTAGTAGAGTTTAAGCCTAACCGACAGCCTGTTGGTAAATATCGAAAGCGTCAACTATTCAATAATCATGTAATTGAATTAAGAAAAGGAGATTGTGTGTACTTGTCATCAGATGGTTATGCAGATCAATTTGGCGGTGAGAATGGCACAAAATACAGATATAATCGTTTTAAAGATTCACTAATTAGTATTCACACACTTGAGATGAATAAACAGGAAAATTGGTTGAATGAAACCATTGAAGATTGGAAAGGTGATAACGACCAAATCGATGATATTTGTGTAATGGGATTAAGGATGACGTAGCTGTTGAAATTTAATGATTTACATCTTACCTTTTTCGTATGATTGAAAACTATAATCAAACCTATTTATATGATTAAATACTTCTTGCCTTTGCTGCTAATTTTGGCAGCTTGCTCCCCGCCCCAAAGAGGGACAAATGAAATTCTGCCATCGTGGAACGACGGTATTGCCAAGCAAACAATTATTGATTTTGTGGATAAAACGACGACGAAGTCAAGCCCAGAATTTATTGAAGTTGAAGATAGGATAGCTGTTTTTGATATGGATGGCACTATTTTACTTGAAAAACCTAATTATGTCATTTTCGATTTTGCGATTCGTGAAATGCATAAACGAATGGCAGAAAAGCCTGAACTGAAAGAAAAACAACCATTTAAAGCTATTGCAGAAGAAGATTGGTCGCACTTTAAGAAGGTGCGCTACTTTGCCCCCGATGGACTTTATAGTGTTTTGCTCTTCGCTACTGATGGCATGACCAACACAGAATATCAGGAAGCTGTTCGTAATTATTTCACCAACGTGAAAGATAAACGCTATAATGAGTCGTATAAATATTTGGTTTATGAGCCTGTAATCGAGATGATTGACTTGCTTAAAGAGAATGGTTATGAGGTGTATATTGTATCAGGTTCCGATCCACAGTTTACCCGTACTTTTTGTGCCGAAGTAATTGGCATTCCTGAAACCAATGTAATTGGTTCGACGGTGTTAACCACTTTTAATGAAGAAGTGGGGGCATCAACTTTAACGCGTCAGCATGAGTTTGTACAGCCAATCAACGATGAGGCCGGAAAGCCAGTTAATATACTCAACAAAATAGGAAAAGTACCGGTTGTTGCTATCGGTAATTCCAGAGGCGACTATCATATGTTGCAATACTCGAAGAATAAATCTGTAAGTCTTCAAATGTTAGTTAATCATGATGACGATGTGCGTGAATACAAGTATAATCATGAGGACTTAAGGCAGTTGTGTGCTGATAAGGATTGGATTGAGATAAGTATGAAAAAAGATTTTAAAGTAATATTTAAAGAAAGATGAAAATTTTAAAAGCATCGTTGTAGCGCTAATATTTATGGGTATAAATGTGCAGGCGCAGGATGATAATGTATCGGCAGATTCCAATTTGGCTCAAGCCAACAATCCGCTTGCTAAAATGACAGCGCTTAATTTTCATAACTATTATATTCCAAAGCTCAACGAAGCACCTGAGTATGTTGATTTAAATACCTCCTGGATTCGTTTTGCCAAACCTTTTGCAGGTGGAAAATTACTATTAAGGATTTCTGCTCTCTTGGTGACTAAACCTGAAGCGCCTCTTGCTAATGGAGGTTGGCAGATGAAATCAGGCTTAGGTGAAATAAAAGCTTTCTTATTCTATAGTTTTATCTCAGAACCAACAAAAACAATTGGAATTGGTCCATTGATTTCTGCTCCAACCGAAACAGAAGATGGACTTGGCGCTGGAAAATGGCAGGCCGGTTACGCTAATGTTGCTTTTGTGGCAAAGTCACCGCTGATTCAATATGGCTACTTATTAACCTGGCAGGCATCATTTGCAGGAGATGAAGATAGAAATGACAAGTTTATTTGCTTTTCAGTCATTTAGTATGTGGCAATTAGGAAAAGGAACGTACCTGCGTTCGGCATCCATTTGGGCATTTGATCTTAAAAATCATATGTTTCACGTTCCTTTTAGTATCGGGATAGGTAAGATTGTAAAAGTTAATAATACAGTATTTAACTTATTTGTAGAGCCTCAGTACTCTTTTATACATCAGGGAATCCAACCACAAGTGCAGTTGTTTGCAGGTATCAATCTACAGTTTAATTAGTGATTTTTATAGGGAGAATCAGTATGCACTTGATTCTTTAAAAACATCAACGTAAATTAACTGATCAAATATTTAGAATGTTCATTGAACAACTATTGTTGATTGTCCGTTATTTATTGAGATGAATAATTTGAAAAGTTTTTGATCATATTAATATACGGCAGCTAGTAGATAACAGAATATTCTTTAATAAACTTAAATACTAAAATGATGAGAAAATTAATTTTTGTTTTTGCGTTAATCGCAGGAGTGGCATTTGGAAGTTATGCACAAGAGGTAGGTGTTCGATTTGGTGGTGTTAATGGTGGCGGTGGAGCTGCTGTTGATGGGATCTTTTCATTAGGTAAATTTAGCCGTGTCCATGCCGATGTTGGATTTTTCGATAGTGCAGTGGGTATCGATGCGTTGTGGGATTTCCTATACAAACCTCTACAGGTTGAGAAATCAACTTTTCACTGGTATGCTGGTGTTGGTCCATCAATGACCATTGGTGATGTTTTCTGGCTCGGCGTTTCTGGTGAATTAGGTATTGAGTATCGTTTTGCAGGTGTTCCAATTGCAATAGGTGCTGATTGGCGACCAACTTTTTGGATTATCGATGATACGCGCTTTGGTGCTGACTCATTTGGATTGAATGTACGTTGGGTGTTTGGCAGTAAATCTAGCAACTAATTATTTATTCAATTAATATTGGAAACCCGTTGTATGAGCAACGGGTTTTTTTGTGATGAAATGAGTAATCTATGAAAAATGGATGTTCGTCTATGAAAATGTGACGTTAACCAAAATAAAGTCGATTAGCTTATTGTTTAATGCTCTCTTATGTAGTGCTTTGTTATCTTTGATACGCTAAACCGAAAACCCGGAGTTGTGTTGAGAGGAAAAGTGTATTTGTTAAAAACTTGCAGTACTTGTAAAAGAATACTCAAGCAAGTTAAGCTCTTTGGAGATTTTGAAGTACGAGATGTCAAAACCGAACCATTAACGATGGATGAAGTTGATGAATTGGCAGGTAAAGTTGGTGGTTATGAGCTGATTTTCAATAAACAATCTCAAAAGTACAGACAAGAAGGACTTAAAAATAAGGATTTAACAGAAGAAGAGTATAGGCAATTGTTAAGTGAAGAGTACACTTTTTTGAAACGACCAGTTTTTGTAATTGACGATAAGTTATTTGTTGGAAATAGTAAAACAACCATTGATTTACTAACTAAGTATTTAGCTTCAACAAATAAATAAGATATCCATTACTACCTAACCCAAATTTTAGAAACCACGTAGTAATAAAAAGGCTTCCGTTCTGGAAGCCTTTTTTGTTTTATTCATACATTATTTCATTAATCTTCTCTATCACGGTGTTCTGGGTCTCAAGTGGAAGTGTTCTTATTCGTGTTAAATGAGAGCCTTCAGGAGCAACTGCTCTCATCGTATTTGTTAGTTTACTGTTAATTATTGAGGTTGAGCCCCAAGGATCATTTTGTCCGATGATGGCGATGATTTCCGGATTGAATTGTTGCAATTGTTGCATCACTAATTGCATGGTTGGCTGAAAGGTTAAGGTGTCTCCGCCCGGGGCAAACATGCTACTGCTAATAGTATCGGAATGATATCCTTTTAGGAGTGGAGATAGTTTGCCGGGAACGTATGCGTAATAACCCAGTTCTTTATAGGCTTGGAAGAAAAAAGGTTTGATGTCATTCCAACTTTGATCAGATACATAGCCAACATCACTTCCTTCTTTTAAATGGTTAAATAATTCATTGGCAGTTGCATCATTAGTTGGTATGTCTTCAATATTGCTGCCCCATTGCCAAAATGAAAAAGTATATTCAAGAACAACTAAATCAAAGGCTTTATCATAACCCATTCTAAACGTATAATTTTTATCCTTGGCATATGTTTTAAAGAGTGGCATAATTTCATCACGTTTCATTAAAACGTTTTGTTGAAAGCTTTCTATTTTTGCTCGCTCTTCTGGTGTACCTACGTTCATGAAAAAGTCAAACAATCGATGGTCTTCCCTAGACAAATTTATCGGAGCGACATAGGGAACACTTAGATCAACATCATCAAGGTAAAATGCTCTATGAAAAATAGCTGTTTGACCGCCTTTTCTAATGCCTGTCGTCAACCATTTTTTGCTATAAAACTTTTTAAAAAATTGGATAATGCGATGATGATCAGCTGCAGCTTGTTCAACAGTAAGATATTGCCAGTTGAGACTGTCAGGTCTCGATTCAGCAAAATAGCGATGTTCAATTATTATTTGGTTAGCCTTTAATAGTTGAGCCAGCTCGGAGGTGTAATTTCTTTTTGCTGAATAACCTTCAGTAACACAAATGACTGGTGCTTCTTTATCCAGGTGGGATAACCATATGCGTTGTTTAAATGTTCCCAGTTCGAGATTATTGTGGTCAATTGGTTGCTCAAAAAATATCAACCAGGCATCTTTAAAATGCGTAGAGTCAGGTGCGATTTTTTCGTGACTTATAATTTCTTTGTGTCCGAATAATTCATTTGGTGTTTGAATAGGAGTAGTGCACCTAGACAGGAATAGTATAATAATTGTAAGGCTTATAAATGATCTAATCATTGTTTCTATATTTTAATAAATCAATGGGTGTATTATGTGCAAATACATAATAGGTTAATGCAAATCAAGTGTGACGATACACAGTAGTATTTCACTGAGCGTGTGTCCCTTTTAAAAAAAAGATTGTGACATACGATTGTAGATTCTAACAATCATATAATATTTAAAAAGGAATTAGATATTAATCTATTCAATATCTTTTTATAATTGCAACACGAGATGTGACTAACTAAAACTGCAAAAAAGACTATTAATTGCAGGAGGTAGTATAAAAATCAATTTATCCAGCATTCGTAGAGGCCTTTGCCGGACTTGTTCAATGTATTGAATGGATTAATGTTTCGGTACATTTCATTGCTATTCAGAAAAACTAAAATAATTCTTTTTGATGCAAATTGAAATGCATGGTCTTATTTGGATTGATTATAAACAGAGTATGTTTTTCATCTGTATAACGTGGTGAAAATTAGCGTTGTTTAATTTCGGAATAAAAATTTAGTTAAATAATTGATTCTTTTTGCAACCTTATCAATCAAATAAGAGTATTATAGTTTAGCTTAAAGTAAAGGGTTGGACGGTAAAGACTTTTAGCTCAAGTCAGAGCTATTTATTACGAGTAAGCTAAGTTGAAAAGTGTGTTGGGTAGAGTAATTTATTTTGCTTTAGATAGTTACGTGCGCTCTAAAACGGCGTAAAGAATATTTATAGACCTAATATTAATGCTATGCAGAAATGCTTATTTGTATTTTTTTTGTTACATCATTGTCTTATTTAACACTAACGCTCAAGTTGGTAGAGAATTTTGGTTTGTAGCTCCAGATGTAACAGTCGGCCATGGCGATGAGCCTATCGTTTTTAGAATAACAGCTCTGGGAACAACTGCAAACGTAACAGTAAGTATGCCTGCTGATGGAGGCAGAGTCATACAGAATATTCAAATTAATGCCAATACTCAGGAGCGTATTGATTTGGATAAGGATGTAGTTGAGAATGAGCCTTCTGATCGTGTTAATAATAAGGGAGTTTATATTACTTCAGATGCTGACATTACAGTATATTACGAAGTTGCTAATGGAGTTAACCCCGATAAGTTTACCCTTAAAGGACATAACGGATTAGGTACTGAATTTTTTGTGCCATCGCAAAATACCTTCAGAAACAAACCTCTTAATCCGGTTGCTGATGAAAAGGTTGATATTGTAGCTACCGAAGATAACACAAGCATCACAATTGTTCCAACAGCATCTGTTGTTGGACATGCTGCAAATGTACCTTTTACGATTACGCTTAATAGAGGACAAACATTTTGCGTGGAAAACACTAATGATACATCTCCAACATCATCCCTGGCTGGTACTTACATTTCATCAGATAAGGATATAGCTGTTACGATAAGTGATGATAGTGTATGGCAAGGACAAGGATATGGGCCTTATGATCTAATCGGTGACCAACTCATTCCTACGTCAGTTATTGGTACAGAGTACATTGTTGTTAATACGAGTCCGGATAACCGAACAATCAACAAGGTGTATGTGCTGGCTACCGAGGATGATACCTATGTGACGATAGTTTATAATAACCAGCAATTAATAAAAAGGCTTGATCGAGGCGAACAATTAGATTTAGACATTGAAGGGAATGCATTGTATATTGATGCAGATAAGCCTGTTTATGCCTACCAATTAGCTAGTTTATGGAACCGTACCGGTAATGAAATGGGTAGTGCAGTACTTCCTAGTGCAAGTTGCACCGGCTCTCGTTCAGTAAGTTTTGTACGAACGTTTACCTTGGAGTTTTGGGTGCAGTTACTTACACAGGAAAAGAATCTTAATTCATTTGTATTCAGGGATCAAAATGGAAATCAGCGAAATGATCTAGATAGAATTGTATGGGAGAAAGTTAAAGGAACCGATACCGGTTCGGCTGATGAAACTTGGTACAGTGGCGTTATTCAATTGGATATTACAACTGGTGCACCGCACACGATTGAAAATACCAATGGGTTGTTTCATATGAGTATATTGGATGAAAATCAAGGCAGTACAAGTTATGGATATTTTTCATCTTATGGTCAATTGCGCTTAGAAGGACCAACTCAAGAATGTCAAGGAAATCAGATTGTATTAAGTACAGCAGAGCCAATGAAATCCTACAATTGGTACTCAGAGCATACTGGCAATACTGTACAATCAACCGCTGAAACTTTTGCTGTTTCGCAATCAGGAACATACTGGGTGCAGGCCGAAGTTAATTTTGGAGGTTGTATTCAAACCGATAGTATTTATGTTGAATTTCTATTGCCTGAATTTGATCTAGGTGCTGATACAATTGTTTGCCCGGAGGAGACTATAACATTTGAAGTCCCTGATGGCTTAGGAACCTATGAGTGGTTCGATGGAACGACCAACAACTCCACTTCTGTAATATTGGCCGAAGGTGATGTGCAAGATGTTTGGCTAACGGTAACTGATAATTTAAATTGTTCAAATACCGATCGAAAGCAAGTTTTGACTCACTCCTTACCGGTTGTAAGTCTTGATAGAACAGAGTTGTGTCGAGGTGAAAGAATCACTGCTGATGAAACTGGTATTGAGCGTTATGAGTGGTCATTTAATGGTAGAGTGTTAAATCTAGATGAAACTCAAAACTACATTGAACCGCAGCAGTCAGGAAATTATACGTTGACTGTTTGGGGAGCCGAAGGTTGTTCCGTTTCTCAGAACTTTAATGTTACACTAAATGAATTGCCAGCATTTGATATTATCGATGAACTAGGTTGTATTGCAGCAACAACAACCATTAATGCGCCTTTAAATGGAGCAGGTTATAGTTATCTATGGTCAGATAATTCAACCGGAACATCATTAGATGTGAACGTAGCTGCCGATTATTGGTTAGAAATCACTGATGCGAACGGATGTACCTCGCGTGATGAGTTTAATTTCGACTTTTTACCACCAAAACCATTTGATTTAGGTCCTGATAGAGAAGAATGTGCAGGAATTACTTTGACGATTAATCATGGAAGTGATTACTCAAATTATGAGTGGCGCTTTCAAAAAGATGGAGTTGGAGCTATTGCTACATTGCCAACACCAACGCCAGAGTATGCTTATGAAATTAGTCCGGCCACCTCTGATGATAATGGCAGGTACTTTGTGACTGCAATAGACCTGGACGGGTGCGAAGTGGCAGATGATGTTCAAGTGAGTTTTGTTATTGCGCCAGCTCCACATTTAGGTCTAAGTCAAAATTTGTGTACAGGTGAAGAAGTCATTATTTCAGTTACCACCGGATATGATAATTACGCATGGTCACTTAATGGAACAGTTGATAATAGTCTGAGTGGTGCCGAAATTACGGTATCAACACCTGGTACCTACCAAGTAGAAGCTTCTATTGGAGGTTGTGTTAAAACAAACGAAATTATCGTTACCGAACATGGTAATCCAACCATTGCCTTAAATGCCCCATCAAATATTTGCCCAGAGAGTGAGCGTAATATTACGATTGATAATTTTGTACCAGCAGATGGCTTATTTGATTATCTCGTTTGGAATGGAGGTCAACGCCGAATAAATGATTGGACTACTGCTAAATTAGTAATTGATGGAGCCGGTACTTATAATGTGACAGCTTATGATGAGTATGGATGTTCGGCAACAGATGCTGTTAATGTATCTGAGTTTGCCAAGACGGAGATTACATTGCCGGATCCAATTGAAACCTGTGAAAATGTAACAGTAGCGTTATCAAATCCTATTGCAAACGCATTATCATACGATTGGTATAAAATTGAATCGAACGGAGATACTCACCTAATTGCCAATGCCGATTGGAATACAAGTGAATCTGGTTCTTATCGATTATTAATTGAAGATGCGAATGGTTGTCAAAGCGAAGATACACTGGTGTTGAAATCATTAGCTATACCTAATGTTGATTTAGGTCCGGATCGCGAGATGTGTGAAGGCGATATAATTACATTAACGACCGACCCATCTTTTACAACTTATCGATGGAATGGTGATACCAATCTTAACGAACCAACATTACAAGTAACGACCACAAATACGTATAGGATTGAAGTGACAACCGCCGATGGTTGTATTGCTGAAGATGATGTTTTAATTACAGCTAATCCATTGCCAAACGTTACGGTTAACGATACTACGGTGTGTTCGGGTATTATGGGCGTTCTTGAGGCCCCAATTGGATTAGCAAATTATCGTTGGTCTACCCGTGCAACAACACCAACCATTACGGTTGCAAAGGGCAGCTATACTTTATCTGCCGAAACGAATAAAGGCTGTATTGGAACGGCAACTGCACATGTCATATGGCGTCCAATCCCTAATGTTACACTCGGGGCTGATACGGCTATATGTCCGGTTGATATGGTTCTTTTGGAAGCAACACCTGGTTTCACATCTTATAAATGGCACAATAATGATCTAGGTACAAGTATTTATGCCAATTTTTCTGACACCGTCAATATAGTAACCGTAACAGATGAGCATGGTTGTATTGGCTTTGATACAAAAATGGTTCATGCCTTGCCGGCGCCTGATTATGAATTGTGTCCTGATACAGCTGTTTGTAATGGCGATTCATTATTGCTTGAGGCTGGATATGAATTTATCGAATACCGTTGGTTTGATAATAGTCGACTTCCAACATTTACGGTTAAAGAAGCTGGCGAGTATTGGGTTAGTGTTTTAGATGGTTGCTTTTGGTTGCAGGACACGACAAGGGTTGTATTTAATGAGACACCTGTTATTGTTCAGCTTGATACATTAATTTATGGTCAGATTGGCATATTGGCACAAGGAGGAACAGAACCATATCAATATGCTATTAATGAAGAAGCATGGCAGGATGAAAACGTATTTAAGGACTTGGAGAATGGAATGTACATTGTTCAGGTTCACGATTTAAATACCTGTATGGCCGCTGATACAGTCTTACTAAATTCAATTGTAGATATTGATATTCCGAATTTTGTAACACCCAATAATGATGGGATTAATGATAGATGGGAGATTGAAGGAATGGATAAGTTTCCAGACTCCATTATCAAGATTTATGATAGGTTTGGAAAATTATTAATAGAATATAAGGCTTCAGAACCAGGTTGGGATGGTGAGTATATCGGTAAACCGGTGCCATCAGATGCATATTGGTATGTTATCGAAGTGCTACCATTGAAGAAAATGTTAAAAGGGCATATTACACTTAAGAGATAGGTAAGGCGATGAAGAAGTTGATACTTTTGTTTGTTTTACTCTGTATTCTGACAATGGGTAAGGCGCAAAAATACTATATAACAAATCAGTATTTATATGATTTGTACCTGATGAACCCGGCTGGTGCAGGATACTACAAAGGGTGTTATGAGTTTAGTGGATACTATCAAAAGCAATGGTTTGGAATGGACAAGGCTCCTACAACTCAAGTTTTAAGTTATCAGGGACCTGTAACAGAAAGCCTGGGCTTAGGATCCTATTTTTATAATGATCAAAATGGGTTTTATTCTGAAATGGGCTTTCAAACATCGCTTTCGTATGAAGTGATGTTCAGTAAGAAACGCCGCAGAACTGCCTCAATGACCTTTGGTATGTCATTAAATGCCGAGCAAAGCTCTGTTGATCAAACACAGTTGACTGACGGTGCTATACTCGATCCGGTTTTGTCAGGAGCCAATGAAAGCGGATGGGGTTTTAATGCCAATGCAGGAATCCTGTTTAAATACAATGATTATCACTTTGGTTTTTCGGTAACGAATATTCTCCCACAAAACAACCCAATGTACCTCAATGATAATGAACCAGCACTCACCTCCGACATACACATTCATGCCGGAACAGAATATAAATTAGGTGATCGTGATATTTTTCTTGAGCCAATGATTATGTATCGCCGAAATATGTTGGTGGATAGTAAGCTTGATATGAGTGTGAAAGGGTTTTTTCCAACGCCCGATCCAAATTTATCGCTCTGGGGTTTGGTGAGCTATCGTCGAACGATGGACCATCAGTTTGGCAAAAGCCTTGGTATGGCGATAACCGGAGGTGTACAATTAAACAATTTATTGGTAGGTCTTGAATATCAGTTAGGTTTAACCGGAGCCCAACTTGATTATGGTAGCTCTTACCAATTAGTTTGTAAATATCGAATTTGCAAAGATAAATCGAAAGGCTCTATTCCTTGTTCAGAACGAAACCGTAATAAAAGGAATAAAGCTATCAAACGCCTTAATGCAAAGAGGTAGTGAAGTTATTGTTTAAAGGGGTAATAATGCTATTTTTGATTTCTGATAGAATCTTAAGAGTAGAATCTCATGTGCCGACGGATATTCATAATCTTTTTAGTGATGATTTCTGTGCTTCCAATTGTGGGGCAGGAAACAGTTTATGCCTACGATGATAAAATAAAAGGATTTGAGAATAATTCGGTTAATATACCTGTTTTAAATAATGATTTTGGACTTCAGAATGGTGTAAGTGAAATACGCGTTGTTACAGAGGCAGAAAATGGAAAGGCTATTGTAGAAGAAGATAATACCATCACATTTATACCCAATCACTCTTTTGTTGGTAAAGATGAATTCATTTATAAAGTTTGTAATACCGATGGGAGTTGCGATGAAGCAAGTGTATTTGTTGAAATCGAAAATGTTGATTTTAAGCCGGAAGCCGTCAACGATACTGTTACTTATCTGCATGGAAACAGCATAGAAGTTGATTTTTTATCTAATGATATTATTCATGGAGATGAGCCTTTAACCATAACCATAATAGGTGAGCTAAAGCAAGGGGAGTATTACCTTAATGCAGACAATATATTAGAGGTTGAATTTGAGCGACGTTTTGTTGGTCGCGACTCGCTGCGATATATTGTTTGTGATGTTGATAACGATTGTAGTGAAGCAAAAATCCTATTTGAAGTTCGACATGGTGGTGACATTGATTTTTATATTCCACAAGGTTTTTCACCCAATGGAGATGGTATTAACGATACTTTTTATGTTCCTGACTTCTCAACTTATAATGGAATCAATATTTCCATCGTTGATTCGTGGGGTAGTGAAGTGTATCATAATCAAGACTATCAAAACGATTGGGATGGTATTGCCAACAAAGGGACCAACAAAGGAAGCAAAGTGCCGGCTGGTAATTATTATTACATCATCAATATAGCTGGCTTTGAAAAACAATTAACTGGATTTGTTTATGTTGCGAAGTAAATCGATACAGTCAATTGTTAAGGCCCTCAAACAGGTATTGTGTTTGTTAGTGATTTTGGTTAGTACACAATTGGCGGCTCAAAGCGATATGTTGTCATCGCAATACATGAATAGTCAGCTGCTCATTAATCCGGCATATGCTGGTGTGCGCAATTCTTTTAGCGTAAATATACTGTCTCGCCAGCAGTGGATGGGCATTAAAGATGCACCAACCACATATGCCGTCAATGTACACTCACCTCTTAATAAACGGATGGCATCAATTGGAGGGAGTTTGATTAACTATCAAAGTGGCCCCCTACAGCATAACGAAGTAACTGCTGTCTATAGTTACCTGATTCGGATTAATCACAACATGTTTCTATCGATGGGTTTGAGTGCCAAACTCAATCATTATAATATCGGATTGTCATCCCTTGATGTTATTGAAGATAACGATCCTAGTTTTGCACAAAATCTTGAGAATGGGCTTAAGCCAAATTTTGGAACAGGTGTATTTTTATATTCGCCTCAGTTTTATTTTGGCGTATCAATGCCTCAGGTCTTAAATAATGAACTAAGCAATGAAGAAACTGGAGGTGCAACATACATTCAATATCGGAGCATCTATTTAGCTTCCGGATATGCTTTTGGTTTGAATAAAAATGTGTTTTTTAAACCGTCATTTCTAGCTCGCATCCGCAGTGAGGCAAGTCATGTCTTTGATATTAACCTACAGATGTTGTATAAAAATCTGTTTTGGATTGGTGCTTCATACAGGACGAATAGTACAATGGCGGCTCTATTTAACATTCAGGTTTCAAGATCGTTAGGGTTCTGTTATTCTTATGATTTCTCCATTGGTGAGAGAACCAATTTTGGCGTAGGAAGTCATGAAGTATCTTTAATTATCGACAGTAATAGTTTCATCAAACGAAACAGAGATAGGCGATTTAATCGAAAAAAAGTAACAAAAAAACAGGAAGATAAAGCAGTTCAGTCAATACGCTATTTTTAGGCACAAAAAAAGCCGGATGTTAATCCGGCATGCAATATATTATCAATGTCATGATTGGGTTGCTTAGTTCTTTAGAGCAATTAATACAGGGCAAGCCGATTCAATATCAATTGTTTTAATACCTTCAATTTCATTGGCATCTACTTTGCTAAAAGCACTTAAGTTTGTCATCCAATCTTCAAGTTCTAATTCAACTTCCTCTGCATCTGCAAATAAGTAATCGTTAAGTGTAGTATAATATTCGTCAAGGCTTGTCATCCACATTTCAACTTCCAAAACTTCGTTTTCTGGTACATTAAATGACTCCAAGTCGCTCATCCAGTCTTCAACTAACATTTCTTCAGCAGGCTCGGTAAAACTACTCAAGTCAGTCATCCACGCTTCAATCTCCATTGATGGTTCATCAATATCAAAAGAGTTTAAATCAGTCATCCAATTTTCAACTGTAATCTCCATTTCGCTTTCAGGAAATTCATTCATCATTGGCTGAGCGCTAATGCTAAGAGATAAAACTAATAAGATGAAAAGTACACTTGTAAAAGATTTGGTGCTTGTAAGGTTATTTAAAGTTTTCATGACAAAGTTTTTTTTAATATTTAACAACGCTGATTGTATATCAATTGAAGTGCCAAAAATCATAACGAACACATATAGAGGTTTTAAAGATTAAATAAGGACAAAAGCATCTTTTAATATTGACCGCCTTTGAAACAATGTGGTGTTCGAAAGTGAACATTGGTATCAGTATCCGAACTGTTATTAAAAAAAATGAGAGGTTGGGACTAATCGATTCAACTTCAACTAAGCTTTTTATCATCAAAAATGAGCAATATATCTTTTGTGATGCTTCAACTATTATCGTACTTTTGTTTGATATTTTATTAATCGCTTTCTTGCGATTAAGGTGTGAAAAAGAAAAAGTAAACGCAATCAATATGAAAACAGCAGAAATTCATACTGAAAAAGGCATCATGAAAGTTGAATTCTACGAGAATGATGCACCTAAAACAGTAGATAATTTTATTAAACTGGCCAAAGAAGGATTTTACGATGGATTATCTTTTCATCGTGTAATACCTGACTTTGTGATACAAGGCGGGTGCCCTCATTCGCGCGATAAGAGTAGTCCGCGTGCAGGTACTGGAGGTCCAGGTTATAGCATCGACTGTGAATTAGATGGAGACAATCAATATCACGATAAAGGTGTATTGTCAATGGCACATGCAGGTCGTAATACTGGTGGTTCACAGTTTTTTATATGTCATGGTCGCGAGAATACACAGCACTTAGATAGACAACATACTTGTTTTGGAAAAGTAGTGGAAGGATTGGATGTGATAGATGATGTCCGTCAGGGAGATGAAATAATTAAAGTAGTAGTAAACGAATAGAACCTAATAGAATGAATTTTGAGATTTCAGGAAGTGTAATTGTCAAGGATGATATTCAGGATATCAGCGCCAGTTTTAAGAAAAGAGAATTTGTAATCGAGGTTGTTAATGAACGTAACTCTGATTGGAACGATTTTATTAAGTTTCAATTAACTCAAGACAGATGTAACCTAATGGATCCAATTCAGTTGGGCGATAAAATTAAGGTGAGCTTTAATATTCGTGGTCGTAAGTGGGAAAAAGACGGTCGTGTTAATTATTTTTCAAACCTTGAGGCTTGGCGAATTGAAAAAGAAGATGCTGCATTACCACCTGATGCACCAGCGCCATCATTCAATGAAGCAGATATTCCACCTGCAAGTCCTGAAGAAGACTTACCATTTTAATTGAATAGAATCCTGAGCATGAGTTCAGGATTTTTTTTTGAATCGAATTAGTCAACTGGTGCTAATATGAGTAATAAAGAGCAATTTCAGATTTCTAAGGTCACACTATTAACCGTTGCACATTTCTTTCATGATATCTATACCGCTTTTTTAGCACCTTTGTTGCCTTTGTTGCGTGATGTAATGGGAATTAGTCTGACATTTGCAGGTTTTCTTTCTGTTGTTCAGCGTCTTCCTACTCTATTAAATCCATTAGTTGGTGTGCTGGCATAGCGAACCAAAGCTCGATATTTTGTGATTTTAACACCTGCTGTTACTGCTATTGCCATGAGCTTGGTGCCTGTTGCTCCCAATAAACTGACTTTAGTCCTATTAGTTTTGCTGAGTGGCATTAGTAGTTCATTTTTTCATGTGCCGTCACCAGTTATGATGCGTAAAGTATCGGGTAATCGCATTGGTATGGGAATGAGCTTTTACATGGTAGGAGGAGAGCTAGCCCGTTCGGCCGGTCCTGTGGCTGTCCTTGGAGCTGTCGAACTTTGGGGCTTACAAGGGGTAACTTATTTCATACCAACAGGTATGTTAGCATCTGTTGTTCTATATTTTAAGCTACGTAAAATATCAATTGCAGAAAGTGTTAATGCTGCAAGTGGTCTGGAATATTTAAAGACGATTCGTAATTTTTTTCCATTAATCACGAGTATAGCCCTCATTCTGTTTTTTAGGGCAGCTATGAAATCGGCTCTAACATTTTATTTGCCTGTATTTTTAAATGGGCGTGGTGAGTCTTTGTGGTTCTCAGGCATTGCATTGTCAATTCTACAGGGAGCCGGAGTCGCAGGAACGTTTTTAGCTGGAACTATATCTGACAAAATAGGAAGGCGTAATGCTTTATTAATAGCTTCCATTGGGGCACCTGTATTGTTTTTTGCCTTTCTCTATACAACCGGTTGGTTACAAATTTTGGCTCTGATAGCAACAGGCTTATTTTTATTTGCTTCCGGACCAGTATTTCTGGCCATTGTTAATGAGTATAAAACGGCCCATAATAATTTTGTGAATGCTCTGTTTATGACCACTACCTTTTTAATAGGTGCCATAATGGTTATGGTTGTTGGTTTAATGGGTGATTATTTCAGCCTCGAATTGACCTATAAAATAGTTGGAGCTTTCGCCTTTTTGTCAGTGCCCGTTGTGTTAACAATGAAAAAGTAGAACGTTATTACAAATATCTACTCTCATTTAAATGTGGTTTGGGAACATGAATGGTGTGCTCAATCCCAAGTTTGACAGATAATCTACCTATTACTCTCTGTAGCCCCTATAAACACTGATATTAATTTCTGAAATTTCAA
>NZ_JAENRR010000022.1 GCF_016612505.1 Carboxylicivirga marina
GTATTTGGGGTTCCTGATTTTAAATTTTATGCCCTTGGTGATGGTTTGTACAATATCTTTTCTCGTCACCCAGGTAACCCCAAGGCATATAAGCAAAGAAAGGAATCTCAGCTAACTTTTGGATTTACTTAAAAAAATGGGGTAACTCCAAAATTAAGTACTCATCCGGTCATACGATTAAGTATAGTCAGTTTTAACTCTTAAACGTTATGGGTGCCAAATGTTATGAAGGGATGTTTAATAAATAAACGAACAAAAGACTCAAATGTTTAAAAGGGTTGATTGTCAATTATTTAAATGTTTAGATATTTAAAAAATTAGGCTATATTCGCGTGTTAAAAATTCTTAAATAACATTCACTAATCATTCTTACATGAAGAGAATAGGTTTATTCTTTGGTTTATTTGTGCTTGGATTTCAGTTATTTGCTGAAGGATATCAAGTAAACCTGCAAGGCAATCGGCAGACTGGTATGGGACATACTGGTGCTGGTTTATTAATGGGAGCTTCGAGCATGCATTTTAATCCTGGCGCCTTAGGCTTAATGGATAAAAAGTATGATTTTTCATTTGGAGGAAGTTTAATTTTCTCAAATAACACCTTTCAAAAGCAAGCACCTTCAACTTATGAAGCTCAATCGGATAACCCTATGGGAACGCCGTTTTATTTTTATGGTGCTACAAAGATAAGCGATAAATTAGCTGTTGGTTTAGCTATCACAACGCCTTATGGTAACTCTTTAAAATGGGGTGATGATTGGGATGGTAAATATTTAATCCAGGATATTTCATTACGTGCTATCTTTATACAACCTACAGTTTCGTATAAAATAAATGATAAGTTAGGATTTGGTGTTGGATTTATGGCTGTTAATGGTAATGTTGATTTAAATAAAGCTTTACCACTGCAGGATATGAATGGTGATGGAAGTACAAATATCTCTGGAAATACTTGGGCCTATGGATTTAATGCAGGTTTAAGTTATAAACCATCTGATAAATTATCGTTTGGAATAAGTTATCGTTCTGAGGTAAAGGTAAAATTAGATGAAGGTGAAGCAACGTTTAACGTACCAAAGGACTTGTATGATGATGAAACTTCTTTTCCTGCTAAAACAAAGTTTAAAGCAGAATTGCCTATGCCTACCAATATTACATTTGGGGTAGGTTATCAGATTAATGATAAATTACTCTTAGCAGCCGATTTGCAATATGTTGGCTGGTCAGCATACGAAAGTCTTGACTTTGATTTTGAGAATAATACACCTATTTTAGAAGATTCTCAAAATCAGCGCGATTTTGAAAATACAATGGTGTATCGTTTGGGAGCCGAATATGCCATGAATGAAAAGTTTCAGTTCAGAGCAGGTATTTACTATGACACTACACCAATTCCGGAAGATTTATTGACGCCAGAAACACCAGGTACTGATAAGATTGGGATGTCATTGGGATGTGGTTATCAAATCAATGACAAACTATCACTTGATGCATCATTATTATACATTCACGGAACAAAGCGTGAAGATGGTTATGCCCCAACGAACTTTTACGGAACTTACTATTCAAATGCTGTAATTCCAGGTATTGGTTTAAATTATTCATTTTAATAAATGATACTGATGAAACAATATATATTTAAATATGCACTATTGTTAGGTGCAGTAGCATTATGGTCATGTGAACCTAAGGTAGATGAATTTACACCTTCAACAGGAACGGCTGACTTTTCAAAATTTATTGCCATTGGTGATTCATATACAGCTGGTTATACCGATGGAGCTTTAGGGCGACGAGGTCAGGAAGAAAGCTTTAGTGCTATTCTTGGAAAACAGTTAATGTACGTGGGAAGTGATTCTTATAACCAACCTTTCGTTCTTTCAGAAAGTAGTGTTGGTTCAACTCAGTTACAACCTGGTGTTTTTAATGGTTATTATGAATTAAATATTGTCGATGGTTCACTGAAACCGCAACCTACTGTTGGAGATGCAAATATATTTGGAGAACAAGTAGCGAGTGCAGAGAATCAGAATTATGGTGTTCCTGGAGCAAAACTAATTCACTTGTTAGCAGAAGGTTTTGGTAATCCAGCAGCTGGTTTTGGTAATTACAATCCATTTTACACAAGGTTTATGAGCCAACCAATGGCTTCTGTTTTAGGTGATGCACTTGCTGCACAAGCTAGTTTTATTTCGTTATGGGCAGGTAATAACGATGTATTAGCTTATGCTATGGCAGGAGGAGAAGGTGATGCTATCACTGATCCTGCAATTTTCGCTGGTGCATATAGTCAGGCTCTTACGGCGCTGGTAGCAAATGGAGCCAAAGGTGTATTAGGAAATATTCCTGCTGTAGAAACCATTCCATTCTTCAATACAGTTCCTTACAATGCACTACCACTTGATCAGGCAACTGCTGATATGCTTAATGCAGCTTATACTGATTACAATGCTGCAGCTGATGCAAATGGTCTTCCACGTATTGAGTTTAGTGCCGGAGCAAATGCTTTAGTTATTGCTGATGAGAGCTGGCCATTAATGGGAATTCGCCAGATAAAAGCCGACGAAAAATTCTTATTGACATTACCAACCGACAAAATTGCAAATGAAGGATGGGGAACACAGGTGCCTGTACCTGCTGAATATGTGCTTGATGCAACTGAATTAGCGGCTATTGCAACTGCAACTGCAGAATACAATGTGACAATTAAGTCGCTTAGTGAGCAACATGGTTTTGCACATGCAGATTTAAATATGAAAATGAAAGAACTTAGTACGACAGGAATAATCATTGATGGTCATACTTATACTGGTGCATTTGTAACTGGTGGTGTCTTTTCATTGGATGGAATACACGCAACAGGTCGTGGTTCTGCTATTATTGCGAACGCCTTTATTGATGCCATTAATGCCAAATTTGACGCATCAATTCCGCGTGCTAATATAAACGATTATAATATGGTTGAATTTCCTTAATGGGATTGACATATGAGTGGTAAAAGGAGGGGTGACCCTCCTTTTTTTATGTCTTATATCTGGGCGAGAATCAGTTCTTCGACTTCTTTAATCATCTGTAATAATATCGGATGCTCAACTTTAAATGTCACTTTATCGAGCTGCTTAATCGGTAGTAATCGTGGAGAAGTTCCAGTTATAAATGCGGCCTCCATTGTCTCCATTTCCTCTAGCATTACAGCACGAAAAACAACTTGGATTTTTAATTTGTCAGCTATTAAAAGCATTTGTTTTCGCATAATGCCAGGTAAAACCAGTGAGTCATCGGCTGTAAACAATGTATTATCTTTTATAAAAAACAGGTTGCTACGACTGCCCTCTGTCAGGCAATTATTCGAATTAACCAATATTGTTTCATAGGTCTGACCCTGTTCAATAATCGAATTGGCCTTACCACGTACATCTGGATTATAGATTTTGGCTTGCGGATGATGCCGTTCAGAAAACTGCAAACTGCACCTGATACCTTCCCTTTTTTCTAACTCCCCCGGGTATTTGACAGGAATAAAATAAGCCATAAAAATAGCTTCCCCATCGTTTTTAATTCGATAATCCAGCTTTACATTTCCATTTTGAATATCGTTGGCTGAAAACAGGAGCTTTAGTCTATTGGATATCTGTTTTGTATTAAAGTTAATTTCTTTTCCGCTAATAGCTAGGCTGTTATCAAATCGTTCCAGATGAGCTTGTAAAAACAGTGGTTTGCCGTTTTCGATGCGAAATACCTCATAAATACAGGTTTCATCATTCTCAATTGAACCATTAAAAAAGTTCACTGATTTTAATGTCCTATCCATTAGAAAGTATTGTCCTTGAATAACAGACTGCATTATAATGAGGTATGGTTAATTTTGAGTTTTGAAGATAGCTATTTTTCTTTTACCACCAAAAGTTACCATTAGCTGTAGAATCTGTTATTGTTATAATTGGCAGCCTATTTAGAAGACTGTTTTTTAACTCTAATCAAATAGGCTTGATAACCAATATCGAAAGATGTAAATTATATGGGTATAAGCTAACTGCATTCCTTAATGCCATAAGCATATTAATATTTGAAGTAGAATTATATCCAATAATTAAGATGTTAATGTGTAGCAGATGAAATGCATAAGTATGTAAAGAGTAATAATGAAATTTATCATATTCGTCGTATTGGTTTATTCAGTTGACCATAAGGGCAAAAAGTATTGGTTTTTATTATAATTTTAAAGAAGTATTTTAATTTAACCACCATATGATTTATACCCGTTTATTAGTTGCAAAACTAATTGCTTTATACTTGGTTCAGTTTGTATGTACAACTGCTATTGCTGCAGAAAAAAGAGATTCAACGGAAAAAAAGGTGAATTTTGTTCCTGTACCATATATTAATTACAACCGAACAGGAGGTTTCGAATTTGGAGGAGTGCCTATGGCAAGCTACCGTTTAAGTTTAAATGATACTATCTCACCACGATCAATGACCGGTTTTGTAGGAAAATATTCTACAGAAGGTAATTGGGTGACCCTAATTTTTCAGCGCATGTACTGGAACGAAGATAACTGGCGTTTGACATTTGCTGGCGGTTTGGCATCCAATGGATTTCAGTTTTTTCCAGATGTGCCAGGTGGAATGCCCATCGACTACAACACTTCAGTGGCGTTTGGCTATATCCAAGTTCAGCGACGTGTTTACCGGTTTTTGTACGGTGGTTTGTCTTATGTGATGAGCAAAACTGATACAGAAATAGAAGGGCAAAGTAATAAAGAAACCAGTTTCAATGCTATCGGTGTAAAAATAACTGCTGATACTCGTTCAAATGTATATTATCCCTATTCTGGTTTTAACGATAACATAAGTATGTCATTTACTCCGGAATTTCTGGATAATGAATTTGTCGGGCAACGGATTGAAGTGGATCACAATCAGTATTTTGCTGTTATAGATAAGCGCGATGTTATTGCCTATCGTGTTAAAGGCGGATTCGGACTGGGAGATGTAGCTTTTGAACAACAATTCATCGTTGGTCGCAACGATATACGGGGCTATACGCAGGGTGAATACCGAGGTGAAAGTATCATGACAGTTCAGGGAGAATACCGGTGGAATCTATATGATAAACTTGGATTTGTTGGATTTGCTGGTATGGCTACAGTCTGGAAGTCAAATATTGAAAGCAATGATGGCAAACTATTTCCATCAATTGGTGGAGGTTTCCGTTACACGGTTTTTCCAAAAACAGGAATGAACGTGGGGATGGAAGCAGCAGTTGGGCTTGATGATTGGGGTATTTATTTCAGAATTGGAGAAGCTTTTTAATAGAAATGATATATAACCTAAAATCTACCTCAAATGAGAAAGTTCTCACTTTTTATTATTATCATGACTTTACTTGTGCAAAATGTTGTTGCACAAGATGCTCATTACTGGACCGAACAATATGGTACCAAATCAATGTTATTAAGTAATTCAGTAGTGGGTAGTGTAAGCGACTTAGGGGCTGTGTTTTATAATCCGGCACGATTAGGTCAAATTGAAAAACCAGCTTTTGTAATTAGTGCAAAGGTTTACCAATTGAGTAATACCAATTTTGAAAATGGTGCTGGTGATGACATTGATTTAAAAAAATCTAAATTTGGTGGAGCACCAAGCCTTGTAGCCGGTACTTTTAAGATAAAATGGTTGCCAGAGCATAAATTTGCCTATGCCTTTCTTACACGTTATACATCCGATATTAATTTTTCAACAAGAAGTCAGGTTTATGGTGATGTGATAGAGTCATTACCTGGTGAGGAATATTTTAGTGGCCGAATTGAACTGAATAAGAAAGTTAAAGAGGAATGGATGGGAGTTAGCTGGAGTAAATCATTGTCAGAGAAGCTTAGCATTGGTGTGTCTACATTTATTACAGCACGAGAGCAGAGTTCACTGATTGAGAGCAATCTTCAGGCTTATCCTGAAGATGAGCGCTTAGAAATGTTTACTCAAAAGAATAGCTATTCTTACGACCAGTTTGGTTTATTATGGAAGATTGGTTTATCTTATCAGCTGAAGCGTATGACAGCTGGTATAACTGTGACAACTCCAAATTTACGCTTATTTGGCGAAGGCGATATGCAATACGAATATTTCAGTACAGCTTATGAATCAAATTCAAGTGTTTATGAATTAGATACACAAGATGGTCTGGAAGCGATTCATAAAACACCTTGGTCGGTTGCAGTAGGCGCTGGTTTTAAAATTTTAAAGGGCACGTTTCATGTTAGTTCTGAATACTTCAGTGCAGTTGACCGACATACAATTATGCAATCAGAACCTTTCACGGGTCAAAGTACAGGAGAAGAAAAATATGGACAACTCGTTAATAGACTTAATTCAGTCTTCAATTTTGGTGTTGGTTACAACATTAATGTCAATGAAAAAGTTGGGGCTTACGTAAGTTATTCTACCGATTTTTCAGCTGCAATTCCGAATTCTTATGGTATTGACCCGCGAGAAGATTTAGTATATATAGGTTCAACTTTTCGCTCTGATATATCTCATTTTGGTGCCGGTGTCATCTTAGATCTTAGCTGGGCCGATTTAACGTTGGGTGCAACTAATGCATCAGCTAAATATGCTATTAAAAGGCCAATTGATTTCCCAAATGATGATGCAAGTGTGGCCTCTGTTGATGAGCAGGAATCACAAATTGATTGGTCAAGATGGCGTTTTATTGTGGGTATATCTGTGCCATTATTTAAACAAATGGCAGATAAGCTTAATTTATAATTCGAAACTCTAACAACCTAATTCAAGATTAATAAACATGAAAAAGCTATTTTACCCATTATTACTATTTATGACGATAGGTGTTTGTGCTCAGGAAAACGAGAGTCAAACCACATTTAAATTTGGTGGATATATCAAGGCTGATTTTATCAATACCTGGTATGAGAATGGAGATGTTGGAGAATCAAGTCCATTGCGTGATTTCCACCTGCCAAGTCAAATACCTGTTGGAGCAAAAGATGAACATATTGATCTTGATTACCATGTAAAGGAATCACGATTTAATTTTGATGTAAAGACTAATCTGTTAGGGAAAGAAATTCACGGATTTATTGAATTGGATTTTATGATGTCAAAAGCTGGAGATGAGAAAGTGACTAATTCTTACAATCCGCGTATCAGGCATGCTTATTTTGAGTGGGATAAATTATTGATTGGACAAACTTGGTCGACTTTTATGGTTGTTGTTGTACCTGATGAAATTGATTTTGCAGGTGCAATGGATGGATTAGTTTTTGTGCGTCAGCCACAAATCAGATTTAAACTTGGCAACTGGTGGTTAGCTCTGGAGAATCCGGAAACAACCATTACGCCATATCAGGAGAGTCATACGGAAGTAACCGAATCAGAAGTCTCCCCTGATATAATATTCAGAAATAATTTCTCCGGCGATTGGGGAAACTGGGCTGTGGCAATTATGGGACGAACCTTGCACAAAAAAGATTCCATCAAGCATTATGCTATGGGGGTAGGAATCACCACTGGTGGTAAAATCAAAGTTGGTAGACGAGGTGATGATATCCGTATGATGGCGACATATGGTACCGGACTCGGGCGATATCTGTCTGCCGGTTTCAGTGCTGGTGCTGTCGTTGATAATGAAGGTGCACTAAATACCATTGATGTGGTAAATGCTTACATTGCTTATAATCACTTTTGGAAACCCAAAGTTTGGAGTTCAAGCTTTAGTGTGGCAGTATATAACGCCATGCATGACGACAATCTTGTTGTGCCAGAGATAAATAAATCGAGTTATAGCATATCTGGCAATATCAAATGGGATATAGCGCCGCAATTGCGTTTTGGTGCAGAGTATATGTATGGCTATAGAGAATTACAAGGTGGTGTTAATGGGGCATTTCATCGATTGCAGTTGGCTGCCAAATATACATTTGGTTACAACAATACGGTAGCAGATGAAAAAAGATAAATGATACATTTTTAAGAACAGTATATGCTAAACGCTGTTATATAATTACATTTTAATCAATAGCCATATGTCAATAATCAATAGAGTATCCGGTGTCTTAATATTTGTATTTGTTGTTCAGTTTTTGTGTGCCAATAATTACAACCAAAGTATATCACAACCAGATAGTATAATTAAGACTGTGGAACTCGATACATTGAAGAACCAACAGATTATTGATTCATTAAAGCTCAAGTTGGCACCAACTGACGAAATGGAGATTAAAGAACTGGTGCACAAACTTCATAAATCGTGGCAGAAATTTGCTATTAATACGGAAGAAGAAGAAATATTACAATACTTTACACCAATGTTTGTTGTTAGTCAGGTAGCTGTCTATACCGAAGACAAAGGAAAAATCATGGCTTATACAAACAAAGAATTTCGAAAATTCTTAAAGAGTTTCAAGAAAGCTGAAAAAATAAGTATAGAATTTTCTGATATTGACTTCTTAGATATTGAGGTAAAGAATCATAAGTACTTTAATACTGTTTATAAGTGTATTCTTTCACGTAAGGATCATAATGGAGAATTACATACAAGCTCAGCAATCATTACAATTACAGGACGACGAATAGGTGATGAATGGAAAATTGGTAATTATTCATGGGTTAATTTCGAATATCATTAATTAAGCAACTCATTAAAACCAATAACTTATACTAACCTTATAATATTTCAATGAAACTCATCCTTTCGCTGTTTATCCTAACTATTCTGAGTGCCAAAATCTGCGCTCAAGATAAATTGTCGGTTTTCCGTGATAGTGCAGATTTAGCTTTTGATGTCAGTGATTTTTTAATATCCAAAAAAGGCTTGTTGCCTGTTCCGATGTTAATTACTGAGCCATCAGTTGGCTATGGTGGAGCTATGGCTTTACTGTACTTCCACGATTCGTATGAAAATAAAAAGCGACCACCGAGTATCACCGGAGGTTTTGGCGGGTATACCGAAAATGGAACATGGATGGCTGGTGCACTACATGCGGGCTTCTGGAACGAAGATAAGATACGATACCTGGGTGTCATTGGAAAGATCAATGTTAATATCGATTACTATGGCCGGCTTCCTAAACCGGTTGAAATGAATATGAATACATGGATAATTCTGCAACAAATACAGTTTCGTTTGGCAGAAACTAATTTTTTTAGTGGACTTAAATATACACTAGCTCCAATCACAAATACTTTTAAGCTGCCTATTGATATTCCTGAGTTCTCGGGTATTGAAATTGAAACGAGCGTTAGCGAGTTGTCGGCTATGTTTATTTATGACTCACGAAATAATGTTATATCACCTACGAATGGTATTTGGGCGCAGGTATTAGGTATTTATAGTGATACATGGATGGGAGGAGAAGACCTGTATGGAAAAATTAACTCAAGTTTTATTGGAATTAAAGACGTCAATAGAAAATTGGTTATTGGAGGCAAACTTGTGGCCAATAGTAAGTTGGGCGATGTGCCATTTTATACCAGACCCTTTGTACAACTGCGCAGTGCCATTTTTAAAGTATCAAGATAATAATGTACTGGCTTTTGAGGGAGAGGTGGACTGGAACGCGTATAAACGATGGCATCTCATTGGATTTGCCGGCATGGGAACTGCTTTTAAAGATTATAGCGATATAAGTGATGGCAATAATGTTGTGAGTGGAGGCGGTGGTTTTCGCTATTTAATAGCCCGTAAGTTTGGAATGAAAATGGGAATGGACTTCGCCTTCAGTAAGGATGATTTCACCTTTTACATAACAATGGGGCATGCCTGGGCTTTTTAGGCACCTTAATTATATGATGAGCTCAGTTTGACTGAGCTTTTTTTATGGGCTGCTGGGTTTTAACCGAGTGTTTTACTGTGCCAAACATCTGTTTTATACGCTCTAAAATGAATGATTAATACTCATTTATAGGATGTAATAGGTGTATTTGTATGTCTACATCCGGTGTATTTTAAATTATATAAAGTGCACATATTCATAATGTTATGGTTTAGTGGTTGATTGGCTTCATGTTTACGAATAAAGATTTTCAGTTTGTGGCAATTGATTTGCAATGCTTAGGGCGTAAACAAGTTTCGAAAATCTAAAAACAAAAACAATGAAGACAATTAAATTTGGTTTGTTATTGAGTTTAGCCGTTATATTATTTACTAGTTGTAATGAAGATGATGGTGGAATTAGTGCTCCGGGTAGTGAAGGACCACACGAAGGTGAAATAGTAAGTGTAGATTTATCGTATACCGATTTTATTGGTAACAATTTAAAGTCGGCAAGTACATATGATCCTGCAGCTGTTACTCATAATTATTTATCAACGGGCTATACAGTTGTTATCAAAGAATTATATGATTCTTCAACAGGACAGTTTGTAAATGAAACATGGACAGATGTTGACTTAGCCAATCCGGGAATATCATTTGAGGCCATCGGATGGTTTGGTATTGAGGTGTCGCACCCTGATTATGCTGCAGTAGGAACAACGGCTTACTATGGGGTAAATACACCAAGAGTTGATGTTGTAAGTGGCGGTAATGTAACAATTCCATTAGAGTTGTCGCAAGTATCTGTTCACCTGGCAAATGGCACAGGACAAGAATTTAGTTCACAGATTCAATCAGCTACCATACAGGATGTTCCTGTAACGGCGTTTAATAGTCCCGTTTATGTAGAAGCCGAGGTTGACTATACTGTAAGTGTTACTTTCCAACACGACGGAGGTACAGATACTGCCACAAATTCAGGTTTAGCCGGAGAGGCATTTTACCATACAGTGCATGAACAAGAAGTGGGTCATGGTATCATCTTTGATTTACCAGTTTTTGACACACCAACTGATGGTGGTGGCATTGGACTATAAAATGTCAAAATGATAGGGATTTAGCCACTGTCATTGCATAAAAAACAATGGTGGTGGTACCTAAAGATTAAACAATCAAACACTTAATAAAATGAAAACAATAATTGCATATAGTCTTTTAGTGCTTAGTTTGTTGAGTGTTAGTTGCACGCAATCTGATGATGGCTGGCAACAAGAGCTTACATTAACAAAGCCTATTGAGCCAATTACAAAGCGCTCAATTATACTGAGTTCCAACAATGGCTTAAAAGGTGAAAGTTTAGGCTTGTTTTCAATGCAAAACTGGTATGAATATGAATTTGATGAAGATAAACTGGTTCATAGTTATGAGACTTCAGGTTATACAGTAAAAGTGTTTAACGCGTGGATAGTTAGTGCAGAAAACCCGCAAGAAGGTTATTATGATGATATTGAATTTGAAAACATAAACCTGAACGACCAGAGCATTGAATTTGAAACTGCAGGGCCATTTAGTATTGAAGTAATACATCCCGATTACGTTCAAAATAAAGCAAGTCAAGTAGCTTATTATGGTTTCGAAGTGAATGAATTTGATGATTGGCCAGGGGGCCAGGAATTGATTATTCCTATGGAATTAAGGCAATTTGCCACACTATTAGTGTTCCGCTCAGTTGATGTACGATTTACCATTGAGAAAATGGAGATTGAGAAGATAGAAGTTGAAGAATACCAACCCATTTACATTGAAATGGAGAAAGATTTTACAATAGAAGTAGAACACAGAAATGGAGGGAAAGAAAAGGTTCAAATAAAAGCTGGTAATTCAGGAGAGTGTAAATATTACTGGGTTGAGAGCGTCATTTTCGAATAGGGTTTAGTAAGATGTGTATCATGAAAAAGACATATAAAATATTCGTTAGCTTGTTGGTCATAATTTCTTTTTATGCCTGTCAAGAGGAATTAATGGAAAGGCCTGGTAGTGAATTACCCCATGAAGGTAATGTATGTGAAGTGGACCTGACTTATACCAACTTTTCAGAACCAGTAGAGGTGCCTTTAAAGAGTACAACAAATGAAGATGAAATTCAGCATAACTACATCACTACGGGATATATAGTTGATATCCATGAACTTTATAATCCTGAAACGGGCATGTTTGAGGATAAGCGATTTGAAAATGTAGATTTAACTGATCCGCAAATTACCTTCTCAGCCATTGGCTGGTTTGGTATTGAGGTAACTCATCCTGAATATGATGACAGAGCTTCTGGTAAAAAGGCTTATTATATAGTGAATAGAAAAGATATGCCGGTAGTTGAAGTAGGTGAGTATGAAATACCACTTGAGCTAGATCAGGTATCTGTTCATTTAGCAAACGGAACAGGACAAATATTCGATTCTCAAATATATAACGCTTCAATAAACGGTGTTAAGGTTGAAGATTATAATGTTCCGGTTTATGTTCCCAAGGAACTGGATTATGTTGTTTCTGTTTTATTCAGGCATAGTTATGAGGATGTGATGGTTCATAATAATGGACTAGCCGGACAAGCTTTTTATCACTTGGTGCATGACCAAACTGTAGATAGTGGAATTGAATTTGAATTATCAACTTTTAAATTACCTGAAAAAGGGGAAGGAATAGGAAATTAAGATTTAGGTTATTATTGTGGTTTAATGCGAAAGCGTTAGTGTTTATGTGTTGTGTTTAGGGTTTGACAGTTTGGTCAAACCCTTTTTTTATAAGCTTTAAGCAATGGTTTTGTATGCTTGATAGCTTCCTCACGATTATTAACCTGAAGTTTTTTGTATAGGTTGGCGATGTGGCGTTTAACCGTTTTTTCAGAAATAAAAAGTTTGTCGGCTATTTGATTGTTATTGAAATTATGGTGAATCATTAGCACAATTTCAATTTCTCGTTTAGTCAACGCCTTTTTATCTTCTTCATTTAAGTTCGAATCGTTTGAACTTAAATAAATTGTTTTCAGTGATTTGTTTAAATGTATTATATCCAGATTATTGTTTACTAATTCAATTAATTCACCTTTTAATTCATCAAAGAAGTAGTATAAGCTATTGGATTCTGCTAGTTGAGCAGCCCCGTTAAAATAGTCAATCGCCTTTTGATGATTCCCAACCTTATATTCTGCAATAGTTCCAGTTATTAGCGCTAAAATTCGCTGATGGATATTATAATATTTTTCTGGATTTTCTATTATAGGTCTTATAAGGTTCAATCCAATTTTCACATGGTTTAAATCCTCAGAACTTATCAGTATTTGGGCACGGATGTTTTGCTTTGAAATAACATGTATTAAAGGACTAACGGAAATGGATGTATCATTAATGGCCCAGTTTATGGCTGATTCTTTTTTATTTCGAAACCATGAAATGTAATAGGTGATGAGCTTTATGTATTCGATTAATAACTGTTCGCCTCTTTGCTGGGCCCATTCACTAAGTTCTAATATTCGTTCATTGACTTCTTCTGATGATAATTCCCTGAATAGCATTCTTAAATACAACACTTTACCCCAAAAAGGAAAAACTGATGTATGAACGAGTTTTTCATTCTTAAAATAATCCAGCTCTAACACTGCTTTTTCTTTATTGTGACTGAAGATATAAGCCAAGGCAGAAAAATACCTCGAACGTGCTATATTATCACTTAATATACCTGTTGAACTAATATTTTCGATGTGTTTAGCACTCAAAAGCAAATCAAGTGAATGTCCATTAAGCCATTGGATGAGACAAAGTGCCGTTTGAATAAGTACTTGTGATTGTGTTTTTCGACCTTCTTCCATGGCACTAGTCAGCAGAATTTTTGCTTCTTTGGCTTCTCCTAATGCTTGCATTGATAATGCATAATACATCCACCCCAAACCAAATAAATAATCCTGGTTTGCGTCGATCGTATCAATTGCTTTTATTGAAGAGTTACTTGCTTGTTTGTAGTCACCCTCCAGATAATAATAAATAAAAGCTTTAATAAGGTGAAATTCACCAATTATACTAGGGTCTGTGTGCTTCTGTTCTTCTTGAAAAAGTGCTTCCTCAATCGCAGTTATTTCATCTTTAATATGTAGGAATTTACCGGTATATATTTTAATCCATATGGTACTTAATTTAAAAGCAAGTGTATTGTTATCTGGCAATTTCTTAATGTATTGATTTAAGGCATTAAGGTTTCCCTCACTCATTAACTGAGTTCTCAAACGATTGAAAATTTTGCTTGCCAATTCACTTTTGCCAGCCAAAATAAAGTATTGAAACGCTTCGTCAAAGAAGTCATTATTATTGCAATATTCGGCCAGTTCAATCAGTGTTTCTTTTTGATATTCAGTGATTTTTCTATTGTTTCTACGTTTGTTTATTCTGGAAACGATAGCAAGTGGCTTATAAATGTTTTTTGAAGATTTTGTTATAGGAACTCCAGAATTATAAATCGTGCTTAAAAGACTATCGGCAGTATAATCTGTATCTAACTTTTGTGAGATAATGAGGTGTTGCAACATGTCAAAATTGAACCAGTTTACTTTAAAAACGAACAACTCTACTACATCTCTCATATTATTTGGTAGTGAAGCGATGTTTTCATCCAAGAGGTTTAATAAATGATTTTCCCATTCCGAAACAACATTCGCAAATCGATTAAAATTAGGAGCCAGGTTAAATAAGGTCATAACACCAAGTGGCCAACCTTGAGTATGGGCGTATACTTCTTTAGGATTTATAAATGAAGGAATATGGCGATTCACTTTCAGGTAATTAGATAAGTCTTCTTGGGTAAGTCTAAGTTGCTCATCGCCCAATTGGGTAATAATACCCTTTGTTGATAATGCTCTATTGCTATATTTCACGCACTCTCCTGCGATAATTAGCTTAAGCTTTTGTTGGGGATAAGCAAAGAGTGAGTTGATAAATGAAAAAATACTTGCATCATTAATTGTGTGAAAACTATCAAGTATAATACTTACAGGCTTTTCAAGTTGATTAATTTCATTGAGTAATGTCGCCAGGTTTTCTTCTGTTGAAACTTCCTTATTCAGTTTCATCCCAAAGTTGGGATTCACTTGCTGAATGGCCTTTATAAAATAAATCACAAAACTATTTAATACATTATCTCTTTCATCAAGACTGACCCATGCCGTTTGTTCATTTGTGCTTGCATAGTATGCAAGTTGGCTTGTTTTTCCATAGCCAACAGGCGCATCCAATATAGTGATAGTCCCAAAAGTAGTTTGAGATAGCTTATCTTGAATTAGTTGGTTGCTAATGAAGTGTCGTGCTATTGCGGGGAGAGATAGTTTGGCTTGGTTAATTTGCTGCATGTTTGATTTAGATGAACAGTTAAAAATGCAAGTTCTAATTATTTAACAATTGATTGATATCAATGTTTTAAGCCTCATTCTGAGTATGAAATTAAGATATAGATAGTCGCCATTATTTATTGAACAAACACTTGATTTGGAACTAATTTGAACGTAATTTGTTTTGTTTGAAAACTATTGGATTAATCAATAAACAAATGGTAAAGAATCTATATATCTTAAAATTTATACTACTTCTATTGGTATTCTATTCATGCACCGGTGATTTGTTTAATACCGATAAGCTTGATGGTGATATTGAAATAACACCTGGCGTAGCAATGCCTTTGATGCATGCACAGGTAACGATGAAAGATATCTTTAATGATGATACTGATTATATTCGTTACTATAAGGATGACAACGATTTTGAACGCATTATTCTTTATCAGAAAGAGGATTCAGTTTCAAACTTAACTTTAGATGACTTGTTTGAATTTTCCATGGAGCAACAGGAAGTAGATGTGGTTTATTCTGAATTAAATCGTGGAAGTGAGTTTAGCATCCCAATAAATATTCCAATTATTACCGAGAATGGAACATTAAGTGCCTTTGAGGCTAGCTATCGAATGGCCATATCTGGCGAAGAACTGACATCGCCACTATATTTAAAAATTGAACTGCCAACTATAAATGCGCAGGATGGCGGTAAGATTATTGAAACAGAGTTGAGTAATAGTCAGTCATACGAGGCATTTTTTGAAAATGACTTTTTTGAATTAGTTGATCAGAATTTACCAGCCATATTAACTTTTAGTTCGCAGGATGCGAGTCGTAACTATGATCTTGAAATTGGCAAAATACTGTTTGTGGTAGATGAGTTAGACTATGATTACATCAAAGGTACCATGACTGAGAATTCCCTTAGGTTTGAATCAGGTAGTATAGAAATGAATTACGATAACCTTGAGAAATTTCCTGAAGGTGTTGAGTTCGACACGCCAGTAGTTAATTTATTAATCACTAATTCAACACCTTTCATTGGAATTATCGATCCTTATTTTAAAAGTGAAATTGCACCTGAGGATTCTCTCGAATTGATATTCCCTAATATTGTTGTACCTGCATCGCCCGAGGGTGAGTATATACAGGATACATTGGTAGTCGATAAGAATAATTCAAATATTATTGACTTTATGAGTTATATGCCTGAAACGATTGAGTATGAGGCAGACCTGTTACTTAACCCTGGATATGCATTGTTTGATGAGGTAGAATTAACCGACGAAAGCGCCGTTAACCTAGGTTATCTGGTTGAAGTGCCAACCGTATTTAGAGCCAATAGTGGCATGGCTATCGATACCTTGTTTATGGATGATTATGAAGTACTGCAAGACTTGGTTGAAGGTTCGATGGAGGTTGCAGGAAGTAGTAGTTTCCCTTTTCAGACAGAAATGTTTATTGATATTTATGATGAAGAGCAAGATATGATTTTAAGCACAATTAGGGCATTATTATTAGAGGCCGCACCTGTAAATTCTGATGGCTATCATGAGAAAACGATTGAGCAATATAATAGAGTAGTCTTAACAAGTGAGCATATTGAACACCTGAAAATGGCAGAAGAGTTGCGGCTTAGAATGCATTTGACAAGAAGCAATTATGAAGATGAGTCTCAAATGGTTGTTCTTACAACCGATCAGGCACTGGATATGAGTGTGAATATTAAAGGTGTTTTTGATAATCCGGAACTATAGCAACATGATATCATATAGAAATTACATATTTTTAATAGTTATTCTTATTGCTTCGTCAATTAGTCGATTGGAGGCACAGGATAATACAAATATTTTTCTCCGGGGTGTTCCTCAACGAACCATTATGAATCCAGCTTTAAAGCCAACAAGTGGATGGTATATTGCGTTCCCGGCTCTTGGAGGAGTGCAAATTAATGGTTCAAATTCAGGTTTTAGCTGGAATGATATCATTCGCCCAAGTGGAAAAGGCGATTCTTTAATGGTTGATTTGGATTATGTATCAACCCAAATACAGGATAATAATTTTTTTACAACCGAGGCTACACTTCAATTGCTTGGTTTTGGATTTGAACGTGGGCGCTCTTTCTTTTCATTGGATATCAATCATAAATTAAAGGCAAGGGCTAATTACCCCAAGGCTTTATTTGATTTAAGGCTTGGTAACTGGAATTATAATGGAGATATGCCAATTAATCATGACTTATCGGACATGTATGTGAAAGGTATTGATTACACAGAAATAGCCTTAGGCTGGTCATATGAAATAAATGAAAAAGTAAGAATAGGAACACGTATTAAAGCTCTTTTAGGCGTAGCTATGGTCGAATCAGAATCGATAGATATGCAATTTATTACTTCTCAAAATAGTTTATTATCCCTATCAGGTAATGCAAGTATTCGTACTAACCTTCCAATGGATATTTATTACGATGAGGATGGATATGTCAAAGATGTTGACTTTACAAACGAGTTTGGAGCTGAAGATTTTTTGGCAACAGATAATTTAGGTTTTGGTATTGATTTCGGTGGAAGTTTTCAGATAACAGATAAGCTACATGTTGGTGCTTCTTTAATTGATATTGGTAGTATTACTTTTAGCACAGATGTAACTGAGTTTTCAACCACTGGAACGTATTCATATTTAGGGGCCGATGTGAGTGATGAAATTGCAGGTGATGATGATGATAGTGATGATTACTGGGATGAAGTTGAAGAGGAGTTTAAAGATGCTTTTAAAGTTACGGATTCCGAAGGGGACTATACGACTAATTTGATGGGAAGTTTTATACTGAATGCTGATTATCAACTGAAAGACTGGTGGAGCATTGGTTTGTTATCACGTAACTATAATATCAACGAGTTTTTTGTGCCTGAAGTATCAATAGCTACCGGATTTACGCATAAGAAATGGCTTTCTTCGGTATTGAGCTATTCAATGAAAAAAAATGCACCAGCCAATATAGGTTTTGGCCTGGCATTTAATGCCGGACCTTTTCAGATTTATGGTGTTACTGACAATTTTGATGCGTTGTTTAACCTTGAAAGTGCAAAGTATATTAATGGAAGAATAGGAGTCAATTTGATTTTTGATTAATTCAATTGCTCAACATTATTTATTATGAGAAGTTTGCTGATTGTTTTATTAGTTGTACTTAATTCCGCCTGCAGTGTGATTGAATATAGCACGCTTTATGAAGCTGATGTAGATTTCTCGAAGTATAAAACTTTCAATGTCCTATTATTTGCAGAAGATGGTGCTTTCGATAACGAAAATTCGATTATAAGTACCGCGAACTTGCCGCAAATACGTAAAAGTTTCACAAGCCAAGCTGAACTACGAGGGCTCGTTTTCAAAGAGCATAAACCAGATATTTATATTTTATATTCTATCTGCGATGACTATAATAAAGCGTATAAGAACAGACGAAGATATTCATCTGGTGACATCATGTGGTATCGTTCACTTAGAGGGTTTCAGATGTTCGGGATGAAATTTAATCGGGCTAACGAAGATGTTATTCCTCCCGATCCGCATATTGGCCAGTTGAAATTGATGTTTGTCGATCGTAAATCTAAAAAAATCATATGGGTGGGTGAGGCCGAAGGAGAAAGATCCGATAGTCCTGAAGAAGCAGAAAAACGAATTAACACCATAACCAAAAATCTTTTTGAGCAATGTCCTTATCCAATTAAATGATTGGTGATATCTAACTAGGAAATTAATATAACCTTCTTTAAAAAAAAGTTTGGAAAGAATTTAGGGAATAAATACGCCTCAAATAATTGCTAATTTAAAAGGCATATAGAAAATGAGCTTCTGCTATATTATTGTGCAACAGGGTAAAGGAATATTTAGCTCAAATGAATGGTCCGAAATGCTTGTTATATTGCAGAAATTGCATTGTTTTGTGCCGTAAATTATAAACTGATAGACCATGTTAGGAAAATACATTCGATTAATATTAGCCATACTTATTACTGCATTATCCGTTTTTCTTTTTATCAATAGCTTTGTAGGCTTAGGCGTTGTTGCGGTTATAATCTCTTCTTTATTAATTCTTTTTCACTTCAAAAATGAAATGAACCTGTTGGCCTTCATTTTTATCAGGAAAAGCAAGTTCTCAACTGTTGAGGGGATACTTAATAAAGTAAAGCACCCAGAGCGCATGATAAAGAGCCAGGAAGCCTATTATTACTACCTATTAGGTTTAACTCAGGCTCAAACACACCAACCTGCTTTGGCCGAAAAGAGTTTTAAGAAAGCTTTATCGACCGGTCTTCGCTTGAAAAGTGATCAAGCAATGGCAAAGCTAAATCTTGCAGGTTTCTATTTGGCCAAACGTAATAAAAAGTTGGCAAAAATTCATATACAGGAGGCGAAGAAACTAGACAAACAGAAGATGCTAACAGCTCAAATAAGAGAAGTAGAACATATGATGAAACGCATCTAATACGATTTCAGCATTTATTTATAATTCAATTGCATACAGCGGCCACTTCTTTTAAAGAGGTGGCCGCTTTGGTATATAAAAGTATCTCTTTGCTTTTATGTTTTTTTTAAAGTCCTGTATTCCGCGTATCTGCAAAGTTATCTTGAGATATTTAAGTGCACTTATCATGAGTGTACATTGGATTATAAACAACCCGATGATTGATGAGAAGTGCTTTTTAAGGAAAGGCTGCAAAACTTTTCAAAACAAATAGTGGGAATTAATTGCTATTTAGTATAGATTTGGTAATAAGCTTTTACGGACCAGGAAGCTACTTTTAATTGACCAAACTAATTGTAGCTACCAAAGCAAAGACCTAACATCAACATGTACGAAACTTTTAACCTGTTTGCAGCTATTGCTCTTGCTATTTTCATAGAGGCCATGCCATTTCTGGTAATTGGAGCCCTCTTTTCATCGTTTATTGAAGTCTTTGTTTCAACCCAACGTCTATTGGGGATGGTACCAAAAAATATCGCTGGAGGCCTGGCACTGGGTATTGGCTCAGGCTTTGTTTTGCCAACTTGCGAATGTGGTGTTGTACCTATTGTTCGTCGTTTAATGAGTAAAGGTGTACCACCTTATATTGCCATTGCTTATATGTTGGCTGCTCCAATTGTTAATCCGGTGGTATTGGCGTCCACTTATATCGCCTTTAGAGGGAGTTTTTCAATGGTATTCGCGCGCATAGGTTTGGCAGTTATAGTAGCTGCTATTGTTGCGCTTATATCGCGCCAAATGGCTTCGGTTGTCAAGCCGTTGAAAGTCCGGTCCGACAAACATGATTGTGATAATCCGAATCATACACACATCCATCAACATGAGCATTCGCATGATCATACTCATAACCATACACATGAGCCACTGGGAAAAAAAATAGTATCTACTTTTCGGCATGCGGCTGTTGAGTTTATGGATATGGGTAAATATCTTATTTTAGGTGCTTTAATTGCTGCCGCTTTTAAAACCTTTTTGCCTGAGAATGCAATGGCGTATTTTAGTGGTAATCTGGCTCTCTCTATTGCGGGCATGATGTTGTTAGCTATACTCTTATCTATCTGTTCAGAGGCTGATGCCTTTGTGGCGGCTTCTTTTGTTGGATTTCCGGTTGCTGCCCAATTAGCGTTTATTGGCATAGGACCAATGGTTGACTTAAAACTTATTGGTATGTATGGTATCACTTTTAAACGCTTAATGGTAGTAAGCTTGTTAGTTGTTCCTTTTATAATCATTTATCTGGCCTCCTTATTAATCGGAAGTTTGGATTTATTAAGCTTTTAAAGTATGCAAGTAACTATGCGAAAAATATATGGGATAATAGAGACGGGTTTCTTACTGTTGGTTGGTGTCTTTACGCTTTGGTTGTCCTTATCCGAAAAGTATGCATTGTTGATGAATGAAAACTTCCGGTGGCTAACTTTTGCCGGTTCCATATTAATTCTCATTATAGGTATCACTTCATTGTTTAAGTCACCCAAAAGTAACATTGTCAATATTTTGTTTTTTGGTGTACTATTACTCGTTGTTTTAATTGGCAAACCCTATGTACCAAATGAGAGTACAATCAATCCTTCAGAACACTTTATGCAGGCTGGTTTATGGGATCAAATAGACCAATCACGCTTTCCAAAAGAAGAGTTACGCACTTTGTCTACTACAGAGGCTGATAAGGTATACAATAAAGGAAGGTCATTTACAACTGTTGGTGTTGTTAAGCGACTTGATGAATTAGATGGACATGGTAGCTTTGCACTTATGTCCACCTTTATGTACTGCTGTGTGGCTGATATGTTCGGTACAGGTTTCAGAGTCCCAAGTGAGAAGTTTGCTGATCTTGAAGATGGACAAATGGTAATGATAAGTGGAGAGTTAATAAATGAAGAAATGCCCATTGAACTGCCTAACTTCAGGTTTGGCAGAGCGATGATCTCCTCTATCAACCAAAACTATTACCTTAAAGCTGAGAATATAATGACTTATAATCGATTGGATCAACTACCTCTGCTATCGGAATTAATTAGTAAGGGTGAAAGGATACAATTGTTTAATGCAGCACTTGAAAAAACGGGCCTGATCGAAGAATTGGCTGGTAGTGAAAGTTTTACATTGTTTATTCCGGTTGATAAAGCCATTGAGAACTTAGAAACTCCACTAGATCAATTATCGGTCAGGAACTTAAAGAAGTTTTTGAAGGCACACATTGTTGAAGGGAAGTTATTTAGTAAGGATTTAAAAGAATTTGATCAATTAGAGACGATAAGCGGTAAGGATATATCGATTAGTTTTAAACCTGCCCGGCATAAAGTGAACGAGTCACGTGTTCTCTTTGAGGATACCGAAGCCCAAAATGGAGTGATTCACTATATCTATCCGGCTTTAACGGAATCAAACTAAAATGGAGAATTGAAACCAAACAATCTTAAATATATGAATTACGTCAGACGTATATTAAAGCATCCCCTTTTCATCTTTATAATATGTGGCACAGCCTTGTATTTTATTTATGAGGCAGTTGGGCAATTTGTTGAGAATACTAATAAAAAGGTAGTTGTTACCAATGCACAAATTGACTTGTTACGTGAAGACTACTTGCGTACCTGGAATCGTTATCCTACTGAAGAAGAAATGCAGAACCAGATTTACGGTCATGTGATGGATGAAATCTTCTACAAAGAGGCGGTGAATATGGGACTTGATAAATCGGATGTAGCAGTCAAGAAACGTTTGCGTCAGTTAATGGAAATGATGCTTGACGATTATTCAACTGTTTATGCCACTGAGCAGCAGTTGCGCGATTACCTGACGGCTAATCCTGATAAATTCAGAGATGATTCCAGGATCACTTTTTCTCAATTATATTTCGATAAGGACGACAAGGAAACTGCAATTGAGGTGTTGGAAAAGCTTAAGAAAGGTGCTGGAATTGAGCAACATCAAAAGTATAGCTTAATGATGCTACCCATTGATTTTGCATCAGAAACAATGACGAATGTGGCTCGTAAAACTGGAAGGGAGTTTGCCGATCAGGTGTTTAAACTTAAAGAACAAGAGTGGGTAGGACCTGTAGCATCGGTTTATGGCTGGCATTTAGTTCGTATTGAAAAGATACAAAAAGGAGAGGTGCCTGATTTAAACGAGGTATGGGACATTGTTGAGCGCGAATGGACGGCTAAACAAAAAGCGCTGAAGAAGAAGGAAGAGTATGCCTTAATGCGCAAGCAGTATAAGGTTGTTTTTGAAGATTCAAAAATAACTCCCCGAGATGATAGCTAATTGTTAACGACCTAAATGTACCGAAGATGACAAAACTGTTGGCCAACTTCTTAACACTACACTTATTCGATAATGCATACCTAAAGTCCTTGAATAATGGTTTGCGACCAATACTTTTATTAATTGTGATTTTTTGCTTTAGTTCACCTGAACTATATGCCGATGATCCAGGTATTGCTAAAGTACGACTGATTCAAAAAAGCGATACCACTTATATATTTGAAGTCGATATACCTCAGGTATTTCTAGGTTCATTTAAAGAGCCGATATTGCCGCAAGGATTTAACATTTCTACGCCTTCGAGGGAGTTTCAATCAGAATGGGTTACACTAAAAGCTGAGATAAGTTCGTCTAACCGTGGTTTTGAAGCAGAAGATGTATTGCTTTTGCCTTGGGCCAGAAATGCTGTAGATATCACTGCACAATGGTTAGATGGCAAAACTTTTAAAGGTTTTTTCACACGCACGCTTAATGGCATTCATGTGCCGCTTAATCAGATTATGGAGGTGCAATATAGTACCACCGACTTGCTAAAAACATATTTTGTAACGGGTTTGAAACATTATGGATTTAAATGGATTCATGTACTATTTGTATTGTGTTTGGTCTTAGCCATGCCAAATCGTAAAGCCTACCGCATGTTGCTTTATTTTGCACTGGGACAAATGACTGCCATGCTTTTGGCCGAAATGCGCATCATTGGTTTTGAACTGCTGTTTGGTGATTTGGTTGTTTTATTATTAGTTATTTATACTTCATATCATTTATATCGGGCAAAGAAGGCTCCTTATCTTCCAGCTTTAATCTTTTTTACGGCTTTGATTCATGGTTTGTCATTTGGTAATGAATTACAAACTGAGAACCTCTTGATGACACAAAGAATACAGGCGATGTTTGCTTTTAACTTAGCCATTGATTTAGGTAACTATAGCCTTGGTAGCTTGTTGCTTATTGTTGTTTATAGAATTAAAAGAATTTCCTTAAGAAGCACTTATTTACCAATGATAACAGGCAGTTTGGCGGTTTTTTGTATCCTGTTTCTTTTTGAGGATAATATTTTGGCGGATAAAAAGCAAACGCTTGATTTTCAGAACTCAGGACAAGAGGTGATGGTTCAAACCTCGACAAATAACCCCATTGAAGGCGCAACAGGTGTATCAAAAAGCAAAGGTTTTATGACATCACCAATCATGGTTTTCCTCTCGGTAGAGCCTTATGAAGCTCGTAAAGAAATCCTGATTAAAGGGAGTGAACTTGTCCGGATTCTTAAGTTAAAAACCAAAAAAAATATGATTCCTGCTGAGCAACAAGAAGAAATTAAAGCAAGGCTGGAGCAACTCATAAGTACATCGGATACCACCTATATCAATAATCATCAAATTAAAGCTGAAAAGGTTAATGTTAATTTTGTGACACTGGGCAGGGGCGGAGTTAGCATCAAAGAAACGGCAGTTGACGAAGATATAAATGAAGCCATTATTGGCATTTCGCTTAATTATCTGATGGATGATTATCCTGATTCAATTCGTTTTGCATGGCATCTGTTTCCTGATAATCATGAGATAGATTTGTCAATGGTAGATCCTCATGCAACTTCTGCAGATATACTATGTCCCGATAATAATATGGTAACATGGGAAAGCCGCATCAAAGGCTTTAAGGTTCCTGCCATTGAACCTATTGAAGTAAAGAACAGACCCATACCCATCGTGTCCTATGGCTTATGGTTGATTTTGGCGATTGTGTTCATCATCCTTTGGTACTATCGAAGAGAAAAATTAGAAGGAACAAAAAATCGTATATGCCTTTTATCACTACTCATACTTGGCTTTGCTTTATTCCCTTTTGCCAGACCAGTATTGGCAATGAATGCCATTTCTCATGGAAAACCTTCCGTAGAGAAGGGTGAGAGATTATTGGGTGACTTGCTCACCAATGTGTATCGTGCTTTTGATCGAAAGCAGGAAGATGTGGTATATGACCGTTTAGCTATGAGTGTTACAAACGAACAGTTGGTAGAAATTTACTTGCAGAATCGAGAGTCAATGGCTTTGGAAAATAGAGGAGGAGCTAGGGCTACTGTGGATGAGGTGAATATAACCGAGTTACATAAATTAAGTAAACTGGAAACCAATATTTATAAGGTCGATATCGAATGGAAAGTCCGAGGTTCAGTGAATCATTTTGGACATACACATTATCGACAAAATAAATACAGGGCATTAGTCACTTTTATCATTGAGAAGAACGTATGGAAAATAAGTGATATAGAAATTCTGGATGCCAGACGTTTGTATTAAAATGATTAAAGCGATTATATCTGTTAATAGATAAACTAAAACGAAACCTAAACCAACATGATAGAACTTAGCAATCTGGAATTCCATTACCCTGGGTCTGATTTCAAGCTGAAAATTGATGCACTTAACATATCAAGGGGGAGTACTACTGCTGTTATCGGACAAAGCGGTTCGGGTAAAACAACACTTTTAAACCTGATTGCTGGCATTTTGGAGCCTTTTAGTGGGAGTGTAAAAGTGGGTAATACCGATGTATGTCTTCTATCTGATAAAGCCAGGCGCAACTTTAGAATTAAAGATATTGGGTTTGTTTTTCAGGATTTTAGACTGATATCTTATTTAAATGGTTTAGATAATATTCTTTTACCTTTCAAAATAAACGATAGTATCCAGTTAAATGGCGAAACGAATATCTGGATTAAAAATATTGCCCACGAAATGGGAATAGAAAATAAACTTGGAAAATACCCTCATCAGCTGTCACATGGCGAAAAGCAGCGATTAGCCATTTGCAGAGCATTGGTTGCAAGGCCATCCATTATTCTTGCCGACGAACCAACAGGTAACCTTGATCCGAATAACAAAACGAACATCATGAACCTGCTCTTCGCATATGCCAGAAAAAACAACGCTACCCTTGTTACTGTAACGCATGATTACGATATGTTAAAGGACTTTGATTCCATAATTGATTTTAACGATTTAACAATTGATAAGGTATGATTCAGAGTTTGTATTTGGGACTAAAATATTTACAATACCACATCTATCGTACAATCATACTGATAGGAGCAATAGGTGTGATATTATATTTGCCTCTGGGTCTTGGGAGACTTATAAGCGAAAGTGAAACACAGATGATGGCACGTGCCGATGCCACTCCCTTAATAATCGGGGCAAAAGACAATGCTACTGATTTAGTGATTAATAGTATTTATTTTGAGCAATGCAATGTAGAGCAAATTACTTTTAGCAAAGCAAATGAACTCGATAGGCTTGGCTTTGGTTATTCCATTCCGTTTATATCTGTTTTTAATGCTAGAAACTATCCGATTGTTGGTACTACCCTAGATTATTTTAGATTCAGAAATTTAGATATTGAAGAGGGGCATAATTTACAGTTTGTTGGCGAATGTGTTTTAGGGGCATTGGTTGCAGAAAGCCTCAATCTAGGCCCGGGAGATAGTCTGGTTTCTTCACCTGACAATTTCCTTGATTTAGCTGGTTCCTACCCATTGCAGATGAAAGTGGTAGGAGTATTAAAAACATCAAATACTCCAGATGACCGGGCGGTTTTTACCGATTTGAAAACGAACTGGGTAATTATGGGACTGGGACATGGGCATGAAGATATGACTGAGGTTAAAGATCCTACTTTAATTCTCGAACAAGATAGTACAAGTATTACGGCAAGTGCCAAGTTGTTTATTTACAACAAGATTGATGGTGAGAAATTGGAGAGCTTCCATTTTCATGGCGATAAAAGTAATTTTCCGATCACCTCGATACTATTTATACCCGATAATCATAAAGCTGCCACACTTCTACGGGGGCGCTATAAAACAGATATTATACAAGAGCAGATATTAATTCCGTCTGAAGTTATTGCTAACTTACTTGAAAATATATTCAGAATAAAGCACATCTTCAATACTGTATTTATTCTTGTTGGGTTTGCAACATTATTGATATTAAGCTTGATAATCGTATTGACGCTTCGATTGAGAAAGAAGGAGTTGTATACTATGTTTACCATAGGTTCGAGTAAAACCAAAACCTTCGAAATTGTAGTGTCCGAGCTGTTAGTCATTATAGTCGGAAGCCTTATGCTTGCAGCTGCATTGTATGCTATATCAGGCTACTTTGTAGAGAGTTTTATTCAACAATTTATTTTATAAACTATTGAATTATAACCAAACTTAAATATAAACAAATGAAGAATTTACTACTCGTGTTATTGGCATGTAGTTTTTTTGCCTGTAATGTCAAAAAAGAAAACAAACAAAGTGAACAGCCTTCTAAACCGGTTGTTTCAGTCGTTAACTATCCACTCTACTATTTTACCGAACGTATTGGTGGAGCCTATATCGACCTGAAGTACCCTATTTCAGAAGGAGTTGATCCGGCATATTGGATGCCTGACTCTGAGAGTCTAAGCATTTTGCAGCGGAGTGATGTTCTATTCACCAATGGGGCTAATTATGCCAAATGGCTAAGTAATGTTAGTCTACCTGAACGCATCAAGTTTAATACAACTGAAGCAGTCAAGGATAGATACATTGAAGTTCAGGAAGGGACGGCTCATAGTCATGGTGAAGGTGAGGAGCATGTGCATACCGGTCTAGCATTTACAACATGGTTAGACTTATCAATTGCAGTTAAACAAGCTGATGCTATTAAAGATAAATTGATAGAATTAGTACCAAATAAGAAAGCTGAACTCATTAGTAATCATAAACAATTAGTTGCTGAATTATCGAAGTTGGATATGAAATTGAAAAGCATCTCATCTGAGAAAGTTATTATCGGTTCACATCCCGTGTATCAGTATCTAGCATCAGCCTATCAATTGCATATTCATAGTGTTCACTTTGAGCCAGATATGATGCCATCGCATAAACAATGGCATGAGCTCGAACACCTGCTTCACCATCACCCATCGGGTTTAATGATTTGGGAAGGTGAACCAAGCGATGAAATTAAAGACGAATTAAAGAAAAGGAATATAGACGTGCTGGTTTTTGACCCGTGTGGAAATGTACCATCTGAAGGCGATTTCTTAAGCGTAATGCAGGCTAATGCTAATAGCTTGAATGCTAAACTTAATTAATCACTTGCTATGAAAGTTTTATAAAGCAGTGCTCTTTTATATTAAAGTGATGGAATACCTGTAATGGATGTATTTGAAATATTTAATAAAAATTGACTATTGCTTTTATTAGTTGTAATTTTTCAAATCACAGAATCATAATAATTGATAATCAAATCTTATAAAAATAATTACCTATGAAAAATTTAATTATTCTTTTTTGTGCCGCTTTCTTTTTGTCAGGATGGGCGAGTGCACAAGATATCGGCTCTCCGGATATGAAAAATATCAAAGGATTATATCCGGGAAAAACCTATTCGCCATACGCTAAAAGAAATTTCCCGAATAATGTTTATTGGGGCGAAACACACTTGCATACAGGTGTTTCATTGGATGCCGGATTGTTCGGTAATGTGCTGGGGCACGAAGATGCGTATCGCTTATGTAAAGGTGAGGAAATTACTTCTTCAACCGGATTATCTGTAAAACTAGGTCGTCCTTTAGATTGGGTGGTGATTACTGACCATTCCGATTTAATGGGATTGGCTGTTGGTATTCAGGAAGGGGCGCCGAATGTGGTTGCAGAACCACTTGGAAAAAAATGGCACGAGGCTTTTGAAAGGGGAGGTGCCGATGCAGGTGAAGCAGCCTTTGAGTTAATTCAGAATTTCGCACAAGGAACGCTTCCAAAAGCCATGTTGAACGATTACAGTCCTGGATCAAAAGTGTATACCAGTTTATGGGAAGACATTATCAGAACAGCTGATAAATACAATGAACCAGGTAAGTTTACGGCTCTAATTGGCTATGAATGGACATCCGTACCTAAAGGATTTAATTTGCACAGGAACGTAATTCTTCGAGACGACAAGACAAGAGCCGGGCAGGTAGTCCCTATGGTCACATTGCCTCCATTAGGTTCTCAAGACCCACTTGATTTGTACGAATGGTTGGAAATGTACGAAGAAAAAACAGGTGGACAGGCCTTAGCATTATCGCATAACGGTAACCTGTCCAATGGTTGGATGTTTCCTGTTGATAAAACATATGCAGGAGGCGTCGTTGACAAGAATTACGTAGAACAGCGTGCTAAATGGGAACCATTGTATGAGGTAACCCAAATTAAAGGGGATGGTGAAACACACCCATTCCTTTCTCCAGATGATGAATTTGCAGATTATGAAACCTGGGATGTTGGTAATCTTGATATTTCTGAATTAAAGAAAACTGAAATGTTGGCTGGAGAGTATGCGAGGGAAGCTTTGAAAAACGGCTTGATGTTGGAATCGAAATTTGGGACGAATCCATATAAATTTGGTATGGTGGGAGCAACTGATAGTCATACCTCGCTATCGACTGCAGAAGAAGATAATTTCTTTGGTAAATCAGTAAGTGTGGAGCCGTCGAAGCATAGGGTGGAACACCCCTTTATTAAGTCAGAATTAGGCGAGATTAGTGGGGATATGATCGTAGCTTCCGGGTATCAGGGAGTGTGGGCAACCGAAAATACCAGAGAGGCCATATTTGATGCCATGGAACGCAAAGAAACTTATGCTACAACAGGACCACGTATCCCTGTTCGCTTCTTTGGTGGTTGGGATTTTGTAGATGATGATTTGAGAAGTCGTTCTCCTGCTTTTGTTGGTTATGATAAAGGTGTTCCGATGGGTGGAGATCTAAGGAAAAGCAAGGGTTCTGAAGCGCCTAACTTTATGGTATATGCGTTACGTGATCCGGTTGGTGCTAATCTTGACCGAATTCAGATAATAAAAGGATGGGAAGATGCCAATGGTAAATTACATGAACGTGTTTATGATGTTGCTGTTTCAGATGGTCGAAAGATTAATAAAGAAGGAAGGTGTAAAAAAGCAGTTGGTAATACAGTAGATTTAGAATCAGCCAGCTGGACTAATACAATTGGTGCTTCGGAACTAATGGCAGTTTGGAGAGATCCTGATTTCAATCCAAATGAAAAAGCATTTTACTATGCACGTGTTATTGAAATACCAACACCACGTTGGTTAGTATATGACAAAGTACGTATGGGTGCTCATATCCCTGAAGGTGCTGAATTAATTGGTCAGGAGCGCGCTTATACATCTCCAATTTGGTATAATCCTTCTGAATAGAGTATAAAAATCATAATAATTTAAAACACGAAACCCTCATTGTAATTGACAATGAGGGTTTCTTTGGTGATCCAGGCGGGATTCGAACCCACGACCCATAGCTTAGAAGGCTATTGCTCTATCCAACTGAGCTACTGGACCATCCTTAGTGCTTTTTCTCAAAAGCGATGCAAAGATAGTTATTCAACTATTTTTATCAAATAAATTGTAACCTTTTTATCACTTTATTTATCTCATCAAATATAGCGTTCATGCTAAATGGCACAAGATCAACTTGTAGCAATTTATATGAAATATATCGCCGGATGAATTTATTTATCTCGTCTAAGTGAGAGTGATAGATAGTTTTAATTATTTCTAGTTGTCCGCTTATGAACAGTAATGATGGAAGAATGGCTATATTTAAATTATGAATAATAAATTGATGGAGTGTATGTACGATATAGAACATGTTGTATCGAATACGAACAGTTATCAAGTTGGCTAATGTGTTTAATTAATTTATACTAAGCGAAGTAAGTCTATTGGTATATTTTTAGTTGATAAGTAGCGACCTAAACTCATATATTTTGAAAATTAAGATTAATGACCTTAGTCAGGTATATAAAAATGACTTCAGAGCACTTAATAAAGTAAATCTCGAAATTGATTCAGGCATGTTTGGCTTACTAGGTCCCAACGGAGCAGGTAAGTCTACATTAATGCGAATATTAGTTACTTTACTTCAGCCTAGTCATGGCGAAGTAATGGTAAATGATATGAAGCTATCAAAAAATCGCTCTGAAGTACGCTCGATGCTCGGGTATTTGCCTCAGGACTTTCGGTTTTTTGCGAAGTTAAGAACCTGGGAATTTCTCGATTACGCAGCATCATTGGCCGGTATCAGTAAGAAGAAAGAGCGCTTGGCTGCGGTAGATGACTTATTAGAGCAAGTTGGTTTATTTGATGTTCGAAATCGTTATGCCAACAAATTATCCGGAGGTATGAAAAGGCGTTTAGGAATTGCTCAGGCTTTAATTGGCGATCCTAAAATTGTGATTGTAGATGAACCCACAACAGGTCTGGATCCTGAAGAACGTATACGTTTTCGTAATATTTTATCAAATCTGAGTCAAAAGGAAGTTATCATTATTCTTTCGACACATATTGTGGGAGATATTTCATCAACCTGCCGACAGATGGCCCTTCTTAATCGCGGGCAAGTTCATTTTAAAGGATCGCCTGAGCAGTTTATAAAACAATCTGAAGGTCATGTGTTTAAAACGAATGTATCGTTTGAGCAGATGAAAGTAATCAGTGAACAGTTTCCTGTGATTACATCTGTGCCAGGCGTTGGTGGCTACGAGATTGAATTTGTAGCTAATGAGGTAGATGGGTGGGATACTACTTTGGTTGAGCCTAACCTTGAGCATGCCTACGTGTATTTTATGGAATATGTTGCTAACGAAAAATTCAAATACCAATGATATCCCTATTTAATATTCGTACAGTCGCCCGTTTCGAGTCCAAAACACTTTTCAGAAGTTGGTTCTTTAGAATTTTTGCAATCATCATAATTGGTTTCATACTCATGTTTAACCTCTTTGGTTTAACAAGTATTGCCGACGGTGGATGGCCTGGAAGACTGCTACCTTCTGGTGCGCCATATTTTAATATGTGGATACTTAATATTGCTCAAGCTATTATTGCCGTTTTCTTGTCAGCAGATTTTCTGGGACGTGATAAAAAATTAGATACTACCGAAGCATTCTATGTTCGTAGCATGGCAAATTTTGACTATGTAATCGGTAAAACGATAGGAGTTTTAAAAGTTTTTATTATTCTCAACATTTTCGTGTTGATGAGTGGCATATTATTCACCTTAATTGCCAATGAGGTAGCTGTTCCCTGGTTGTCGTATGTAATTTATCCTTTACTAATTTCTTTACCGACTCTAATATTTGTTTTAGGCTTGTCATTCTTTACGATGACATTGGTTCGTAATCAGGCTGTTACCTTTGTGCTTTTGCTTGGTTTTATAGCCTTGTCTTTATTTTATTTAGGAAACAAGCATTGGGGCTTGTTTGATATACTTGGGTTTTATACACCATTTATGCGCTCTGATTTTACTGGCTTTGACGATTTATTGGGCTTAATATTACATCGCTCGGTATATTTGATTTTAGGGCTCATGTTTATCTTGGCCACCGTTTGGCGATTACCACGTTTAGAGCAACAAAAACTTAGTAAGCCCTTTTTGATTTCTTTCATGCTTCTAATGTTCTCTGGCGCTTGTTTTGGTGTGTTTAAAATAATTGCCAATGACACCACTAAGTCTAATTTGCAAGTACATATAAAGGAACTAAATCAGAAACTAGTTAATTCGTCATATCGAATTGACAACTACGATGTGGCTCTTTTTCATCAAAATAAAGGCATCGATTGTAAGTTTTCAATGCAAATGTCAAAAAATGGTGTTGGGAATGACACTAAACTTGTATTAGCCTTGAATCCTGGATTGAAAGTTACGTCTTGTTCCATTGACTCGGAATTAGTTAATTATACCCGTGAGGCACACTTGCTCAGCATTGAGCTTAATAGTAATGTAATAAGTAGTTTTCAGCTCGATTTATCTTACAGTGGTGTTATTATGGATGAGGCACTTTATCCTGATATTTCTGCTGAGACAAGAGATGCAGAGAATCGCTTAGACCCTTTGTTAGCTGGCAAGCAATATAGTTTTGTATTGCCTGATTATCTGCTTTTAACACGCGAAACCAACTGGTATCCGGTTGTTGCCAATAAACAATATTGGGTAAGTTACCCGTTTAATGAAATGAACTTAACTGTTCATACGAAGCCAAGTTTAGAGGTTATTTCGCAGGGAGTGAAAGATAGTTTAGACGCTGGTAAATATCAATTTACATCAGAACACCCATTTAATGCCTATAGTGTAATTATTGGGGACTACGAGCGACATACAACCATGGTTGATAGCATTGAGTTTAGTCTATATCATCATAAAGAACACGACTTTTACAAAGAGTATTTTACAGAGCTTAATGACACGGTATCCTTTGTTATAAAGGACATAAAAGATGATTTGGAACGTAAACTTGGTGTTAATTATCCATTTGATAGGTTTTCGGTTGTTGAAGCACCTATTAATATGTATTCCTATTTACGTAACTGGTCATTATCAACTGAGAGTGTCATGCCCGAAATGGTTTTGTTTCCTGAAAATGGTGGCGGAACATGGCAAAATGATTTAGATAATGTTCGCGGCCGCATCGATAGAAGAATGGATAGATCAAATGAAGAACGTTCTGAAAAGGAATTGCAGGTTGAGCTAATGAAAAACTATTTGGGTGATAACTTCATAAAGCCATCACGGTTCTTTTTTGGAAGACGACAAGAAGGTGAACGTCATGTCGAAAACTGGGGACGTTATCAGGTTTTTCCATTATACTTTACGTATGCCAACCGAATTGTGGAAGATGAATATCCACTCTTAACCATAGCACTTGAAAACTATTTGCATCAGCGAATGAATGAAACCCGAATGCGTGATTTAGGAGGTCTGTCTAGTAATGATGAAGTGATACTCAAATTACGAAATAATAGCCTCAAAGAATTAATAGACAAGGAAGATGTTAATACACTTGGAAATGTATTTGCATCAAAAGGCAGTCAGTTATTCTCTAATTTAAAGGTTAATGTGGGGCATAGTTCTTTTGACAAACAGTTAGATGAGTTAATTCAGAGTAATCGTTTTGCTAATACCAGTATCAACGATTTTAATCGTTCAATAAGTAATATTAGTCAATCCGAATTCTCAACAGTGTATTCTAACTGGCTCAATGAGGCTTATAGTCCGGCATTTTTATTTAGTTCGGCTGATGTATATGAAATTAAGGAAGGTAACCGTATGCGTTATTTTCTAAGAGTAAAAGTCGCTAATAGTGGTGATGCTGATGGAATAATGGCATTTACCATACGCGAAGGAATGCAAAGAGGAGGTCGCGGCCGCTTCCGTTCGCGCTTTCAAATGGATGCTAATGAGGATAATGAGCAAAGCTTTGTATTAAAAGCAGGACAAACCTATGAAATTGGCTTCTTGCTGGATGATGAACCACGTGAGGTATCTGTTAACACCTTTTTAGCAGCTAATATTCCTTCTAATCAGACCTTAATCATCAATAATGTGATTCGAAATAATAAAAAGGTTAAGTATTTTGAAGGGCTTAATGAAATCACCAGAGCTATAAAATTCAGCAGCGCAAATGAAATAATTGTTGATAACGAAGATGAAGGATTTTCTTTTGTCAACACCGGCGAAAGTCGTACGGTTAAAGACTGGTGGGTATCAATGCAGAATGAAGAGGAAGAAGAGAACGATACTTATGGTATGATACGTTTCTGGTCGCCTCCGGTAAGCTGGAAACCTATAGCTGGTGATAAATTCTTTGGCGAGTACTTAAAATCAGCAGTTTATAAAAGAAGTGGTAGCGGTGAAGGCTACGTGAATTGGAAAGCTGACTTAACACAATCTGGCATGTACGAAGTTCATGCCTACATTCCTAATATTGCATCCAGATTTGGAAGAGGACGCAACTCTGGTAACAAGGATAATAACTATCGTTTTACTGTTTATCATGATGATGGTGAAGAACAGGTTGAAGTGACGGTTAATAACGATAATAATGGTTGGATATATCTTGGTGAGTATTATTTCTCAGATGGAATGGCCAATGTAAAATTATCAGATGTTTCCACCAGTAGGTATGTGATTGGTGATGCTGTTAAATGGGTAAAAAAATAATAGAGTAAAAAGACAATATATCTATGAAGAAAATGATTGTGGTAACGACCATGTTACTAATTACAAGTGTAGCATTCGTTCAGGGACAGCGGTTAATGACACTGAATCAATCGGTGGAAGAAGCCTTAAAAAGCAGTCCGCAAATTGTACGAATGCGTTTAGGGCTTGAACGAACACGAGAATTGTTAAACGCACAGAGGGCGTCGCTACGTTCGAATTTCAGATTAAACCTTAATCCATATGTCTATTCCAATAACCGACAGTATGATGAGTTTAACCAGCAATGGTTTACTTCGGAAAGTACTCAGAGTAACGGAACATTAAGTATTACGCAACCTGTAATTTGGACAGATGGTACGATTTCCTTAGAAAATACTTTTGGTTATCGTGATAACTACAGTACATCCTCTGCTAATTCATTTGAGGGCTTCAGTAATAACCTTCGCCTCACGGTTAATCAGCCGCTTTTTACATATAATCGTACAAAAATGACGCTGAAAGAGCTGGAGTTTGATCATGAAAATGCCAAACTTAATTATGCTTTAGAAGCCCTTAATGTAGAGCAACAAATTACACAATATTTTTACCAGATATATCAGAAACAGATGGAACTCATCACTTCGCGCGAGGAGTGGGAAAATCGTAAAAAGAGTTATGATATAATCAGCAATAAGGTAGAAGCCGGTTTAACCGCCAAGGAAGAACAGTTACAGGCCGAATTGGACATGATGACCAGCCAGTCTACCGTGCAAAATAATGAAGTAGAATTGGAGAATATCAAAGATAATTTTAAGCAAATGCTTGGATTATCGCTCTCTGAAGAGATTATGGTAATTGCTGAGGTATCTGTTCTGCCGGTTGACATTGATTTAGGCATGGCCACAAATTTTGCGCTAAGTAATCGCATGGAAATACGTCAACGCCAGATAGATATTGAGACCGGAAAATTTGATATCATTAAAACCAATGCCACCAATGAGTTTAAAGGAAATGTTAATGTGTCGGTAGGTTTATTTGGTGAAAATGAGTCGATAAAAGGCATTTATGATAATCCGAATGATAATGAGGATGTACGCTTTAGCCTGGAAGTACCTTTATTCGATTGGGGCGAAAAGAAAGCACGAATGCGAGCGGCCGAAGCATCCTTAAAAACCAGCGAGTACAATTTACAGGATGAGCAGAAGACCATCCGTTTAAATATTCGCAAAATTAATCGTGGTATTGATAATACACTTATTCAAATAGATATTGCGCGAAAAAATGAGGAGAATGCACAGCTTACTTATGAAATTAACCTTGAGAAATACCGCAATGGTGATTTAACAAGTATGGATCTTAACCTCTTTCAAAATCAGCTGACACAAAAGAAAAACGCATTAACCAACGCATTAATTAATTATAAACTGGAGCTTCTTAATATGAAGTTACAGACCTTGTATGACTTTGAAATGCACCGCAGTATAATTGACGATGTAATGAAATATGAAATGATTCAATAAGCCAAATACTAACTGATAATACTCTCATACCATGATAAATAAAAATTCAATACTTCGATATAGCTCAATCATTCTTCTCGCATTGATTGTGACACTGATGGTTTCATGTAAAAATGAAGCTTCAAGTTTTAATACCGATGTTGCGGTTAATGTGTCTGTTCAAGAGGTGAAGAAGAAGCCCATTGAACAAACCCTGATTACTACAGGGTCGATAAAACCTCAGTTGGAAGCCAATCTTAAAACGGAGCTTACTGCTCACTATTATTTACAAACTAACCCAAAAACGGGTAAGCCTTTTAAAATGGGCGATAGAGTAAAAAAAGGACAGCTCATCATTCTTTTGGAAGACCAGGAATATACCAATAATGCCAACCTCGATGGAGCACATCTGGACATGGAGATTTCAGAAATGGAATATGAAAAACAACAAGCCTTATTTGAAAAAGGTGGTGTTACAAAGCGTGAGTTGGTGAATTCTGAAAAAACATTGCTAACATCAAAGCAAACATACCAAAATGCTGAGCTTAGTATTGAAAAGCTGAATATTCGTTCTCCTTTTGACGGCGTGATAACTGATTTGCCTTATTTTTCTCCGGGTATCCGTGTTGACAATGCCACAGCAGTGTTGAGTTTAATGAACTATTCAACCATGATGATGGATTTGAGCATGCCGGAAAACCTGCTAGGTCAGGTACGCATTGATCAGCAAGCCAACATTATGAATTATGCCTTACCCAATGATACCTTAAAAGGTCGTATCACTGAATTGTCGCCTGCTATCGACATGGAGGCGCGCACATTCAAAGGACGATTAAAAGTTGATAATCATAGTGCATTATTGAAACCAGGAATGTTTGTTAAGGCCGAAATTGTGGTTGATCAGCGCGATAGTGCATTGGTCATACCTAAAGATGTGATCTTATCCGAAGGTAACCGAAGAATGGTATTTGTAGCTAAAAACTCTGCAGCTCAAAAACGTTATATCCGCACAGGGCTGGAAACGCTAACTGAAATTGAAGTGTTGGAAGGTTTGAAACCCGATGAACGCCTGATTATTAAAGGCTTTGAAACATTAAAGGATCGTTCGAAAGTGAAAGTCGTAAAGTAAATAATGCTTAGATGAAAAGATTGACCTGTAATAGTTAATTACCGATGCTTATCGGATCGTAAACGGATAACTATCGGATCGCAAACTGATAACTATTCGTTGTAAAACAGGTAAGCATGTGTTGTAAGCTAGTTAAATCAGTCTTTTATCTAATGTCAATTTGTAAAAATCTAACAACAATAATATGAGATCAATTTCTCGTTTTTCGGTTAATTACCCGGTTACAGTGTTGATGATTGTTTTAGGTATCATCTTATTGGGTGGTATCTCACTTTCACGACTAGGAACTGATTTGTTTCCCGATCTTCAAAATCCAAGGATTTATGCCGAAATCATTTCAGGAGAGCGTTCGCCCGAAGAAATAGAAAAACGCTTTGTTGAACAGGTTGAAGCATTAGCGGTGCGTCAAAGTGGAGTTTTGAATGTTTCATCGGTAAGCCGGGTAGGTGCGGCCATTGTTACTGTTGAGTACGATTGGGGGAAAGATATTGATGAGGCTTTCCTTGACCTTCAGAAAGCTTTAACACCTGTTAGCCAGAATGAAGATGTAGAAGAACTTAATATTTCTCGTTTTGATCCGAATGCATCGCCTGTTATAAAAGCAGCTTTTAGTCATAATGAGGTCGATGACATGAATGCCCTGCGTAAAGTAGCAGAGAATTACATTCGTAACGAACTGATTCGCATTGAAGGTATTGCTGATATTCGTATCTCGGGTGAAGAAAATGCCGAAGTAATGGTTGTCGCCGATCCGCATTTGCTTGATGTGAATAACCTGACCACCACATCCTTATTGAATACCATTAATAATTTCAATCAGAATGTGTCTGGTGGCTCTATTGAAGAAATGGGCCAACGTTATATTATTAAAGGTTTAAGCTCATTATCGGCTCTTCATGATGTTGAAAACCTGGTGGTTAAATTGAATCAGAATGGTACGGAAGATATCCAACAGGGGGCAAGTCAGGCAACTTCAACTGAAACATCGCCAGTGCTTTTGAAGGATGTAGCTGTTGTTAAGCTGCAAAATAGAGAACCGGAAAGCATTGTCCGTATAAACGGACAAAGGTGTTTAGGTATTTCCATTTATAAAGAAACCCGATTTAATACGGTTGCGGCCGTAGAGAAATTAGAAGAAGCATTTACCGGCATTCAACAACGTTTGCCAGGATATCAATTGCAAGTAGTCAATAATCAGGGAGCTTTTATCCAAAGTGCCATAGGTGAGGTACAGGAGAGTGCACTACTGGGTATTATTCTCGCGGTTTTTGTATTGTTTATTTTCTTGCGTCGTTTTGGCGTTACGCTGATTATTAGTCTGGCGATTCCGGTATCCATTATTGCTACTTTTAATTTAATGTACTTTAATGGTTTAACACTCAATATAATGACCTTGGGTGGTTTGGCTCTGGGAGCTGGTATGTTAGTTGATAATGCCATTGTGGTAGTTGAAAACATTGTCAGGAAAATTGAAGAAGGACTTCCGGTTAAGCAAGCAGCCATTGAGGGCACATCAGAAGTAGGTGGGGCTCTAACAGCATCAACACTAACCACCATTGTTGTATTTCTTCCCATCGTATATTTGCACGGTGCTTCGGGTGAATTATTTAAGGATCAGGCCTGGACAGTGGCGTTCTCCTTGTTATCATCTTTAGTGGTGGCGCTGCTGGTTATACCGGTGTTAAGCAAATATGTATTTAAAGGTAGTGAAAGAAAAACTCCGGTGAATAAGCCAACAGAGACAGGGTTTAAAGCTTATCATCGTTTCTTAACAAGGGTCTTGAATAACAGAGCATATATTTTAGTTGGAGCATTATGTATTATCGCTGTTACAGCATGGATATTGCCCCGTGTTGGAAGTGAGTTTATGCCTGAGATACAATCCAATGAAGTAACCATTGAAACTGTTTTTCCTGCTGGTACATCACTTAATAAAACGGATGTTACGCTTATTCAAATGGAGCAAATGGTTATGGATGCTTTTGGTGATAAGCTGAAATGGATATACACACATGCCGGACCAGAAACTTCTGGCGAAACAGCTTCAACATCAGAGCAGGGCGAAAATACGGGCTTTATAAAGCTGGTATTAAAAGATGAAGTGCATGCGTCATTTACTCAGGTTGTAGCGGTCTTAAACGAGCTTTTTGGAAGTGTAAGCGGACTTGAAATGCGCTTTGTGCAAGAACAATCGGCCATTCAAACATTACTTGGGAACGACGAAGCTCCTTTAGTAATCGAAATTGAAGATAATAATTCCGATAATTTGGAGGAGTCAGCTATTTTGGTAACCGAGAGTATCCGACAAAATACTGAGATATACAATGTTAAAAGTTCATTTGAAGATGGTGCGCCTGAGGTAAACGTAGTGATTGATCGTATAAGGGCTGGTATCTTTAACCTGGATGTATCAAGCATTATGAGCAACCTGTCTAACTACCTTTCCTCAAAGGATGGCGGAAGCATGGAGATCAATGGCGATTTAACCGACATAACTCTTGAAACGCCTGATGTCAGACTTAATGAATTGGCCGATTTGAAAATTTCACAAGGCGATAAGGATGTCCTATTATCAGAAGTAGCAACAATATCAATTGGTCAGGCACCACGAGAAGTATTACGAAACAATCAAAAACGAGTGATTCGTATATCGGCTATGGTAACTGATAACAGACCTTTTGATCATTTTGCAGCCGATTTAGAACAGTCAATTCAACAACTAAATATTAACCCAACATCAACAGTAAGTATTTTGGGTGAAGAAGAGAAGCGTAAAGAAGCTTTTGGAAGCCTTCAGTTTGCGCTTATTTTGTCAATCATTTTGGTATACATGGTAATGGCTTCGCAGTTTGAATCATTGTTACATCCGTTTACCATATTGTTAACCATTCCTTTGGCAGGAGTTGGTGCTGTTTGGGCTTTTTACATCTTAGGTCATACTTTTAATATTATGGCCTACATTGGTATTGTAATGTTAGCTGGTATTGCGGTTAACGACTCCATTATACTGGTGGATGCTATCAATCAGTATAAAAAGGGAGGAATGTCCTTAAAAGATGCTGTTATTGCTGCAGGTCAGCAACGTGTCAGGCCAATATTAATGACCAGTTTAACCACTATTTTAGCTCTGGTGCCCTTGACGTTCGGATTTGGTGATAGTGCCTCATTACGTGCGCCAATGGCCATTGCAGTTATTGGAGGTCTGGTTACATCGACGCTATTAACGTTGGTGGTGATACCTTGTGTGTATTTTGTGTTTGACCACTTATTTAACCGAACCAAATAGAGTTGGCAGGTATGAGAGAATTAATAAATCGAAAAGTACTTGTCAGCATGTTGTTTGTGGCACTCACCATGTTGGGTGTTATTTCATACAGACAATTGTCCTTTGAATTGTTGCCCAATACTGAATATCCTCTACTGTTTGTGCAGGTAAGAGCTAGTACCGAATTGGATCCTTTGCACATGGAACAAGAAGGAGCCATACCTGTTGAAGGCATCATAAGTACTTTGGAAGGCATTGAGAAAATAGAAACACGGGTGCGACCAGGGCAAGCCATGATTTTGGTATACCTTTCGCGTAATGCTGACGTCAAATACAGTTATCTCAAACTTGTTGAGAAGATCGAGGGTGCGTCAAACGTTCTACCTGAAACAATGATGGCTCAAGTGTTTAAAGCTGATGTGGAGCAAGTTAATAGTCAGTTTATGACTGTTCAGGTCAGGGGTGAAGGTGGTGTTGACCGTATTAGAAATGTCATCGAGCAAGATATAAAAAGTAAACTCGAAAGTGTTGATGGTGTTTCATCGATTCAGGTTTCTGGTGGTCGGCAAAAATCAGTTGAAATCATTTGTCGTCAGGATGTATTGGATAGTTATGGCTTAACATCCGGCCGCATTCGCCAATTGATTACTTCCGGACAGAATGAGAAAGTTTTCGCCGGGAAAGTAGTGAAAGGTCAAATGCAATATTATGTCACTGCTGAGGCTGACTATAATCGCATTAGTGATGTGGAGAATATTGTGGTGAAGGCTGATGGACCAGTACTGTTAAAAGATGTAGCGCAAGTAAACTTTAGTGTTAAAGAAGATGATTCATACAGTCGTGTGAATGGTATGGAATCGGTGTCAATTTCTATTGCGAAAGATGCCCAGGTCAACATGATTGATTTATCAGAGAATACCATTCATTTGATTGATCAGATAAACGACGAATATAAAGCCAATGGAATTGAGCTGGTTGTAGTTAGTAATCAGGCTGAAACAATGGAAAGTAATCTCGATTCAATTATTGAGTTAGCTTTTGTAGGTGGCATATTGGCCATATTTGTTTTATGGATATTCTTAAACAATATTCCGTTAGTAGGAATGGTAATGCTATCTGTTCCACTTTCGGTATATGGAGCATTTAACTTTTTCTTTGCCAGCGATATTTCAATTAATGTGTTAACCTTGGTTGGATTGGCATTAGCCATTGGTATGTTGCTCGATAATAGTGTGGTAGTGATGGAGAATATCTATCGCGTTGCATCAACTGGCAGGCATTCAGGAGAGGATAGTGTGGTTAAGGGAACCAAAGAAGTGTGGCGCTCGGTAACAGCTGCCACCTTAACAACAATCTCTGTATTTCTACCATTTGTTTTCTCAGAGCAGATGATTTTCAGAGAAATAGCGAAACACATTAGTGTATCCATAATTTCAACTTTGGTGGTGTCATTGCTAGTGGCATTAATCCTTATTCCAATGCTTTCCCATTTATTCCTGTCAGGGATAGTACGAAATCGCATTGAAGCTCTGGAGAAGCTGGATTTACACAATAAACTGGTGCAGTACTATATTTTGCTGTTAAAAGCTACATTACGTCGACCTGCAGTAACCATTATTGGTATTTTGCTTGTGTTTTTTGTAGTTCTCATTGTTAGTATTGGTGTTAGTGTAACAACACAACAAGAGGCCGAAACCAAAGAGTTTAACATTAGCGTTGAGATGTCAGCAGGCTCCATGTTATCTAATACTGACAAGGTGGTGCGTGAAATTGAGAACCGATTGGCAGATATTGAAGAGAAGGAGGATGTAGTGGCTCAGGTTTACGAAGATGAGGCCAGCATTTCTGTTATTCTGAAAGAAGACTATCAAAAAATTGCCAAACGCTCCATTCCTGAAATTCGGGCTGACATACAAGAGCGCATTGATGAAGTGGAGGGCGGGGAGATTAGTCTTTCACAAAGTTCAACATCGGCCATGGGTGGCAATGGTGCTTTTGGTTCAAACCCTGGTTTAGGTATGATGATGTTTCTTGGTTTGGGTGAACAGGAAGAAAAGGTGGTAATCAAAGGGGAGGACTATGACCAAATGCTCATGGTGGCCAATGATATTAAATACTATTTAGAGAACAATATTGATAACCTGCAGCGTGCCCGTATATCTAGCTCCAATAAACGACCGGAAGTTCATTTAGATATGGATGGTTATTTAATGGGGCTTATGAATATTTCACCTAATAACGTGGCATCTGAATTATTTACTTTTCGTTCAGAAGTGAGTTCAGGCGGGCAATTGAAAGTTGATAATGAGACCTATGACATCATCATGAAGACGGTGGATGATGACCGTTTAGATGAAATACCGGCCAAAACAATGGATGACTTGCAAAAGTTAAACATCACCAATAATCAGGATGCTATTGTGCCACTGCGAGATTTCTCAGAAATAAACTACGCATCCGGGCGTACGGAGATAATGCGTGTTAATCAGGAGAAAGAGATAGAAGTAACTTACCGCTTCTCTGATGAAGTAAATAACTCAAAAACCATATTGGAAGATGCTCGTTTGCAAGTGGATGAACTAGTGGCTTCAATTCCGGTTTCTTCAAAGGTATCCTTAAAGGTGATACATGAAGAAGACATGTTTGCCGAGTTTAAGTTTTTAGGCTTAATTGGCTTGCTGTTAGTATTTATGATATTAGCATCGGTGTTTGAATCTTTAACTGCGCCGGTAGTGATGCTCTTTTCTGTTCCTTTGGCTGCTATAGGCTCATTATTAGCCTTGGTGCTAACAGGTAATTCACTGCTCAATATCAACACATTCATTGGTTTCCTGATTTTACTCGGAGTGGTGGTCAATAATGGGATTTTGCTGATTGACTATTCGCGACAGCTTAGACGAGAAGGTTATAATCATGCCCGTGCATTGATGCAAGCAGGTATCTCTCGTATTCGACCTATAACCATTACAGCCATAACCACAATTATAGCTATGATGCCATTGGCTATGGGGAAATCGGAATACGTAGGTGTTTTAGGGGCGCCCTTTGCCATTACAGTAGTTGGCGGATTAAGTTTTAGTACCCTGTTAACGTTGGTATTTATGCCAACATTTGCCTTTGGTCTAGACAGTGCATTGGGGTGGATTCGTAGCCTTCAATTTTGGCTGAAAATGCTCATTTATGTATTATGGACGGGCGGATTAGCTTTGGTTTATTTTTATTCAGATGCCTCATTTGCCTGGCAAATGCTTTATGGAGTGTTGATAATTAGTGGTGTTCCGTCTATCGTGTATTTTGTGAAATCATCATTGCGAATGGCAAGTGCTAATTTATTGAAGCCTGAGGAAGAAGTGAATATCACCATTCGTAATCTGGTGAAAGTATACGACAGAGATACCCAGTTTATTCGTGAATATAAAGCACGTTTGAAAAAGCAAAGGGACATCGATTCTTCAAAAAATAAATCGAAAAGACAGTTTATTAAGCAATTGGTTTGGCAAGTGCCATTATTTGGTTTTGCCATCTACTTTACCTGGTGGTACCTCGATACCGTTTTATGGGGGTTGGTGTTCACCATCCTTAATTATTTCTTTTTCAAACAGGTTTATAATGATTGGTTTAGGTCAAATGAAAAACAAAACCGTTTTGTAAATCTGCTTGGCAAATTAATAAACCTTGGTTATCCGGCCATTGGAATGGTGATACTTGCAATGCATTGGAGTGCCCTTTCTCTTGCCATAGTTGTGGGTGTTTTATGGTATTTATTATTAATACTAGTTCACTCTGGCAAGAAATTGAAAAGTGAAAAAGTAAACATTGAACGTATTACCGGACGATTTGCTGGCTGGCGACGTTCATATTACCGCTTATTAAGAAGTATGCCTGGTATAGGTAAACAAAAGACACCATTCAAGGCGCTTAAAGGCATTTCATTGGAGTTTAAAACGGGTATGATTGGTTTGCTCGGCCCCAATGGTGCTGGTAAAACGACTTTAATGCGAATTATCTGTGGCGTATTGGAACAAAGCTATGGTAAAGTATATATCAATGGCTATGATACAGCAGAAAAGCGTGAAGAACTGCAAGGGATTATTGGTTATTTGCCGCAGGAGTTTGGAACTTATGAAAATATGTCTGCATTTGAGTTTCTGGATTATCAGGCTATTGTAAGAGGAATTACTGAAGCTGCACTTAGAGAAGAACGTTTAGAGTATGTGTTAAAATCAGTGCATATGTGGGAGCGAAAGGACGATAAAATTGGCTCGTTCTCAGGTGGTATGAAACAGCGAATTGGTATTGCTATGATTTTGCTTCATCTGCCAAAAATATTGGTTGTTGATGAACCAACGGCAGGTTTGGATCCACGCGAACGTATTCGTTTTCGAAATTTATTGGTTGAGTTAAGTCGCGAGCGTATTGTTTTATTCTCAACACATATTATTGAAGATATATCAAGTTCGTGTAATCAGGTAGCGGTAATGAGCAAAGGAGACCTGAAATATTGGGGCGAGCCAAGTCAAATGGTTAATATAGCCAACAATAAAGTATGGCAATTTGATATTAAAGCCGAGGATTTTGAATCGGTTAATAAGCAACATTTGGTAGTACATCATATGCGAGACAGAGAAAATATCAGAGTACGTTGTATTGCTAATAGTAAACCGGTGGAGGATGCTGTTGGCGTAAGTGCCGTTTTAGAAGATGCCTATATCTGGTTATTAAAAAACAATTTAAGGAAACACTCAGATGACAAACATTAAAAGCATAGCCAGCCTTAAATTACTTCTTAAGTTTATCAAGTATAACCTTAAGATAGTTTTCGGAAACAAATTTGTGTATTTCTTAGGAGCATCACTTATATTCTACCTTTTAATTACTTCCATTAGCTTGTTTGCAGCCGATTCAGTTAGTGTCGAAGGAGTATATTATCAGTTAATGTTCCCTGCTTTTTTGCTCATCTTTTTTCCGACTACTTATGGCATTCAAAACGATGAAGATGCACGTATTCTCGAAATCTTATTTGGTATACCTAATTATCGCTATAAAATATGGTTGGTCAGACTGGTGATGGCCTTTTTTATGGTCTTTTGGTTTATCTTTTTAATGACTAACCTTAGTAGTTTTTTGCTCATTAATATTCCAGTTTGGGAAATGACTTTACGCCTTATGGTTCCAGTGCTACTATTCGGTATGTTAGGATTCTTTTTTAGCACCGTGGTAAAAAATGGTAACGGAACGGCTGTTGTGGTGGTAATAATTGGTTTGCTGGTATGGCTGTTTACCGAATTCATGGAAGGAAGTCCCTGGAATGTGTTTTTAAATCCGTTTGATTTGCCATCAGGTATGAGTGAGATAGTATGGGATAGTGTTGTGTTAAAACATATGCGAACATGGCTTATAGTTGCATCTGTAGCATCTCTTTGGGGATTGCTTAACCTTCAGAACAGAGAGAAGTTTATAAAATAAACTGTTGAAGAGTTTAAAACTAAAGTTTTTGCCTATTCGAGTACTAACTTTGACTAACAAGCATAAAAAAAGCGCCAATAGGCGCTTTTCTTTTATCTGATGTAAAACGTTAACTTTGAGCAACAGGCGTTTTGCCTTCGATAATGTTGCGGGCCATTTCCAGGATAGTTGTGTCATCTAATTCTACAATACCGCCGTCGGGTCCTTGTTCAAGATGTATCCCTACACTCTTACCTCGATCATAGTTGGCACCGCCAAAGTAATTTCTTACTGTTTCTACGTCGAGGTTTAACTCTTCAGCAATTGTGTGAATGCTTCCATCAGGCAGACTATCCTTAATCTTCCTTAGCTGATTAAATGTGATTGTTGTTGTACTCATATTGAAATGGTTTAATAGTAAATATAAGTCTGTAATAAAAATAGAAAATTTATTCGAATATTAAAATTTAGTGGGCACTCATTATCGATAATTCACCGTGTTTTAATGTTTTATTAACCTCTGTTTTGATAAATTTACTATGAATTAAAAACCGTGTCAACTGCTAGTGGTACATAAGTCATCAAATTGGAATATTACTGATATTATTCTTATTTTTATTCTTTCTAAATAATTTAAAAGTATACGTTATGGCAACAGTAAATCCATACATTACTTATGAAGGTAATTGCGAAGAGGCTTTTAACTTTTATAAAACGATTTTTGGTGGTGAATTTGAAAACCTGAGTCGTTTTAAGGAAATGCCATCAGAACATCCGATTCCTGATTCGGAGGCTGATAAAATAATGCATGTATCTCTGCAGATAAGTAAAGAAACTGTATTGATGGGTAGTGATTCATCACCAGCGTTTGGCCCGCCTTGTATAGTTGGTAACAATATTTCAGTTTCAATTAATGCTGATACTGAAGATGAAGCAAAACGGCTATTTGAAGGATTATCAGAAGGAGGTCAGGTTAATATGCCACTTGAAAAAACCTTTTGGGGTTCTTTGTTTGGCATGTTTACTGATAAATATGGTATTAACTGGATGGTGAGTTATAATTACGAGCAGTAATCAAATTAAGCTGTCAAAGCATTTTCGCTGTTAGAAGATGGAAGTGTTTTGGCAGTTTGTAATGGTAATGTAACTGTAAATACCGACCCTTTAGATAATTCTGAACTCACGGCTAGTTCCCCACCCAGTGTTTCTATGATGCTTTTTGAAATGGCCAATCCTAAACCAGTACCATCTTTTACCGTGTTTTCACCCTCAATCTTTACAAAGCGTTCAAATATCGTTTCAATGTTATCAGGGTGTATTCCTACTCCTGTGTCACTAACTCTAAAAATTACATGTGAGGCATTTGTATTATAATCAACTTTTACACTGCCTTTTTCGGTATATTTAATCGCGTTGTTAATGAGGTTAATCAATACTTGCTTCAGGCGTGTTTCATCGCTTGTTATTAATAGCTCTTCTTTATGACTGGTATTGGCAAAGCTTATCTCCAAATCTGTTTTTTTGAGTTGATATACTTCTTTTAGTTCATTTATAATGCTTAATACACCAACTTCATGGATACTATACTTAAATTGATTCGATTCAATCATAGAGATATCAAGGATGTTTTCAATCACATTAAGCAGATAATGGCCGTTAATACTAATTGTTCGAAGAAATTGATTTCTTTCCGCTTTATCATTGTACATACCATTTTGTACAATTTCTGAAAAACCCATGATAACGTTTAAAGGCGTGCGAACTTCATGGCTCATATTGGCCAGAAACTTTGTTTTTAAATCATTTGCTTTTTCGGCTTCATTCTTGGCACTGTTTAATTGTATTATCTTCTCTTTCAGTACTTTTTCTAGCACATTGTGTTTTTTGATATAATCGCCAAGTCCTTTTATTAAAATAGATAGTGGTATTGAGGTAATAGAACAAACAACAAGAGAATTAATAGCTATAGTAAGCCAATCCATAGTGCTGTAAAGGTTTACACCTAAATTTGGAAACCATCCATAATATAGGCCAAATGCAACTATAGAGGTGAAACAGATATGTAAGCTAAGGCCATATATTACACCTCGTATACCCATTAAAATGGATGTCAGTATCATAAAACCGATAAAGTAGCTGAATCCTGCTCCTTTAGGGCCTAAAATTAGAATAAGAGAACATCCAACGATAAGAGGTAGACAAATAAGTATGTGTACTTTTGTGCGAAGCTTAAAAGGGTTCTTAAGCCATAAGTATAAAAGTGAAGCATAAACGACTGTATCAATTATAGCAACTGAATACACTTTATGTACTATACTCATATACATGCCAAAGGCATATGCTGGTAATCCAACAATGGATACTATTAGTATTATACTCTTGTAAATCTTCTCGCGCCAATAGTTCAATCCATCATCTAACTGAAACTCGCTGGCTGCCAGATTATTTTTAACCCAACTCTTCATCAGAAAAGTATTACGAAAGTATGTGTAAAAGGTTATCTCAAAATGTGTTAAAAAAATAAACGTGATGACACAGAAAAATCATTTGTTGGCAAAATGATTGTTTTCGGCAATAATTAGTTAATAATTCATTATTGAAATATCGGATTAGTTATATAAAGCCATTACTTTTGCAACAAACTAAATTATTGGACATTGAAGTTTACAGACTTAAATATTAATACCGTTCTTCTAAATGCCTTGGAAGATATTGGTTTAACTGATGCAACGCCCATTCAGGAAAAAGCTTTTCCGGTAATTATGTCGGGAAAAGATGTGGTAGGAATTGCGCAAACAGGAACTGGTAAAACCTTTGCTTATATATTACCTATTCTACGTCAATTAAAGTATTCAGAAAAAAAACATCCGCGTGTGCTGGTATTGGTTCCAACGAGGGAGCTGGTAGAGCAAGTCGCAGGTGAGTTTCGTAAGATGACCGAATACATGAGCGTTAGAGTTGGTGGGGTGTATGGTGGTACGAATATAAATACGCAGAAAGAACTTGTGTATGCAGGTTTGGATATTCTGGTTGCTACACCAGGACGCTTGATTGACCTGTGCTTAACGGGTGTACTAAGACTTAAAACTATCCAGAAACTGGTAATTGATGAAGTGGATGAAATGCTCAACCTTGGCTTTAGAGCACAATTAGAGCAAATTCAGGAGTTATTACCTGATAAACGTCAAAACCTGATGTTTTCAGCCACAGTTACCGACGATGTGGAGACCTTAATTAATCAATGGTTTTATAACCCAATCAGGGTTGAAGTAGCGGCAACAGGAACGCCATTGGAGAAAATATTTCAGACTGGTTATATCGTTCCGAATTTTTATACCAAACGCAATTTGTTGGTTCACTTGCTGGGGAGTGATAAAACGATGGAAAAGGTATTGGTTTTCGTTCAGAATAAAAGCCTTGCCGATTTGCTATTTGATGAATTAAATGCCGAATATCCAGAACAAATTGGTGTCATACATTCTAATAAATCGCAAAATTTCCGATTTCGTATGGTTGAGGAGTTTTTGGAAGGTAAAAGCCGTGTATTGATTGCCACAGATTTGATTGCACGTGGTATGGATATCTCACAAGTAAGCCATGTAGTGAACTATGACTTACCCGAAACAGCCGAATCTTATATTCACCGAATTGGCCGTACAGGTCGTGCTGAATCTGATGGTATGTCAATTGCTTTTGTTACTGAAAATGATGAAGAGATTTGGGCTTCTATTCAGCGTTTAATGAAGAAAGAGGTGGTGTTGCATCCCATGCCTGTGGAGGTTAATGAAAGCGAACGTTTGTTAGAATCGGAGAAAGAAATTCTGGCAGGAATGAAGTTGGTTAAAACGCCAAAAATTACTGTCCAGAAGGGTGCGGCTTTCCACGAAAAGAAAGATAAAAACAACAAGACTAATCAGGGAGGTTCTTATCGCAGGAAACTTGCAGCCAAATATAAGAAGCCAAAAACAAGAGGTCAGAAGCGTAAATAACAGTTCGCTATAAAGCTAATTCATAAGTTGAAATGAAAAATCGCGTACTATTTCTTATCAATCCAATTTCAGGAATTGGAAAGCAGAAAACAGTTGAGCAAGCTGTTGAGAGTGAAATTGCACACGATAGGATAGAGGTAGAAATAGCCTATACCGAATATGCTGGTCATGCCAGGGAGTTGGCTCAGAAAGCCATTGATAAATTTGATGTCGTTGTTGCAGTTGGTGGTGATGGAACTGTTAATGAGGTTGGTTCGGCCTTAATCAATACAACTACTGCCTTAGCAATAATTCCAACAGGTTCGGGAAATGGCCTGGCGCGGTATTTAGATATTCCATTAAAGGTTAATAGAGCTATTCAGGTGATTAACCACATGGAGATAAAAAAAATTGACACTCTAAAAGTCAATGATCAGGTTTCATTGAATGTTACCGGTATCGGTTTTGATGCCCATATAAGCCATAAGTTTGCCAAACAAAAGAATCGCGGGCCTGCAGGATATGTAAAGTTAATTGCTCTTGAATACGCAAAATACAAGGCGTCAGTTTATCGTATTTCTATCGATGGAAAAACATTTGAGCTACCTGCTTTTATGATCACATTTGCTAATTCATCGCAGTGGGGTAATAATATTCATATTGCACCGCAGGCCAAAATCGATGATGGCTTAATTGATGTTTGTATTATCAAGGAATTTCCGTTTTATGACGGGCCTTCTTTGTTAATAAGTATTCTGGACCAAAGTGTTGATCAGCGGCGATATGATGTGGTGACGAAAGCTAAGGATATTATCATTGAAAGTGATAATACGCTATTAGGTCATTTAGATGGCGAACCTGTAGAGCTTGGTAAAAAGGCTGAAATAAGGATTCATCCGCTTTCGTTACGTGTGATTGTTCCACCTGCTGATTTTCGCAAGAATTTCTTAGACCCTTTGATGGAATTAAAGGAGCTATTACCTCCAATTCCGAATATGCCTCATTTGCCTAAAAGCTTGCGCCAGGGCAACAAGAATAATGCTTCAGAATAAATAAAACATATAATAATAAAGCCGTTTGATGATTATCAAACGGCTTTATTTTATCATACACATTAAGTGTTATTTTCTCTTACCTTTTTTACCAGCTTGTGCTTGTTGCTTTTGCATATCTTCTAGTCGCTGCTGGAATTTCGATTTCTTGCTTGGCTTCTTCTTATTGGCATTTAGTTTTGCCAATAGTGCATCCTCATCAACAAATCGACGGATTAATAAAGTCTGTCCGATAGTGATTAATGTTGAGATAAAGTAATAGTAACTTAATCCCGATGCATAATTATTAAAGAAGAACAAGAACATCACTGGCATCATGTACATCATACCTTTCATACCAGGCATTTGCTGACTGCTTTGAGTCATTTCCTGATTGATACGAGTATACACAATATTAGTGATGGACATTAATAAACAGAATAAACTAACATGGTCGCCATAAAATGGGATTTCAAATGGAAGTTGGAAGATTGAATCATACGATGATAAATCATCTGCCCATAAAAATGCTTCGCCACGTAACTCAATAGATGCCGGGAAGAATTGGAACATCGCAAACAGGATTGGCATCTGCAATAACATAGGTAAACATCCACCCATAGGGTTTACACCTGCCTTACGATATAGCGCCATAGTCGCTTGCTGGCGCTCCATTGCTTTATCCTTCGGTATCTTATTATTTATCTCTTCAATCTGTGGCTTTAACACTTTCATTTTAGCCGTAGAAACATATGATTTATATGTAAGAGGGAAGAGGAGTAGTTTAATCAGAATGGTTAATAACAGAATAATTAAACCATAGTTGCTAATAAAACCTTCGAAGAAATGGAAGACCTCAATAACACCTAAATTAATGATGCGTAATGGTCCCCAACCCAGATAAACTAATTTACGAAGTTGATATTCCTCTTCGAATGGTTTTAAGGTTTTAAAGTCATTAGGTCCGAAATAAAACTGAAACGCCAAATTGTCATTACCTGAGTAAGGTACATTCACCAATGCTTTGGCATTCATAATTAATTCATCACTTTTTTCTTCAGGTGCTTCAGTTGATACTTCTCCGCTTAAGAAGTTATCTTTTGAAATAAACACGGATGAGAAAAACTGGTCTTTAAAAGCTACCCATTGTACTTTGGTACTTAATTTCTCACTATCTGAGCTGGCTGCATTAATATGGTCAACATCTTCCTGATCATATTTGAAATAAACACCCGAACGCTGACGCTCAAAATCAGGAGCTTTCTCTTGCGCATCCATACGCATATTCCACTCAATACCTAAAGAACCGGTATTGGTTGACATGATACTGGCCATATTACGAGTTGTAATATTGAAATCGGCCATGTAGCTGTTATCTGGTAGGGTGTATGAGAAGGTCATTTGTCCTTCTTCTGCATTCACCACAAAATCAGCTTTGTCAGACGAGGTTGAGGCTACATCAAAATATAAATTATTGGTATGGAAATTACGGTTACTATGTGTAAAGTAAAAACCAAACTTATTTTGGTCACCATGCATTAAGACAACCGGGTTGCCTTCGTGATTATTGTATTCTTTTAATTCAACCGAATAGATGCGAGCACCTTTGGTTGATATTTTCATTTTAATCAGATTGTTTTCAAGCGTCACAAATGACTGCTGACCATCCGCTGCTGAAGCGAAGAAACCATATTTGCTTGCTTTTTCAGCTGCAATGGTAGCAGGGTCTTTCTCAACAACTTCCTGTTCTGCTTCTACTTTTCTGGCAGCATCGGCTTGGGCTTCAGCTTCGAGCCTAACTTTTTCTACCAAAGCGATAGAGTCACGTCGACGCTGCTGTTCGGCTTGTTGTTCTTCCGATGGTTTGTTTATCCACCAGAAGAAACCCAGAATAACGGTGATAAGTACAATTCCGGTTATCGAATTTCTATCCATTTTATTTCTTTGTGTGTTAGTTTATTCTTGAATTGCGGCTTTTATAAAGGCCATAAAAATAGGATGTGGCTTTAAGACTGTACTGCTGTATTCAGGATGGAACTGAACACCAACAAACCATTTGTGTTCTGGTAATTCCATGATTTCAACCAGTCCTGTTTCCGGATTGCATCCAGCAGCTTTCATACCTGCCTTTTCGTATTGGTCGAGGTATTCGTTATTAAATTCATAACGATGACGGTGACGCTCCTTAACATCATCTTTGCCATATGCTTCAAATGACTTTGTGCCTTTTTTAAGATTGCAATCGTAAGCTCCTAATCGCATGGTTCCACCCATGTCGGTCACATTCTTTTGATCTTCCATCAAGTCGATAACTGCATTTGGCGTGCGTTCATTCATTTCGCGTGAGTTAGCTTCACCTAACTTTAATACATTGCGGGCATATTCAATAACGGCACATTGCATTCCCAAGCAAATTCCTAAGAAAGGAATGTTGTTCTCGCGAACATATTTAATGGCTGATAACTTTCCTTCAATACCACGATGACCAAAGCCTGGAGCCACTAATACACCATCTAAGCCTTTAAGTTTTTCTGCAGCATTATTATCGTTGATTTCTTCAGAATGAATTAACTCAACTTTAGCTTTACGGTTGTTGTAGGTTCCTGCATGATGCAAGGCTTCAATAATTGATTTGTAGGCATCAGCTAATTCTACATATTTACCAACCAATCCAATTTTAACCGTTTTTTCAGCCTTGTATAGTTTGTTCAAAAAGCCTTTCCAGTCTTTTAAAGCAGGTTTTTCATCGATTGGCAAATCAACTTTCTTCAGCACAATTTCATCTAATCCTTCTTCCTGCATTTTAACAGGAACTTCATAGATTGTTTTAACATCAATTGACTGAATAACGGCTTTACTGTCAACATTACAAAACAAAGCCACCTTGCGACGAATATCTTGCGATAATTCTTTTTCAGTTCGTAAGACCAATACATCTGGCTGAATACCATTTTCAAGCAATTGCTTTACTGAATGCTGTGTTGGTTTCGTTTTTAATTCGCCCGATGCACTTAAGAAAGGTACCAAAGTTAAGTGTACAACTGCTGCATGATTTCCTAATTCCCATTTTAACTGACGAACAGCCTCAACATAAGGTAAGGATTCAATGTCGCCAACAGTACCACCTATCTCTGTAATTACAAAGTCATATTTATTCTTGGTACCAAGTAGCTTTATATTGCGTTTGATTTCATCGGTAATATGTGGGATAATCTGAACAGTTTTACCAAGGTAATCTCCTTTACGCTCCTTATTAATAACGTTTTGGTAAATGCGTCCTGTAGTAACATTATTAGCTTGTGATGTAGGAACATTCAAAAAACGCTCGTAATGCCCTAGATCTAAATCTGTTTCTGCACCATCTTCGGTTACATAACATTCACCATGCTCATACGGATTTAGTGTTCCCGGGTCAACATTTAAATAAGGATCAAGCTTTTGAATGGTTACTTTATAGCCTCTTGCCTGTAATAATTTTGCTAATGAAGCTGATATAATTCCTTTTCCCAATGAGGAGGCAACACCTCCGGTTACAAATACATATCTTGTTTCCGGCACAACAATAATTTTATAAGTTTTTTCAATTGCTCAATACGAGCGAAAATTACAAGCTACAAAGGTAGAAAAATACCATAATAATCAGTTAACTTCTTTTTAAATTAATATCTCATTGTTCTTAAACCTTCAACTTGAGTAAAAGCTTAAAAAATATTAAAGAAATATTTCGTTATAGTATTGCTTTTAAAAACATCTTATCTTTGTATTTGTTATAAAGAAGAGGTTATTGCTTTTGATTTATAAGCTAATCTTTTTCAATAGTTAACAATACACAAATATATTTCGAATGAACCAAATTGAGAGGTCTTATCGTGAGTTGGTTGAGCTTAAGTACCAGCTTTATAATAGTTTATTTCTCACACTTCCATTGGATGCAGTACAACAAACCGGATTATTGTTGCCATTGTTAAAAGAAGCCTGTGAGAATGGATTCGACAGCGGAGAATCACCTTCGGCCATCATTAATAGTTTTTTTAAAGAACATAAACCAGATTTAACCGAAAGAGAACGTATTTCTTTTTTGTTTAAAATCATTCAATACGTCGAACGTCAGATTGTATTGATTGATGCACTTGAAGAAGCAGCCTATACTAAAATACATCGTATTAATGATTCAGATTCGTGGGGGAGAATAAAGCAAAAGGTTGAAAATCGCAACCTGGAAGAACAAATGGAAGAGCTCCTCGACACATTTGGAATCCGGGTGGTTCTTACAGCTCACCCAACACAGTTTTACCCGGGGCGCGTACTGGCTATCTCAACAGATTTAACTGAGGCTATCACGAATGATGAAGTAGGGTATGCACGCGATTTGCTGCAGCAATTGGGTAAAACACCTTTTTATCGCAAGAAAAAACCATCGGCCTATGATGAGGCCATGGCGCTCACCTGGTATTTAGGTAATATTTTTTATTCGGCAGTTGGGCAGTTACTGGATCGAATTGATGAGTTTTTCCCCGGTAAAATAGATCACAACAAAGAATTAGTCACCATGGGTTTTTGGCCTGGAGGCGATCGTGATGGTAATCCGTTTGTGAAGGTCGATACGACATTAAAAGTAGCCCGAAAGCTACGTTTTACATTGGCTACCTGTTACCATAACGAGCTAAAAGCCATCAAGCGTCGAATGAGCTTTGAAGGTGTTTATGATATTTTAAACGAATTGGATGAGCAATTTAGCGAAGAGCTGACCAATGCTAATGGTGAGAAGAATATTGATGTAAATCACTTATTATCGCAGCTAGATAAGGTTGAGAAATTGCTTAAAGATGAACATCAAAGCTTGTTTATAGATAAAGTAAAATCATTTAAACGGAAGATAAAGCAATTTGGCTTTTTCTTTGCTAGTATTGATATTCGACAGGATAGCCGAATAATTGGCAAGGCTTTTAATGAGGTGATGCGTGTTAATCCGGGGTTATTTCCGGATAACATGTGGGAATTAACCGAAAAAGAGCAATTAAACTTATTGTTGAAAGTTAAAGGTCGCATTGATACCAGTGTATTTGAAGATGATTTAGTGCGTGACACTTTAGAATCGATGAAAGCGATTCGTAGCATTCAAAACGAAAACGGACAGCGTGCTGCGCATCGTTATATTATCAGTAATTGCCGCGGGGCCATTGATATTGCCAAAGTAGTTTCCCTGGCACGATTATGCAGCTGGGGCGATGAGCCATTGTCATTAGATGTGGTGCCATTATTTGAAACGGTTGATGATCTTAAGGGAGCAGGTCAATCCATGAAGACGCTCTATAATCATCCAAAGTATAAAACGCATTTAGCCAATCGTAAAAACCGTCAGACGGTTATGCTTGGATTCTCAGACGGTACAAAGGATGGTGGATATCTGATGGCTAACTGGGGTATCTATCGTGCAAAAGAAGATATTTCAATGATTTCACGTGAATGTGATATTGAAGTTGTTTTCTTCGATGGGCGAGGAGGCCCCCCGGCACGTGGTGGTGGTAATACGCATTTGTTTTATTCGGCATTAGGAAAAACAATTGATAGTCACCAGATACAGCTGACTATTCAGGGGCAAACCATTAGCTCTCATTACGGCATTAAAGAGGCTGCTACACATAACCTGGGGCACCTGATGACAGCAGGCTTTGAGAATAATTTATTTAACCGTACAGATTCTGATTTAAGCGAAAGTCAAAGAGGGCTGATTCAACAAATGTCGGAAAGTGGCTATGACAAGTATGCTGCCTTAAAAGCCCATCCTTTATTTATTCCTTTCCTGGAAGAGCGAAGTACATTGAAATACTATGGACTGGCAAATATTGGTAGTCGACCATCAAAGAGAGGTGCAAGTGATAAGCTTGAATTTGATGATTTAAGGGCGATTCCTTTTGTGGGAGCCTGGAGTCAATTGAAGCAGAATGTGCCTGGTTTCTACGGTTTAGGAACAGCACTAAAAGAGCAGGAAGAAGCAGGTAATCTGGATGATTGTAAGGAGTTACATAATTCATCAATATTCTTTAAGGCTTTGATATCGAATAGTATGCAGAGTATGAGTAAAACAAACTTTGCATTGACTAAGTATATGGAGAATGATGAGAAGTTTGGTGATTTCTGGAAAATCATCTACAATGAATATTTGTTGACAAGAGAGATGGTGTTAAAGGTATCTGGCGATAAAGAGTTATTGGAAGATAATGCCAGAAGCCGAAATAGTATTAAACTGCGTGAAAGCGTTGTACTTCCATTGTTGGCCATTCAGCAATATGCACTCATTGAAATTCAAAAATATCAGGATAAACCTGAAGATGAGCACCTGGCTTTATATGAACGAATGGTGATGCGTTCATTATTTGGTAATATTAATGCCAGTAGAAATTCAGTTTGATTACATTAATCTATTTATAAGCAAAGAGCCGCTTTCATAATGAGAGTGGCTCTTGTTTTATAGTCAGAATTATGCACTTATAAGTCTTTGAAGAGGAGTTTGTTTAATAATTGAGTAAACTACAAGTTGTTGTAAGCACTTTTTGTAAAAAGTAAGCTTCGCTAATTTGTTTAAACCTTTCCAGTTGCAAAAAACAAACTTTGCTTAATGAAGTGAAGGCTCCCTGACGGAAAAAGAAGGTTTTGCTTTGTTAAGCGAAAGCTTCTCCATACAAAAAGGAACGTTTGCTTATGTAAGCGAAGCTTGCCCAATGAAAAAAACTGACTTTGCTTAAATGAGCGAAACCTGTCTTTTGAACAAGGTAGCATTCGCTTGCTTAAGCAAAGTCTGTTTTTTATAAAATAGGTTTATACCAAAAAATACAATGTTTAGCATTGCATAATCCTTGCAAAATTAGTCTTTCTTAGACTCAAATAAGGTTGGCTTGAATGTTAACTGAACCCAAGCCCAGTTGTTACCAGTGTTATTTTCTACGACACCTTTGATAGCGTATAATGCATCTGTAGCAAACATATGTGAGTAACCAAAATCTAATTGTACCTGACCATTATGTGAGTAACCGCACCATAGATCAATTTCAGTACCTAAGCCTTGGTCAAAGTTGTCAATTTTGCCATCAGCACTAAAAAAGTGAATAGCACCATTAAATTTTACTTTGCCTGGTTTAAAATTACCATTCACATATAAGTCATTCAAACCAACATTATTACCATGGTTGCCTACATAAAAATAGTCCATAAATCCATTGAATTTGTGATTGGTGCCGTAAAGAGGAGTAAAAGAGTTGAGTTTATCAGCGCCAGTTTGATCCGTACCTGAAAGCAATTCATAACCTGCTCCAATGTTTACTTTATCGCCAAGGGGCATTGTCGCATCAACGGAGAAGTTATAGGCTGATAAATCTACTTTGTCATCTGGTGTACCGAAGTTGTTCTTAAGCACTTCCTCACCGAATTGATAGTAGAAATTTCCAGCGAGTTTTACGCCTCCTAATGTTGTTTTGATATGTGTTCCTAATGTACGGCTACAAATAATATCCTGCTTTGTAATAGAACCATTAGCAAATTCTAAGTTTTGAGGTTTACCATTGTTAAGCAATAATACGCTTGCTGAATAAGATTTTCCTTTGTGATTTAACCAAATGAATTGCATCCGTTTGTACGCATCGGGTCCTGTATAGATATTGTTATTTAGATTTTGATTGTGATAGGCGAAACCAAAATGAACATTAATTTTGCTAGTATACTTTAAAAGGGCAACATCATGGGAGCGTGCTTGCTGAGCCCATCCTACACTGCCAAGTATGCGGTGATCATCATATACCAGTTGTTGGCGACCAGCTTTTAATGATAATTTATCATTCATAAACCATTCGGCCCAAGCCTGATGTAGATATACAACATTATTTCCATTCGTTGTTAATTGCTTCTCTTCACCCCATTTGCGAACATCTTGTAGAACGACCCCTACAGCAAAGGATTCATTTTTAAAATCGAGGTTTAATCGTGTTCTCTGGCTGGTGATTATAGATGCATCTTGATTTTCAAATGCAGGTGTTTTAACTCCGTGATTGTATTCTGTTCGCGGTCTGACTTCAGCCGAAAATTTCACCTGAGCATCTAGAGTGCTGCTCGCCAGCAATAAAACTGCAAGTAATAATATATTTCTAATCTTCATGATTTTTGATTTAGGATGATAAAAAAAAGTCCATCCGGCCTTGTTAGGAGTATGGCACCGGATGGAGTTTTTATGTAATTATTTCATGGAAGTCGTGTAACCAGCTTCTCGCTGCTTAGCTTCTTCTTGCCATTTTGGTAATAGCGTCTTCAAAAATTCATCTTTCTCAGCCTGAAGTTGTTCTACTGGTAAGCCAATGAATTCCTGTGCTTTTGTTTTGGTTGAGATATCCGGATAAGGTACTTCTTCATTATGACCCAGGTCAGCTAATAAGCGTGCCAATTTAATACGACCTTCTTGTGCAACAGTAATACCAGTCGCTATTACACGGCTTGTTTCTACAGGTGAATGGAATGAACCACCATGGCTGGCTGCTGCATAATCCCAACGCCATTGTGCATGACGGATATCGGTTAAAATGTCATCCATCTGCTCTTCAGTAGCACCAAGATCCCAGGCCGTTTTCGCTTCAACATGCATGCGAACAACCAGTTCTTCTAATTTGTCGCGGTTTTCAATAATGCGATCCTGACGCTCGTAAACATCTTCTATTAAGCTTGCTGTTTCTTCGCGGTGACAAACCTGACATGAGTTAGCAACATTATTTAGAGGGCTCTGGATGTGGTGATCGGTGAATTTAGTTCCGCCTTCGCTCTTATAAGGCATGTGACAATCGGCACAAGATACACCACGCTTAGCATGAACACCCGTTAAATATACTTCGTAACCAGGATGTTGAGCTTTAAGCATTGGCGCTTTACTCAATTTGTGTGTCCAGTCGGCAAACTCAATTTCATCATAATACTCTTCCATTGCTTCAGCCGACATACCCTTATCCCATGGGAAAGTTAGGTATGGAGAGCCTGGATGTGATTTTTTATTGAAGTAATACTCAACGTGACACTGAGCACAAACTAAAGAACGCATTTCCTGATGAGAAGCATCGTTGATATCTTTTCCCATTCTTTCAAAAGCCTCAACAAGAGCAGGGCGTGTAATCTTTAGGTTCATTGTTTCTGAATCATGACAATCGGCACAACCGATGTTATTCATTACTTCATGACCTTTTTCATCCCATTTGCCTTTGTAAAATTCAGCAGGACCCATTTCTGCCATTAAACGTGGTACGTCAGGGCTTTTGCATGTCCAGCAAGTGTTTGGCATTCCACTATGTTTTTCTTCCGTTGGACCACCTGTACGTAAAGTCTTCTGAATGTCTTCGATAGCATACATATGACCGCGGCCCTGATTGTAATCTTTGGCAAATCCGTATCCGGCCCAAAGTACAACTAATCGAGGATCAACCTCTAACATATCAATCATAGCAGCACCATTGTATTTGCTGGCAAAAGTGGTGTCTTTGGTATTCATATACGACTGATATTGCTTTGGGAAGTTTTGACCCCAAACTTCATTACGAGGTTCAGTTGGTGCATGTTTTACCTTTGGAGTATATGCAAAAACAGCCTCGGCACGACGTTCTATGACAGAAGAAGCTAGCAGGCCAAGTAAAAATACAACAACTATAGTCAATAAAAATATAGCCCAGCCTAGCCAGGGTTTGTCTTTTATTTGTTCACGTATTGGTTTCATAATATTTTCTTGATTTAGGTTTTATTCATTTAATTTTTGAAGCCAGTCGGGTAGAGGGCTCTCTGGAACCGGCACCCTGGCATGTGGTACGCTTGATAAGCTATTGACACGTCCGTGAGGTGTCTCGCGATGACACTCCCAACAAAAACGATCGCCAATATTCTGATGAACATCTGGTGTTTGCACCAAAAGCTTATCATCAGTAATGAGTTGTTCATGACAACGCACGCAATTTTGCTGTACCACTTTCTGGCCTTCTTCTTTTATGAAGATAACCTGAGGCTCAGCTCGCATCGTAAAAACAGATGCATGACGCATTCCGTCTTTTGCCTTGAAATAATAAGTATTAAATACATTGTCATGAGGTACATGACAATCACTGCAAGTGGCAACTTCGCGGTGCGCACTATGGCTCCATGTGGCATATTGCGGTGCCATAATGTGGCAATTAACGCATGTTTTAGGATCATCTGATAAATAGGAATGAGCCCTGGAAACATAAAACACATAGAAGCCTAAACCAACAAACACACCAGCTGCTAAAAGAACCGGTACATTCCAGTGTTCAGGAGGTTTGAGGAAATCAATCAATTTTTTACTCATAAAATATTTGATTTAGATTAGTGATATTAAGATAGTGGTTTTCAGAGTGTTTTAACAAATATTTAAGCATTTAAATACTTATTAATATTTATTCTAAATAACTGACGAATAAGGGAATGATATACCTAAAAGCCTGCATCTTTAAAATGAAGATGCAGGTTTTTAAAATTCTATACTGTATAGATTATTTACTAGTTAATCCACTTTTCAATGTCTTCTTTCACGGTGCTGATTCCACCAATTCCGAAGGTTTCAATTAATATTTTTGCAACATTTGGAGATAAGAATGCTGGCAATGTTGGCCCAAGGTTGATGTTTTTAACACCTAAGTGTAGTAATGCAAGTAATACAATTACTGCTTTTTGCTCATACCATGCAATGTTATAGACTATTGGAAGGTCATTGATGTCTTCCAATTCAAATACTTCTTTTAATTTAAGTGCTGTAACAGCTAAGCTGTATGAGTCATTACATTGACCGGCATCCAATACACGAGGTATGCCACCGATATCACCCAAAGGCAATTTGTTGTAACGGTATTTAGCACAGCCAGCAGTTAGGATGACAGTATCTTGAGGTAATTCATTAGCGAAATCAGTATAGTAGTTACGGTCATTCATACGTCCGTCACATCCTGCCATAACAACAAATTTCTTGATGGCACCGCCTTTAACAGCTTCTACTACTTTGTCAGCTAATTGTAATACCTGATTATGTGCAAATCCACCTACGATCTCACCAGTTTCGATTTCTGTTGGTGCGGCACATTTTTTAGCATGCTCAATGATAGCAGAGAAATCTTTCGCTTTCCCATCTACGCGGTCTGCAAAGTGTACACATCCGTCAAAACCTGATGCTCCGGTTGTGTATACGCGATCTTTATATGATGCCTTTGGCGGAACAATACAGTTAGTGGTGAATAGAATAGGGCCATTGAAAGATTCAAATTCAGTGGTTTGTTTCCACCATGCACTACCGTAGTTACCAACGAAGTTTTCGTACTTCTTAAATTTAGGATAGTAGTGAGCAGGTAACATTTCGCTATGTGTGTATACATCAACACCAGTACCTTGTGTTTGCTCCAATAATTCTTCTAAATCTTTTAAGTCGTGACCACTAATTAAGATTGCCGGGTTATTTTTAACACCAATGTTTACTGAAGTAATTTCAGGATTGCCAAACGACTCAGTGTTAGCTTTGTCTAGCAATGCCATTACATCAACACCAAACTTACCGCATTCAAGCACTAAGCCTACCAATTCATCAGCAGAAATTTCTTCTGAAATAGTCGCTACCAATGCTTTCTTTGCAAAACTGTAAATTTCTTCATTTTCGTAACCTAGGTTCCAGGCGTGCTCACCATAAGCAGCCATGCCTTTTAATCCATAGGTTAATAATTCTTTTAATGAGCGGATATCTTCATTTTCAATTGATAGAATACCAATTAGTAAAGCTTTTGATTCCATCTCATTTTCGTTTGCTGCACGGTAAACGGCACAGTCGTGAAGCTCAGCAGTTGCTCCAAGTTGAGATTTGATTTCATCCTGAATGGCATAACCTTCATTTACTTTCGCAGCAATTTTGTTACGATCAAAATTAGCGTTAGTAATGGTAATAAACATCGAATCGATGATGTATTTATTAGCCTTAGCCTGCTCAATGCCTTTTTCATCAGCTAATTGGCTTAAAACAGCAACACCTTTAGCGGTGTATAATAGTAAATCCTGTAGATTAGCTACATCGGAGGTTTTTCCGCAAACTCCTTTAATTTCACAGCCAGTTCCTTTTGCTGCTTCTTGACATTGGTAACAAAACATACTCATGATTATCGGTCTTTTAGTTATTGATTGTGATTAAATTTTCTTTAGTAAAAAAGTGAGAAATGTCTCGAATGAGGTGACTACCCCTAAGTTGGACGGTTAAGACATCCCTCACTTACTACCTAACCCAATATTTTAATGTGTAAATGCCTGGCAGAAGCAGGAATGACAATTGTAATCCCTGCTTATTTTCCCTTGCCCAATTTACACCCACTCTTCCTTTAATATTTCTCCTTCGATTGAAATCATTGCCAGCTTCAAAGGAATTTTTCTGCTCGCTTTTTCGACAGCCATTTTGGCTTGTTGCAATAATCCGCCGCAACATGGAACCTGCATAATAGCCACTGTCATAGTGTTTATTTTGGCCTGGTCAATCATCTGTACCAGCTTATCGACATAAACTTCCTGGTTATTATCTAACTTAGGGCAGGCTATTCCTACACTTCGTCCTTTAAGGAATTTACTGTGGAAGTTACCCATGGCAAATGCCACACAGTCGGCTGCTAATACCATATCAGAATCTCTAAAATATGGTGCCATTGGATTCACTAAGTGCATCTGCACTGGCCATTGTCTTAATTCCGATGGTGCATCTCCATTGCCTTCCGAAGCGACTGGTGCTGCACTTGGTCGTTCTATTGAGCGTGCTGCCGAACCGGGGCAACCACCGCCTGCATGTCCTTGTTGCATAACTGATACTTGAGGTTTATGTACTTGACGAATAACATCATCTACTTTAAACGATAATTGGCTTTCGTTCTCTTTTAGCCAGTTAACAGCTTGTTTCAAAAAAGTTATCTCGTTATGTTCTTTTAAATGTTTTAAATGCGCTACTACAGTATTGATGCCTTTATCCACCATAATCTCCATCACCTTAATCTCATCATAAGGCTCTGCTTCACGTTTTTCAATGGTCATGGCATCTTGCGGACAATGATTTAAGCAGGCGCCTAAACCGTCGCACATTAAGTCGCTAATTAAACGAGCTTTACCATCAATTATTTGCAAAGCACCTTCATGGCATGAAGGAATACAAACACCACATCCGTTACATTTGTCTTCGTCTATTTTAACTACGTCTCTTATCATCATTCTGCTGTTTTATCATTTTTTACATTGGCAAATGTAGGTTGACTTTGCCTCGAAGACTGTAACAATTGTTACAAAATCGAAATTAATTTATAATTTGGTACAAAATTACTTAATACATGGAGATACTAACTAAATGCCCATTGTTTAAAGGTATTGATTATAAGGGTGTAAGTCAATTACTTGAAGAGATTCCTTATCAGGTGAAAAAATATGAGAAAGGGAATATGATTGCCCAAAGTGGAGATGAGTGCCGATCGCTGATGATAATGCTAAAGGGAAGTGTCAAAGGTGAAATGATCGATTATTCGGGTAAAGCCATTAAAATTGAAGACATTGAACCTCCAAAGCCATTAGCTATTGCATTTCTATTTGGCGAAAACAATGAATGCCCTGTAAATATTGTGGCTAATAATGCTGTTGAGATTTTGCATCTTCCCAAAAAATCAGTCATAGAGTTAATGCAAATAAGTTCGTTGGTTCTTAAAAACATGATGAACATTATTTCGAGTAAAACACAATTCTTATCAGATAAGATTCGCTTTCTGTCTTTTCAAACGATACGCGGAAAAATTGCACACTATTTATTGCAACTATCAGGTCCTGTTGATGGCGAAATGATCTTATCAAAAAGCCAGGAAGAACTAGCTAATATGTTTGGCGTAACACGCCCATCGCTCGGAAGGGCATTACGTGATTTGCACAATGAAAACATTATTGAAGCCAAAGGGAAAAGTATTAAAATATTAAATCGCGATCAGCTGATTAAGCAACTAAAGAAATAGAAATGACCAACAAGAAAGCTGTTGTTCTAAGTTGTGAGCACGGCGGAAATGAGGTGCCAGTTGAGTATAAAAGCCTGTTTGAAAATGCGAAAGATGTGCTAAATTCTCACCGTGGTTATGATGTAGGGGCACGGGAATTGTTTGACTTGATAGATTCAGGCTATATAGTTTACAAACAAAGTGCTACAACCAGTCGTTTATTGGTTGACATTAATCGTTCGCTTTATCGAAGGACATTATTTTCTGAGTTTACTAAGGTTTTATCAAAAGCGAAGAAAGCACAAATTCTTGATGAGTACTATTATGCTTTTCGTCGCCCATTTGAAAGGGTAATAAGTCAATTGTGGCAAAAAAAAACGAAAGTTCTTCACCTATCGGTTCACTCGTTTACTTCCGAACTAAGTGGGGAAATCAGACAGACCGATTTTGGTATTTTATACAATCCGGAAAGGGAAGAAGAGAAGCTATTTGCTCAAGTTTGGAAGTCTGAGTTGAAAAACTTATTACCAGGCTACCGGGTTCGCTTTAATTATCCGTTCAGAGGAAAACCCGATGGATTTGTGCGGTATTTCAGGGATATTGAAACCGAAAAATACCTCGGGATTGAATTCGAAATGAATCAAAAATACGCTCAAAATACAGAGTTGAAACAGAAAATTGCACAAGCGTTTAATCAAGCTGTTGGAATTTGGGTGAATTCATAATGCCAATTTTTTATCAATGCATAAAATGATTGAAACCTTTTCTGAGTCATCAGACGAAGCTTTTTGTACTTTTGCAATTTAAAAACTAAAAATATGAACGCGGAATTAATATTTTACATCATTATAGCCATTATAACATGGCAGTTTCTTTTTGATCAGTGGCTCGATTATTTGAATCATAAAAACGTAAAAGACAAAATACCTCAGGAATTAGAGGGTGTGTACGATGAGGATAAATACCGTAAGCAACAGGAATATAAGAAAGCAAACTACAGTTTTGGTTTACTAAGTGAAGTGCTAAGCTTTGTTATCATGATTGCTATGTTGGCACTTGGCGGCTTTGCACTTATTAACGGTTGGGTGACTGAATTGAGTGGCAATGCAACCTTTCAATCACTTCTGTTCTTTGCAATAATTGGTTTAGGTTCCTCTGTTATAAGTTTACCTTTTAGTATTTATGGCACATTTGTTATTGAAGAGCGATTCGGCTTTAATAAAACTACGCCACTTACTTTTATTCTGGATTTATTTAAGTCCATGTTACTGTCTGTTTTAATCGGCGGTCCGTTAATGGCATTGGTAATTTGGTTGTATAGCATTGCCGGGGAACTATTCTGGTTATATGCCTGGTTGGTAATTAGTGGTTTTACCATTTTTATGACCATGTTTTATACGACACTTATTTTGCCATTGTTTAATAAGCAGACTCCTTTAGAGCAAGGGGAGTTGCGTGATGCTATTGAAGCATTCTCATTAAAAGCAGGTTTTAAACTCGATAATGTATATGTGATGGATGGCTCTAAGCGCAGTACTAAAGCCAATGCTTTTTTTAGCGGTTTAGGTGCACGAAAGCGTATTGTTCTTTATGATACCTTGATTAAAGATTTGGATATAGAGGAAATTGTAGCTGTACTGGCACATGAAGTTGGCCATTATAAACTGAAACATACCTTATGGGGAACCATTACTGGCGTGCTTCAAATGGGAATTATTCTGTTTATATTCGGTTTAGTAGTAGGTTCACCTCTTTTATCACAGGCTTTAGGTGTGGCCGAGCCTAATTTCCATATTGGGATATTGGCTTTTGGGATTTTGTATACACCGGTTTCTTTTATTGCAGGAATTTTCATGACGATTCTATCGCGAAAGAATGAATATGCAGCAGATGCTTATGCCAATGATTTTGGTTTAGGGAAAGCCCTGATAAGTGGTTTGAAAACGATTTCATCCAATGCTTTAAGTAATCTCACGCCACATCCTTTGTTTGTGTTCTTTCATTATTCTCATCCGCCATTGGTGCAGCGCATCAGGGCTATAAATAAGAATAACCAGTAAATTCGTTCTTCCATGCAAATAGAGATAATTACAATAGGTAATGAGTTGTTGATAGGGCAGGTGATTGACACCAATTCGGCCTGGATGGGCCAGCAGCTAAATGATGCAGGCTTTGATGTTCATCGAATTACATCTATTCAAGATACGAGAGAGGCAATAACAAGTGCTTTAACTGAAGCCATGTCGCGAGTAGATGTTGTATTGTTAACTGGAGGGATAGGACCAACTAAAGATGATATTACCAAAGAAACATTAGCAAGTATTTTCAATTCTCGCCTGATTTATAGTCAAGAAGCCCATGATAATATGACTCGTTTGCTAAAGGGGCGTGTTAAAGGGATTAATAAGCAAAACGAAAGTCAGGCCTATGTGCCAGAGTGTTGTGAGCTTATAAACAATCCGGTTGGTACTGCTCCGGTAATGTGGTTTGATGAGGAAGGTAAAGTGATTGTCTCTATGCCTGGTGTACCGGGTGAAATGAAAACGGCGATGAGAAATGAAATTATTCCGCGCTTAAAGAAAAAGTATAAAACGGGTCATATCCTTCATCAAACCATTCAGATATTTAACATTCCAGAAGCGGTATTGGCAGAAAAGTTAGAAGGGTGGGAGGACACGATTCCTGAATATATGTCATTAGCATATTTACCAAGCCCTGGAAAAATACGTCTTCGATTAACAGCTAAAACAGATAATGAGGAGAGGGCACATGAGGATTTTAATTTATTGAAAGACTCACTTCATGCCATTGTAGGACAGAATGTTTTTGCTGAGAAAGATGTACCTGCCAATAAGTTAATTGGGGATAAGCTTAAAGAACTCAATAGGACTATTTCTGTTGCAGAAAGTTGTACTGGTGGAAATATTGGGCATTTACTGACAAGTGTACCCGGTAGTTCGGTTTATTTTAAAGGAGGAATTGTGGCTTATGATAATGCTATTAAAGCACAGGTGCTAAATGTTGACAATGAAGCCCTGGAGCAATTTGGTGCGGTAAGTAAGCAAGTGGTTGAGCAAATGGCACGAGGAGTAAAGGAATTAATGAAAACGGATTATGCCATTGCAACATCGGGTATTGCTGGTCCTGACGGTGGAACAGATGAAAAACCAGTGGGAGCTGTTTGGATAGCCATAGCAGGTGATTTTGGTGTTATGAGCCATTGTTATAACTTTGGAAAAATAAGAAGTAGAAACATACAAAGAGCTTCAGATGCTGGCTTAATTATGTTACTTCAAAAAATAAATAACAAATTGCATTAAAAGCGAAATAATAGGTGGATTTTTGGAGAATTGCAGAAGTTGAAGGAAAAATGAAAAAAACTATTGAATTATAAGTTTCAATGTTTGTATTATCCGAGAAAAATGCCTTATTTTGCGCTCTGTTTGAAAAATGTATCCGAAAAAAAACTGTTGAGCGATGTCAAGAGTATGTCAAATAACTGGTAAATCATTCATGGTGGGAAATAATGTTTCTCACTCAAAGAGAAGAACCAAGAGAAGATTCGATATTAATCTTTTCAAGAAGAAATTCTACTTACCTGAGGAAGATCGTTGGGTAAGCATTAGAGTATCTGCTGCAGGTTTACGCATGATCAACAAAGTTGGTTTGTTGTCAGCCCTTAAGCAGGCAAAAGATAAAGGATTTATTGCTAACTATTAATAAGGAGTAGAAATGGCAAAGAAAGCAAAAGGTAATCGCGTTCAGGTTATTTTGGAGTGCACTGAGCACAAAGAAAGCGGACAACCAGGAACTAGCCGATATATTACCGTTAAGAACAGAAAAAATACTCCTGATCGCATGGAGTTAAAAAAGTATAATCCGATTTTGAAGCGTGTAACTTTACACCGCGAAATCAAATAAACTGATTAACCATGGCAAAGAAAGCAGTAGCATCATTGCAAAAAGGTGAAGGTAAAGGTCACACTAAAGTGATTAAAATGGTAAAATCTGAGAAAACGGGAGCTTATACTTTCCGTGAAGAGATTGTACCTAACGAAATGGCAAAAGAATATTTCAAGAAGTAATTTTTGAAATACAAATTATAGCTAAAAAGCTTCTATGTTTACATGGAAGCTTTTTTGTTGCCTTTATATAGCCCTAAAATAATTGATGCAAATTCATTGAGTAGCTTCAAATTCTGGCTTAAGGCATAAATTTCACACAATCAGTAAAGGAAAAACTTTACATCTGCGACTTCTCTAAAATAATGGGCCATTCTGATTCTGGCCACTTCCGGTGTTATCAATCGATTGTATATTTCTTACAAATTGCAGTACAATTGATATGCTTTCTCTATATCTGAATATAGCTCAAACAATATCTGTGCTCTTTCCATTACGTATTTGTCCATCACTCATATGGGTTTGTAACAGAGAACTGCTCTGAGCTAAAATTGATGGCGTATATTTCCGTTAAATAATGCTTTTTGGCATTTACCTCTGCATAATCTTTTTATCTGCTTATAAGCCCTATTTTTACCATACAGTGCATCCTTGCAATACATGGTTGGAATATTTTACATCTTTTTGCAAAATATTGCGCATTAAAAAACCCTGTAAGTATTGATTTACAAGGCTTTTTCTAAAATTGCTTTCGCTATCGTCGGAGAGAGAGAGAGGGAACTGAAAATTTACTTTAAGTGCCCAATTCTCAATATTTTACGAAATCAATTTTTAAAGTCCTCTGTAAGTCCACCAAAATAGGCTAAAAAATGCCCGTTTCAAATGCGTTTTAATGAACTCATTTCCCTTCAAAAGTAGCAAAAAGGAACTGAACCTAAAAATGAATTTTGGGTCAAGTATTTTAAGAAAGATTCCTTTGACAGAAACCCATATTGATAATAAAGTATTTGATTTTGCTTATAGGTTAATTGCTTTTGACAACGAAAAGAGTATAAATAACTTTATAAATATGGATTTTTGCGTAGTTTAGCTACTCATTAATGAATATTATTAAAGCTATTGTGTTTTTTTGTCAAACTTTCTCTTTATCTTTGTGTAAAATTGAGTAGTATGACTACGCATAATGACACAAAATTAAAGAAGCTTTTTAATTTATTACAGCCCAATAATGTGTTAACAGCAGCAGTATTGGATGAAAATGGCGTTTCCAGACATCTGCGAAGATACTATCAGGAAAGTGGATGGATAGAACCGTTAGGAAGAGGGGCCTATAAAAAGCCGGGAGATTTGTTAGAATGGCAGGCAGGTGTGAATGCTCTGCAAAACCAACTAAATATCAAAGTTCATGCAGGAGGTTTAACCGCATTAATCTTACATGGATTCAGCCACTATTTCAGATTAAGTAAGGAAACGTTATATCTCTTTTCTCCCCTGCAAACCAGAATGCCTAACTGGTTTACAAATTACAACTGGAATGTAGAACTGTTTCAGAAACCTACTTCATTTCTTCCAGAAAATACGGGCGTCAAGGAATTGGAGATAAAAGATACAAAAGTTAATGTATCAACACCCGAACGTGCCATATTGGAATGCTTGTTTTTAGCACCGCAACATGCAGATCTTGTCGAATGTTATAAGGTTTTGGAAGGACTGGTTAACCTAAAGCCGAGACTCGTGAGCGAGCTTTTGTCAACTTGCAACTCGGTAAAAGTAAAACGCCTCTTCCTTTATATGTCAGAAAAGGCAAATCATCAATGGCTTCAATTCCTGAAAACAGATAAAATAGATTTAGGTAGCGGAGACCGGATGATAACAGAAAGTGGAGCATACAGCTCAAAGTATAAGATTACCATACCAAAAGAATTAGCAGAATTATGATATCCCCAGTTTATAGAGCCCAAGTAGATTTATTGTTACAAGTTCTTCCTTACGTAGCGAAAGAAGAAATATTCGCACTAAAAGGAGGTACGGCGATTAACCTTTTTATTAGGGAAATGCCTCGTTTGTCAGTTGATATTGACCTGACTTATTTGCCTCTCGATTCCAGAGCCGAAGCCCTCAAAAATATTCAGGAAGGTTTAGGAAGAATCAAGGCAGATATAGAAAAAATGTACCGGGGATTACAATCAACACCGTTCCTTTAAATGGAGGAACCGATGTTAAATTGAATTGCCAAGGTCAAGGCGCTCAAATAAAAATAGAAGCCAATACAATTACTAGGGGAAATGTATTCCCTACTGAATTAATGCAAGTGGTCGATTCTGTTCAGGATGAATTTGTCTTGTCCTAAAATAGCTATACACAAAAAGAGCATTTAGGATGAGACAAAAAGAAAATCTTGGTTACGAACAGAGAGGTCCTAATGGTAAAATATTTAAGGTTTTACCGGATAAAGTCAAACGAGAGCTTGTTTCAAAAATTGAAAGCGGTGAAATCAGCATTGACGATGTTATGATTAAATATAATATCCGTCATAAATCCAACATCACCAAATGGTTAATAAAATTCGGAGAAAATAAAGAAGAATACCTATCTCAGAAGCGAGAGCACCTAGCTCCGCAACAAAAGATAAAGATTTTATCAGAATATAATCCTGAAGAGCAAACGGTCAAACAATATTGCGAAGAGGTAGGAATAACTGCTACGACATTTCGAAGATGGGAAAAACTGTATTCTTGTAATTTAAATCAAACAAGAACAGTGAAAATGAGACCAGTAAGCGAAAAAACAATTAAGAAAATTAGTGAAGGTAATGCAGAGTTCATAAAAGAGCTTGAAGATGCCAGGTTAAAGATTGCCGGGTTAGAAACGATGATAAATCTAGCAGAAAAAGATTTAAATGTATCAATCAGAAAAAAGTATGGCACCAAACAGTAGAGGAACTGCGGAAGGTTTACCCAAAGGTTGGAGTCGAGCGCCTTTGTGGTCTGTTTGGTAAAACTCGACATGCTTATTACGATAAATTATGGTTCAGCAATAAAAGGGAATCGGAACAAATGATGGTTTTGGAAATGGTAAAAATGATGCGCAGGGAAATGCCCAAATTAGGCACCAGGAAGCTTATGTTTTTGCTACAACCTTTCATGGAAACACACAGCATAAAAATGGGGCGTGATGCCTTGCATGGCCTCTTGCAGGATCATAATTTAATCATCCAAAACAAAAAACGTTATGCCAGGACGACAAACTCCAATCATTGGTATCGAAAATACCCAAATTTGATTAACGGACTTTGTGTAGAGGAGTCAGAGCGACTATGGGTGAGCGACATAACATACATCTCAATTGCTGGGGGATTTAGCTACCTATCGCTAATTACAGATGCTTATTCAAAGAAGATTGTAGGACATTGCCTGTATAAAACTTTGGAAAGCATTGGTTGTGTAATAGCATTGGAGATGGCCTTGAGAAACAGGGAGAAAGACACGTCTTTAATTCATCATTCAGATCGAGGAATCCAATATTGTTGCCATGACTACGTTAATATCCTGAATAAAGAATCGGTAAAAATTAGCATGACCGAATCCGGTTCTCCTTATGACAATGCCATTGCAGAAAGAGTAAATGGAATTTTAAAGACCGAGTTTGGCTTGGATAAGACCTTTAACTGATGTTTCCCACGTAAGTTAAAACGCTGAATGTCAAGCAAAAAGAAGCATGATTCGCTTTGTTAATTCATTA
>NZ_JAENRR010000023.1 GCF_016612505.1 Carboxylicivirga marina
ATAGGTGTAATTTTATTCACACTCTCGTGAAAAAATTATGATTTTGAAAAAGCGCTTTGGAGAACCTGAGTTGTCACTGTATTTCAACATCATTAATAACTGTACTTATCATTTGATTGATAGTAGTTTCATCAGGCATTTTTACATAAGCGGTGTGAAGCCCATTTATTTGTTCAATCTTCTCAACTTTAAAACTGTCAGATAACTTGGTTTGAATCAATTCTCGATCTCCTGCAAAATCCAGTTTAATTAAGTTGTCTTTATAGCTCTGTCGTATGTCATCAATCTGACCCGTTAATATGGTTTTTGACTGATTGATAAGCGTAATGTGGTCGCACAGTTCTTCAACCGAACCCATGTTGTGAGTTGAAAACAGTATGGTCGCTCCATTTTCTTTGAGCTTTAGTATTTCTTGTTTTAAGATGTTGGCATTAATTGGATCAAAGCCGCTAAATGGTTCATCAAATATCAAAAGCTTAGGATCGTGCAAAACGGTAACGACAAACTGAATCTTTTGCTGCATTCCTTTTGATAGTTCTTCCACCTTTTTGTCCCACCAGGGTTGGATTTCAAATTTTTCGAACCAATATTTTAGTTTTTTGAGAGCGTCATTGCGCGAAAGCCCTTTCATGCGAGCGAGGTAAACAGCTTGCTCACCTACTTTCATCTTTTTGTATAATCCTCTTTCTTCGGGAAGATAACCGATGCGGTGGACATCTTCGGACTTTAATGGACGTCCGTTAAAGATAATTTCACCTGAGTCGGGTCCGGTAATCTGATTAATAATACGTATTAGGGTAGTTTTACCTGCGCCATTTGGTCCCAGAAGACCATAAATACTGTTTTCAGGCACTTGTAGATTGACCTCGTTCAGTGCCAGGTGGTTGGCATACTTTTTTACCACCTGCTTCGCTTCAAGAAACATCATAGGTTAGTAGTTGTAAATTATTTAGGAGTGAAGATAAGGTTTTTACCTTTACAATAAAATACAACTACGGCTAGGCTCTAGAACCAGGATGTTCCCAATTGCTCCCTGAATGGCCATGGTATGGCAATTATCACAATGATAAGGGCGAGCAGATTGTTCCAGAAAATTCGTTTGTGCGTTTGGAAATTACTATAACCTTTTGACTTTGCTGCGTTGTGAATAATAATGACTGTTGCGATCAGCATCATTAATGGGTGTTCCAAAGTGAAAAAGCGCAGAAGCGTGCTTTTCATGGTAGCAGCATCAAACATAACCTTTGAACTGATGGTGTATAAGACGATACCAATCATTAATTGAGCCAGAAACATTCCAGCATTAATTTTAACTAACACATGGTGGCTACCAGCATATTTTCTCTGTCTCATCCAACCCAAGAGACTTTGAATAATTACGCAGATTAGAAAAATAAGTGTTAGGTATCGAAGTCCGCTATGGGCGTGTAATAGTCCGTTGTACATAGTCAATAGTGTTTGAAGTATAAACATCAGTTTGAAATAAATTGTTCCCATTTTGTAAATTATTTTTTGAGTTTCAATAAAATATGCCTTACTTTGAAATGCAAAGTACTATGATATGAAAGAAAAGACAGATACTCTCCAGGATATAAAAGTCATAAGACAAATGATGGAACAATCTTCTAAGTTTCTATCATTAAGTGGACTATCGGGCGTTGCGGCCGGCGTTATAGCTTTACTTGGTGCTGCTTTTGCCTATTTCTTTGTATTAGAGCAGGGAGCAAATGTTTATGATGAATATATGCAGGGACTCAATGCCACTAATACAACACACGTTCGGCTGGGTTTATTATTGACCGCTTTAGGAGTGCTTGTTTTAGCGATTGTTTCAGCCTGGTACTTTAGTTGGATAAAAGCAAGACGAGCCAATGAGAAACTTTGGAGCCCAGCTGCACGAATGGTGACATTAAACCTGTCGCTGATATTAACTGTTGGCGGAGTATTTAGTTTGATTTTAGTGTATCACGAAAACATTCGTTTTGTGGCATCGGTAATGCTTATCTTTTATGGTTTGGCTCTGTTAATGGCATCACGATATACGCAACGAGATATTCAGTACCTGGCAATAACGGAAATTGCCTTAGGTTTATTGGCGGGAGTCTTTCTAAATTATGGAATCGTTTTTTGGTCTTTGGGTTTTGGTGTATTTCATATTATTTATGGGATAAGTATGTATATAAAATACGATCGATGAAAGCCATTATAGAAGGTTTAAATAAGAATTTCGAAAACCGTATACGTTTAGGTATAATGTCGGCTTTAATGGTTAATGAAAAGTTGGATTTTAATGCCCTGAAAGAATTGCTTGGGGTAACTGATGGAAATTTGGCCAGTCATTTAAAGGCATTGGAGAAATACCAACTTGTGGTGGTTAACAAGCAATTTGTAGGGCGAAAGCCTAATACCAGTTATGCGGCAACAGACTATGGAAGAGTGAGTTTTAAGAAGCACTTGAATGCTTTGGAAGATTTGCTGGGAGGAATATAATTTTTTTTAATCATACACTTTGAAAAACAAAGTACTTTTAAAAATAACAATTATGGAATTAATCACTAATGAAAGAAATGAAGAACAATGGTATCAAACATTAACCTTTAAAGTGGTCATGATTGGTGCTCTGGTATTGCTACTACTTATTCCCTTAGGAATGGTAAAATCCGTTATTCGAGAACGTCAGGCTACTGAGGCTGAGGTTGAGCGTGAACTTTTTGAGAAATGGGGTGGTGAGCAGGTGTTAACAGGCCCAATATTACATGTACCAACTTATTATTATCTGAAAGAAGATGAGAAATTAACGAAACACAAGCGTTGGTTGCACGTTATGCCCGAATTATTATCGGTAAATGGAAGTGTAGAGCCCGAAGTAAGGTATAGAGGTATTTATAAGAAAGTGCTTTACAATTCGGATTTACAAATAGAAGGTGCTTTTGAGAAATTGGATCAGATGGTTATTAATGCCGATGAAGTTGATTGGGAGAGTGCTTATGTCACGATTGGCATTAGTGATAACCGAGGTATTAAAGGGGAGCTTGTGTTTAATTGGAATGATCATGCTTTAGAGCCTGAAGCAGGTATGGTTATTACTGATCTCAACAATTCAGGTGTTTCATTGAAAGTGCCGCTCACGAAGGAGAACTTAGCCGATAAATTTGCCTTTGATGTGAAATTTAAACTCAGTGGCGCTAAGAGTTTGATGTTTAACCCTATTGGTAAGATTACGAAAGTAGATCTTGAATCTGGGTGGAACAATCCAAGTTTTACGGGAGCTTTTTCACCAATTGAACCAGAACTGAACGAAGAAGGTTTTAAGGCAGGTTGGGCTGTTACACATCTTAATCGGAATTTTCCGCAACATTGGTTAGGGCGTAGTTTTCAAATAGACACGCATCAGTTCGGCGTTAATTTATACGACCCGGTTAATCATTATCAAAAATCACTCAGATCAGCAAAATATGGAATCCTTATTATCAGCCTTACTCTATTGGTTTTTCTTTTTATCGAATTGGTTAAGAAAAAAGAGGTGCAAATTATTCAATACCTTCTGGTGGGTTTGGCTCTGGTCTTGTTTTTTTCTGTCCTCACGGCACTAAGTGAACACATTGGATTCTCATGGGCTTACCTGGTGGCAGCTTTAAGTATTATCACCCTTGTTACGTCGTACTCATATGGTATGATACGGGATAAGCAGCAAGCATTCTGGATTTTTATAATGCTTAGTGTGCTGTATTTATTCTTGTTCGTATTGTTGCAACTTAATGATTTTGCCTTCCTGGCGGGTAATATCGGTTTATTAATAGCCTTAGGTGCCATAATGAAGGCATCGCTAAAAATAAAAACAGCCACAACATCAACTGAAGTGGCTTAATTAAAATGATAATGGAGGAGATTAAAAATCTTCTCCTTATTCTCGGCTTATGAGCCAGTAAGAGGTGATGCGTTTTACAAATGATTTGGCATCTTCGGTAAATAGTTTTCCGAGTAGTGGCCATAAATCCCGATGTATATGTTCACGTTCTTTTCTGAATGAATCTGTTAAGCTGTTTTTGTCTTCATCTGAAATCACTTTCGCCGGAAGGTTGTTAATTAATAAAATGCTTTCGGCGATGTTGTGATCATCTCCCAACAGATCAGAGGCTTGTTTTAATGAAGTAGAATATGTTTTAAAGAAGTCGGGCCACACTTCCTGAATTAATATCATTTGATTAAGAAGGTATTTTACCCTTTTCCTTAATTCGTGCAATGGATGATCGTCGAGCTTTAGCTGAGTTTCAGAAATTTTGTTTAAACACTGACTGTATGAATTTGACGTACCTTGTCGAATTGTATGCGGGCCTAAGAAATCAAATGGAAATTCTTTAAGCTCCTTGCTTGAGATCTCCATTTGTTCTTTAATTGTATCCAGTGTTTGATTATCTATTAAGCGTTTTAGTTCCAACTCCTTTTTAGAGTTTAGATGATTAATTAAGCTAATGAAGTTAGCTTCAGGAATGTGCAATTCTTCGGCTTCGAAGTTTTCAGCGAGATAAGTAATAATTACATGGTAATCACGTATTTGAGAGAGTTGTCGCGCGAGGTCTCGAAAGCGCATGTTTTCACTTTGATATATTTCTTCGCCAATATCCCAACGTACTAATCTTAAAATGGCACGAATTCTTTTAATGGCTTTTCTGATTTCATGAACTGAAATATCAATATCATCAGGAATACTCGTAAGTTGTATAATCAGTTCGTACTGTTCTCTAAGTACTCTGGTTATTCCTTCCTGAAGTTCTTCTTGGTTATCAATAGCAAATCGATACATAAGCATGTGTTTTGATACTTCAAACTACGTATTAAAAATTTGAATATCAAGCCGATTTTTATGCTGTCTATAATTTTTATAAATTATCAATCAAATGATTCTGAATTTATGAGAAATAAGGTTGTTTGGATAATTCCGTTATTATACCTGATTAGTTTATTTGAAGGAATGGCCCAAGAAAAAAATCAACAGATGTATCCGGGTTTGTTTGCTTCAAGTGAAGTTTTAAAGATGAGCCTCTATTTTGATATCACTAAGCATGTTCGTAAAAAAAGTGAAGAATACTGCCCGGGTCGAGTTGTTTTTTATGATTACGGAAATGACTCCATAACATTAAATGTGCGCTGCAGGGCCCGTGGTAATAATCGAAAAGACAATTGTTTTTTCCCGCCTGTGATGCTCAATTTTAAGCCGGATACCTTGCATACAAACGAGGGTTATGTGACGAAGTTGAAGCTGGTGACACATTGTGTCAACTCTAAAACGTATCGAGAATATTTATTGGAAGAATTCCTCATATATAAGCTATGGGAAATAATTAGTCCGTATGCTTTTCGAACCCGACTGGTTGATGTGAGTTATTTTGATACAGGTGAGCGGGAAAAGCATTATAATGCCACTGGCTTTTTTATTGAACCATTACATATAATGACCAAACGAACCAATACTCTTGAAATTAAAGGCGAATATTTTCATGAAGCGGTCATTAATGCCCTGGATGCTGATCGGGTAGCATTTTTCTGCTACATGATTGGAAATACCGATTGGCGGATAAAAAGCGGACACAATATAAAATTCATAAAACTTAATGAGGCTGGGCGTGAGGAAATAACTGCTATCCCTTACGATTTTGATCATGCTGGTTTAGTGAATGCTGCTTATGCTATGCCATCTCCGTGGTCTTCGGCAGAGGCTGTTATTGAGCGTGATTTTATAGGGCGATGTCGTGATTATGACGATAATTATTATGCTTTAATTGATGAATTTAATTCTGCTAAAGAACAGATTTATGAAACGATTCTCAACTATGAGCATCTTGAGATGAAAAAACGGAAACAGATATATAAGTATGTAGCAAGCTTCTACAGTGAAATGAAAAAGCCCGACAGCTTTGTAAAGAAATTGCATAGTGATTGTATGGATCGTTATTGAAACAATTACATAAAGATTTGGGTTATCATTTTATGGGAAAGACAATAAGTATTATAGGTTGCGGTTGGTTTGGCTTGCCTTTGGCCAAATTCATGATTGATAAAGGCTGGACAGTTAAAGGTTCCACTACCTCAGAAAATAAATTTGATCACCTAAAGCAAATTGGTATTTTGCCGTGCTTGCTTGATGTTGCACGCCCCGAAACATTTAAGAATGATTTTTTTAAGTCCGATTATATCCTGATTAATATTCCGCCAACTAAAGTGATGCGTCAAGTGTCGGTTTATTGGCCATTAATCAAGGTAATTGAGAAAGAGGGGGCGCAAAAGGTCATTTTTATTAGCTCAACATCTGTTTATCCGTCTAATAATTCTATAGTTTATGAGGAAGATACAGAGCGTATGGGAGATGGGGTCAATCAACTACTTGATATTGAAAGGGCGTTTCAGAAAGCCGCTTTTGAATGTGCGATTATTCGATTCGCAGGTTTGGTTGGAGGTGAGCGGTATCCGGGTCGCTTTTTCACGCCGGAAAGAGTTGTTGATGGTGGCAGTCAGGTTATTAACCTTATACATCTCGATGATTGTATTCAGATAGTTGAACAGTTATTGAAACAAGATGCATTCAATAATGTATTTAATGGTGTGGCAGATACACATCCTCAGAAGAAAGAGTTTTACACCCTTGCGGCTCAATTGAATAATAAGCCTGCTCCAAAGTTTAGTCAGGCTAATGTGCCTTATAAGATTATTTCGAATGAAAAAGTAAAGCGCCATTTGAATATAATATTTAAACATCCCGATTTAATTGAAATGCTCCACAATAATGAACTGTGGAATCGTACATGATATTTAGCACCAATTTGGTAAATAGTTGTCAAAAAACTATGTTTGCATTAATTCTGCATCACGATGCAGATGTTTGAGTTTATTAAGAAGAGGGGAGAGACAGGCTCTGTGAACCTCTGGCAACCACCACTGGCAGGTGCCAAAACCTGATTCCTTTATGGAGATGATGAATTTAAACAATTTAACGATGATACAATACAATTACCTTCGAATGCCCTGTCGGGCATAATTATTTTACCACAAGTGTTAGTTCTGATTAAGTCAGATTGTTTCCATGTATAACCTATGGTTCTATACCATTATATATTATTGTAAATGAAAAAAGTAGTAGCCAAGTTCGGAGGCTCCAACCTTAAAAAGAAGGAAGATATTCAAAAGCTGGTACGTGTTATCAAAACCTACAATCGCCCAATGGTTATTGTTGTTTCGGCTTTTTATGGAATTACCAACCACCTGATTCAATCAATGGATGAGGTAAAACAGGATGAATCGAATATTGAAAAGTTAGCACGTTTTTTACGCGAGTTGAAAGAAGAGGCGATACTTGAAAATTTTGATGATAAGCATTGGCAAGATAAAACCTTAAATGCTGTTCAATCGCGCATAAAAGAGCTTAGCCGATATTTAACAGGAATTCATTACATTGGTGATGTGCCCGAATTTGTTGAAGATGTGGTGTTGAGTTACGGTGAGCGTTTAAGTTCTTTAGTGTTAACAAATATTTTGCAAAGCAATGGTATTGACGCTGAAGAGGCTTTGCCTGAACAAATGCCACTGGTGACGGATGGTGAATTTGGTAATGCAACCGTCGATTTCGAAGTATCATCAGCCAATGTTCAAAATTATTTGTCGGGTAATAAGGTATATGTAGTTCCCGGATTTTACGGCGTTTCTCTGCAAGGTAAGGTTACTCTTCTTGGTCGTGGTGGAAGTGATTATTCTGCAGCTGCTCTGGCTCGCTGTCTTAATGCTGAGTCATTAGATGTATGGAAAGATGTGGATGGTTTTATGAGTGCTGATCCAAAACTGGTAGATGCGCCTCAGCGAATTACTCATTTATCGTATGCTGAAGCGGCAGAGCTGTCGTATTTTGGAGCAAGCATTTTGCATCCGCGAACAGTTGAGCCATTAAAGGAAGTTGGTATCCCAATTCATATTGGAAATATTGATGCATTTGATGGTAGTGTGGCTCCCCGAACGATGGTTCATGGAATTGAAACGGTAAGCGATTGCATTGTTAAGAGTGTAACATATAGTGACGATTTTTGCATCTTAAAATTGCGTGGAGCTGGTGTTGGTCTCAAAAAAGGGATATTGGCTAAGGTAACAGCGGCACTTGATAAAGCAGGTATTAATATTAAATCGGTTGTGACATCGCAGATTGTGATTAACCTGTTATTATCGGCCAAGGATATTAAGCGTGCTTATAAAATTGTAGAAGAATTGGAGTTATCAGCTATTACTGAATTAATAGCCAGCGAGCAAATATCTACGATTGCGGTTGTTGGTGAGGGACTGCTTGACAGGCCAGGTGTAGCCGGTCGTCTGTTTATGGCATTAGCTAAGCGCGAGATAAATGTGCAAATGATTGTGTCAGGTGCATCGGCCGTGGCTAGCTATTTTATGGTTGCCAGAGATGACCGCGATGGTGCTATTGATGCGATTCATAAGGAGTTTTTTAGCAATTAGATATATAAAAAGATGGCCTGCACACCGTTCGTGCAGGCCATTGCTTTTCAATATAAAATAAAACAACGCAACATTTTCATGTGTTAAGTATCGCACGATGGGATGGTTCATCACCCTGCGATACAATTTCTTTATTAATAGTTGTAAGAACTTTGTCCGTGCTCGTGAATATCTAATCCTTCACGTTCTTCTTGCTCCGAAACTCGTAGGCCAATAGTAGCTTTTAATACTTTGAATAGGACTAATCCAAGTCCAAATGCCCAGGCTCCAATTGAAACAACTCCTATTGCTTGTACGCCTAATAGTGAAAAACCACCACCATAAAATACGCCACCATCTGTTGCAAAGAAGCCTACTAACAAGGTACCTACTGCTCCACATACGCCGTGAACAGAAATGGCACCAACAGGGTCATCTATTCTTAATTTCTGATCGATGAATTCAATTGAGAATACTACCACTAATCCGGCAATTGCACCTATGGCAACAGCTCCGGCAGGAGAAACAATATCACAACCTGCAGTTATTCCTACTAATCCGGCCAATGCACCGTTTAAGGTCATTGATAGGTCGGGTTTACCATAGCGGAACCAAGTAACAAACATGGTTACAATGGCACCTGCTGCTGCTGCCAGGTTAGTTGTAATAACTATTAAAGCGACTGCATAAGCATTATCACCGCTGATAGCTAATTGTGACCCAGGGTTGAAACCAAACCAACCTAGCCAAAGGATAAATACACCCAGAGCGCCTAGCACCATATTGTGACCAGGGATGGCATTTGTTTTGCCATTGTATTTTCCAATACGCGGACCGATTGTCCAGGCACCAGCTAAGGCAGTCCATCCTCCTACAGAGTGTACCACCGTAGAACCTGCAAAATCGTGGAAGCCAAGCTCGCTTAACCAGCCACCACCCCAAACCCAGTGGCCTGATATTGGATAGATAACTACTGTGATAACTAAGGAGAATAATAAATAGGTACTGAACTTGGTACGTTCAGCCATGGCTCCTGAAACGATTGTAGCTGCTGTGGCAGCAAATACCGTTTGGAAGAATAGATTGTGTAAATCAGTTCCGTCGTTGTAAAAGAAATCGAATGCACCAAAGAAAGCACCATCGCCTCCATACATGATGCTGTATCCAATAATCCAGAACATTAATGAACCAATTGAAAAGTCCATAAAGTTCTTCATAATGATGTTACCAACGTTTTTTGCTCGTGTAAAACCGGCCTCAACCATGGCGAATCCGGCCTGCATAAAAAAGACTAAAATTCCGGCCAGTAAGACCCATAATATATCTAAAGCACTATTTGCGTCCATAATACTAATGTTTTGTAAGGTTTTGATTCAATTCAATTATTTCTCATAAAGGGTTTCTGGTCCTGACTCGCCAGTGCGAATGCGATAGGTGTCGGCTACATCAGATACAAAGATTCGCCCATCACCTATTTCACCTGTTTTAGCCGCGTTAATAATGGCGTCTACAGTTTTGTTCATATTCTCGTCGCGCACGATAATGGAAAGAATACGTCTTTCGATGATGCTTGTATCGTATAAGGTGCCCCTGTAAAGGTGGCCTTCGCGTGCCACTCCTGTTCCTCTAACATCCCAGTATGAGAAAAATGTGATGTCTTGTTCTTCCAGTGCTTTTTTTACAGCTTCAAATCGAGATAATCGAATAATGGCTTCAATTTTCTTCATTTTGTTTGTTGTTAGTCGTTAATATTTTTTTTTGAAAAGACTTGAGAAGCAACCGAATTGTACTAGCTCCCTCGTCATGTCTTGTTAATTTTCTTTGTTTTAAAATAAGAGCAGCCGTAAATGGCGATAAAGGTTTAAGTCAATTAGGACAATAATTGAAATGTGTGACTGCTCTTATTTTTATCATAGATATTGGTTTGAGTGTGTTATGTTTTTGGTTTAGAACGAATAGATGGCAGCCATTAGAAATTGTGTGGCTGATTTGTTTGGTGCGTCATCACCATCAACAAACCATTCACTGCTGGCTGAATCCATTCTTAGTTCTGTTGAAAAGGTTAATGGTCCTGCGTAATAGTTGAGGGTGAATGTATTTGAGAATACATTCTCACTATCCATATCAATCGTTTTGTCTTCTTTTACGATAAAGTATTCACCTCTGTATCCTAGAGAAAGTTTTTCGCTAAATGTTACTTGTGGGTATAATGCAAATCCGATGTAGCCTCCAAGGTCAGATTCTGAATAAGTATAATCAGCAGCATTTAAACCCAGGTAAAATCCGTCAGTAATTTGAAAACCCGTTGTAAGGTCAATGATAGTTCCAGATGAAGAACCTGTTAAGAAATTTACATAAGCATCCCAACCTTCTACCGGATTAATATATATCTGTGTTCCAAAGTCGGATATTCCATTTACATCTTGATAAACATTCCAATCATTGAATGCCCCCACCATTACTCCAAATTTTTCAGAAATGGACCAATCTAATTTAAGACCAGCATTTTGGAATGGTCCAGCACTAAATAAATAAGATGTACTGTAGTTGAAGTTACCAACGGGTGAAATTACTTCATACCCAACAAAGGTACCCATGTAACCAGCGGTTAATGAAAGGGCATCACTTAAGGCGTAAGAAATATAAAGGTTTTGAATGTTCACGTTTTGGCCGTCGCCTAACCCATCGCTATTAAGGTCAAATGTTGGTATAGATTTAAAGCTTCTTGGTCCAAAAGAAAACTCACCAACAAAACTGGCTTTCCCAATTGATTGTGATAAAGCAATGTCTAGCATACCTAGTGATACAGAATTGTGGTTGTCTGCAAAACTGGTTGGGATGTTAGATGTGCCTGAAAAGTCGTACTTAAAGTATGTATCTACAGATCCTGAAATTTCCAGTCCACTCTTTTCGTCTTGTGCATTTGTGGTGAATAATGCAAGGCCAAGTCCTAAAGTCAAAAAAATCTTTTTCATCGAATAACGGTTAATAGTTAATATTTGCTTTTACTATCTCGTTGATTGGGGGTGTCGGCCTAAAAAAATGCTTTTTCTCAAATGGTACCCTGTAGTTTTGATAGGTTGACGATACAAACATATAAAAAATATTTCATCGACCCCTCAAAAAATAGGGGTAAATATTAAAATAAAGTTAAAAATAACAAAATACCCCTGTTTTGAAAGGGGTATTGGGGTGAAAAATAGCAAATCGTAAGTTGCCACCCCTATTTTTAATGGGGTAGTGAATATCTGGGAGTGATTAAAAGTCTAACTGAAATTGTTAGGTAAATTGATATTTGAAGTGTCTGCTTAAGCTAAGTGTCGTAAAGTCAATAATATATGAATGAATATTCGTCTTGTTGTATAAATATACAATTCCAAAAACATGTCAAAAGTCATAAAAAATGACAGCTTAGTCCATGTTTAGTTGGTATATATAAATGAAAATTCTATTTTTGCTTTCGGATTATAATATAATATTAATATATGCTTTCTAAATGAAAGATTGATTGTAATCCATCCGATTCAACGGCGAGAACGAAACCTTACGAGGGGGTAACACAAGATTTTTCTCTTAAATAAAACAGTATGACAAAACGATTTCCAAAACCTCAGGGGTTGTATGACCCTGCAAATGAACGTGATAATTGTGGGATTGGATTTGTTGCCAATATAAAAGGTACACAAACCAATGAAATAGTGATGAGAGGCTTGGAGGTGCTTACAAATATGACACACCGTGGTGCCGAGAGCTCTGATAACAAATCGGGAGATGGTGCCGGTATATTAATGCAGGTGCCTCATGAGTATTTTTCAACGTTTGGGTTTAATTTGCCTTCTGCTGGGAAGTATGGAACCGGATTGGTTTTTCTGCCACAGGATGAAAATGAAGCCGCTGAATGTCAGCGCACGCTAGATGAATTTTTTGTATCAGAGGGGCTTGAGTTGATTGGCTACCGCGATGTACCGGTTGATAGTGATGTTATTGGTGAAATAGCCAAAGGTACCGAGCCAAAAATCTATCAGGTTTTTGTAAAAGGTAATTATGAGCAGGATGCTTTAGAGCGCCGATTGTATTTGGCCCGTAAGCAAGCTGAAAATGCCATTCGTGAATCGGATCTGAAGGAAAAAGAAGCATTCTATTTGCCAAGTTTATCGTCAAAGATATTTATATATAAAGGTATGTTGACGCCCGAGCAATTGGGCTTATACTTTTTAGATCTAAAAGATCGACGTGTTAAAAGTGCGATTTCATTAGTGCACTCTCGTTTCAGTACTAATACATTCCCTACCTGGGATTTGGCACAGCCATTCCGTATTATGGCGCACAATGGTGAAATTAACACCATTAAAGGTAACCGCCTTTGGATGCAGGCACGCGAGAGCTTGTTAGAGTCAGATCTATTTGGTGATGACCTGAAGAAGTTATTTCCGGTAATTACGCCCAATATGAGTGATTCAGCCTCATTAGATAATGTGCTTGAGTTCTTGTTTTTAACGGGTCGTTCACTTCCGCATGCACTAAGTATGTTAGTGCCTGAATCTTGGAACAGTAAAAATCCAATACCAAAAAGCTTAAAGGCCTATTACGAATACCATTCGACCATTATGGAACCGTGGGATGGACCTGCATCAATCGTATTCTCCGATGGTCGTTATGTCGGCGGTACATTAGATAGAAATGGCTTACGTCCATCGCGTTATGTGATAACCAAAGACGATATGATCGTTATGGGATCAGAAGTTGGTTGTCAGGTTTTTCCTGCTGAAGAGATTAAGGAGAAAGGACGTTTGAAGCCTGGTAAACTCTTGTTGGTTGATACACAGCTAGGTGTTATTATTCCTGATGAAGAGATAAAATCGCAATTATCGAAGCGAAGACCTTATGCCAATTGGTTAAAGGAAAATCGTATTCGCATGCGTGAGATTGAAGTGCAAAAACGTGTGCCATCACAACTAGGAGATAAATATGATGCTTACTTAAAGGCTTTTGGATATAACCGTGAAGACTTTGAGCATCTGATTGCACCAATGGCCAAAACAGGTGGTGAACCTATAAGCTCAATGGGTAATGATACACCAATAGCTGTTTTGTCAGACAAGCCTCAGCGCTTTTTCTCATATTTCCGACAGTTATTTGCGCAGGTTACTAACCCACCAATTGATCCGATTCGTGAAGGTTTAGTAATGGCTCTGACTAATTATATTGGTTCTGTATCAAAGAATTTTTTAAAGGAGGAGCCTTCACAGTGTCGCTCCATTAAATTCGAAAGCCCATTGATGACCAATACTGATTTGGGTAAGATAAAAGATTACATGCGCGAAGAATTTACGCATGTGAAGATTCCGATGACTTTTCCGGTTGAAAAAGGTGGAAAAGGATTAGAAGAAGCTTTAGAGCGTATATGTAAAGCTGCTGAGAAAGCGGTGGATGATGGTATGAATTACATCATCTTAAGCGACCGCGATATTGACGAAAAGCATACGGCTATTCCTTCATTGTTAGCTGTTTCGGCAACTCATCACCACCTGATAAAAGCTAAAAAGCGTATGCAAGTTGGCTTAGTGGTTGAGACAGGTGAAGCTCGTGAGGTAATGCATTTTGCTCTGTTACTTGGTTTCGGAGCCAGCGTAATAAACCCATATGTGTGTTTTGCTACCATCAACGAAATGGTGAAGGAAGGCAAAATTGATATGGATTATGCGTCTGCGCGTGAGAATTATATCAAAGCTGTAGATAAAGGTTTGCTGAAGGTGTTGTCAAAAATGGGTATCAGTACGCTACGTTCATATCATGGTGCACAAATATTTGAAGCCATTGGTGTGTCGGAAGATGTGATTAATAAATACTTTATTGGTACGCCAACTAAAATCGGAGGAGTTGGATTGGATGAGATTGCTAAGGAAAGTATTCTTGATCATCAGAAAGCTTTTCAACCAAAATTTCAAACGAATCCATTTGATACCAAGGGGAGCTATGCGTATCGTAAATATGGCGAGAAGCATGGCTGGAATCCGGAAACCATTGGTTTGTTACAGTGGGCAACCACAGAAGGTGACTATAATAAGTATAAAGAATACAGCCGTCAGGTTGATGCTGATAATCAAACGCCTTTGTTTATCCGCGGCCTGATGAAGCTAAAAGATAGAAAGCCTATCGATATTAGTGAGGTGGAGCCTGCATCAGAAATTATGAAGCGATTTGTGACAGGTGCCATGTCTTATGGTTCAATATCAAAGGAAGCTCATGAAGCCATGGCATTGGCCATGAATGAAGTGGGCGGTAGAAGTAATACTGGTGAAGGTGGCGAGGATGCTGAACGTTTTAAAAGTCCGGCGCGTAGTTCAATTAAGCAAATTGCATCAGGGCGATTTGGTGTAACCAATAATTACCTGACCAATGCTGATGAGTTACAGATTAAAATAGCACAGGGCGCTAAGCCAGGTGAAGGTGGTCAGTTGCCAGGTTTTAAGGTTGATAAGATAATTGCCCGCCTGCGAAACTCAACGCCGGGTATTACCTTAATATCACCTCCTCCACATCATGATATTTATTCAATTGAGGATTTAGCACAGCTAATTTACGACCTGAAAAGTACGAATCCATCAGCACGAGTGAGTGTTAAGCTGGTTTCTGAAAATGGGGTTGGTACAGTAGCAGCAGGTGTTGCCAAGGCTCACGCTGATTTAATTGTCATTAGTGGTACCGAAGGAGGAACAGGGGCCAGCCCAACCAGTTCTATTAAACACGCTGGTTTACCGGTGGAAATTGGTTTGTCAGAAACACAGCAAACGCTTGTAATGAATAACTTGCGTGGTCGCGTAAAGCTTCAGACCGATGGGCAGCTAAAAACAGGTTTGGATGTGATTAAGATGGCCTTACTTGGTGCTGAAGAATATGGTTTTGCCACTTCTGCATTGGTAACTCTTGGTTGTGTGATGATGCGTAAGTGTCACTTGAATACATGCCCGGCAGGTATTGCCACGCAGGATGAAGCCTTAAGAAAACGATTTATAGGTAAATATAAATACACGGTTAACTTCTTCAACTTTATTGCACAGGAAGTACGTGAGTATTTGGCACAATTAGGCTACAAGTCTTTGGATGATGTTATTGGAAGGACCGACTTGCTTGAGCAGAATACTTCAGTTAATAACTGGAAATCAAATGGTGTTGATTTAAGTCGTCTATTGTACTTCCCGGAGGAAGGTAAAACCTACCCTATAAAAAATACAACTGAGCAGGATCATAAACTGGATCAAGTACTTGATCGCCGATTAATAAAGCAGGCACAAGCGGCCCTTATTAACCAGCAGAAAGTTTGGATGGCCAGTGATATAATCAATACAGACCGTACTGTTGGGGCTATGCTTTCAGGTGAGGTATCTAAAAAATATGGTGAAGAAGGTTTACCAAAGAATACCATTAACTGTACGTTCCATGGTTCGGCCGGTCAAAGCTTTGGCGCTTTCCTTACAAAAGGTGTGAGTTTCCGATTAGAGGGTGATGCCAATGATTATTTAGGTAAAGGCTTGTCGGGAGGTAAAGTGATTGTGGTGCCGCCGCAAGGAACAACCTTTAAGCCAGAAGAGAATATCATTATTGGTAATACTGTGTTATATGGAGCTACTACTGGTTACCTGTATGTGAGAGGTGTAGCTGGTGAGCGATTTGCTGTTCGAAACTCGGGAGCACATGCCGTTGTTGAAGGTGTAGGCGACCACTGTTGTGAATACATGACCGGCGGTCGTGTGGTGGTGCTTGGTCCTACCGGGCGAAACTTTGCTGCGGGTATGAGTGGCGGTATTGCTTACGTACTCGATGATGAAGGAACGCTTGATTACTATTGTAATAAAGGACTGGTAGATTTATCACCGGTAGAAGATGCAGCTGATGTGCAGGAGCTTCAGTTTATGCTGAACAAGCATTTGTTACATACCAACAGTAGTAAGGCGCAAGAGATATTGGTGAACTGGACAACTTACTTGCCTAAGTTTGTGAAAGTCATTCCTTTTGAATATAAAAAGGTGTTGCAGGAACAAAAGATTAAAGAGTTGGAACGTAAGCTTCTCGAAACAGAAGATGCACCGCATTTGAGAGAGTAATGTTGCTTAGGAATAAAAATGATTCCCCCTTCGCCTGATGGCACTTCCTCAAGGGGAAGATGAGGGCTTGGGTTAATTCTCCCCTTGGGGAAATACCCGAAGGGAGAGGGGGTAAATTAATAAAGTTGTCAATTGCTAATAGCCACAGGCCGAAAGCAGGCAGCTATTTTAAAACATCAAAGAACATCGGGGGATAAGGAGAATGAGTGAAAAGGCTCAAAGGAGCCGCCCCGGTTTCTTTAAAACTTGAGATTATGGCAGATCCAAAAGGTTTTATAAAATATGCACGTAAAGAAGGTGGGTATCGCCCCGTAACAGAACGAACGGATGATTATGGTGAGGTTGAGCAAACACTCAATGTTGCTGATCGCACCTTACAAGCATCGCGATGCATGGATTGTGGTATTCCATTTTGTCACTGGGCTTGCCCGGTAGGCAGTAAAATACCCGAATGGCAAGATGCTGTTTATAAAGGGGAATGGAAATTGGCAAGTGAAATACTACATTCAACCAATAGCTTTCCTGAATTTACGGGACGTATTTGTCCTAATCCCTGTGAGAAGTCGTGTGTGTTAGCTATCCATGATGAAGCAGTGACCATCCGTGAGAATGAGTGCTCTATTGTTGAGCGTGCCTTCACTGAGGGTTTTATTGAGCCACGTATTCCGGCTCAGCGAACAGGCAAAAAAGTAGCTGTTGTGGGTTCTGGTCCTGCCGGATTGTCGGTAGCTGATTTACTGAATCAGGCCGGTCACACAGTCACTGTGTTTGAAAAAGACGATGCTGTTGGTGGTTTGCTACGCTATGGTATTCCTGATTTTAAATTAAATAAAAAGGTCATTGATCGCCGTGTGGCCATTTTCGAAAAAGAAGGTATCTTGTTTAAGACCAACGCTGCTATTGGCGAAAATGTAAAAGGCGAGGAGTTATATAAAGAATACGATGCAGTGGTGTTAACCATTGGAGCAATGAAGCCACGCGATTTGCCAATTGAAGGAAATGATTTGGAAGGTGTTCATTTTGCTATGGATTTTTTGAAACAGCAGAATAAAGTGAATCGTGGTGAAGAATTTACCAATGGTGAACGAATTTTGGCTGCCGATAAAAATGTATTGGTGATTGGTGGTGGAGATACCGGAAGCGATTGCGTAGGTACTTCAAATCGTCAAAAGGCAAAGTCAGTAACACAAATAGAAATATTACCCAAACCACCTGAGAAGCGTGGGCCAGGGAACCCTTGGCCATATTGGCCAACAACACTGAAATCATCTACTTCGCATGCCGAAGGTTGCGAGCGTAAATGGAGCTTGAATACCAAGCGCTTTATTGGTGAAGGTGGTAAGCTAAAGCAGGTTGAGCTGGTTGAAGTGGAATGGAATAAGGATGATAAGGGCCAGTGGCAAATGAGCGAAAAGTCAGAAACAGCTTATACTATGGATGTTGACCTGGTGATGCTTTCTATGGGGTTTGTGAGCCCGGTACACGAAGGACTAGTAAAAGAGTTCGGCTTAGAGCTTGATGCACGTGGTAATATTAAAGTGGATGAAGCGTATCAAACCAGTAAGGTCAATGTGTTTGCTGCAGGTGATGCCGCTACTGGTGCCAGTTTGGTAGTTACCGCCATTGCGAAAGGTCGTGAGGCAGCCAAAAGTGTACATGCCTATTTAATGGATAAATAATCTTCCCTTGGGGAAGTGCCGAATGGCGATGGGGGAAATCTGTTGCTGACTACATTAGAAATATTATCAATTAGGGTTGTTAAAAATGCGAGAAGGCTGCTTCAATTTTGGAGTGGCTTTTTTGGTTAATGGATCTGGATATTGGCCTGGAGGGCAGAACAACAATGTATACATGGATTCGACTCCTATAGGAGTCGGATATTTCTGGAACGGCAAATGTCTACGCGCCTGCGACCCTAATTGGGTGGCGAATCCTTATTCATCTGTGGTGATAAAAAAAAGGACTGCCCCATTGCAGAGCAGCCCTTTAACTATGAGAATAAATCAAAAATCAATCATTCGTTTTTTCGGTCTCGCGACGTGTTTTACGTGCTTTTGCTGTTGAAGTCACACTTGTAATAATTTCGTTGATGGTATTTATCAGTTCTTCAAGTTCGGCTGTTGTGTTAAATTGTGCCATACTCTCAAGGTAATTGAGTGCCGATTGTAAATCGCTATTTAACTGCTTGCGGGTAGTCGATAAAATTGGTTGTTCAATAGCATCCAGTTCTTCGCGCTGGGTACTGGTTGCTTCAAAGGTTTTCTGACTATTATCCAGCCGAGTCACCCATTCGCCTAGAGATGTAGTTGTGATACATGTGGCAGCTGGTTCTTTTGTGAGTTCAGATATGAGTGTATTAATGCCTGCTGACTCCGCTGTGTAACCCTCGTTTTGTATCGACCAGCCATTTCTGCGAATGATTTCAACGATAATAGCAGCCGCTTCTCTTATCGCTTCGTCCCAATGGTAAGTCAAGGCCTCCGAACTGGTTCTTAAGCCTAAAAACAAGTTATCTCTATTGTCATCTTGTTCTTCCATTTTAGCTGTAAGCGGATTTACTTTTTTGCGATTCAATGCTGCGTCGTATACCGCAAAGTGTTCCTTTATACGAGCTAAGAACATGGTTTTTAAAGCTTCATCAATCGATGAATTTTCAATAGCTGTAATGATTCGTTTAACAAGCGTGTAAAATTCGCTTGCAAACAAAAAGTGGTTTAAAATAGGTTTGATCATAAAAAAAGAATTTTAGTTACTTGATTAAAACTAGGTGTAATTCTATGAAACAAAAAATAACGTTTGATAGTTAGGAACTTTTTAATCATAAGAATTCGATGTTTGGTAATGGGGGTATGCACGTTGGTCAATAAAAAACAATTATTTGTCAATTTAACCATTTTGCTTTTTGTCAAAGCGGATTTGGAAGTAGTAATTAAGTGTTCGATAACAGCTCAGGTTTCGATAGTAATACCAATCAAATGTTTAATGAAGTCCACCTGCTCACAGAGGGCCTCAATCAAGTGTTGTTGTGTCGTTTCAAGCTGATTAGCAAAACGAATCAAATGTTTGGTTTTGAGGGGCTGTGTACTTTTGATTGCCATTAATAATAACACTATTGCTTCTAGTGCAATTCGACAGCTAATCAAGCATTAGATTGGAGCCTTGTGTTGACTGGGAGTTCCAATCAAGGATTCAAATGAGACTTCACTATTGCATGAAGCCACAATCAAATAATTGAAAATATCATCAAAACAACTCTGCAGGAAAAGTGAGTCACAACTTTTAAGTTTGAAGTTGCTGAAGATAGCAATTGATTCTTTGTTTATCGAGCTTGCAAATTACATGCTAATTTCAATTTAAGACATCAAAAGAAGGGATATGGTTATAAAGTTGAAAATATTAGTATTAATTAATACAAATTCTCCATGTATGTGAATTTTCATCATCATAGCCTATCAAACCATTTTGTAAACTATAGTATATTTTTTTTATTCCCTTAAACCCTTCTATGCTTTCAGGTTGAATCACATAGTCATAACCTATTTCAAAAACCAACACATCGTCAAATTCCAAATCATCAATAACCAAGACTCCTGTTTCAGATAATAATTTAGGAATTACTCTAATTGTAGCATTCGGTGAATGATGCCTCATATTGAACTCACCATAAACTCCATTGTCGGTTCCATAGAATAAATAAGTAACTCGATAATTTCCTTTTAACTGTGATAATTTTATACTTAATCTATCATGAAATCCCCTTGGTTCACACCCCGAATATCCATCTTCTACCTTTTCGCTAAAAGTATATTCCTCTACCTCATAACTCATTTCTTCATCAAATTGATTTTTAAAACTTACTATCTGATCTGCTTTATAGACTGGAAAATGCTTACTTAAACTAGCATCTAGTTTATTATAACCTCCATTACCACAAGGGGGTGAAACATCTAATGTACATCCGAATAAAACAATTACTAGCAGCGTTATGGGTAAACTTTTTCTCATGACATTTCTATTTTTATGATTTATAACATAACAGTTGCTTGAAATGTTGAGAATAATAAACTTCAATTTACTGCAGGTGGTCTGGAATTTACGAATGAAAATATGAATCCATCATGCTTTCACTTTGGTTACAGGGGATTAGAGAACTATTCATAATGGCTTTTAATAGTTGATAATAAGATACACGAATTTATTAAAGGCGGGAGGTTAATGGGTTAGCTAATTTATGGCAATCATTATCCAAAGTGAAATTAAACCGATGGGATTTAATATGGATGATGATATCGACTAACTACTATGAATTAATTCTTGAGAGCGTACGTGTAAGCATTTGCACCATTGTCTCATCATCAGGAAAGAGAATAACAACCATCGTTATTTAAGGAAAACAAACAAATATGCGTCGAATAGTTGGATTAGTGATTGTGGGATTAGCGATTGTATGCAATGCGTGCAATAGTGATGAGGTGATGGATGCTTATAGTGAACGAGGAGCTGATAGCGATAAGTTAATGCTATCCAATAGTTCCGATGTTCTTATAGGTGAATTGGTACAGTTGGGTACGACTGACTTTCCCTTGATGTGCCATTCAGTTAATAAACGGTTTGCCGAAGTGGAACTGGAAGGTAATGCGCGTTTTGTGGAGGCACTTGTCAAGATAGGTGTGCTCATGTACGATGTCGAATCAAGTGATTGTTATTTTGAAGAGTTGATGAACTTTGCTTTTGATAAGGAGTATTACTGCAATGTGCTGCTAAGTGAAGGTTTCGGTGTATGGCAATGGAATCAAGAGTTATTGGTGTTTGAGCAGGTTGATGAACATGACTCGGAAGTTGTGTTTATTTTTCCGGCTACCGATGATGTTAATGGAGGTAATGCTGTTTTATCTGTGTCAGAGCTTATGCTTTACGAAGGTGCATTCCCTGGTAAAGGTGATTTGCTCGACGATGGCACTGTAATTTCCAATGCACTTGAGTCGTTAAAGCTAAATATTAAAGTGGACGAACGGCTTATACTAACCAGTAATGTATCAACAACCTTCAACTCTGATGGTTATTACAATGATGTGGCGATGACTTTTAACCCTCAGCCTTATCATTTAAAATGTGAACTGGCCCGGGAAGAAGAGAATGGCTATTGGATGTTTTCATTTAATCGTGATTCGGAGGTTATTTTAAGTCATAATTTAACATTAGGCCTCGATAAAAGCAATAAGAATGAACCTGTAACTCATTTGTACAACGGGCTTAGGGTTGGTGATGTAGTTTTGCAAACTGAAGCTCAAACAGGAGAACTGTATAAGGCTTTGTTACAAGTTGATAAGCTTAATGAAGGTGCAAAAGAATATGCACAGGCCCTGGCTATGGCGCTTAATAATCATGCTTTAATGGATGTGCGATATGTGGCTGATAAGTCCATTATTGCAAAAGTACATGCACTTGCCAGGCAAAATCAGAGCATGACCGATGAATGGTGGGTTGATCTGGAACTGGTGTTTAGTGATGAAAGCTGTGTTAGTAGTGAGATTTATTTTGAGGATTTCCTCACCAACTTTAAAGTCGAGTTGGAGCAATTGGTGGTTGAATTTGAAAGTAAATTTGGTATTTGACTCTTGATGCCTGATTAAATATTAATCGATGAAATGAAAAAGGTGCTTCTGCGGAGTGCCTTTTTTATGTTAGCAATAAATGATGTTCTAAATAATTTTATCCATTGGGCTATCCGCCCAAACCGGACTTCATTTCTTGCCTTGAAGCAAGAAACGCAAGCAAAGAAATTCAAGGCTACTTTTTAAATTACTTTCTAATTTATCTCAAGCTTAAGTGCGGCCGAGTGATTTCAGAAACAAGTTCGGAACTTCTCGATCTTACTAAAGCTTTCCAGAAAACGAAAGCAATTTAAAAGAGAGGCCACAATGTACGATGCTAAAAAGAATCTCAGTAAAAAAGGATAATATCCAACATATATTCAATCAGTTAGGTTTGTGTCAACAAATCATTTAGAACACTATTGCTTTTAACTACGACCAAAACCATATTACCGTTGTATTATTGATTGAGAAGATTACTTTTCCTCTTTAAGCATGAACTCCAGCGGAATATGAAGCCGTTTTCGCCAGGCGGTTTCCGTATGCTCAGCTCCTTCAAACCTCTTAGATACGTAATTTTTATCCGATTGATATCCATGCAAAAACATCAGAGAATCAACTTTTAGCTGGTAAGGTTCATACAATGAATCTAAGGTGGCAGTGCCGTAATCAAAGTAAATACGATGGGTTTTGGCATTAGGTATATTGTGTTTCAGATAGTTGAAAGTGACGCCCCCAACAGCAGGCCAGTGGGTTGACATGCAAATGGCACCTTCAAATATGCCAGGGTATTCGCACAAGGCATAGCAGCTAATGAGGCCGCCCATGCTTGAACCCATTATAAATGTATTGGCTTTATCGGTGTGTGTGCTGTAGTTTTTGTCGATATATGGTTTGAGCTCACGCACAATAAATTGAAGATATTGGTCGGCCAGCATGCCTTGTTCAAAAATAGCCGGGTCGATGTGTGCATCTTGCATTAATAGAATTTTCTTTTGTTTCTCTTTGTCCGTCATTCGCCAACCGCGTCGCGGAAAGTACTCTGAATGTCGTTTGGCACCGTTATTCCATATGCCAACTACAATGCATTTTCGTATGCGTTTATTATTTATGAGTACCGACATTACTTCGTCAACACCCCACTCTTGATTGTTCCAGGTATTGCTGGCATCAAACAACATCTGACCATCGTGCATGTATAACACAGCATATTGTTCTTCTTCATTGTAGTTTTCTGGTAGCCACACATCAACTGTTCGGGCATCAACGTATTCTGAATTAAAGAAGCCATGGCGCACCACCTTACCCGAAGATACTTTCACATCTTGTGCCGCTAACAAAATCGTACTTGATAAAAACAAAATGGAAAGTAGAAGTTTCATGCGCCTGTGTGTTAATTTCTAAATTGGATACGTAATATCTGACACTGGCATTTAAACGTCAAGGGATATATACAGTTTTATCCTTCATGTATTCTATTGTGGTTAAACCCGAATTATGAGTTAGGACTTCGTAATGAGCGTTGAAAGTGCGATAAAACAAGGATTTTCTGGAACGAGGCATAGCACCGTTTCTGGTGAGTGAAAGAATATTAGTGAAACGACTTGTTTTGAAGCAATTTCAATGCGCAATAGACTTGCTAACACATATTTCGGGTTAAAATGAGCAATAAAAAAGGCGATAATAAATTGTGCTTATCGCCCTTTTACTAGGTTCTAAATAGAATACATATTTTACATTTCATAATCAACGCACGAACGTTCCTCTAATACTTCACGTATGATTTTTCCCACAGCCAGATGATCAGGGTGTTTGGCATATTTTTCCAAATCTTCCATGCTATTAAAGCTAGTGTCTAATGCTATGTCAAAGTTCTCGTTGGGATTTGAGTTAATGCCAACCTCTATCGAAAGCAATTCATTAACCTTGTCTTTAAGCGAAAGCAGACATTCTTTTATCTCTATTAGTTTGCTTGCTTTTTCCTCATTATTTGCAAAGCTTTTTAGCTTAAATAGCACTATATGCTTAATCATAATCGAAATATTTACTTATTTTGTTTTAGTTCTTAAGCAAACAAAAATACGAAAATGCTGATAATTGGAATCTCCGGAGGCACAGGTTCGGGCAAAACAACTGTAGTTCGTAAGATAATAGATCAACTGCCTGCAGGAGAAGTGGCCATCTTACCACAAGACTCATATTATAAAGATAGCAGACACTTGCCTTTGGAGGAGCGACAGAAAATTAATTTTGATCATCCTAATTCTATTGAGTGGGAATTGCTCATTAAGCATATTGAAGAATTAAAAGCCGGGCGATCGATTGAGTTGCCACAATATTCGTATCTCACCTGTACACGCTCCGAAGAAACCATAAAGGTGGAACCACGCGATGTAGTGATTGTGGAGGGAATCTTGATTTTGGGTAATAGTGAATTGCGCCAGCTAATGGATTTGAAAGTATTTGTACATGCCGATGCCGATGACCGTTTAGCACGAGTGATTCAACGCGATATTAAAGAACGCGGCCGTACGGTTGAGAAAGTTTTGGAGCGATACGATGATACGGTTAAGCCAAGTCACCTGCAGTTTATTGAACCAACCAAGCGCTATGCTGATTTAATAGTGCCGCAAGGCGGACAAAACCAAATTGCTATTAATATATTAACCCACTTTATCGAACGAAACTTAACCAGCCTAAACGAATAAATTATGCTTGACAATGTAAAAGTCGACGATATCATGTTCTTGGATATCGAAACTGTACCACAAGAAGCCACATTTGATAATGTAAATACTGACATGCAATTGCTGTGGGAGAAGAAATCAGCTTATTTTCGTCAGGAAGATGAATCGCCTGCCGATGTTTATGGTCGGGCAGGTATTTATGCCGAGTTTGGGAAGATTGTATGTATATCTGTTGGTGTCATCTCAGCTCGGGGAGGTAAGCGCATCTTTAGAGTAAAATCTTTTGCAGGCGATAATGAAAAGGTGTTACTTGAAGACTTCGGCCAGATGCTTAATCACTTTGCTCGTGATGTACACAAGAATATTTGTGGTCATAATGCCAAAGAATTTGATTTTCCATACATCGCCCGGCGTATGTTAATTCATGGTGTGAAGTTGCCTCCTATTCTTGATGTGGCAGGTAAGAAGCCATGGGAAGTGAAATTTCTGGATACCATGGATATGTGGAAATTTGGTGATTATAAGCATTACACATCGTTAAATTTGCTCACCACAATATTTAATATCCCATCACCAAAAGATGATATTGATGGTAGTCAGGTAGCAGCTGTTTTTTATGAAGAAAATGATGTGGAACGCATTGCTCATTATTGCGAAAAAGATGTGTTGGCTACTGCTCAGTTGTTTTTGCGCTTAAAAGGTGAAGCGTTAATCAATGAAGATGATGTTGAGCATGCGTAGAAGTTGAACTGTTTATGCGATATTTCAATTCTTAATATCGACATAAGGATCAATCCAATAAAAAATAAGCCAAGGTTTTAATTAACAACTCAGGTTGCTCGGCATGAAGCCAGTGACCTGCTTTGGGGATGGTTACCAACTCGGCATCTTTAAAGTATTTACGCATAATGAGGGTGTCTTCATCCATCACGTAGCCCGATTTCTCACCACGAATAAAAATTGAAGCAAGCTTAACTCGGTTGTTTTCGGGCGAAAGGTGAGAAAAACCATCCATGATCTGCTCTAGTTGCTTTTTTATTATCTGAAGGTTTAAGCGCCAATGATAACTGCCGTCTTTTTTGCGTTCAATGTTTTTAAGTAGAAATTGCCTTAAGCCTGTATCAGGTAGTTTAGTCGCTAGTTGCTTATCAATAGCTTGTCTTGAGCTCACACCTTCAAGATTGATTTCCAACAAGCTCTCAATGATTAGCTGATGATTATTGGTAATCTGTGCATAGTTACTAAACGAAGCATATGATTTTGGAGCAATGTCTAGTATGACCAGTTTATTAATTCTATCGGCATTTGAAAGTGCAAAGCGCATGGCTGTTTTTCCTCCCATGGAGTGGCCCATCACATGCGCTTTGTCAATGTTTTTGTCGTTAAAAAACTCCAACAGATCATCTGCCATACTATCAAAATCGTGAATGTCGCTATGGGGCGATTGCCCATGGTTTCGTTGGTCAAGAATGTATATATGATAATCCTTCTCTAACTGACGGGCAATTGATACCCAATTATCTGAAGCACCATACAATCCATGCAATATCACAATTGTAGGACCGGCTTGACCATATTCACGATAAAATAGCTTCACGCTTTTATTTAATTAGTTGTTGTTGATAGAGTTGAATGGTTTTTTCCAAGCCAATATATAAGGCATCACTAATTAAGGCGTGTCCTATCGATACTTCTTTTAAATAAGGAATACGTTCGTTGAAGTATTTCAGGTTGTCAAGATTTAAATCGTGACCAGCATTAATTTTTAGGCCAATCTTATTAGCTAATTCAGCTGCTTCAACAAATGGTGCTATGGCAGCTTCTCTGTCTTTGGCATAATCTGTAGCATAAGGCTCAGTATACAATTCAATACGGTCGGTATTTGTTTTAACGGCCCCTTCAATATTTTTTAAATCGGTATCAATAAATATAGAGGTGCGAATACCTGCTTCGCTAAACCGGCCAATAACGTCTTGTAAAAACGTTAAGTTATTAATTGTGTCCCATCCGGCATTTGATGTTAATGCTTCTGGCGGATCGGGTACCAAGGTAACCTGATGTGGGCGTGCTGCCAGCACCAAATCAATGAATTCCTTTGAAGGATAGCCTTCTATATTAAATTCAGTTTTAATGGCAGGACGAATATCATGTACATCCTGGTAGCGAATGTGTCGTTCATCCGGACGTGGGTGAACGGTGACACCGTCGCCTCCAAATTCCTGAACATCTATGGCTGCTTTTAATACATTAGGAGTATCTCCACCACGAGAATTTCGCAGTGTGGCCACCTTGTTTATGTTAACACTTAGTTTAGTCATTGCTGTTTAATTGATGAACACCCGTTCTGCTTTGATTAAATACTAAATAAACTATCGGTTAATTTTGTTTGTTATAATGTTTGACAGTATTTTTAATACTCAAACAAATACACCTGAAAAGGGTTCTTTGTTGTCGCGCAAAATTATAAAGTATTTCCAAAAGTAGTCTATGTTGGCAAAAGAATTAATATCAGAGGTGGTACCATCACTAAAAACTTCAGACACAGGGCTCGATGCTCTCAACTGGATGGAGGTTTTCAGGGTGTCGCATTTGCCCATAGTCAATAATCGTTCTTTTTTAGGGCTTATCAGCGATGTTGATATTTTTGATTTAAATAAGGCTGAAGAGGCTTTGGGTAATCATTCTCTGTCATTTACACGGCCTTATGTGTATGCGCATCAGCATATTTTTGATGTAATTGAAGTGGCTTCACGTTTGAAGTTAACAGTGGTACCTGTGCTTGATAAAAATGAAGAATATCTGGGCTTGATTACACAAAGTGATTTATTGCACACATTTGCCGATTTGGTAGCAGCACACAATTCAGGAGGTGTTATTGAGCTTGAATTGTTACCAAATGATTATTCGTTATCTGAGATTTCGAGAATTGTTGAGGATGCAGATGCTAAAGTATTAAGCTTATATGTGTCGCAGCCGACTGGCTCCGAAAAGTTATGTATCGCCATTAAACTCAATAGAGTTGATGTGCGACCTGTGTTAAATGCTTTTGATAGATATGATTATTCAGTAAAAACGACCTATGTTGGGGATGATTCCTACGATGATACTGTGAAAAAAAACTACGACGCACTAATGAGGTATCTTAATATGTAGTAGTTAAAAATGGAATATGGGTAAGGCTTGTTACAATGCCGTTAAGTTTAATTGTCTTTGCATAGTGATGTGCTTCAGCGTGCTAATGTCATATGCTGAGGTTAAATCAGCGGCAGAAAGTCAGCAAGCGCGGGATGGTTATGTTATTGTTCAGCAAATAGTGATATCCGGAAATAAAATCACAAAGCCTCGCGTTATCCTTAATGAGCTTATTTTTCATCAAGGCGATAAACTAATGGTCGATAAATTAGGGCAAGTCGTTAAGCGAAGTCGTCATAATCTGTTGAATACAGCCTTGTTTAATTATGTATCTATTCGATACACCATTCAATCAGATAATAGTGTCGTTTTTCATGTGAGTGTCGATGAAAGATGGTACTGGTGGGTGTTTCCAATATTTGAAGTTGCCGATCGTAATTTAAGTGCTTTTTTTAATAGTGGAGACTGGTCGCGTGTTAATTATGGTGTTTATCTAAAGCGTGATAATTTCAGAGGGAGAAACGAGAAAATTATCGCACGGGTGCGATTAGGATTTACCACACAAATATTGCTTGGGTATATGTCGCCCGAATACAACCGTCGTGGCGGTTGGGGAGCGATGTTCGATTTTCGGATGCACGATCAGTTGCCATACATGACAGAAGGCAATCAGCAATTATTTAAAGCACTCGAAACGGAATTGGCGCAGGTGACTTACACGGGAACGCTGTATTATACCATTCGTTCAGGTATCTATAATAGACATCGCTTTGAGGCTTTTTACAATCAATTTAGTGTAAGTGATTCGATTATTGATTTAAATCCTAATTACCTGACGCCCGATGCCAATAGGCTTCAGTTCATCGAGCTGAGATACGAGTATGAATTTGATAAACGAGATTCTAAAGTTTATCCTTTAAAGGGTACAAGGCTTAGGGCGAATGTAACTCAATCTGGTCTTGGAATTTGGCAAGATGAACTGAATAATCTTAAGTTAGGTGCCCAGCTCGATAAGCATATTCGTGTCGGACCCAGATGGCATTGGAGTAGTTTGCTTTATGGCGAGTATAATACCAGTAACTCACTTCCATATGTGATGAATGCTGGGAGTGGATATCGGAGTTTTTTAAACGGATATGAACTGTATGTGATCGATGGTACCAGACAAGGAACCATGAAAAATCAGATGCTTTTTACATTATTACAACCTCGAATGAAAAAATTAGGTTTTATGCCTTTAACGCAATTCGCAAAAATTAACTATGCGTTTTATTTAAAGGCGTATTATGATTTTGGATACGTATGGCAAGATAATCCACCAATAACTAATACATTTGCCAATGATTGGCAGTATGGTTATGGTGCCGGCCTCGATTTTGTGACTTTTTACGATATGGTTTGGAGCTTTAATTATTCGGTTAATAAGTTTAATCAACATGGCTTTTTTGTACATTTTAACTTAGCCATTTAATAGTAATATTTGACTCATGCGTATAGCTGTTTTTGGAAAGCAATTTGGTGAGGTATTTTATAATGCCTGTAAGGGCTTGTTCCAGATTCTTAAGGAAAATAAAGTTGAAGTATCTATCTATAAACCCTTTTATGAGTTTTTGCTAACCCATGTAAAAATGAAGCCCGAAGTTTCTGGCTTTTTTAATGTGCATGACGAAATTGTTGATGCTGATCTGGTTTTTAGTATTGGCGGTGATGGTACCTTTTTAGAAGCAGTTACTTTTGTTCGCGATAAAGGGATTGCAATAGTTGGTATAAACAGTGGTCGATTAGGTTTTTTAGCAGATATATCACAAGGCGAAATGAAAGTCGCTATTCAGGAAGTGCTGGAAGGACGTTATAGTGTTCGTCAACTTGACCTGATAAAACTGGATACCGGCGGAGGCCACTTTAATGATTATAATTTTGCATTAAATGAGTTAGCGATTTCTAAACGCGATAGCTCGGCAATGATTACCATTCATACTTATGTGAATGATGATTTCTTAAATTCCTTTTGGGCTGATGGATTAATTATCTCAACGGCAACAGGTTCAACCGCCTATTCTTTAAGTGTAGGTGGCCCAATATTACATCCCGATAGCAAGAGTTTTATAATTACGCCAATTGCACCTCACAACTTAAATGTTCGACCTGTAGTGGTGCCTAATGATGTTGAGATAACATTAAAAGTCGAGGGGCGTGATTCTAAATTCCTTGCTTCGCTCGACTCCAAAAGTGAGGTGTTTGAAAATTCCGTTCATCTGAAAGTTAAAAAAGCCGGTTTTCATATTAATGTCATCGAACTCGAAGGGCATTCATTTTTTACAACTTTGCGTAATAAATTGATGTGGGGCGTCGATAAGCGCAATTAATCTTTATTTTAGTACAATATTTTTTTTAATGTGGTGTTTAAAATGTATCGTTTGCTGGCGAAGCGATAAGTGCAAAATAATGCCATATCATGTATCCTTTATAGAAATGCTAAATAGTTTATTCGCATATTTCTTAAAAAGTAAATCGGCGAAAGCCTTTTTAATGCTAATTGCGTTGGTCATTCAAATTCAATCTGCTGCGTCGCAGGATAGACTCGAATTAGGTGGATTTGTTGGCAGTTCATATTACTTTGGTGATTTAAGTAAAGGTGTGCCTTTTGCCAATGCTCATCTAGCAGTAGGCGGTATTGGTCGCTATGTTTTTACCGATCGGATAGCTTTGAAAGGGATGGCACTCTTTGGAAATATCAGTGGCGATTATCAAGGACAGGATTTAAAATACCTCGAATCGTCTGATGCTAATTATGCTTTTCCGCGAAGTATTGGTGATGTTTCGGCTCAGGTCGAGTTTAATTTTCGTTCGTACGATCATAAATTTATATCCAATACCACCTTTACGCCATACATTTCTGTGGGGCTTGCCACAACTATTTATAACAGAATTAATACAGATGATGAAAATTCTGCCGGCAAACCAAGTTTTATATTATCTTTGCCGTTCGGTGTAGGTGCGAAGTACAAGATTAACAAATATATTCGGGTTGGGGCCGAATGGACCTTTCGAAAAACATTTGTTGATGACTTGGACTACAGGGGAGAAGGAAGTATCGATCCTTCTGACCCATATGGATTTGGAGAGAGCACTTTTACCCATAACAACGATTGGATATCGTTTGCAGGTGTTTACGTGACAATAAGTATGCTGAAGCGTAAAACCAAATGTAATGATGGTATAAAAAAATAGACAGGTTGAAAGTATGTCGTTAAAAGACGAACTGAAGCAAGATAGGTTACCCAGCCATGTGGCGATAATTATGGACGGAAATGGACGCTGGGCAAAGAAACGTGGCAACTCCCGTATGTTTGGACACAAGCATGGTGTAACAGCTGTTAGGGAAGTGACCGAATCAGCGGCCGAACTTGGGATCAATTTTTTAACGCTCTATGCATTTAGTACCGAAAACTGGAGTCGTCCAAAAACAGAGGTCGATGCACTAATGAGCCTTCTGGTTTCTACCATCAGTTCTGAAACATCCACTTTGATGAAGAATAATGTGAAGCTTAATGCAATTGGCTGTACAGAGTCATTGCCATCAAGCGTTCAGGCAAAGTTGGATACCTGCATTCAAAAAACATCTGCCAATACCGGATTAACTTTAACATTAGCGCTTAGCTATAGTTCTCGATGGGAAATCATTGAGGCTGTAAAGCAAATAGCCGCAGATGTAAAAGATAATCAGCTTAATATTGATGATATAAGTGCTGATGTGATATCAAATCGAATGGCTACCTCCGGAATTCCTGATCCTGAATTAATGATCAGAACGAGTGGTGAGCATCGAATAAGTAATTTTTTACTTTGGCAGTTAGCTTATTCTGAGCTATATTTCTGCGATATTTTATGGCCCGACTTTAGGAGAGATGATTTTTATCGGGCTCTGCTTGATTTTCAAGGACGCGAAAGGCGCTTTGGAAAAACAGGTGATCAAATAAAAAAATAAGGTGAAGGCATTGTGAAGTAGAGGAATGTGAAGTGGATGCTGGCCGAAAACGAACAAACTAATGAATTGCATGGAAGGTAATATGCGTTATAAAGTATTATTTGTTTTTCTATTTATATTATCCATTATAAATATAAACGGACAAACTTCTGATGTTCCGAACATATCGTACTCGGGTACACCCCGAAAATATATAATTGCTGATATTGAAGTGACAGGGGTGCAAAATCTCGATCCAAAAATATTGGTTAACATCAGTGGACTAAAAGTGGGACAGCAAATTACCGTTCCTGGTGATGAAGTCTCCGAAGCGATTAGAAGGTACTGGCAACATGGCCTTTTTTCTGATGCTAAAATAAAAGCTACAAAAATTGAAGGTCGGGAAATTTACCTCGAAATTTATCTTAAAGAGCGCCCTCGCCTATCTGAAATGTTCTTCTCAGGATTAAAAAAGAATGAGATTGAAACGGTAGAGGAAAAAGTGGCCATGATGAAAGGTTCGCAGGTGACTCCTTTTATGGTATCACGCGCCGAAAAATACATTACTGATTATTTTGTTGGAAAAGGCTTCTATAATACTGAGGTAAACATTGTTCAAAAAGATGATCCGGCAAAGCCAAATCACGTAACACTTGATATCAATGTAGATAAAAAGGATAAGGTAAAGGTAAATTCCTTATCGTTTGAAGGTAACGAGGTGTTAAGTGATAGTAAGCTTAATCGTACCATGAAAAAGACCAATGAAAAAGGTCAGGTTCTTAATTTTTTCCGAACAAAGAAGTTTGTGGTTGAAAAATATGAAGAAGATTTAGCTGCTGTTCTTGGGAAGTATAACGAAATGGGTTATCGCGATGCACGCATCGTAGCAGAAGAAGTTTCCAAAAACATAGAAGACAATACCGTTGATGTTACGCTTGTAATTGAAGAGGGTAACAAGTATTATTTTGGTGATATAAAGTGGGTAGGTAACACTATTTATCCTTCTGAGTTATTAGATTATAACCTGCGAATTCAAAAAGGAGATATTTTCAATCAAACCTATTTGGATGAACGTCTGATAAGTGATGAAGACGCGGTTCATAACTTATATATGGACAAAGGTTATCTGTTCTCAAATATCTCTCCAATTGAAACTGGAGTGCGTGGTGATACCATCGATATTGAGATGCGTATTTATGAAGGGCAGCAGGCTACTATTAATAAGGTCATCATTCGTGGTAACACCAAAACTCACGAACATGTGGTTCGTCGCGAGGTTCGTACAAAACCAGGACAATTATTTAGTAAGTCAGAATTGATTCGTACAGTACGAGAATTGGCTCAACTAGGTCACTTCGATCCTGAAAATATTTCGCCAGATGTACAGCCAAACCCTGATAATGGAACAGTTGATTTGGTTTATCAGTTAGAAGAAAAAGCGAATGACCAGATTGAATTATCCGGTGGTTGGGGTGCAGGTATGTTTGTAGGTTCATTAGGTTTGAAGTTTACAAACTTCTCAATGCGTAACTTCTTTAATAAAGAAGCCTGGCGCCCGCTTCCGACTGGTGATGGTCAAACATTGGCTTTAAGAGCACAGACAAACGGTAAATTCTACCAATCATATAGTTTATCATTTACCGAACCATGGTTAGGTGGTAAGAAGCCAAACTCATTAAGCTTCTCAATTTATCACTCAATTCAAACCGGCGTAAGTTCAAGTTATTACGATCCACGTTATAGTTACGGTGGTGGCTACGGTGGTGGTTATGGCGGTGGGTATGGTTACGGTGGTGGCTATGGAGGTATTACCGATCCTGATGCAATCGACCAGCATATGAAAATTACTGGTATGTCTCTGGGTTTTGGAAAACGTCTTCGCTGGCCTGATGATTTCTTCTCATTATATACCGAAGTAAGTTATCAGCGTTACGATTTGTTGGATTGGAATTATTTCATCATGCAAAATGGTATTTCCAATAACCTGAATTTTAAAGTAATGTTGAGTCGTCGTTCTATCGATAATCCAATTTATACTCGTAATGGTTCTGATTTCTCAGTTGGGCTTGAATTCACACCACCTTGGTCAGCCTTCCAGGAAGGTAAAGATTGGACCAGTGCTTCAGATGAAGAAAAATATCAGCGCATCGAATATCATAAATGGACGTTTAAAGGAGCCGTGTATAAACCTGTTGACAATGCCAACAAACTGGTTGTGATGGGTAAAATGGAAATGGGCTTCTTGGGGTATTACAATAAAGATCTTCAATCACCTTTTGAGAAATTCGTATTAGGTGGTGACGGAATGGCCGGATTTAGTATGTATGGTAGTGAAACGATTGGATTACGTGGTTACGAGAATTCATCACTAACTCCATATAATACCAGTGGTTCATATGATGGTAATATCTATAATAAATTAACGATGGAAGTTCGCTATCCTTTAGCTCTTCAACCGTCGGCTACTGTTTTTGCTCTCGCATTCCTCGAAGCTGGTAATGCCTGGAGTCAGTATGAAGACTATAATCCATTTGAGTTGAAACGTGCGGCTGGTGTTGGTTTAAGAATTTTCTTGCCAATCTTTGGTTTAATGGGTATTGATTGGGGTTATGGATTTGATGATAGCTTCTATCGTAGTAATGCAGGTGGTAGTCAATTCCACTTTGTTATTGGTCAAAGCTTCTAAAAATGAACTCGATAAGTGTTTGGTTTGATTTTTGTGTAGATAGGGTGTACTAAAAATTTAAGCTATGAGAAAAATCGTTCTTTTATCATTATTATTTATTGGGCAACTAACATTTGCTCAAAAGTATGCTTTTGTTGATTCAGATTACATCTTACGTAATGTGCCTGCTTACGAAGCTGCAAACGAGCAGTTATCGCAATTGTCATCTAAATGGCAAACGGAAGTGGAACAGCGATTTGAAGAAATAGCACAGTTGTATAAAAATTATCAGGCCGAGAATGTCTTCCTTTCAAATGAGATGAAAGTGAAACGTGAGAATGAAATTATTGAGAAAGAGAAGCAGGCAAAACAATTGCAGCAGAACTATTTTGGACAAGAAGGGGAATTGTTTAAGCGCCGAGAAGCTTTAATTAAGCCAATTCAAGATGAAATTTACAACGCCATAGTTGATATTTCTGCTGAGAATAATATAGCAGCTGTTTTTGATAAAGCATCAGGAATGGGCATTATGTATGTTGATACTAAATACGATATCAGTGATGATGTGCTGATAGAGTTGGGATATAAAAGTGAATAACTAAAATAGAAAATATGAAGATTTACTACACACTGGTTGTGACGCTATTACTAGCGGTAAGTGCTGTTAATGCACAGCAACCAATGAAATTCGGACATATTAACAGTACTGAAATATTGCAGGCGATGCCTGAATTAAAATCTGTAGAAACACAGATGGAAGCGGAGTTTAATGAAAAGGAAGCTCAGTTTACAACGATGCAGGAAGATTTACAAGCTAAGCAACAAGCCTACCAACAGGAAGCCGTAGGACTATCGGCCACTGACAGAGCAGCTCGCGAACAAGAATTAATGGAAATGAACCAAAAGGTTCAGAATTACTATATGTTGTCACAACAGCAAATTCAAGCCAAACAAAATGAGTTGCAAGCGCCAATTATTCAAAAGTTAAAGGCTGCCATTCAGGAAGTTGGTGACGAAGAAGGTTTTTTGTATATCTTTGAGATGACAAGTCGCGTACCTGTATTTGCCTCAGATAAAAGCATTGATGTTGCGCCATTAGTAAAAGCAAAATTAGGAATTCAATAATCACGAAATTAAAGATATAAGATATGAAGTTTTTAAAAGTATTAGTAGTTATTGCTGCCGTTGCTTTTGCAGGAAAAGTTCAGGCACAAGATTTAAAGTTTGGTCATGTTAACATTCAGCAAATGGTATCTGAATTACCTGAAAAAATTTCTGCAGATGCCGAATTGCAGGCTGAAGCTCAAAAGTTACAAGAGCAATTACAGGTAATGGAGCAGGATTTAGGTACAAAGTATAATACATACATGGCTCAGCGCGATACTTTACCTGATTTAATTCGTGCGACTAAAGAAAAAGAGATTCAGGATTACCAGCAGCGTATGCAGCAGTACAGCCAGATGGCACAACAATCATTAGGTCAAAAAGAGCAGCAGTTGTTACAGCCTATCATTATGAAAGTTCAAAAAGCTATCGATGAAGTGGGTCAGGAGCAAGGTTTGATCTATATATTTGACATTAGCACTCAGGTTGTGGTTTATCACTCTGATAAAAGTATGGACTGTGCCCCTCTGGTAAAAGCTAAGTTGGGCGTTCAGTAAATATAACGATATAACTTTTTTAAGCGGGTGGCTATGTATAGTCACCCGCTTTTGTATCTTTAACTTTCTAATGCTTAGTTATGAAAGAGACAGGACCAATTGCCGTTTTTGATTCTGGATACGGGGGCTTAACGGTACTAAATAAAATCAGACAGCATTTACCGCAGTATGATTATATCTATCTGGGTGATAATGCGCGCACACCTTATGGCACGCGTTCATTTGAAGTGGTTTATGAATATACTCTCGAGGCTGTTAAGAAGTTATTTGATATGGGAGCTCATTTAGTTATTCTGGCTTGTAACACGGCATCGGCTAAGGCATTACGTAATATTCAACAAAAGGATCTGCCAAGTATCGACCCTGATAAACGTGTTTTAGGAGTTATTCGTCCAAGTGTAGAAGTCGTCGATAAGTTGAGTAATTCTAAGCATGTTGGTGTTTTGGGAACAGTCGGAACGATTCAATCTAAATCCTATTCAATGGAAATAAACAAGTTATTCCCTGAAATTAAAGTATCTCAGGAGGCTTGCCCGATGTGGGTGCCATTGGTTGAGAACAATGAATTCAAAAATAATGGCGCCGATTATTTTGTGAAGCAAAGCATTGACGGCATACTTGATCAAGACACGAATATTGATACCATTATATTAGGATGTACACATTATCCTTTACTTATTGATAAAATTAGAAAGTACTTACCTACAGGTGTAAATATTATAGAGCAAGGTGACATTGTTGGCGAAAGTCTGAAAGATTATCTAAGGCGACATCCGGAAATGGAACAGAATTGTTCTAAAAATGGCTCAGTAAGTTTTTATACGACCGAGCAGGTATCTAAGTTTAAACAAACCGCCGGTATATTCTTTGAAGGTCAACTCAATGTTGAGCATATGATATTATAAAAGCTATCAGCCATTAATATACAGCTGATAGCTTTAAGTCTATTTTTCTTCACCATCTTCTTTAAACCAACCCGCATACATTAAGTAGTTGTTGGCTATTTTCTGAACCATTTCTCTCGACTGTTCAGGCTCTATATCTTTGAGCTTTTTTGCAGGAACACCAGCATAAACACTGTTGGGTTCAACAATGGTTCCTGTTAAAACCAATGAATTAGCCGCAATAATTGAGTTAGAGCCTATAACTGCATGATCTAAAACAGTAGCACCGATACCAATCAATACATTATCCTCTATTTTAGCGCCATGGATGGTTACGTTGTGGCCAATTGATACATTATCGCCGATTTCAACTATTGATTTCTTATAAAGCGTATGCAAGACTGAACCATCCTGGATATTAACTTTATTTCCAATACGAATGGAATTAACATCGCCACGTAAGACTGCATTAAACCAGATACTGCAATCGTCACCCATTTCAACATCGCCTATTATTGTGGCGTTTTCTGCCAAGTATGCATTTTTACCAATTTTTGGCGTAAAACCTCTTACTGTTTTTATTAGTGCCATATTTTGTTTTGTTTGTAATTATACAGATATTTAAATAAGTTATGGTTGTGGATATCTAATTGGTGGGACAAAAATACAATCAACTTTTTTAAGAATTAAATGGCTGAGGAATTAAGTGCAGCATTGTAAACTAATAATTAATACAATATCGGAATGTTAAAAAATGTGTTGTATAACACAAGGGGTACATGTGTTAAACATGACAAATGTCAATATGTCAACATGAGCATATCTCTACCTTTAACCCAGTATTAGAAGAGGAAATTAATGTTGAATCGAACTGGTTTGATAACATTGATTTCCTTTTTATCGATTGCTTAACTTTGTTTTAATATATAGATACAAATCAGAACCTTATCAATCATGGGTAAAAGGTCAAAAGTTATTGAAAGAGATGAAGTAGTAGTAAGGTTTTCTGGCGACTCCGGTGACGGAATGCAGTTGACAGGAACCCTATTCTCTTACACCTCTGCAATTTTCGGAAACGACATCTCAACGTTTCCTGATTATCCATCTGAAATTCGTGCCCCTCAAGGTACCATTAGCGGTGTTTCCGGTTTTCAGGTGCATTTTGGACATACGGAAGTTTATACTCCAGGTGATTATTGTGATGTACTGGTAGCAATGAATCCTGCAGCTCTAAAAGCTAATGCAAAATGGATGAAGCCAGGTGGTACAGTTGTACTTGATGTGGATAGTTGCGACGAAAAGAATTTGCGTAAAGCTGGTTACGAAACCAACGATCCAATTGCTGAAAGTAAACTGCGCGATTACAATATTGTAAAGGCTCCAATCACAACTCTTACTAAAGAGAGTTTAAAAGATATGGGCTTAGACAATAAAAGTATTTTGCGAAGCAAGAATATGTATGCCCTTGGTTTGGTTTACTGGTTGTTTGATAGATCTTTAGATCATACTAAAGAATATATAAAGAAGAAATTTGCTAAAAACCAGCTTGTTGTTGATGCAAACGTAAAAGTATTGGATGATGGGTATAATTATGGAAATATTATTCAGGCTTTAACACCCTCTTACCATATACACCCAGCGGATATCAAAAAGGGGAAATATCGTAATCTAAGCGGTAATGTAGCGGTTGCTTGGGGATTTTTGGCTGCTGCAGAAAAGAGTGGATTGGAGTTATTCTTGGGTTCATACCCTATCACGCCGGCTACCGAAATTCTTCAGGAGCTTAGTGCGCGTAAAGATTTAGGTGTGAAAGTGTTTCAGGCCGAGGATGAAATTGCAGGAATTTGTACAACTATAGGTGCAAGTTTTGCTGGTAATTTGGCTGTAACAACTACATCCGGACCCGGTTTAGCATTAAAAGGCGAAGCTATTGGACTAGCTGTTATTGCTGAGTTGCCAATTGTTATTGTTAACGTTCAGCGTGGAGGTCCTTCAACAGGTCTGCCAACAAAAACAGAGCAATCGGATCTTATGCAAGCACTTTACGGTCGTAATGGAGAAAGTCCAGCTGTTGTAATTGCGGCCAGTTCGCCAACTAATTGCTTTGATTATGCTTTTTATGCAGCAAAAATTGCAGTTGAACAAATGACACCAGTTATACTATTGACTGACGGATTTTTAGCGAATGGTACACAGCCTTGGCGCCTGCCAAATATGGAGGAGTGGCCTAAAATTGAAGTCCCAACTGCTGATGTTAATGATAAAACCTGGCATCCTTATAAGCGTGATCTAGAAAAAATGTCACGTTCATGGGCTAAGCCAGGAGTTGCAGGTTTAGAACACCGTATTGGTGGCTTAGAGAAGGATGAACATTCAGGTGCTGTTTCTCATGATGCACTAAACCACCAGCGAATGGTAGAGATCCGTGAGGAAAAAGTACAGAAAATTGCTAATGTGGTTCCGGAACTTGAGTTATTAGGTGACGAAGATGCAGATATACTTGTTGTTGGCTGGGGTGGTACTTTCGGTCATTTATTTACAGCTGTTGATGAGTTGCAAAGCGAAGGACATAAGTTGGCTTTAGCACACTTTAACTACATTAAGCCATTACCGCGTAACACTTATGAGGTATTAAAGCGTTACAATAAAATTGTAGTTTGCGAATTAAACCTTGGGCAATTTGCCGATTATCTGACAATGAACTTCCCTGACATTCAAACTTTACGTTTTAACAAAGTACAGGGACAACCATTTACGGTAATAGAATTAAAAGAACACTTTAAAACATTGTTGGAGGAATAAATGATGGCTGAAAATTGTCAAGTAAAATTTACTGAATTTAAAAGCGACCAAAGTGTAAAGTGGTGTCCGGGTTGTGGAGACCATGCCATTCTTAATTCTGTTCAGAAGGCTATGGCCGCTTTAGGATATAAAAAGGAAGAAGTAGCCGTTATTTCTGGTATCGGCTGTTCATCACGTTTCCCATATTACATGGAAACATATGGGTTTCATACCATTCATGGTAGGGGTTCGGCTGTAGCATCAGGCGTGAAGGTTGCTAACCCTGAGTTAAAAGTATGGCAAATTACAGGTGACGGTGATGCTTTAGCTATTGGTGGTAACCACTTTATTCATACCATTCGTCGTAATATTGACATTAATGTTATTCTTTTCAATAACCAGATATATGGATTAACCAAAGGACAATATTCACCAACATCCAAGAGAGGATTTATTTCTAAAACGTCTCCTTTTGGAACAGTTGAGTCACCATTCCGACCTGGAGAATTATGTATTGGAGCTCGCGGACAGTTTTTTGCGCGTTGTATCGATACCGATATTAAGCACTCAGTTGTGATGTTGGAAGAGGCTGCAAGACACGAAGGTACTTCGATTGTTGAGGTATTGCAGAACTGTGTTATCTATAATGATAAAACACACAATGCCATTACTGATAAGAAGCACTCAACCGACCGTACCATTAAACTTGAGCATGGTCAGCCAATGATTTTTGGTAAAGAGAAAAACAAAGGTTTAATGCTTGACGGATTAAACCTTAAGGTAGTTACTATTGGCGAAGAGGGTATCACTGAAGATGATATTTTGGTTCATGATGCACATTGCGATGATATTACTTTGCACCTGAAACTCGCTGATATGGAGTATCCTGAATATCCTGTTGCTTTAGGTGTGATTCGTTCTGTACAAGCGCCTGTTTACGATCAATGTATTGAAGAGCAGTTGGAGGCTGTGCAAGAAAAATCAAAAATCAAATCTTTCACTGATCTAATTCATTCAGGTGATGTGTGGGACGTGGAATAATATTTATTATTGAGTTAGCAAAAAAGCCGTTCATGGAATTTTCCAGAACGGCTTTTTATATTTTTATAATTACTTTTTGATTTGAATTACTTCGATAGTAATGAGTGTGTGAAGTGTTCAAGCATATCTTTAACCTCTTCATAATTGTCATCTTTGACCTTCACATCGGTTAAGCGAGGCAAGTGAATGGCAAAATAACTATGGCTATTAGCCATTTCAAATAAATTACTTGCCAGAGCTCTAGGGTAAGGGAAGTCGGCATTGACTTCAGAAATGACGCTTGCTACTTTTTCGCATAGCATCTTGTAATTCGAAAAGAAACCAACAGTATTTTCCTTATCAACTAATTTGGTATAATAAGCTTTTGTGCCTTCTGCAATAATTAAACGATGCAAAACACTCTCATTTACGTAATCTATTGCCGGATTTTCTTTATGAGCAAATACCAATGTGGAAATGATGATATTAAGGCGCTCCTCAGCCGATTTAATATTCATTGTATTGATGTCAATTAAGTAGCTCACCCATTCCCAATACCATGATACGAGATAAAGCAAGAGTAAGTGCTTATTCTCAAAATAACGATATACAGACGCCTCAGTTGAGTTCATTTTAATTGCCAGCTTTTTGAAAGTAAAAGCTTCGAAGCCAATTTCATCAATTAAAAGAATACTGTGCTTGATAATATTCTGACCTAAAGACGTCTCCTGCGGATCTCGCAAGTAGAGTTTGTCGTTTAAACTTATTTTTATTCCAATGGACATAATGGCAAAACTTATTTAATACAAAAGTAAAATTTTTTTTGAACAAGTTTGTGATTTTGACGTTCTAGTAATACATAGGGAGCGGATAGTATTACTATAATAAAGAAAAGTAATATATTTGCATCGAATTAAGATGCTATGTTTAATTATGGAACGAAGCTGTTGAGCGTTAACAGTTGATTCTGAGAAAAATAAGTATTATACGATGAGTGTCACACAAAAAAAAGGTTTGTTTTCAAATTTAAAGCATGATGTTCCGGCTTCCATAGTTGTTTTTTTGGTTGCTGTCCCACTTTGTTTGGGAATTGCATTAGCATCTGGAGCTCCGTTGTTTTCTGGTGTTATTGCAGGTATTATTGGAGGAATTGTAGTTGGAGCAATTAGTGGCTCACAACTAGGAGTTAGTGGACCAGCGGCCGGCTTGGCAGTTATTGTGCTTTCAGCCATAAGCGAGTTAGGTTCATTTGAGATCTTTCTAACAGCTGTTGTTATCAGTGGGTTTATACAATTAATACTTGGTTATGCAAAAGCCGGTATTATTGGTTATTATTTTCCATCATCCGTTATCAAAGGAATGTTATCTGGAATTGGTATTATTATTATCCTAAAGCAGATACCTCATAGTTTAGGTTATGACAAAGATTTTGAAGGAAGTTTGAAGTTTGCTCAGGCAGATGGTCATAATACCCTATCAGAACTCTTTTATATGTTTGAGGCCATTAGTCCTGGAGCGATCATTATTACAGCATTGTCAATGTTGGTACTTATTCTATGGGAACGTCCGTTTATGAAAAGGATTAAGTTGTTTAATGTCGTTCAGGGCCCTTTAGTTGTGGTCGCCATTGGCATTGTGCTGAATCTGATTTTTCAAGCGATGCCTTCATTCTCATTAAAGACAGATCAAGTGGTGGCCATACCTGTTGCTGAAAGCATTTCTGGTTTTATTGGACAGTTTACAACACCCGATTTTAGTCAGATTATGAATCCTTCAGTATGGGTAATTGCTGCAACTATTGCAATCGTAGCCAGTTTAGAAACTTTGCTTTGCCTTGAAGCAACCGATAAGTTGGATCCACAAAAGAGGGTAACACCGACTAATCGCGAGTTGAAAGCGCAAGGAATTGGTAATGTTATTTCTGGTTTAATCGGAGGATTGCCTATTACTCAGGTTATTGTACGAAGTTCAACAAACATTCAGTCTGGCGGTAAAACTAAAATGTCTGCCATCCTACATGGTGTGATCATGTTATTATGTGCATTGGCCATCCCCAAAGTTCTTAATCTGATTCCATTGGCAAGTTTAGCTGCCATCTTATTTGTGGTTGGTTATAAACTGGCAAAACCTTTACTGTTTAAGCAAATGTATGGTTTAGGAAAAGAGCATTTTATTCCGTTTATGGTAACGATACTTGGTATTGTTTTTACCGATTTGCTTGTTGGAATTGTAATGGGATTGGTAGTTGCCGTGATGTACATCCTCTACAATAATTACAAAAAGCCATTCTTATTTGAAGAAGGAAAACACCTTAAAGATAAAGTTCTTCATTTGGAGCTGGCTGAAGATGTGACGTTTATTAATAAAGCCAGCATTTTGAATACATTAAGTCAAGTGCCGAATGGTTCGAAGGTAATAATTGATGGCAGCCGTTGTATAAATATTTGTCATGATGTAATTGAAATCATCGATGAATTTAAAACGAGTGCTAAATACCGCGACATAGAAATTGAAGTAAAGAGCCGTCAAAAACGAGGCGTTAGTAATCAGCGTCGTGTAGCTGAATTTGCACTAAGCGAGAATTAGGTACTGAATTTGTAAAACACATTCGCGAAATCAAAAAAAATATTAATATGAGTACAATAACACAAACAGTGCAATCGCAGGCTAATATCACTCCTGCCGATGCAATTCAATTATTAAAGGAAGGGAATAAGCGCTTTGTTGAGAAAAAGCAAATTGAACGTGATTTGTTGCAACAAGTTAATGAAACTGCCGGAGGTCAATATCCTTTTGCAGCAGTTGTAAGTTGCATCGATTCTCGTATTCCAACTGAGGTGGTATTTGATCAGGGTATTGGTGATATATTTAATGTACGTGTGGCCGGTAATATTGTTAATGAAGATATATTAGGAAGCCTTGAGTTTGCTTGTAAACTTGCCGGAGCAAAAGCTATTGTAGTTTTAGGTCATACCTCTTGTGGAGCAGTAAAAGGAGCATGCGATGATGCTAAGCTAGGTAATTTGACTCAAATGCTTGGTAAGATTAAACCCGCTGTGGAGTTAACACCTACCGCCGAAGGTGAAGCCAGAAATTCGGGTAATATCGAATTTGTAAATAAGGTGGCCGACAAAAATGTTGAGCTCACCATCGAGAATATTAAATCACAAAGTACTGTTTTAAACGAAATGTTTGATACAGGCGAAATTTCCATAGTGGGAGCCATGTACGATGTGAAAACAGGAAAAATTACCTTTAGTTAGTTATGTTCCCCGGGTTGAGTGTTTCTGTTTCCTGAGTTAGATTTACATTCAACCCTTTAATTTTACCTGAGTGGTGGTTCGGTTTCAGACGTGATTTCGAATCACCATTTTTTAGTATTGAATCATTAATATGAAGGTATTCGTAGTGTTAATTCATCACTTTGGAGTGAATGATTCTTACAATTTTCTTATGGAATTAAAAAAAATGTAATTTCAGGTTTGGTTTTTAAAAATATTATTTCAAATATTTGTGACGAACAATTGCAAAAGCAAAACATGAATTTGATTTTAACACATAAAGGCTGGTGGCATTATACTTATCTTTCAAATGAGAGTTAGGAGTAACCGTCGTATATGTAAAAAATATAAACAAAGGCTTATCGAAACTCTCGATAAGCCTTTTTTAATTCCTTAAATTTAACCAAACATGGACACTATAAACATCAAAACAGTAGCATCACCAATACCGGCTAATGTGGCAGACGTAACTACGCCGGTTAGCTTATACTTAAAGCTACGAGATGCCTACCCAAATACCATATTACTTGAAAGTAGTGACTATCATGGAAGTAGTAACTCGCTCTCATTCATCTGTTTTAATCCCTTATATGAGTTTATTGCCGATAATGGTGAAGTTAGGCAAGGTGAAGCACACAAGGCACTTCAACCTATTGCCATTACTAAAGAAGATAATGTACCAGCGCTTTTAGATGCTTTTATTAAAAGCTTTCAGGTTGATAATAGTGATTGTCCAATTAAAGTTAATGGCCTGTTTGGCTACTCAACTTTTGATGCTGTTCAGTATTTTGATACACTTGAGTTTACAGCTGAGAAAAAAGAAGCTCATACAATTCCTGAATTGCGCTATACTTTTTACAAATACATTGTAGCCTTTAATCATTTTACGAATCAACTTTATTTGATTGAAAACCTAAAGGACGGCGACGAAAGTTCAAGTCAACAAATTATTTCTGAGTTTTATAACCGAACTATTCCAACGTTTCAATTCAAACCATCCAATAATGAGGTGTCGAATCTAAACGATGAGGAATACATGGCTATGGTCACAAAAGGAAAAGAGCATTGCTTTCGTGGCGATGTTTTCCAGATAGTTTTATCGCGCCAGTTTCGTCAGCAATTTTCCGGCGATGAGTTTAATGTCTATCGTGCACTACGCAATATTAATCCATCACCTTACTTGTTTTACTTCGATTATGGGAGTTACAAAATATTTGGTTCGTCGCCCGAAGCTCAATTGGTAATTGATAACAATGTGGCCACCATTAACCCCATTGCCGGAACTTTCAAACGCACAGGTGATGATGTTAAAGATCAGGAGCTGGCTATTCAACTAAGCGAAGATGAAAAGGAGAATGCCGAGCATGTGATGTTAGTTGATTTAGCGCGAAACGATTTAAGTCGCAACTGTGAAAACGTGACTGTAAACACCTATAAAGAGGTGCAGTATTACTCGCATGTATTACATTTAGTTTCCGATGTGAGCGGTGAATTACAAGATGGTTCTATTGCCTCACGAGTTATGGCAGATACCTTTCCAGCTGGTACTCTATCAGGTGCTCCAAAATATAAGGCCATGCAGCTGATTGATTCCATCGAAAATCAGAATCGCGGTTATTACGGAGGATGTATTGGTAACATTGGCTTAGATGGTAGTTTTAATCAGGCCATTATGATTCGCTCATTCTTGAGTAAAAACAATACTTTGTTTTATCAGGCCGGGGCAGGTGTAGTTAGCGAGTCCAAAGAGGAAAACGAACTACAGGAAGTCAATAATAAATTGGGAGCTTTAAAGAAAGCTATCCAAATGGCGCAAAATTTTTAAGTGAGGTAACAAGCATTATTGAAAGAGGCCGAAGATATATTTGATGCTTCTTTTACGCTAACTACTATAATACTAACCAAGCTGTTAATAGCTATCAATTATGAAAATATTAGTTTTAGATAATTACGACTCATTTACCTACAACCTTGTTCATTACGTAGAAGAGATTGTGGATGACAAAGTTGATGTGTTTCGCAACGATGAAATAAGTGTAGCTGATGTTTCAAAGTACGATAAGATATTGTTGTCTCCTGGGCCTGGTATTCCTGATGAAGCGGGCATTTTAAAAGAGCTTATTAAGACTTATGCCTCAAGCAAAAGTGTTTTCGGTGTCTGTTTAGGTTGTCAGGCCATTGCCGAAGTATTTGGAGGCAGTATCAGAAATCTTAATAAAGTGTATCATGGTGTTGCCACACCTGTTACTGTATCAAATACCGATGAGTACATTTTTAAAGGCTTGCCTAAAAGTTTCAAAGCAGGTCGTTACCACAGTTGGGTAGTCAATGAAGAAGATTTACCTAAAGAATTACTCATTACATCTAAAGAAGCCGAAGGACAGATAATGGGCTTAATGCATAAACAATACGATGTGCATGGCGTGCAGTTTCATCCCGAATCGGTGCTTACAGAGCATGGTAAAGAGATGATTCGGAATTGGATAGAACATTAAGATGCTAGCCTCTAGGAAATAATTAATAGCTTTAAATGAAACGATTAACCAACTTGCTAGCTTCTAATCGCTAGCCTCTATCTACTAATAAGATGAATATCAAACAAACCATAAAACAATTACTCAATCATAAAACGCTTTCACGACAGGAAGCGAAAGTGATATTGCTTAATATTGCTAAGGAGAGCTATAATAAATCAGAAGTGGTTGCTTTTCTCACGGTTTTTATGATGCGCCCCGTTACCGTTGAAGAACTCTCTGGTTTTAGGGATGCTTTATTGGAACTGTGTTTACGCATCGACTTATCCGATTTTAGAACGATTGATATGTGTGGGACTGGTGGCGATGGACAAAACACCTTTAATATTTCAACACTCGCTTCATTGGTTGTAGCCGGAGCTGGTGCCAAAGTATCAAAGCATGGTAATTATGGTGTTTCATCGTCGTGTGGTTCATCAAATGTAATGGAATATCTGGGCTATCAGTTTACAAACAGTGAAAGCAAATTGAAGGAACAGCTCGACCAGGCAAACATCTGTTTTTTGCATGCCCCTCTGTTTCATTCGGCTATGAAGGCAGTGGGACCCATTCGCAAAGAATTGGGATTAAAAACTTTCTTCAATATGCTGGGGCCAATGGTGAATCCTTCTTTCCCCGAAAATCAATTGGTGGGCGTGTTTAGTCTGGAGTTGGCGCGTGTTTATCAATACATTTATCAGCAAACCAATAAGAACTATACCATTGTGCACGCTTTAGATGGGTATGATGAAGTTTCATTGACTGGCGATTTTAAAGCGATTAGTAATTCTGGTGAGCATATATATTCACCTACTGATTTTAGTATGAAACAAATTGAGCCCACTGAAATATTTGGTGGCAACACAGTACCTGAAGCTGCTGAAATTTTTAAAACGGTATTGAATGGTAATGGCACTGAGGCAAAAAACAATGTGGTAATTGCCAATGCTGGACTGGCCTTAAATTGCTATTATCCTGAAAAAGGATTAGAACAGAATATTGAATCAGCCCGCCAATCGTTGCTTGAAGGAAAAGCAGCTAAAGTATTATCCACCTTATTAAGTTTGTCATAAGCCCATAAAGAAATGAACATCTTAGATAAAATAGTCGCACAAAAAAAGATTGAAGTACAGCAGGCTCTTAAGGCTGTTTCAAAGGAACAATTAATGGATCAGCCTTTGTTTAATGAGCCGGTGCCTTCGTTAAAAACTTCCATCGCCAGTCCCGAGAGGTCGGGTGTGATAACTGAGTTTAAGCGCCAATCGCCATCCAAAGGCATTATTAACGGCACATCTAAAGTTGAAGATGTCACAAAGGGCTACGAACAGGCTGGTTCATCTGCATTATCAGTATTAACGGATACACAGTTTTTTGGTGGCAGCAATGCCGATTTAACGGCTGCACGTCGAGTGACGACTATTCCAATTCTGCGAAAGGATTTTATTATTGACCCATACCAAGTGTACGAAGCTAAAGCCATTGGTGCCAGTGCCATTCTGCTTATTGCGGCTATTTTGGATGTTAATCAAGCCAAAGAACTAGGAGCATTGGCTAATTATTTGGGAATGGAAGTGTTGATGGAATTACATGCGCCCGAAGAGGCTGATAAACTGAATCCCTTCGTTGATGTGGTGGGAATTAATAATCGTAACCTGAAGACTTTTGAAGTAAACCTGGAGCAATCTATAAAGTTGGCGACATCGTTACCTGATGATAAATTAAAGATTTCCGAAAGTGGTATTCATTCGCCCGAGGATGTGTTTTTTCTTCGTAAGAATGGATTTGATGGTTTCTTAATTGGCGAGAACTTTATGAAGACTGATAATCCGGCACAGGCTTTTAATACGTTTGCCAAGGCCATTAGAATTAAGGAAAACGCTTAAGTATCGTTCTGTTATGAATCAAACCCCCGAAATAAAAGTTTGCGGAATGCGGAATGCGCAAAACATTGCAGATCTCATAAAGCTAAAGCCAGATTACATGGGTTTTATCTTTTATGAGAAATCGCCACGCTACATTGCACAAGCACCCGATGTCGATTTTGATAACAGTATTAAAAAAGTAGGTGTTTTTGTTAATGCCAGCGAGCGCACTATTAACGAAAAGCGCATTCAGTTTGGCTTAGACATAATACAGCTACATGGCGACGAAAGTCCTGAATTATGCTACTTGATAAAACAATCCGGAGTGCAAGTGATGAAAGTGTTTCGTGTCGATGATGATTTTGATTTTCAGATAACAAGGCGCTACCAGGATTATTGCGACTATTTTTTATTTGATACGCAAACTAAAGCTTTTGGTGGAAGTGGAACGAAATTTAATTGGCGATTATTAGAACAATATAACAATGCTCGCCCTGTGTTTTTGAGTGGTGGTATTGGGCCCAATGATGTTGAAAGTATTACCAGCATTAAAGGCCTTAATCTTAAAGCCATTGATGTGAACAGTAAATTTGAAACCGAACCAGCATTGAAAGACATTGAACGTCTGGCCGGTTTTATCAATAATATTAGAAAACCTGAAGCTTAATGAGTACACGAAATAAATATCAGGCAGATGAGAATGGCATGTATGGCCAATTCGGTGGGGCATACATACCAGAGATGCTATATCCAAACATCGAAAATCTTAAAGCGGTTTATGAAGACATTATTGGCTCTGCAGCTTTTCAACAAGAATACAAATCACTTTTAAAAGATTATGTAGGGCGGCCGTCACCTTTGTATCTGGCCAAACGATTATCCGAAAAATACCAGACCAATATTTATCTTAAACGTGAAGATTTAAACCACACAGGTGCACACAAAATTAATAACACTGTTGGGCAAATTTTGATTGCAAAGCACATGGGTAAGGAGCGCATTATTGCCGAAACTGGTGCTGGCCAGCATGGTGTTGCATCGGCAACGGCTTGTGCACTTATGGGATTAAAATGCGTGGTGTACATGGGTGAGGTGGATATTAAACGACAAGCTCCAAATGTGGCACGTATGAAGATGCTTGGTGCTGAAGTAAAAGCTGCGACGTCAGGTAGTAGAACTTTAAAAGATGCCACTAACGAAGCCTTGCGCGATTGGATTTGTAATCCTGAAGATACCTTTTATTTGATTGGTTCGGTGGTGGGGCCACATCCATACCCAGATATGGTAGCGCGCTTACAGGCAGTTATCAGCGAAGAAATAAAGCAACAGATTAGTGAGAAAACCAATAAAGACTATCCGGATTATGTCATAGCATGTGTTGGAGGTGGTAGTAATGCAGCGGGTTCGTTCTATCATTTTCTGGATGATGAACGTGTGAAACTGGTTGCAGTTGAAGCCTCGGGCATGGGTGTTGATTCGGGCGAAACAGCGGCTACCATTGCATTGGGCGATATGGGCATTATCCATGGCAGCAAAACTTACTTAATGCAAAGCGATGATGGACAGATAACTGAACCTTATTCCATTTCAGCTGGATTGGACTATCCGGGGATTGGACCTCAGCATGCTCATTTGTTTGATACTAACAGGGCGCAATTTCTGTCGGCCACCGATAAGGAGGCTTTAGATGCTGCTTTGCAATTAACACAGTTGGAGGGTATTATTCCGGCGCTTGAATCGTCGCATGCCCTGGCGGCATTGGATAAAATGACCTTTAGTGAAAATGATTCAGTTGTGATTACCCTTTCAGGTAGAGGGGATAAAGACATGGCAACATATATGGAACGCTTCGGATTTTAATTATGAATAGATTACAACAACTTTTTAGAGATAAAAAAGATATTTGCTCGGTGTATTTTACGGCTGGGTATCCTAATATAGATGATACCTTGCCAGTACTTAAGGCATTGGAGGATGCAGGCACTGACCTGGTAGAATTGGGCATGCCATTCTCTGACCCATTGGCTGATGGACCAACTATACAGGCCAGTAGTGAGCAGGCTTTGGAAAATGGCATGAGTATTAAACGATTGTTTGAGCAAATCAAAGACATGCGTCAAACCATATCGATGCCGGTTGTCCTGATGGGCTATTTTAATCCGGTTTTTAAATATGGGATTGAGAATTTTATTGCTAAATGTAAAGAGGTGGGCGTTGATGGGCTCATCTTGCCAGATTTACCTTTTGATGAATACCGTGAGAAGTACCTGGAGTTATTCGAAGAGGCTGGTATTGCCAACATCTTTTTAATCACGCCTCAAACATCCGATGAACGAATAAAACTAATTGATGCGAATAGCAATGGCTTCATATATGTCGTCTCATCTGCTTCAGTAACAGGTGCTAAAAAGGAAGTTGAGCAGGGACAAATTAACTATTTTAATCGGGTGAATAATATTGGGTTACAATCACCACGACTGATTGGTTTTGGTATAAGTAACCGTTCAACTTTTAAAACCGCTTGCCAACATGCCTCAGGCGCTATAATAGGTAGTGCTTTTGTAAAACTCATTGGAGAACATGGAGCTGAAGGCAGCAAAATAGAGGAATTTATTAAAAGTATTAAGTAAAAGTCAAAAGACTATCGAACATTAACCAACATCACACAAAGTATTAGAAAATGCAAAACACCGCTATCATTCGCATTCACTGTCCTGACCAGCCAGGGATTGTTTCCAGAGTAACCAATTTCATCAGTACCCATAATGGTAATATCTTGTTTCTCGATCAGCATACCGATAGAGCAGAGAAGCGTTTCTTTATGCGGGTAGAATGGGATTTGGATGGTTTTGCCATTGATGCTAATTCCATTGAAGAAGTTTTTACGCGAGCCATTGCAGAACCTATGGAAATGGTTTGGACACTTAACTTTTCATCACAAATACCACGCATGGCGATATTTGTATCGCGAGCATCTCATTGTTTATATGATTTACTGGCTCGATACAGTGCCGGTGAGTTAAATGTGGAAATTCCATTGATTATCAGTAATCATAAAGATTTGGAGATTGTGGCCAAGCAATTTGATATTCCATACTACCATTTGCCGCTGACAAAAGAAAACAAAGCAGAAACAGAAGCAGAGCAGATTCGTTTGTGTAGTGAATATAAAGTGGATTTTATTGTGTTGGCACGTTACATGCAAATTTTATCTCCCGAATTTAATGCACAATACCCAGATAGGATAATCAATATTCATCACTCTTTTTTACCTGCTTTTGCAGGTGCTAAGCCATACCATGCAGCACACTCGCGTGGTGTAAAGCTTATTGGGGCAACAGGACATTATGTGACTTCAGATTTGGATGCTGGACCAATTATTGAACAAGATGTTGTAAAGATTTCACATCATGATACTGTAAAGAGTCTGGTTCAAAAAGGAAAAGATGTTGAGAAAATGGTTTTATCAAGAGCAGTGCAGGCACATATCGAACGAAAGACATTGGTATATAAAAATAAAACCATCATATTCGCCTAACTAAAATATTTTCAAATTTTATTTTCAACCCATGAAACAGTTTGTATTAATTATCTCAATTACATTAATAAGTTTATCCGTTTTTGCACAAACACCAGATGAGCGCGGTTACATAGTTAAGATTGGTGATCCGGCTCCTGATTTTGAAATGACTTTAACAGATGGTAGCATTGTTAAACTATCCGATTTGCGCGGAAGTGTTGTGATGCTTCAATTTACAGCCAGCTGGTGTGGTGTTTGTCGAAAAGAGATGCCTCATATCGAAAAGGATATATGGCAAGCCTTTAAAGATAAAGGTCTAAAGGTGTTTGGCGTAGACCGAGATGAGCCTAAAGAAAAAGCATTGGAGATGATCGAATCAACAGGCATCACTTATCCGATGGGATTAGATGATAATGCTGATATTTTTGGCTTATATGCCGATAAAAAATCCGGTGTAACCCGTAATGTTTTAATAGATAAAGAGGGTGAAATTATTTTCTTAACCCGCTTATTTAATAAAGAAGAGTTTGGAGAGTTGGTGAGGAGGATTGGTGAGGAGATGGAGTAAGTCCGAAGCGATGAGTCCGAAGTCCGAAGCAATAGCTGGTATTTCACCGAAATTATTAACTAACCTTATATGAAAACATTTAGAGAATTAATAGTATGGCAGAAGTCGATGGATTTGGTTACAGAAATTTATGAGGAGGCCAAGACTTTTCCAGAGGAAGAAAAATTCGGTTTGACAAATCAAATAAGGAGAGCTTCGGTATCAATCCCATCGAATATTGCTGAAGGTTTTGGTAGAAAGTTTGATGGTGATTTTGCTAGGTTTATGTCGATCGCCATGGGCTCAAATTATGAAGTTCAAACCCAATTAGAGATAGCGAGAAATGTTGGTTTTATAGTAAATGAACAGCTCGTTATATTAATTGAGAAATTAGAAGCCATAGATAAGATGCTAAAAGGTTTAAAGTCTAAATTGAAATAAAAATGGTTGAAAAGATGGACGATTCTTCGGACTCCGGACTTCGGACTCCGGACACTCAAAATATCGTAATTATTAAGTACAATGCCGGTAACATTCGCTCGGTTACAAATGCTTTGGTACGCCTTGGCTATGAAGCTGAGGTAACAGCCGATCCTAAGAAAATAAAAGAAGCTGATAAGGTTATTTTCCCGGGTGTTGGTGAGGCTAGTACCACAATGGCTTTTTTACGTAATACCGGTTTGGACGAGGTTATTATTAATCTGAAGCAACCGGTTTTAGGTATCTGTCTGGGTATGCAGCTAATGTGCAGCTTCTCAGAGGAGGGGAGTGTTGATTGCCTGGGAATTTTTGATGAGCAGGTAAAGAAGTTTCAACTACCTGAGACTAACCTGCAAAACATTAAGATTCCGCATATGGGTTGGAATAAGATTACAAATGTGAAGGCACCGCTTTTTGACAGTTCTCTGGAAGGCGAATATGTCTATTTTGTGCATAGTTATTATGTGGCAATGGGAGAACATACAGTCACCACTACCAATTATATTCATCCTTATAGCTCATCTCTTCAGAGAGATAATTTTTATGCAACTCAGTTTCACCCCGAAAAGAGCGGGGAGGTTGGAGAGCGTATATTGGCTAATTTTTTAAAACTTTAAAATAGAATGGGAAAGATCGATATCATTCCGGCAATAGATATTATTGATGGCAATTGTGTAAGGCTAAGTCAGGGCGATTACAATAGTAAAAAAGTGTACAATGAGGATCCACTTGAAGTGGCAAAGGAGTTCGAAGACCATGGAATAAGTCGATTACACCTGGTTGATTTGGACGGTGCCAAAGCAGGACAAATCATTAATTATAAGGTGCTGGAAAGAATTGCATCAAAAACCAATCTGATCATAGATTTTGGGGGAGGACTTAAAACTTCAGAAGACTTATACATTGCTTTTGAGTCTGGTGCACAAATGGTGACAGGTGGCTCAATTGCTGTGAAAAACCCTAAGGAGTTTGAAGGATGGATTGAGAAGTACGGCTCCAATAAAATAATTCTTGGAGCCGACGCGAAGGATAACAAAATTGCTGTAACTGGATGGCTCGAAGAAACCGATCAGGAACTGATACCCTACATCCAAGCCTATACTGAAAAAGGAATTACGAAAGTTATTTGCACAGATATTAGTAAAGATGGTATGCTTCAAGGACCAGCTATTGACCTTTACAAAGAAATTCTTACAGTACTACCTGAGCTGTATTTGGTAGCTAGTGGAGGTGTTAGTAATCTATCGGATATAGAAGCTTTAGCCGAAGCCAAAATACCTGCAGTGATTTTCGGAAAGGCTATTTATGAGGGTAAGATTGATTTGATGGATTTGGAGAAGTTTGTTTAGAAAAGGCAGAAGTCATAAGAACTTATTAATTATAAAAGCATGTTAGCGAAGAGAATCATTCCATGTCTCGATATAAAAAACGGTCAAACAGTCAAGGGTGTCAAGTTCGTCGAGATTAAAGAAGTTGGTGACCCGGTTGAACTCGGTGCTCTTTATGCCGAACAAGGGGCCGACGAACTAGTCTTTCTGGATATCACGGCTACACACGAAGGACGAAAAACATTTGTTGATTTAGTAAAACGAATTGCACAAAACATTAATATACCATTTACCGTAGGAGGTGGAATTAGTGAGCTGAGTGATGCCGATGCCCTTTTAAATGCTGGTGCTGATAAAATATCAGTTAATTCATCAGCTGTTCGTAATCCGCAATTGATAAATGACTTAGCTCAGAACTTTGGAAGTCAGTTTGTGGTTGCCGCCATTGATGCGAAACACCAGCAAGGCAATGATTGGGTAGTGACCGTTAACGGAGGTCGTATTCCAACAGATAAGTTATTATTTCCATGGGCCAAGGAATGTGAAGAACGTGGAGCTGGTGAGATATTGTTTACCAGTATGGATCATGATGGTGTAAAGCAAGGGTTTGCCAATGAAGCTTTAGCGAAGATGAGCAACCTACTTAGTATTCCGATTATAGCATCGGGAGGAGCGGGTGCAATGGAGCACTTTAAAGATGTATTTACTCATGGTAAAGCAGATGCCGGATTGGCCGCAAGTATATTTCACTTCAAAGAGATCCCAATCCCAGAGTTAAAGGCCTACTTAAATAAAGAAGGAATTCCCATGCGCTTATAAGCTTCTAGAGGTTAGAGGCTTGAGGCTAGAAGTTAGCTCTTTAAAAACAACACCTATGAAGAACTATAAAAAGCTTAAGATTTGGCAACAAGGAATTCAAATTGTAAAGAAGACATATGAATTAACAAAGAAGTTGCCCGAAAGCGAAAAATACAATCTCATTTTACAAATGAATAGAGCTTCTGTCTCGATTCCATCAAACATTGCTGAAGGAAGCAGTCGGAAAAGTGATAAAGATTTCAATCGTTTCTTGCAAATAGCTTTAGGAAGTAGCTTTGAATTAGATACGCAATGTGAGGTAGTTAAAGAGCTTTATGTTGGTTTCGATAAAGAGCTTGAAGAATTGCAAAATAAAGTTGATGAAGAATGTCGGATGATACAAGGTTTTATTAATAAGATAACCGAGAATAATTAATATATAAAATGATTGCTGGGAGCTAGTTTCTAGCCTCTAGCTTCTAATAGCTAAAAACATGAATTTTCAAAAACTAGGAAACGAACTAATTCCAGCCATCATACAAGATGCCACCACCAATAAAGTATTGATGCTAGGTTTTATGAATGAAGAAGCCTATGAAAAGACGAAGCTAGATAGAAAAGTAACTTTCTATTCGCGAACAAAGCAACGACTTTGGACCAAAGGAGAAGAGTCTGGTAACTTTTTAAATGTAGTATCAATGGCTGTCGATTGCGACGATGATACCTTATTGATTAAGGTAAATCCTGTTGGGCCAACTTGTCACAAAGGCACGGATACTTGCTGGGGTGAAGAGAATAAAGCGGATGATGTACAGTTTTTAAAAACCTTGCAGGATTTTATTGATAAGCGCAAAGAAGAAATGCCCGAAGGCTCATACACCACCAAGCTATTTACCAAAGGTGTAAGAACCATCACCCAAAAAGTTGGCGAGGAAGCCATTGAAACTGTAATTGGAGCCATGGCCAACGATGACGAAAACTTCTTGTATGAAGGCGCTGATCTATTATATCACTTGATAGTATTGTTAACACACAAAGGCTACCGTATTGAGGATTTAGCTCGCGAACTAAAAAGCCGACATAAGTAAAGTGAATCCACTTGGTATAATTAATAAGTATTACGATGAAGGTAGCCCTCTGTGGGTTACCTTAACCGAACATAGTAAAGCCGTTCGTGATAAGGCACTGGATATTATTTCGAATCATCCGGAACTCAATGCAGATGGTTTATTTGTGTCTGAGGCTGCTATGTTACACGACATTGGCATCTTTTTGACCAAGGCACCCGATTTGCATTGTAATGGAACATATCCATACATCTGCCATGGTTATTTGGGGCGAGAACTGCTTGAAAAGGAAGGTTACCCCTTACATGGTTTGGTTTGTGAGCGCCATACAGGTACAGGCCTCTCCGTTATAGATATTCAACAGCAGAATCTTCCAATACCACACCGCGAAATGGTGCCTGTTTCCATCGAAGAACAAATCATTTGTTTTGCTGATAAATTCTATAGTAAAAGTCGTGAGTTAACTAAAGCCAAAAGCATTGATAAAATCATTAAGTCAATGCGAAAACATGGCGAGCATCAGTCGCAGAAGTTTGAAGAGTGGTGTGGGTTGTTTTTGTAATTAGCTTACAAATCGCATATTTTCTTGAATCCAATCGCCTATAAAAGGCACTTTGCTGAATTTACCCTGAATGGCACCAATTAAGCCAATCAACCAAAGCGCAAAAACGCATATCCCAACAATATTGCCAATAAATCCCAATGATATAGTTGTCAATATAATTTTGGCAAATGAGGCTACAAATGATAACACCATAATACCAAATGATTGGCGCAGGTGAAACAAGCCTAATTCACTTTTAGGGTTCTCGTTTTGACGAAGTATTAAAGCAATAATCCATCCAATAATGGTGATATAGCTCACTGTGGAAATCAATCGACTTTGGTCTTGCATATTATTAGGTTTTGATATTGAATGAAGCAAAGTAACTAAAAGTTGTTTAATTTTTATTCTAACTACTTGTGTTTGTTGTTTATTAAACACAACTTTGTATCATTATGATGACAATGAGCAATATATATTCATATCCGACCAATAGCGTCTGCTATATCTTCTAAGAAGGTCGTCTCATTGTATCAATTCATTTCATTTCATTTTTTATTTATCAATTTATCTAAGGAGGAATTCATTATGATGACACTAGCTGTTTATCCAACTATTGTGTGCGTTTGTAACACACCCGCGTATTCGGTAAAATCATTTAATCGTTTTACAATCAGTTCAAAGTTTAGGTTACGACAAAAATTAAAGTACGATGACTAAGCAAAATAGTAGTATACTATTATCAAAGATAAATAAGAAACAATTGAGTACGATCTGGAAAGATTTTAAAGATGCCCTCGCTGGTTCATCACAGGATTACACACAAATACCACTTAATAAGGCGGTTTTTTTGTTGGCTATTCCTATGGTTTTAGAAATGGTGATGGAATCGGTATTTGCAGTAGTCGACATCTATTTCGTTGGTCGATTAGGCGCTGATGCCGTAGCAACAGTCGGAATCACCGAAAGTGTACTCACTATAATTTACGCCATTGCTTTTGGCTTGAGTATGGCAACCACGGCTTTAGTATCAAGGCGAATAGGCGAAAAAAACAGAAGCGAAGCTTCCAAAGAGGCCATGCAGGCTATAATTACAGGTTTTGTAATCTCGGTGGTTATTGCGGTGCCCGGAGTCTTTTTTGCCAAAGATTTATTGCGGCTCATGGGAGCTTCACCTGCCATTGTTGATGAATTATCGGTTTATACATCCATCATGTTCGGAGGCAATGTGGTGATTATGCTCCTGTTCATTAATAATGCTATTTTTCGTGGTGCAGGCGATGCGGCCATTGCTATGCGTATGTTGTGGATTGCTAACGGTTTAAATATCATTCTCGATCCATTATTGATTTTTGGTATTGGCCCATTCCCTGAACTAGGTGTTGCAGGTGCTGCCATTGCGACCAATATTGGCAGAGGGTTGGCGGTCATTTACCAATTGTACATTCTATGGAAAGGTAATGGTCGGGTTAATCTATCCGGATTAGCGATACGTGTTGATTGGATGCGTATCACGCATTTAGTAAAAATATCACTTGGTGGTATTGCTCAATCATTAATTGCCACTTCAAGCTGGATATTTTTAGTTCGCATCATCTCAAATTTTGGAAGTGAGGTATTAGCCGGATATACCATTGGTATCCGCATTATAATATTCTCCTTGCTTCCATCGTGGGGTTTAAGTAATGCCGCCGCCACTTTAGTTGGTCAGAATTTAGGAGCGAATCAATCTCAACGCGCCGAAAAAGCTGTTTGGGGTGTTGCGCGTATCAACCTGATATTTTTAGTGAGTTTGAGTTTTCTCTTCATTATATTTCCCGATTGGTTTGTACAGCTTTTTAGCGATGACCAGGCTGTCATTGATGCGGGTATTAAGTGTCTGCGAATAGTTGCTTATGGTTTTGGATTTTATGGTATTGGTATGGTGATGACTCAAGCATTTAATGGAGCTGGAGATACGCGAACTCCAACTCGCATCAATATTGTGGCATTCTGGATGATTGAAATACCATTGGCCTACCTTATGGCCATGCACTTAGGATTGAAAGAAGATGGTGCTTTTTATGCCATAATAATTGCCGAAGCGTGCATGACATTAATGGCTGCCTACTTGTTTAAGAAAGGTCGATGGAAGAAAGAGGCCATATAGAATTAAAACAGAGCATTTGGTAAACTATGCCAAATGTTCTGTTATTATACATCTGGTTTTTATAGATTTGAGGCTAAACAATCTGTTCTTTTCAAATCAAATCACATGAAAAATTATTTAACACTGCTGATTATGGCGATAATTTTTTCGTCTTGCTACAATTCAGATAGCAATACACAGCAAAAAGAAGTAGCTAATATAACAGCTGCTACTGTTGATGCGACAATCGACAAGTTAACAAACATGCATAATGTGGCCGATGCTGATTTATTGGCACGTGGCGTAAAGCATGCTGCATCGCTATGGCGTAATGTAGATGGTACTGAAGCTGAGTTTCAGGCTTTTTGTGAGGCATACTTTATTGCAGATGAAATGCAAAAAGAACTCATGTTTAATAAGGTCAGTCGAAACCTGGAGATTTTGTATGGTCACTTTAATAAGATTATCCTTGACTTACAACGTCCGCTTCACGAGCCAATGGGCGATATAATTGACATTGATAAAGCCTTTGGTGGCTTTAGTGCTGGTTCGCATTTAACTTCAGATTTGTATCGTAATAAACTGGCTTTTAACATAGCCTTAAATTTCCCCTATTATACACTAACTGAAAAAGAGCAGAATGCTGCCAGCTGGTCACGCAAAGAATGGGCATATGCGCGTATGGGCGATGTCTTTACTGCTCGTGTTCCAGCCGAGATTCTTCAGAACGTTTCTGAAATAAGTTCTGCCTCTGAAATGTATATTGCTAATTACAATATCTATATGGGACAATTGGTTGATGATGACATGAAAACCTATTTTCCTGAAGACATGGTATTGTTGTCGCACTGGAACTTGCGCGATGAAATTAAATCACACTATAGCAAAGGTGCAGATGGGGTTCAATTACAAGGTATGGTGTATGAAGTGATGAAGCGTATCATTAACCAAACCATTCCGCAGAAAGTGATTAATAGCGGAGAGTATCAATGGAACCCGGAAACAAATCAAACGTTCAAAGATGGGCAGCCGGTAGAACTGACGAATGAAGGAAATGATCGTTACCAGCAAATCATCAATAATTTTCACGCTATGCGTCAGATGGATGAGTTTTCGCCATTAAATACAGCTGTTAAACGCGCTTTTGCCGGAGGTATGGAAATAACTCAGGCCGATGCCGAAAAGCTCTTTACGGAATTTATGTCTTCCGAAGAACTGAAGCAAGTTGGTGAGTTAATTAAAAAACGTTTAGGTCGCGATTTAAAGCCTTGGGATATTTGGTACGATGGCTTTAAAGCACGTAGCTCAATTGATGAGGATGCCTTAAACACGATTACTCGTACACGATACCCAAATGCAAAGGCTTTGGATGATGATTTGGCAAACTTACTTTTGAAGCTTGGTTTTACTAAAGAGAAGGCTCAATTTTTATCTGATCGTATTGATGTTGATCCGGCACGCGGTTCTGGTCATGCCTGGGGAGCTTCTATGAAAGGGGAAACAGCTCATCTTCGAACAAGAATTCCTGATTCGGGCATGGATTATAAAGGCTATAATATTGCAATTCATGAATTTGGGCACAATGTTGAGCAAACAATTTCATTGTACGATGTTGATTACTACATGTTAAATGGAGTTCCAAATACTGCATTTACTGAAGCTTTAGCTTTCATTTTCCAAAAACGCGATTTGGAGTTATTGGATATGAAGAATGATAATCCGGAGAAAGACGCTTTACAAACTTTAGATAATTTCTGGTCTACATACGAAATTATGGGTGTATCATTATTGGATCAACGCATGTGGCTTTGGTTATACGCAAATCCTGATGCTACAGCAGAACAACTTAAAGTAGCAGTTGAAGACATTGCTGTTGATATTTGGAATGAATTTTATGCGCCGGTATTTGGTATTAAAGACCAGCCTATTTTAGCGATTTATTCACATATGATAAATAGCCCAATTTATTTGTCGAATTATGCCTTTGGTCACCTGATTCAGTTTCAGGTTGAGCAATATTTAAAAACAGCCGATTTTGCACCTGAAGTAGAACGTTTGTTCAAAATAGGTTCTATAACACCTAATGCCTGGATGCAGGAAAGCCTGAAGGAGGATATCTCAATCGTTTCTATTATTGAGGAAGCGGGAAAAGCTGCCGCAAATATCTCACAATAAAGAAAAAACATGATAAAAAAAAGGTAAGCCAATGCGGCTTACCTTTTTTTATGGGTTTAATATTGTAGATGAATTAGTCAATGGCTAATTCAATCATCTTTTGTAGTTTCTTTCTGCCAAAGAAAATGCGGCTTTTTACTGTACCAATCGGCATTTCTAACTGCTCAGCAATTTCTTTGTATTTATAGCCTTCCATATGCATGGTTAATGGCTGTTTAAATTCACCTTCAAGCTTACCCATTTGTGTTCTTATTTCACCAGTGTAGTGAATCACATCAGGTGTGTCAACCGTGTAATACTTATTAGAGAGGTAATTAACTTCATCTACCAACATTGGTGCCTGACGCATTTTGTACTTTCTGCGATAATTGTTAATAAACGAATTGCGCATAATCGTGTGCATCCATGCCGAGAAGTTGGTGTTCATCACAAATTTTTCGCGTGATGATAAGGCTCTGAAATTTGTTTCTTGTACTAAATCGTGGGCATCTTCTTCGTTAGCCGTTAATGTAAGAGCATAGCTAAACATTTTCTGTTGAAGCCCCAATAATCGATGGTTAAATTGTTCTGCGGTCATCTTTTTGGGTTTTTGTTTAACAATTCTGATTTCTTTCGACACAATTATTCGGGTGTTCAACAATTGTATTTTTAAAAATCAGATATAATTTAGTTAATATTGTTCTTTAATGCAACTGATTCTCTGTATTTCAATATTAAAAGGCAAAGAGGTAATTAAATACTCAAATACAAAGTAAAGATGAACAAAATCGTTTTAACTTCCAAATTTGTTTAATGAATTTCGAGGTCAATTAATCACATTTAACCATTTAGTAAGGATTAATTTGAATATTTAACTCATTAATAATCAGTTTTAAATGATTGTTAAGTGAAAAATTTAATTTTTTTTCACATTTATTGAAAAGAATTAAATGACTTAATCGGTTGTATTTATTGTTTGGTAAAAGCGACATTTATCGTGTTTTGTTCTACTAAAAGTGAGTATTTTGCTCTTGCAATAGAGAAGTTGATTAGAAGAAGAATGAAAGTTTTTAAAAAGATTTATGAGTTTTATTTAGAGGGATTTAAAAGTCTTTCACCTTGGGCGCGTACTTTATGGGTAATTATCTTAGTGAAGCTGTTCATTATGTTTGCCATCTTAAGATTGTTCTTTTTTAGGGATACACTTAAAAACAGGTACGATACTGATGAAGAGCGCGCCAATCATGTCATCGAAGAATTAATTAGTCAGTAATCACATATATTAAGAAATGTTAGAGAACATTGATTTGTCGCTCGTCAATTGGTCGAGGGCTCAATTTGCACTCACAGCCATGTTCCATTGGTTGTTTGTTCCACTTACTTTGGGACTCAGTTTTATAATCGCCTTTATGGAGACGATGTATGTTAAAACCGGAGATCAGGAATGGAAGCGGATCACAAAATTCTGGATGAAACTCTTTGGGATTAACTTTGCCATTGGTGTTGCTACCGGCATTATTCTGGAATTCGAATTTGGTACCAACTGGTCAAATTACTCCTGGTTTGTTGGTGATATTTTTGGGGCACCTTTAGCTATTGAAGGTATAATGGCCTTCTTTATGGAAAGTACCTTTATAGCTGTTATGTTTTTTGGGTGGGATAAAGTGAGTAAGAGGTTTCACCTGACTGCTACATGGCTAACAGCTGCCGGTGCTAATCTATCAGCATTATGGATACTTGTAGCAAATGCCTGGATGCAAAATCCGGTAGGTATGAGGTTTAATCCGGAAACAGCCCGTAATGAGATGGAAAGTTTTTGGGATGTTTTCTTATCACCTAGTGCTGTTACAAAATTTTTGCACACGACAACATCGGGCTACGTGCTAGCCGCTGTTTTTGTCGTTGGAATAAGTAGTTGGTTTTTATTAAAGAAGAGACATGTTTTGTTTGCAAAACGAAGCATTGTTATTGCTGCAATTTTTGGTTTTGTTTCTTCGGTGATGCTAGTGGCATCTGGTGATGGGTCTGCTCGTGATGTTGCGAAAACACAGCCGATGAAATTTGCGGCCATGGAATCTCTTTATGAAGGACAAACACAGGCACCCCTTATTGCAATCGGTTTATTTGGTAAAGAGCATGATGATCCTATGCATCGTGGTTCTGATCAGGAGTTCTTAATGAAAATTGAGATTCCTAACATGTTATCATATCTGGCTTTTCTTAAAGTAGATGCTTTTGTACCAGGTATTAAAGATTTGGTACTTGGTAATGAAGAATACAATATCATGTCATATAAAGAGAAGATATTGCGTGGCTATGAAGCACAACAAACGCTCAGAGCCTTTAAAGATGCAAAAGGGCATGACGATGCTGAGCACGCACGACTAAAGGCAAAATTCGATGATAAAGAATGGCTTGATAATTATTTCCGATATTTTGGCTATGGAAATTATTATGATCCTAATCCAGAGCAACTTGAACTAAATGCGTTTAAAATAGTACCACCTATCTCCTTATCATTCTATGCATTCCACATAATGGTAATTTTGGGCGGACACTTTATGTTGTTGTTTATGGTGGTGCTTTGGTTGATTTATCGTAAAAAACTGGAATCAAACAAAGTAGTGCTTTATACGGCATTGTGGACCATTCCTCTTGCATACATAGCCAGTCAGGCAGGTTGGATTGTTGCTGAAGTAGGTCGTCAACCTTGGGTTATTCAGGACCTAATGCCTACTATGACTGCAGTTTCGAAGATAGACACTAGTTCAGTAATGATAACGTTCTGGTTGTTTACAATCACATTTGTAGCATTGGCAGTGGCCGAAGTGAAGATAATGGTAAAACAAATTAAAAACGGACCTAAAGAAGGAGGGCACAAGTAATGTTTGGAGATTTATCACATTTAGCTTTACAGCAATACTGGTGGATAATCGTATCGCTACTAGCTGCCTTACTTGTTTTTCTAATGTTTGTACAAGGCGGGCAAACATTGATTTATACAATTGGTAAAACGAACATGGAACGTACCATATTGGTAAACACACTCGGACGAAAATGGGAGTTTACTTTTACAACATTGGTAACATTCGGAGGTGCTTTTTTCGCTTCGTTCCCTTTATTCTATAGTACAAGCTTTGGAGGTGCTTACTGGGTTTGGATGGCTATTTTGTTTGCATTTGTACTACAGGCCATCGCCTATGAGTTTCGGTCGCGACCAAATAATGTGTTTGGAGCACGTACCTATGAAACCTTCTTATTAATTAATGGCTTATTAGGTACTATTCTGATTGGAACAGCAGTAGCAACATTTTTTACAGGTTCGGCATTTTCGGTCAATGACATGAATCAGTCGCAATGGGAATTAAAATCGCATGGCTTAGAGGCGGCGCTTAATCTGCATAACCTATCTTTAGGATTAGCAGTGTTCTTTTTAGCGAGGGTACTTGGGCTAATGTATTTTATGAATAGTGTTAAGCACGATGAGGTATTTCGCAGAGCTAAAAAGCATTTGCTTATCAATACCATTCCATTTTTGGTTTTCTTTTTGACTTTTGTGGTTTGGTTAATGCTACGCGATGGTTTCGCAGTTAATCCAGAAACTAAGGAAGTTCTGATGGAACCCTATAAATATTTCAGAAATTTACTTGCTATGCCCTTAGTGTTGATTTTATTTCTACTTGGTGTTGTAGGTGTTTTATTAGGAATTGGAGCAAGTATTTTGCGCAATGATTGTACAAAGGGTATCTGGGCATCAGGAATTGGAACTGTATTAACAGTATTCAGTATGTTTTTGATTGCAGGCTTTAACAACACGGCATTTTACCCTTCGACCTATGATTTGCAGAGTTCGTTAACGATTGAAAATTCATCTTCGAGCCATTTTACTTTAACAGCTATGAGCTACGTGTCCTTAATGGTTCCTTTTGTTTTTGGCTATATCTGGTATGTTTGGAAAGCCATGAATAATAAACCAATTGATGAAGATGAGATGAAATCAGGTGATGTTCACGTTTATTAATTTGATGAATTATGAAATATTTACATGAGATATTATGGTATCTGGCTTTGCCACTTACAATTGTGGTGAGCTATTATTCAGTGTTATTTGGCCTCAAGAAATTTGAGAAACTAAACCAAAAGCAAGAAGAAAAAGATAATCAATAGAAACAAAAAACCCGGTGCGAATAACACCGGGTTTTTTATTTAAATATTATGAGTTTTTATTTTATACCAAGTATCCATTTGGCTGTTGAAACAAGTATATAATATAAAATAACTGCAGCTATTCCTCCCACACCTAACAATGCAATAAATACAATTGCCAGAAATAACAATACAAAGCGTTCCTTATTTTCAGCCCATTTCATGTTTTTAAACTTCAGCGAAAACATTGGTACTTCACTAATGAGCATCGCACAGAAAAAGCCTATCATTATAAGAATGAATGTTGGTGACAGCCATGTAAACCAATCCGGCGTCTCTATAAACTTATAGGCAAATGCAGCCGTGAAAATCCCTGTAGCGGTAGTGGTTAACCCCAGGAAGCTCTCTGTTTGACGCGTGTCAATATTGAATTTGGCCAGACGAAGGGCTGCAAAAGCAACCATTGTAAAAGGCAATAAGGTTAATACCTGTTGCGGCAACGATAAAGTAAAAAAGTCTGTATCATAGCTTCCAGTTAATTGATACTTTATGATTGTTGACCAAATAGCTGCCGGAGCAGCGCCAAAACTAATTAAGTCGGCCAGTGAGTCAAGCTCTTTTCCCATCTCGCTATAAGCCTTAAGTGCTCTCGCGGCAAATCCATCGCTAAAATCAAATAATGCACCGGCAAAAATCAGCCATAAGGATAGGTCGATGCTGGCATTTAAGGCAAAAAAGATGGCTAATGTACCGCATAATACATTTAGGCTGGTTAAAAAATTAGGAATATGCTGCTTTATTTCCATTGTTGTACGTTTTAATATATCAGGCTTATACTTCTTATCTAGAATCGAATTTTTATTAATTGGAATTGTTTGTCGAAAGTAAAGCAAACAAAAGTGGATTCAAAATTTCACACTCATCATATCTATGTTATCATTAATTGTGGTGAGGGCGTATTTGGTAAAAGAAAAAGGTAATCCATTACTTATTTATTTTGTGTTTTAAGCGTTCGTTTTATTTTTGACTGTTGAAAAACAAAATGAACAAATTATATGGACAGATGATTTATCGGTAAATAGCACTGTAATTGATAATGAGCACAAACAGCTATTTGCGCTGATTGATAACTTTTATAAGGGGATTAAAGACAATTCACCTAAAAAGAGGCTTGAAGAGCTAATTCTTGGCCTGGTTGATTATACCAAAACTCATTTCGCTAATGAAGAAGAATATATGGCTAGAATGAATTACCCGAATTTGTCTGAACACAAGGAATTGCATCAGTCATTTGTTGCTAAAGTAAGTAGTTACTAAGAACGCCTGCGCGGTGAAAAATTGATTTTATCCATTGAGGTAACTAATTTTTTGAAGGATTGGCTGGTGAATCATATAAAAGGCTCTGACCAGCAATATGCAGCATTTGAGCGCTCTTTCAAAAGCTGATATATGTCAATTAACTTTTAATTAATATGATTTATTTGCTAATATATTTGTAATTGTAAATAATGACACTACATTTGTATCGGATTAAACATTAAGACATGACAAATTTTATACATCACCATCATCATTATAACTTCCAAAACTGGTAGGCGGTGCTTGATGTGTAAAAAATAAAATATCAACAAAGGCTTATCAGAAATGATAAGCCTTTTTTTATTTAAAATAGACAATGACAACATTACAATTTCATATTCACCATCATCATTACTTATTCATCCGGATGAGCTGATTGTGGTATCTGAAATTGACAACTTACAAGGCTTATCCATAATGGGTAAGCCTTTTTTTAGCTATAAATTAATAAACAAACATAACATGGAAACTAAGTTAAGAATTGCTCTGCAGAAGAAAGGTCGTTTAAACGAAGACTCAATGAAATTAATGAAAGAAGCCGGCATAAAGTTTAATGTTGGAAGTGGAAAACTGGTGGCTTCATCTCCTAATTTTCCAATTGAGGTATTGTTTTTACGCGATGATGATATACCACAAACAGTAGCCGATGATGTAGCTGACATAGGGATTGTTGGTGAAAACGAAATGGCCGAAAAAGGATTTGAGTTGAAAATTGCCAAACGCTTAGGTTTTAGTAAGTGCCGCTTATCATTGGCCATACCTAAGGCTGAAGATTATACAGGACTGCAATTCTTTGAAGGAAAGAAAGTGGCTACTTCATATCCGGTTATTTTAGAAAAGTATTTTAAAGAGCAGAAGGTTAATGCCGAAATTCACGAGATTGCTGGTTCGGTTGAGATTGCACCTGGCATTGGCTTGGCCGAAGGTATATTTGATATCGTAAGTTCGGGAAGTACGCTTGTAGCCAATCGCCTGAAAGAAGTAGAAGTGGTGATGAAGTCAGAGGCCTTGTTAGTAGCTGGTGCTAATCTTTCACCAGAGAAGCAGGCACTGTTAGATGAGATGCTTTTTAGAATCGAATCTGTAATGGCTGCTAATTCAAACAAATACATTTTAATGAATGTGCCGAACGATAAGATAGATGAGATTGTTAAAATACTACCAGGCATGAAAAGCCCAACTGTTTTACCATTGGCCGAAAGTGGATGGAGTTCAGTACACTCGGTGATTAAGGAGAAAAAGTTTTGGGAGATTATTGGACAACTCAAAGCGCTAGGTGCCGAAGGTTTACTCGTTGTTCCTATTGAGAAAATGATTCTATAAAACCCAAGGTCTAAGACAATTTCAATGTGTAATTTCCCTTGAATGGGAATAGCTAAAAGCTAGCAGCCAGAAGCTATCAGCTAATATTAAAAAGATGCAAAAAGTACTTTATCCCCCAAAAGAAGAATGGCAAAAGTTGTTGGAACGCCCCGACAATGGCTTGGAAGATGTTTATGATACAGCACGTGGTGTTTTGGAAGATGTGAAACGCAACGGAGATCCTGCTCTTAAAAAGTATACCCGTTTGTTTGATGGTGTTGAGTTAACAAATCTTGAAGTATCGCAGGCCGAAATTGATGACGCTTGCATGCAAGTTAGTAGTGACCTCAAGAATGCGATTCTAGTTGCCAAACAAAATATTGAAACATTTCACATAGCGCAAAAAGTTAACAAAGAGGTAGTGGAAACCATGCCAGGCGTTAAATGCTGGCAAAAATCTATCGCCATCGAAACGGTTGGTTTATACATTCCTGGTGGAACGGCACCTTTGTTTTCTACTGTCCTGATGTTAGGCATTCCGGCAAAGATTGCAGGCTGTAACGAAGTGGTTTTATGTACGCCGGCAGATAAAAGTGGAAAGGTAAATCCTGCTATTCTGTATGCTGCATCACTGGTGGGTGTTAATCGTATTTTTAAGTTAGGTGGTATTCAGGCAATTGGTGCCATGGCTTACGGGAGTGAGTCGGTGCCTTCTGTTTCGAAAATATTCGGACCAGGTAATCGATTTGTAACAGCTGCCAAGCAGTTGGTAAGCTTAAAAGATGTGGCCATTGATATGCCAGCCGGGCCTTCGGAAGTGATGGTACTGGCCGATGATAGTGCTGATGCTGCTTTTATTGCATCTGACTTATTGTCGCAGGCTGAGCATGGCGCTGATTCGCAAGTGATTTTTGTGACAGATAAAGAAAGTTTGCTGGTTGAGGTGGAGCAGGAAGTTGAAACGCAATTGGCGGAACTGCCACGACAGGAAATAGCCGCTAAAGCACTTGATAATAGTCGTTTGATTGTACTCAAAAGTACTGATGAAATGCTAGAGATGTGTAATGATTATGCCCCGGAACACTTAATCATCTCCATGCGCAATGATGAGGAATTAGCTAATAAGGTGGTAAATGCCGGTTCTGTATTTTTGGGCAACTACTCGCCTGAGAGTGCTGGTGATTATGCCTCAGGAACCAATCACACTTTACCAACGCATGGTTATGCCAATGCATTTAGCGGTGTTAATCTCGATAGTTATACCAAGAAGATAACCTATCAGAAAATTAGTGCATTTGGTTTGGCTAAGCTTGGTCCATCCATTGAAGTAATGGCAGAGGCTGAGCAATTAATGGCGCATAAAAATGCAGTGTCTATCCGCTTAAAGAAAATGAATAATAGTTAAGACATCAGGCACTACATGATTTACAGCTTATAAATAGTCTTGGAATTGATGCTTTAATATAGATACTTAAACAATGAAACCACTTAATCAACTCATACGACCCAATATTAAGAACCTCAAGCCATACTCGTCAGCGCGTGACGAGTACACTGGCGAAGCAGCTGTTTTTCTGGATGCCAATGAGAATCCTTTTAATCAGCCATATAACCGTTATCCCGATCCATATCAGCGAAAGGTGAAACAGAAAATCTCTGAATTTAAAAGCGTATCAGATACAAATATATTTCTGGGAAATGGCAGCGATGAGCCTATTGATCTACTCTTTCGCGCATTTTGCGAGCCGGGCATCGATAATGTGGTGTCTATCGATCCAACATACGGCATGTACCAGGTAGCGGCAGATATTAATAATGTAGAGGTTCGCCGGGTATTGCTGACTGACGAATTTGAGTTGGACGTTGAGGGCTTGCTAAGAGCTTGTGATGATAATACGAAGCTGCTGTTTATTTGCTCACCCAACAATCCTACTGGTAATTGCTTTAGGAAAGTAGATATTTTGGATTTGCTCAGACGTTTTGATGGAATAGTTGTGCTCGACGAGGCATATATCGATTTTGCTCCGGAGAAAAGCTTGTTGTCCAAATTGTCTGATTATTCTAACCTGGTTATCTTACAAACCTTTTCGAAGGCTTGGGGCATGGCGGGTATTCGCTTGGGAATGGCCTTTGCATCAAGTGATATTGTTGAGGTGTTGAGTAATATCAAGTACCCTTATAATATCAATGTTCTCACACAAGAAAAAGCCTTGGAGCTATTAGACAATGAAAGCAACAAACAATATTGGGTGAGTCAATTATTGGCTGAGCGCGATAATATGCAGGTCGCATTAGCCGACTTAAGTTTTGTTGCAAAAGTATATCCATCTGATGCGAATTATTTATTGATAAAGGTCAATGAACCAAAAGCTGTGTATGACTTCCTGGTGAGCAAACAGATAATCATTCGCGATCGTTCGTCGGTTTCGTTGTGCGAGGGTTGTTTAAGAGTTACCATTGGTCAGCCTGCTGAGAATAGCTTGTTATTGGAGGCATTAACGATGTTTGAAAAATAGACATATGTATCAGGCCTTAAGATTGTATGCAGTTTTTAATCATCTTAATACTTGATACTTCATCTTGATACTTATTAAAATGAAAAAAATACTCTTTATAGATCGCGACGGAACGCTAATTCTGGAACCTCCTGTAGATTTTCAGGTCGATAGTTTGGAGAAATTGGAATTTTATCCGGGTGTATTTCAGAATTTATCGAAGGTGGTTGATTTGTTGGATTTTGAACTGGTGATGGTGACCAATCAGGATGGACTTGGCACTGATTCCTTTCCCGAGGATACTTTTTGGCCTGCTCAAAACAAGATGCTTAAGGCTTTAGAAAACGAGGGGATAACCTTCTCTGATATATTGATTGATCGTTCGTTTCCCGAGGATAATGCCCCAACGCGTAAACCACGAACAGGTCTGTTAAGCAAATATATTGATGGCGATTACGATTTGGCCAATTCTTTTGTGTTGGGCGACCGGATTACCGATGTTGAGTTAGCCAGTAACCTGGGATGTAAAGCTATTTTTCTAAAAGAAGAGCAAGCTGCAGCTTCTGAGTTGACACAATCATCTTTGACTGAAGCTTGTGCGCTGGCATCAACCAGCTGGAGTGCTATTGCCAATTTCTTATTTTCGACTGAACGCTCTGCAAGCATTGAACGCAATACAGCTGAAACCAAGATTAAGGTCGATATCAATCTGGATGGAAAAGGAATCTGTAACATAGATACTGGTCTCAACTTTTTTGACCATATGCTAGAGCAGATTGGTCGTCACTCAGGTTGTGATTTAACCATTATAGTAGATGGCGATCTGCAGGTAGACGAGCATCATACCATTGAAGATACGGCCATCGTTTTGGGTGAAGCCATTAAAAAAGCCTTGGGCGATAAACGAGGCATTGAGCGATATGGTTTTTACTTACCTATGGACGATTGTCTGGCACAAGTGGCCCTGGACTTTGGTGGACGCTCATGGTTAGTATGGGAAGCTGACTTTAAGCGAGAGATGATTGGCGATATGCCTACCGAAATGTTCTATCATTTCTTCAAGAGTTTCGCTGATGCGGCTGCCTGTAACTTGAATATCAAAGCCGAAGGCCGAAATGAACACCATAAAATAGAAGGTATCTTTAAAGCTTTAGCTAAGGCAATTAAAGCGGCCATTCGTAAAGACCCGTACAATAATCGTTTGCCCAGTACAAAAGAAATGTTGTAAAGTCAAGATGATACTTATCATATAAAAAGTTTGAGATAGTATGAAGTGTATTGTTTAATTTACTGGTGTAATTATTAACTATTTAAATTTTAAACAATGCAAGAAAACACTTTTGACCTACAGTTAACCGATGAAGAGAAAGCAACCATTAAGCAAGCCTTAGCGGATTTAAACAATGTACTAATGCCTAAGTTGGCTGTTTTAAATAAAGGCGACAAACGTGATTTATTGATTATGGGTGATAAATCGGTGGCCTTTGTTGAAAAAGCACTCGAAATATCACGTCAGGAAAATGGTTTGTTAAGTTCCTTTATTGAGCAGCAGGCTTTTGAGAGTGATGTAAATGCCATTGAAATGCTTCGTTCGTTTGAATACCAGGTAAAAGCCATTAACTCGGCCATTGACGATTCCTATGCCCTGGCAGGCAGCGAGGCTTATAAAACAGCATTAATGGTTTATAGCCTGATGAAGAATGCCGCCAAGATGGGACATCCGGGAGCCAAAGAAAAAGTAGAGGAGCTATCAGCTCGTTTTCCTGGGCGTAAAAGAACAGCTATAGCTGAATAAAGATATAGCATACCGTTATTAAAGTAAAAAGGACATGGCAACATGTCCTTTTGTTGTATCTGCTCCTATGTGATATATCTATAGAGATGCCGTCAATATACGATGAGATATCTTTGACATGACAATTAATGTTGAGCAATATGTGATTAAATGTCAATGATATCTAGCTTCATATTAATGGAAGTTGTTTAAAGTTGTCTAAGAAGAATAATGCAAAAAGCAATGATGTTTAGCGCTTTCCAATGCAATTTTTTGGT